>CAYUQO010000008.1:181909-185731 GCA_964446945.1 uncultured Bordetella sp.
GCTATCTCGGCCCGACCTTCGGCGGCATCAATCTCGAAGACATCAAGGCGCCGGACTGCTTCATCATCGAGGAGCGCTTGCGCGAATTGATGGACATTCCGGTTTTCCACGATGACCAGCACGGCACGGCGATCATCACGGCGGCCGGCCTCATCAACGCGCTGGACCTGACCGGGCGCAATATTCGCGACATCAAAGTGGTCGTGAACGGCGCCGGCGCCGCCGGCATCGCCTGCCTCGACCTGATGGTCGGCCTGGGCCTGCCGCGGGCCAATGTGATTCTTTGCGACACCAAAGGCGTTATCTATCACGGCCGCACCAAAGGCATGAATCAGTGGAAGGCGGCTTATGCCGCCGAAACTCCGGCACGCACGCTGGAAGAGGCGATGCAGGGCGCCGACGTGTTTGTCGGGCTCTCGGTACGCGGCGCGGTGACCAGAGACATGGTGCGCAGCATGGCGGCGAGACCGCTTATTTTCGCCATGGCCAATCCCGATCCCGAAATCACGCCGGAAGAAGTGCGCGAGGTCCGCGACGACGCGATCATCGCCACCGGCCGTTCCGATTATCCGAACCAGATCAACAATGTCCTGGGCTTTCCCTACATCTTTCGCGGCGCACTGGATGTCGCTGCGCGAACCATCAATGAGGAAATGAAAATCGCCGCCGCGAACGCTTTGGCGGCGCTCGCGCGGGAAGATGTGCCGGACGAGGTTGCTGCCGCCTATCGGGGCGCCCGGCCGTCATACGGGCCCAATTACATCATTCCGGTGCCGTTCGATCCGCGGCTGATTTCGCGCGTGTCCTCGGCCGTCGCCGAAGCGGCCATCAAAAGCGGGGTAGCGCGCCGTCCAATCCCGGATATGGATGCCTACCGCAACCAGCTTTCGGCGCGGCTCGATCCATCGGCGATATTGTTCCAGACTGTCACCGCCAGCGTGCGCGCCAATCCGAAACGGGTGGTGTTCGCGGAAGGCGAAGAGGAATCCGTGATCCGCGCGGCGGCTTCGTTCCAGGGTTCCGGCCTCGGTGATTCCATCCTGGTCGGGCGCGAGGAAGTCATCCGTGAACGGATAAAGAGGCTGGGTATCGATTGTGATCCGCCGCTGGCCATCCGCGTGCCGCATTCGGCGGCCGAGGCGGCGCCCTATACCGACATGCTTTACCGGCGGATGCAGCGCAAAGGCGCTCTCTACCGCGACTGCGTGCGAATGGTCACCAATGACCGGAACATTTATGCCGCTTCGTTGCTGGTCGCGGGCGACGCCGATGCCATGGTCACCGGTGTGACGCGCAATTACACCGCCGCGCTGAACGATGTGCGGCAGGTGCTCGACCCAAAGCCGGGGCAACTGCCGGTTGGCGTGACCATGATCCTCAGCCATGGACGATTTGTGCTGGCCGCCGATACCACGGTTCACGAATTGCCCAGCGCTGAAGAGCTTGCCGATATTGCGATCGAAATGGCGGGTGTTTCGCGCCGGTTCGGCGTTGAGCCGCGCGTCGCCTTGCTGGCGTTTTCGACCTTCGGTTACCCGCGCGGCGAACGCTCCGAGCGGATCATCGAGGCGGTCGAAATTCTCGCGCGCCGCAAAGTCGATTTTGAATATGACGGCGAAATGGCCGCCGATGTGGCGCTCAATCGCGAGCGCATGGCGCTCTATCCATTCTGCCGCCTGTCGGATACGGCCAATGTTTTGATCATGCCTGCAATCCACTCGGCATCGATTTCTACCCGGCTGTTGCAGGAAATCGGCGGCGTCACCATGATCGGTCCGCTGCTGGTCGGGCTGGAAAAGCCGGTGCAGATCGCGCCCTTGGGCGCGAAGATGAGCGAGATCTACAATATGGCTGTGCTCGCCGCTTACGACATCGAAGCGCAGAAATGATCTGTCGCGCGGCATCGCCATTGATCCTGATGGCGGCCATGGCCGGCCCTGCAATGGCCGCGCAAGCTGCGGCGGCTGCCCCCGCGGCAAAACCTGACGCGATTTCTATGCTCGTGCGCGAACTCAGCATCGATCGCTACAAAGCCGACATCAAGGCTCTCACCCAGTACGGTGATCGCCGGCAGGGGACAAAACGCAATCGTGACGCCATCAACTGGATTGAAAGCCAGCTCAGAAGCTATGGCTGCCCCACTGCGCGGCTGTCCTATGTCTACGACCCGGCGAAGCGATTCCGGGCGGCTGTACCCGCCCGTGGAGGATTTGCCGTTGGCGGTGGCAGGCCACGGGGATTTCGCCGCCCAACCGCTCCAAATACCGACCCCAAAGCGCAGCCCGATCCAAAACTGCGCCAACTGGATTCGGAATTGGCGCCACCCGGTCCGCGCGAAGAGGTCTATTGCACCAAAACCGGCACCGGCCATCCGGACGAGATGTATATCGTCAGCGCGCATATGGACGGCATCGGCTATGGCGAGGCCGCCAATGATGACGGCTCCGGCACCGCACTGGTCATGGAATTGGCCCGGGTGCTGAACAGCCCCGGCGTGCGCACGGACCGCTCCGTGCGGTTCGTCCTATGGAATAATGAAGAGACGGGCCTCGACGGCGCGCGCGCCTATGTGGCCGCCCGGCGCGCGCTGCAGGGCAAGGAAGACCCACCGCATTCGGGCCGTTTTCCGGAACCGAGATGGTTAGGCCTGATCCAGCACGACATGGTGATGTTCGACCATGGGATGCCGCGCAGCGACGGTACCGTCAGCCGGGAGCAGCGGCCGGAAGCAGACCTTAACGTGGAATTCCAGTCCGCCTCACGGTCGGCGGCGCAGTCCGGGAAGCTTGCCTCAGCATTGCAGAAGGCCAATGAAGATTACGCCACGGATTACCCGGCGGTTGTCGGCCCGCACATGACAAATACCGACTCCGAACCGTTCCAGGATTTTGTCGCCTCGGTCAGCGTCCGGGAAAATGAGCGCGGGACCCAGATCGGCAATGGCTGGGACCCGCAGTGGCACCAGCCGACTGACCTCTATTCGACTTATGGTGACAAGGACTTCCGTCTGGGCCTGAATGCGGCCCAGACCACGCTCGCGGCGGTTGCCAGACTGGCCGGCGCAAGTCTCCCCACCGGGTCAAAATAGCGGGCGCCCTCAACGGCTTGGCTGCCAGTCCGCGCCGCGTGCAACTTCGGCTCACGGTTCGCGAGAAGTCCAAAACAGGCCCAATTTCGGTAATTTGCGCGGTTGCGGGGCCCAGAACCGGTTCCTATATACCCCCCGAACGTCATTTTGTTCAGGTTAGTTTAGCAACGGGGACTTAAGGGGCCGCTTCAGCGGAAGGGCTTCAGAGGGTCTGCCTAGGAGGAGCCATATGGCTAAAGTTATCGGCATCGATCTCGGCACCACCAATTCCTGCGTGGCGGTCATGGAAGGATCGGCGCCCAAGGTCATTGAGAATTCGGAAGGGGCCCGCACGACGCCCTCAATTGTTGCGTTCACCGGCGACGGCGAACGTCTGATGGGCCAGCCAGCCAAGCGGCAGGCGGTCACCAATCCGGAATACACATTCTTCGCCATCAAGCGCCTGGTCGGGCGGCGGTTCGACGATCCGATGACCCAGAAGGACATCGGCATGGTGCCGTACAAGATCGTTCGCGCAGACAATGGCGATGCCTGGGTGCAGGGACGCGAAAACAAGCGCTTTGCGCCGTCCGAAATTTCGGCCTTCATCCTGCAGAAGATGAAGGAAACCGCCGAATCCTATCTCGGCGAAAAGGTCTCGCAGGCGGTCATCACGGTGCCTGCCTATTTCAATGACGCACAGCGTCAGGCGACCAAGGACGCCGGCAAGATCGCCGGGCTTGAGGTCCTGCGCA
>CAYUQO010000009.1:0-174897 GCA_964446945.1 uncultured Bordetella sp.
CGACCTGTTCAACATCCTGTTGCAGGTCATGGACCACGGCAAACTCACCGATCACAACGGCAAGAAGATCGATTTCCGCAATGTCGTGCTGATCATGACGACCAATGCCGGCGCCTCCGATGCGGCGCGCGAATCCATCGGCTTTGGCCGCGGCAAGCGGGAAGGCGAGGATGAAGAGGCGATCAAGCGTCTGTTCACGCCCGAATTCCGCAACCGTCTCGATGCGGTGATCGCATTCGCGCCGCTGTCGCGTTCGACCATCGACCGCGTGGTCGAGAAATTCGTGCTCGAACTCGAGACCCAGCTGATCGACCGCGACGTGACGTTTGATCTGACGCCGGAAGCCACGCGCTGGCTCGGCGAGAAGGGCTATGACGATGCGTTCGGCGCGCGGCCTCTGGCGCGCGTCATCCAGGACAACATCAAAAAGCCGCTGGCCGATGAAATCCTGTTCGGCAAGTTGAAGAACGGCGGAACGGTGCGCGTGCTGCTCGATCGCGAGAACGACAAGCTCGCCTTCGAATTCATCACCGACCAGAAATCCGCCCCCGCGGACTCCGACGACAAAAAGAAACCCAAAGAAGAAGTCTGACTTGATTTCTCAACCCGCCCCTTGGGGGCGGGTTGAAATCGCGTAGCGATTTCGGGGCGGAGACAGCGAGCGAAGCGAGCGCACTGTCGCGCGCTTGGCGCTCCGGGTGAGGGGTGAGTTGTTCTCATCAGCTCCTGCAAAAACACCGTGAGCGTTTTCCTCCCCCGTAAACGGGGGAGGGGGACCGCGTAGCGGTGGAGGGGGGAACTTGCGCGCCCGCTAAAACACCGTGTCATCCCCGGCGCGCCTCTGAGTTTCTCCTCCCCTGCGAAGCAGGGGTAAGCGCGGACCAGAAATCGCCAGAGGCGATTTCCCGCGCGCAGAACCGCGCAGCGACTTGTCCGCCGTAGCCTTGGCGAAGGCGGAAGCTGCGTGGTGGAGGGGGCGCATGGGGACCCATCCGCGCGGCGTCGGCGCGCCGAAGAGATTCTTTTCACACGCCCGCGCGATGTTTCAACCCGCCCCTTGGGGGCGGGTCGAAATCGCGTAGCGATTTCGGGGCGGGGACAGCGAGCGAAGCGAGCGCACTGTCGCGCGCATTGGCGCGCCGGGTGAGGGGTAAGTCGCCGGCACTCACCCCCGCCCGCACCAAATCCGAATTACCTCACGCCGCCTTTCGGCGTGCCCGCTTCTTTGGCGCTATAACTTTGGCGGGTTTTAACCTGGCCGCTTCTTGGTCGGCCTTTTCTTTTGCCAGCTTTTTCTCAGCCTCTTGTTTTGCCAACAGAAGGGCCCGCAATTTGGCCAGTTTGGCGTCAAGTGAGGCGCGCTGTCTGTCAGCCATCTCTTTCGCGGCATCGCGCTTTTGCGACGCGTTGAAAAAGGACTCTGCTTTCGTCGAGGGGTTATTGAACATGTCCGCTCCTGGCTGCATGGCAGGCTAGAAGGACAATGTTCGCGGGGCCTTAAGTGGATACCGACAATTCGTCACGAATTGGACGCGGCCCGCGAGCGAAGGAGCGCGCCAGCGCCTGCCTTGCCGTAACGTAACGAGGATGCCGAGCTGCCCGACGTCGCTGCGAAGCAGCAAAGCCGGAAGCCCCGGAAGCGCCTAGCGCTATCCGGCGAAAACCGGTCTGCAGCGCGAAGAAATGCTATTTTGGGCGTAAATCGGATTGGATTTTCTCCCTTCGCGCGCGCCTCTGCGCATAATGCTAGACATCCCGCCGCGAGGCTCAACCAAATGTCCCAAGCATTGGACCCCGAGCGAATTCCGGCGAAATATCGCGAGGATGAATCAAGGCTGCACCGCACAATAGCGGCGCTTATCGATCGCGGCATTGACATTGATTTAGCGGCATCCCTGAAGGATCGGGGATTTACCCTCACCAGTTTACAGCAATCGGATGATACGGCGCTCGCCAGATTAGGCATCCCACAACACGCTATCAAGCAGATGCGCAGGGACCGTCCGCACATCCCACCGGAGATCTTGAGCGCTCTCTTCATCGCCAATCGGTTTACGTGTTGCGTCTGCAGGAACAGTTCACGGTCTGTCATCGTCCATCACATCGAAGAATGGAGCGTCAGCTACAGCCACGCGCCAGAGAATTTAGCGGTCTTGTGCCTGGAGCATCACGACGCGGCCCACAAAAAAGGCGGCCTTACGCAGAATCTCAACGCGGACCTGATCCGTAATTTCAAGCGCGATTGGGAGGCGAGGGCGTGGCAACTCCCCTCTGTACCAAACGATGCCGACGTTGTGACCGTAACAGGCGAGACCCTCACGCGTGTGGGCGAAGTACAACGGCAAGCCTTTTATGCTCGTCTCTCAGATCAGGAAATCGAACAGGCTCTAAGCCGTCTCCGCCAAGCCCGTTTTTTCTTCGGGTTTTCCGCAAAGGACGAGGCGTTACAGCTTGCTGACAAAGTAGAGCAGGCCGAGCTTGCCGGTGGCTCGCGTGAAGTACGGGCCCGCGCGCTCGCTTGGTGCGCACGAATTCTGTCGACTGGTGACACTCTAGAACGCGCGAAGGCTTTGGCGGCCCGATCCAGGGCGTTGACGCCGACTGAAGTGACCGATCTCGCCGACGCCTTCATTTTGGCGAATAGCGACCGTCAGGCGGCTCTCGTCAAACTCGGCGAGATGGATTCCCCGGCAGCTAGATCGGCGGCCCTTCGTATTGTGGTGAATTCAGAGAGTCCGGACGCGGCCCTCGCTTGGGCAGAGCGCGCGGGTTTGGGCGCGGAAGCGTTCGACTCAGACGGGAAATTCACGTTCTTCATGGCCTCGCTGGTGGCAGAAAAATGGGATTTGCTGTTGACCGCGTCGGGCGCGATTACGGCAGCTGATCTCGAAGACAATGCTGCTTTGCTGCACGTCTTAGCGATGGCGCGCCTGCTTTCGGCAGTGCCGATGCGTCTACGCGCGTTTATCGCCATGCAGGTGCCATCCGAGCCCTTGGAAGTGCCGCTGTCCTCGACGCCAGAGCACCTCGCCGCGCGGAGGGAAGCCCAAGCCCTGTTCAATCGTCATGCAGACTATTGCCGGAAAGTGGGCGTTGACCGGAGCGCCAATATTGCGGCCGACTATGCTCTCTGGTTGGAGCTCCGCGATCCTGAAACCCGTGCCGCCGGGATGGCGCGCCTGCGCGATAGTATGCGAGACCCGCTCCAGTCGCTTCGCCGGTTGAACTTGGCACTGAAGTTCGGTCTGAAGCTTGATCTTGCGGCAATTGAACGCCGCTTGGATCAGAGCATCGCCTTTTCTGGCACCGGTACGGCCGACGAAGCTTACGCGCGTTATGCACTGATATTCGCCCAGAAAACACCGAAAGACGCGGCTCTCTATATCGCGAAGCACCGTGATCAGCTCTACGCCCATCTGCAGAAGCTGCCCATCATGGGCATCGAAATCGAGACGTTGGCACGGTCAGGACAGATTGGCGCAGCCAGGGAGCGCTTTGCGGAGGCGGTCGCACAGGGTTTGGGCCCGACAGAACAACATGCACTTGAGGCGATCATTGCCGAGGCGGCTGGCGAGGACTCTGTAGCCGGACGTCGCGCGCTTTATGAACAGACGAAGGAATTGCGCGCCTTGCGCAATTTGACTGACGCGCTGGAAGACAAACTTCTGTTCGAGGATCTACTGCCATATGCCGAACAGCTATTCTCGCAGACACATGACTTAGCCGATTGTGGGCTAGTAGCCCGAACTCTGGATCGGCTCGGTCGCTACGGCGAACTCTTTGCTTTTCTCTCAGCCCACGCCGATTTTGTACGTCAATCGGTAAGTCTGCGTACCATCTGGGCCTGGACACTTTGGCGGGAGGGACGCTTTACTGAGGCTGGTGCCGCGCTGGATAATCTTGCTGCTCATCGCGCCACTGACAGCTATCGAGCGTTGCGGGTTAATCTCGCGATTTCTTCGGGCAATTGGTCATCACTCAATTTGTACTGTGAGGAGATTTGGGCGGAGAGGGCGACTATGTCGCCAACAGAATTGCTACAGGCCGCCGAAATTGCGAACGCTGTGGGCAATGCGCACGCTCAGGGGTTTGTGCTTGCAGCTACCGAAAAAGCACCTGACGATCCCCACGTACTGATCAAGGCCTATTCACTGGCCACACAGGGGGGATGGGAAAACAATCACTCCGCCGCGGCTTGGATCGAGCGCGCCGCAGCTACGTCCGGCAACGGTGGTCCCATCAAAGTAGTATCGTTAAAAGAACTGGCTGAGCAAAAGCCCGCATGGGACAAGCAAGCGGACGATGTCGTCGCTCAGCTTACAAATGGCAAAGTGCCGGCGTTCATCGCGGCCGAGTTGCTTCACCGCTCACTGATGGATTTCACGCTAGTGCCAGCTCTGGCCAACCCGGGCGAACCGGACGTGCGACGCCGCAGAGTCGTTTATGCCTTCAGTGGGGTCAGGCAGCCGACAGAGTTTCGGGCTGGCGCCACGATTGCACTTGAACTTGGCGCCTTATTCACGCTGGCGCGGCTTGGGTTGCTGGACCTTGTCCTGACGCGCTTTTCTATTCTGATTCCTCATTCGACCTTGGGTTGGCTTTTCAAGGAACGAGCAAAGGCCCTTTTTCACCAGCCCAGCCGGATAAAAGATGCGCAGCTTTTGAAACAGCTGATCCAAGCCCGTGCCATCGGGGTGTTGACTGAACCGCCGTCACCGGACGTCACTTTGGTGCACGAAGTTGGCAAGGATCTGGCGGAGATGTTGGTTCTTGCCAAGAACCAATCAGAGGCAGGAAGACCCACTGTCGTGGTGCGCTCGCCGCCAATTTACCGTTTGGGCTCTCTGATGGAGGAAGAGGCAGATCTTTCGGCGTATCGTGGTTATTTGGTCAGCTGCAGTTCCCTCGTGAATGTCTTAAAGACCAAGGGTATCCTTACCGGGCCAGAGGAAACGCGCGCACGTGCCTATCTTCGGATGCACGAAACCGACTGGCCCGATGAACCGACCACAAGCCCAGAGACGCAGTTCCTGACGGATAGCCTGTCTGTCTCTCATCTGCGCGCAGCCGGTGTGCTCGCCAAGTTCAAGATCGCAGGGCTGAACGTGTCTGTCAGCCAGAGCGACGATGATGAAGCAAACGCATTTATCGCGATGGCGAGCCTCAGCGAGGAGCAGTTGGCAGTAATCGAGCGCATTCGCGCCGCGCTTGAATCGGGCCTCGCCGAGGGCGGGGTCCGCGCAGTGCGTGCGTTTCGGGCCGAAGAAGACCGGGAATTCCAGTCTCATCCGAGCTACAGCATACTCGCGATATCAGAGCCGGCAGATGCGGTATTGATCGATGATCGGTTCCTTAATCAGCACCCACAAGTGACGCATGAGGGTCGATCCACGCCGATTATCACTACGCTGGACGTAGTCGATCATCTGGTCGCCGAAGGCGTGTTGAGTGACGCGGACCGGCTCGCACATCGCACCACCCTGCGCCAATGTGGCTATCAAATCATCCCGATTACCGAAGCCGAACTGCGAACACATCTTATGGCCGCCCCGATAACGGTAGATGGCCTTGTCGAAACTGCTGAACTGAAAGCGATTCGGGAATCGCTGCTACGGGCGCGAATGACCAAACTCGTGCAGCTGCCGCGCGATCTGCCAGCGTTACAAGAGACGCAGCTTGCGATGATACGGATGCTCTCCGAGGTTTGGCATTTGGCTTCGAGTGACGCTGACGTAACCGCCCGAGCGGATTGGCTGTTGCGTCTCTCAGATGTACGTAATTGGGCATCGGCGGCTGAAGTGGGACACGCGCGCAATCTTGCCGTACTCGGGTACGCCAATTACGTGCTGCAACTCTGCACTGTGGCGATCGGCCTGGATGGGTCAGCGCGGGAGCGCTATTTCGGTTGGCTAACCGAAAGGATACTCAATCAGATCGCGCAGAGCGAGCCCGAAATCCATGCTTGGCTCTTGAGTCAGATTAAGGAGCTAGTCGTTAATGGTGTCGCTAATGGAATGAAGGGCTAAACATGAACGCGCGAGAAGATTACATCAGAGGTTCTCTCGCGCTGCATTTGACAGATCTGTGGCCGCCGATCCTGCGCCAATCCCTGATCGCTGATGAGGCACTTTCCGCCACCTTCGGCCTCGCTACAGATGGCATCATCAAATTTAGCCCTGGATCGGATTTTCAGCGATCGGTCTTGCTTGCAGCCGTCCGTACGGCATCAAAAGCGGAACACCCAATCACAGTCAAAGATGAAATGGGCGACGTCTGGCGAATCCGCTTTGACCGAAGTGAAAATCTGCCGGAAGTGGTTATCGAGAGCGGTGGTCGCAACATCCGCGTCCGACATTTGGGCTTGCTGTCGGAGCGACAGGAGGACCGAAACGGTATGCTGGAAGCCGAAGCGGCTAGAGTGAACCTACCGCGCGAGGCTCTACGAAGGTGGTCGGCGCTTATTGCTGTTCGCAGCCTGACCGATGCGGAGGTAACCGAATTTACCGAAGACATTAATGCGACTCCTTTGGGGACGTCGGCAGCGATCGTTGCTGCCTTGCAACAGAAGAACGTGGATTTTGACGCATTGGTGCCGCGCTCGGCCGGTTACTATGAACGACTGATCGGCCGCTGGGACGGACAGGTCGATATTGCGGCATACGCGGATACGGCACTGCCGGAGATCGTTGACGGCCTGCTGGCCTTCGATGCCGAAAGCGGATTTCGGCTTTCGCTGTTGCTGTGCAGCCATCCGTTTGCACTAGAGCGGCTTGCAGGAAGGACTTTGACCCCCTCGGCGTTTGACACCGCGGCGCGCTGGGCGCGCGACGGCGGTGACGCGATGACCCGCTGTGCACTTCTCGAACTGGCGCTGCTACGCGACGATGTTATGGAAGAAACAAAACCCATCCTCGCCGAGATCGCGGCTGCCTTATGCAAGCCCACTGACGGTGTCGACGCGGATTTCGAGTTGCTGTCGGCACTTTTCGTCTTTGTTTATGGTCAACTCTCATACATCAAAATTCTTGCGAATAAGCCGACGTTCTGGCGGCGCATGGCGGCTTTGGCCCAGGCAGGGCTAATCGTCCGTTGTTTGGGAGGGCGGCGTGGCGCGTCTCTTGCTTTTGCTAGGGAATTGCGTGCCGCTCGCACCCGACCGTTTGCTCTCCAAGTCTGCGCGGACATGCGGTTGGGCCCAATGTGGCAATCCGACTTCGGGTATCCGGCACAGCTACGCAACGAGTTCGTCGGCCGCGTAATTTCGCGCGCGGCAGTGCGGGAGAAAGCCGCGCAGCGTCTGTTGCTCCACGAGCGGATTTTGGGAGAGACTGAAAGCCTGAAATCCTCTGTGAATCTGTTCTTGATAACGCGCGCCGGGCCGCTAGAGGACAATGTCCCGCTTGTGCGAGAACTGGCTGGCGAGAACCTGGGGTTGGTTGAAGCTGGTCTGATGGAAGCCAAGCCGACCGCCCGTTCCTTCGCGCCACTAGTCAATTCAGTGTTCCTATTTCGGCAGAGCACAGAGTTGGCAAACAACGCTGCCGCTGCGCTGCAGCGGGCACAATATCGCCTGGAGTCTGCCAGCGGCATAGAGTTTCTGACCGCATTATGGGGGCTCGCCACGTGCGCGGCAGTCACTCGTAGCCACGCTTTGGCGGACGCGGTTTTTACCGTAATTCGTTATTATCGACGATTCTCACCAGCCAGTCTCGATCTCGACGATGCAGCGCGGATTGGACTAATTGCATGCGCTAGCCGTGACAGTCTTTCCGAATGGTCATCGGCAGTGGGCGGTTTAATGGCTGATTTTGCGTTTCAGTCCTTGACACCGGATGAAGCCGGCGCGTTAGAGGCCTACATCCGCGACTTCTGTGACCTAACTCCAGAGTTGTGGGCTACCTGCGGCCCAGCATTGTCAGCGGCAGAAGCAGTCGCAGCTTAAAAATGGAGCAAGCTTTGGGGGGAACTCGACGGAAGCAAATCACGAGCTTCAGTTAGACCTTCTAACGAAAATGGTTACTGGGCAGATCGCGCTCCCGGAGCGGTATACATGGTTTACCCATGACACATCACGGGACGTGCTGGCCAGCATCAGGAAACTTGGTCTGGTGCCCCAGCTTGTCAGTGGCTGTCCCCCTGAGGTTTTGGAGTATTTTGGGGCAGATGGTCGGAGAATCGTCTGCCTTCATCCGATCGGAACAAAGCTATGGCCGAAGAGCAGCAAAACCGTCGAAATAGTCAGACTTGCTGTGCACCGGAGGCATCTGCCATCTCCTAGGAGTTTGGATTGGTCATACGTCTGGCAACTGGCAGGCGTGCTGAAAAAAGATCATCCAAGCTGGACTCCAGCCGAGATAGTTACCCAAGTGATCGAGCAGCGAGGTTCGATCGCGTTGTATGCGCCAATCGAGGCGACCCATGTAAGACTCTGGACGAAGGGTCTGCCTTATAATGATCCGTCGCATTGGCCGGCTCTGTTGGACACAACCGACGAGAGCGCCGCCGCCGTCACCAATGACTGTTTTACTTGAGATTCTACAACTGCCTCGGGGGATTATCGGGGGGCAGAGTCGAATTTCCCAGAGCTACTCTGCTGCCAATGCTCGTTCGACCGCGTCTGGGTCTTTTTCGATAACCATCAGGAGCACGCGGCCGGCCACGTCGACTTTTTTGTTTTGCTCCCATCCCTCCAGGGTACGAGCCGGCACACCAAAGCGGCGCTCAAATTCCTTGGGACTCTTTGCGACCTTCTTGCGTATCGCTTTCACCCGTGCCGGAGTCATGGGTTCAATCACGCGCACGGGAAGTTCAATCTCTCGCCGCTTATGAGCGAGGGCCTCCCGGGCTGCCGCGATCAGGTTACGTCCGAAATTCGTGTCCTGTTTCGAGACGCCAAATTTTGCCTTAGCCATCGGTCAACTCCTTCACAATCTCCACCAGCACTTTGCGCTGGGCAGGGGATAAATCGTCCTGGTCTTTCTTGCTGTAGGCCAGGAGCAAGTAAGCAGTGTCTGCCTTCACAACCAGCACGTAAATTGCACGACCGCCGCCGCTCTTGCCGCGTCCAGCCATTGAGAAGCGCATTTTGCGAGCGCCTCTTAAACCCTGGATGACGTCACCGGCTGCCGGATTGGCGGCGAGCTCAGCTTCCAGTTTTTCCAGATCGATGGCACTCGCTCCGAGCCGTTTCAGCGACCGGTCAAACAGAGTGGTCCGGACGATTTTCATTCCAGACATGATACGCTGCTGGCGTATCTCTCGTCAATGATTTTATACGCCAGCACCGTACCTAATTCGATAAGTCCGAACTTGGACGAGAGTTCTATGTTGGGCCTTGGGGGCTATTGCATCGTTCCGCCACTTGAGCGGAAGAAACCGCTTGACTAGGTGAAGGGATAGGACTATAAAATTTGTCAAGCTTGGTACTGCGCCTTGCGCGGTGATACTGAGCTGACTAAGCCCCCTCACCTGATGCGCCAATGCGCGCGCGTTCCGCGCGCTGTCCCCGCCCCGAAATCCGCAAAGGCGCGGATTTCGACCCGCCCCCAAGGGGCGGGTTGAGAAGAGTGCGTAAGCGCGGCGTGCCGCGCAGCCGTTTCTAAAACCATGGAGAACAGACATGTCCCAACCGGGTTACACCGGCGCTGCACCCGCGCGCGCCACGACGCTGTCGCAAATCCTGCTCGGTCCCGATACGGAATCCCTGCTGCGGGAATTCGGCATCGACCGCAACAACTTCGACCGCCTGACGGCTTGCATCATCGATACCGAGAATCCGGACGCGGATGACTGGGAGGCCACTCCCGACACCGCCTGTCTCGACGATGAACATGGAACAGCGCCGGACGACATCCGGCGCTGGAACCAGGCATTCGCCGGACTCGCCGGTGATTTCGGCATCGCACCCGACAGCGCCCGCAAATTCTCTCAGGCCCTCTGGGAGCGCCAGCAGGCGCGCGATCTGCGCACCCGCCGGCGCACCCCCGAACTTCGTCCGGGCGACGAGATCGAGTTCATGCCCGTCGAAGAGTGGCCCGAACCCGTCACTGCCGCGGCCCTGCTTCCCGAATTGATCGCCGCGATCCGCCGCCATGTCGCGATGCCGGAATCTCTCGCCCTGATAACGGCGCTTTGGTGCATGCACACCCACGCGCTGAATGCATTCGACATCAGCCCGCGGCTGGTCATTACTTCCGCCGAGCCGGGTTGCGGCAAGACCACCCTGCTGCGCCTGCTGTCACTCCTGGTCGCGCGGCCGCTCGAGATCTGTGCCGCGTCGCCGCGCGCCATCCTCAACAGCCTCGAACACACCCCGACGCTCCTGATCGACGACGGCGCCACGCTTCTGCGCAGCAGCGAAATCGCCACCGCCATCCGTCACGGACGCCAGCGCAATGCCTGCATGCTGCGCGACGCGCGCTTTGAACTGCTTAATCTGCCGCTGTTCACCGCCGCGGCACTTGCACTGCACGGCCGCATTGTTCCGGCACTGGCGCGGCGCAGCATCGAAATCAGGCTCGCATATTTCGCGCCATCCGACTCCGTGCTTCGCCTGCGCGACGAACATCTTGCGCCGCTCGAACAGTTCCGGCGCATGTTGGCGCGCTGGGCCGGCGATGAAGTCGACAATCTGCGTCAGGCAGAGGGTGTGCGCGCACTGGCCGAAGACGAAAACTGGACGCCATTGTTGACCATTGCCGCCAGTGCCGGCGCGCAATGGGAGATGCAGGCCCGCGACGCGCTGGAGCAGATCCGCGGTCAGGCGCCGACTCTGTTGCAGCTTCTGCTCAGCGATGTCCGCAAAATCATCGATGGGCTCGCGGCCGGGAAATTCGCGCTGCATGGACCGGATGGAGCGCCGATCGTCGACACAGACCGTATCCGCTCCGCCGATCTTGTGCGGCTGCTCGCTGAAATGGATGGTCAGCCCTGGCGCGAATGGGGCAGGGCGGGGCAGCCGATCACGACCCACGCGCTGGCGCGGCTTCTCGCCGAAGCCGGTATCAGGCCGTCAACCATGCATTTCCGTGCTTTCGCTGCGGGCGGCGCCGGGTCTTATTTCACCGACCGCGGCTATCTCGTCAGCCATTTCGCTGTCGCGTTTGCGCATTACCTGCCGCAGCCAGGGAAGTAGGAGCGAGAAGCGAGAAGCGAGAAGCGAGTCCCCCCTCCGTCGCCCATTCGGGCGCCACCTCCCCCGTAAACGGGGGAGGAGAACACGGCCTTGGACGTCGATCATTGTGTACAGACGTACGCCAACTGTTTTCCTCCCCTGCGTGCGGGGGAGGTGCTGAGCGCAGCGAAGCGGAGGAGGGATCTCGCTCCTCTTTTCTCGCTCCTCGCTCCTCGAATTTTCTGACACTTTGTCTGACACTTCACGCGCACAAAAACCCAGGCATTCCGCGGCTTCTGACGTTCTGACACTTTGCGCACGCCTCACTTCCGCATAGCGACACCAGGCAGAACGGACAGGTTTTTCACAAATCCGTAAACCCGGTTCACCCCGCGGAAATTCTCAATAAATTTTAAGCACGGGAAGCTTTGTTGGGCAGACTCATGGGCAGAGTCCTCACCGCGGAGGAATGTCTCAAGCAGGCCGAAGACTGCCGCACATTGGCGGAGTCCACTTCGGATGCGGACCTTCGGAACGAGTATCTGAAATTGGCAAACAACCTGTCGGAACTCGCGTCCATCATCCGGACCCAACGCGGGGTCAAGGAGCGAGCCGCCGTGCCGAACTCTGGTCCTGCCAGCAAAAAGGGTTCCCCGGGTTCCGGCCTTACCAGCTAAAGTTCTCCGCAAATTGGTGTCTGTTCTACGTCCGGGATGCGCCTCGCCTCGCGTTAACATTTGCTCCAGAACACCGTTTCTTTCCGGCGCCGCTATGCGGTTTTGATGCGCCCAAACCCCTTGAATCCGGAATTCCCAAAACTACCTAGACGACCGCGAAACGGGCCCGTCCGGCAGCCGCTATCTGGTCCGGGCAAAAACCCGTTTGCGCATTGTCATGTTGCTCAAACGGAGGATGTGACCATGAGGACTTATGACCTGACCCCATTCTGGAAATCGAGCATCGGATTCGACCGCTTGTTTGACCTTCTGGAAAATGAAACCCAGCGCTTTGCCGGCGACACCAACTATCCGCCCTACAATATCGAGCGGGCCGGTGAAGACAGCTACGAGGTGTCCCTAGCGCTGGCCGGGTTCAAACCCGAGGAAATCACCATCACGGTGCACGAGAAAGTTCTCACCGTGGAGGGCCAGAAACAGGAAAAAGGCGACCACAGCTATCTGTACCAGGGCATTTCGGCCCGCCCGTTCCGGCGTGAATTCAACCTTGCCGAATACGTCGAAGTGAAGGGCGCGCACTGGGACAACGGTATGCTGACAATCGACCTTGTCCGCGAACTGCCTGAGGCGATGAAGCCGCACCGTGTAGAGATCGAAATGGGCGGCACGCGTCGCCCGACGCTCACGAGCACGAAGAAGGCCGCGTAAAGCGCACCGCCGGCGCCGGGGCTTGTCCCCGGCGCAAGCGGCGCACATCTCAAATCGAGAGGCGTTCCATATTGCTCTTCGGAGGATGTGGCTATGACAGCGTTTAATTGGTTTTTGCGGCTTCGCGGCGCCACGCGCGGAGCTGCCATGATGGCGCAACCGCAACTTGTGCGCGGGCGCCTTGAAGTTACACCTGCCCGGAAACCTGGCCGGCTTCAGCTGGGTGGAGGCCGCCCGCCCCATGACGGCGGAACGACGAATATCACGATGCAGCGGAGGCGCCCGGCGCGAACCCGGCGCGCGTCCGCCTGGCGGCCTGGCGCAATCGGACTTTGCGCGTTGGCAGCCTGGTCCGGCGGACCTGCCCATGCTCGCGCGCCCGATTTGCCCGATCTCAGTGGCGTCTATCGTTGCGAAGCCAGGGATGCGGCGTGCAACCGTTTCGGGTCCACATTGCGTGTCACCCAGTCCGGCGATGAACTGCAGATCAGATCGGACAAGGGCGATGCCGCGACTGCAAAGCTGACCAGCGGCGCCACATTGACCGGCAGTACCGGCTGGAACATGCGGGGTTTGATCCCGCAGACCGGAATCATTGTGTGGTCGAACGGCGCGACCTGGCGCAGGCAACAAAGCGCCAATGACGGAAGGACGTCGTAGAACATAATCGGGGTCAGAACTGAAACCGGTCGCCCTGCGGCGCCCAATCCCGGCCTGACCCCGAACGTCACACGCTAAACACGCACGCGAAAATTAGTTTGTAGCGAAGCAGTAGAAATGGCCTGCGCCGCCGGTGGCGATGAGTCCCGCCTTGGTGCAGTCGCGGCTCATATGCGACGAATTCCACGACGTGTTCACCGCTCCCGGCCCATCGCGGTCGGAATGGCCGAGCATGGCCTTGTGGTCCGTGCCGTCGGACGTCCAGTTGTTGCAGGTCGCATCGATGCCCGGCAATGAGCGGCCGTCCGAGTCCGAACCGGTCATCATGTCATGCTCGTTCGGCATATCGCCAAAGCCGTTGATCATGTTTCCATGTTCGTCGAGCGATGTTGCCTTCCGGATCGCGTTGCGGTCGCGTTCGACATCGCCATGAAGATCGGCGACGTTGGACGCAATCAGCACGCCCTTGGCATTGTACCAGGGTCCCGGTCCGATGCGGCCGCGGGCATTGACCGACGGCTCGTTGCCGGCCTGGCTGACCGATAGATAGGCGTGCCAGGTGTGATTGCCGGCGCCGACGCTGGCCGCCAGCCTCTGGCAGATCGCGTCGGCCCCGGCCAGACCACCGAGATTTCCGGTGCCCGGAACTTCGCGCGCAACAAAGAATGTCATCGGATGCTGCGGCGCCTGGCCCTGCGCGAGAACCGCGGCAGAACCCAGCAATGAGATGCCAATCGCTGAAAAAACTATTTTCCTGTTCATGTAAGCCCTTCCCTGTAGTTACCCCGGCAATGATCCAATCGTAACCCGGTGTCGCCACCTGTCCAAATACCCGGGCGAAAATTTCCGCCTCCCGGTTGCCCGCGGCTTGCGGCATAATCAAACGGACCACTTCAGGAGTAACCCCATGCGCCTGAACACAATCGCTTTCGCCGCCGCCATTTCCATCGCATCCGCCATGCCCGCTTTGGCCCATCACGGCTGGGGCGGAAATGTCGATGAAGTCACCGCGATGACCGGCATGGTCACGGAGGGCGTCAAGCTCGCCGGACCGCATGGGACCATGAGGATCAAGACCATCGACGGCAAGGTTTGGGACATCACGCTCGCGCCACCGTTCCGCACCGCATCGGCCGGCCTGAAGCAGGACACCATTCCGGTCGGCGCCATGGTCACGGTGCATGGTCAGCGCAATCGCGATCCCAAGCGCTATGAAATGAAGACCATTCAGGTCGAGTATGAAGGCCGGCACTACACCGTGTATCCGGAATTCGCCGACAAGGTGCGTTGAGTTTTCCGCATCTCATGGCGTGGCTTGAGGGCTCGGCCCTCGGCCATGTCATGCGGGACAATGGCGTCTGGTTCTACGGCATCATCAATCTCACGCATATTCTCGGCGTGGCGACTTTGTTCGGGTCGGTGGTGATTCTCGACCTGCGCCTGCTCGGGTTTTGGCCGGACGCGCCGCTGGCGGCGATTTCCCGCCCGACCACGCGGATGGCGGCCGCGGGATTCACCGTCGCCGCCATCAGTGGTGCAGGTCTGCTCGCGACCAAAGCCACGGAATATGTCGGCAATCCGTTTCTCTACATCAAGATTCCGGCGATTGGACTTGCTCTCGTCAACGTATTGCTCGTTCACCGCTCATCCGCGTGGCGCGCGCACAAGCAGCGCGACCTGACGCATACGGAGCGCCGCCGTCTCGCTGCCATGGGCGGCACCTCGCTGTTGTTCTGGCTCACCTCGATCGGCGCCGGCCGAATGATCGGCTACTGGTGAGGAGCGAGTAGCGAGAAGCGAGAAGCGAGAAGCGAGTAGCGAGAGAACTGAGGAAGTTTGACCGCCGCAGTTTTCCTCCCTCGCCTGCGGGGGAGGTGTCGCCCGAATGGGCGACGGAGGGGGGATCTCGCTCCTCGCTCCTCGTTCCGCGCTGCTCCTCAGTTCGCCTTGGCTGCGCCCGCTTTGGCCTGTTCCTGCGCGAGCACTTGCTTCGCTCTTTCGAGCTGGCGTTTGGCGCGCGCGTCCCAGGTCGCCGGATCGACAAACGGGTTCGGATCGCCCGGCTTGCGGTTGGCGAGCTTTTTGGCACGCTCGTGGATGCCACCGCCGGGATAGCCGTTCGGGTCCTCCCAGGCATGGGTCTGGATATAGACCTGGACGCCCTTCACCGCATTCAGCTTCTCGGCGTTTTTCACGCCCTGTTCGGCGCCGGCGAGGCCGGGAGCGCCGAGGCCGCCGCCGTTCCAGATGCCGCGATAGGTCTGCGCGCCGTCATGCAATGCGAGGCCTTCCACGAACAGATTGCCCGGCGTGTGGCCCGGCGCCGTGTGGAAAATCAGATGCTGGTCGCCGAGATCCAGATGATCGCCCTCGCGCACATCCATGTCGTGTTTCGGCACTTCGGTCGGCTTGTTGCCGTCGCGATTATTGGGCTTGCCGGCGAAGGCTTCGATCATCTTCCAGTCTTCAGGCGTCGCCACCACGCGCGCGCCGGTGAATTCCTGCATCCGCTTCGCGCCGCCGAAATGATCGACATGGCCGTGGTTGATGATGATGTATTTGATGTCGTGCGGATTGACGCCGATCTTCTTGATGTTGGCCTGGATCATGTCGACGAAAGGCTCCTGCGCCGTGTCGAACATGATGTCGCCTTGCGGCGTCCTCAGAATCCACGACGAAACATAGCAGGGGCCGACATGGTAAAGATTATCGAAAACCTTAAACGGTTCCATTCTCTGGATGTCGGTTTCGCGCGACCGGGGGCCGATGCGGCAGATCTTTTCGAGCGGATCGTTGGGCGAAACCTGCGCGTTGGCGCGGGCCACAGCCGCAGCAGCCGCTGCGCGGGCCGCGGCAGCTTCGGCTTCCGCGTTCTGCGCAAAAGCCGCAGGTCCAACAAATCCAACGTAAGTGGCGGCCACAAGGCAGCTCGCCGTCAGCATCCAGAACTTTCTCATTCCATCCTCCCCTTGCCCATGCGCGTGCGCATAGAGCTTTTTGCAACCGTAGCCACTCTATCGCGCCGCCGCTCGCTTCGGAAAGAGCAGGCCTGGAGCGCGAGCGCGGCAGGGCGGGGCAGCCAATCACTAACGCTCCTGCGGATACCCAAACTTAACCAGACCGGGCCAAAGTGACGGCTTCGGTGCCTCGCACGGGCACACCGGAATGTTTTTTATCGGGAGGGCACGCGCCGTGAACTCAGTTCAGTTTGTTTCCCGGCACAGAACAGGAGCCGGGGCTATCGACGGCCAGGAAGCGGCGAAATTTCTCGAACGCGCAGTAGACTTGCTCCAGCTCGCAGAAACCATCAAAACCGAGCACCACCGCAAGCTTCTGATCGACTCGGCGGCGAAGTTCGAACACATGGCAATGCAGGTGCTGGAGTCGGAGCTGGCGCGCTAAAGATAATCTCGCTTCGCGCTTCTAGTTACTCGCTCCTCTTTCTTCGGGTGGGCGGATGTTGCGGAAGGCGCGCAACAGCGACAGGTCATAGACGGCTTTCAGAGTCCCGCCGATCAGCAGTGGCCAGCCGAAAGTCGACACTGCGAGCAACGCGCCCGCCATGATCGGACTGACCGCCGAAGCGAGGCTGCGCGGCACTGCGGTCAAACTGGCCGCGGCCGGCCGTTCGGGCGGAGTCACCACCGCCATCACGTAAGAGTTCCGTGTCGGCACATCCATCTGTGACAATGCACTGCGCAGGAACAGCAGGCCCATGACCCAGTAAAGATTGGGCATGAACGGAATCAGCAGCAAACACGCGCTCGCCGGCAGATGCGTGAACACCATCGTATTGACGAGGCCGAAGCGTTTCGAGATTGGCACGGCAACAAAGAACGAAATCGCCGTGAGAATATTGGTCCAGAAGAAGATCGTGGCCGCCGACGAAAGCGCCAGATGAAAATTCTCGAACAGCCACAGCGCGATGATTGATTGCACCAGAAAGCCGCCGCCAAAGGAGTCGACGCAGAAGAGGGCAGTCAGCCGGTACACGATCGCGCGTGACGGCCCGAGGCGCGAGACGCGCGTCTTTGCTTCATGCCGGTTTTCCCTGACCCCGGAATAGAGCAGGGCCGCCGCCAATCCGATCGCGGCATAGAGCAGGAACAATCCGCGCATCGCCGCCAAACGGTCGATGCCGAAGCGCGGCACAAAATCCGGCATGCGCGCGATCAGTGTTCCGAAGGCGCCCATGATCGATGCCGAAACGCTGTAGAGGGCAAACAGCAGCGTGCGATCCCGGTCGGCGACGGAACGCGCGAGCAGCGACTGTTCCAGCGGCAGGAAAATGCTGACATCGCCGGATGAGGGATTGAGCGTGCCCATGAATGCGATCAGCAGCAGCGGCCAGAATTCCGTGACCGAGGAAAATGCCACGCCGGTGCCGATCATCAGCAGCGACGCGGCAATCAGCGCCCGCCTTTCGCCGAGAAAGCCCGAGATGCGTCCGGCAAATAATGTGAGAAAGGCCGAGCCCAGCAATGTCGCGGTCATCAGCGCGCCGATTTCGAATGGGCTCCGGCCCAGCATCAGCAGATAGGCGGGCAGCACGATGCTGACATAACCGTCCGACGTTGCGCGCAGGCCCTTGGCGACGATCACGCGCCGCGCATCCGATGTCGCCGATTCCCGCACCGCCCGGACCAGCCCAAAGCTACCGATCATCAAATCCGCCTGCTCACACGCTGCAACGAATTTAGAGCAGGATGAGACTTGGCCAGCTCAAATTCTGCCTCCCCCTTGAGGGGAGGCACGCAAATTTGCGGTTCAGCAAATTTGCGGGTGGGGGATTTCGACGCGCGCACCCCCATTCGAAATTTGCTGCGCAAATTTCGGCCTCCCCGCAAGGTGGAGGTTGATCCGGTGAAATGATTTCGCTCTAGCTGCTTAAGCCGCAACTCAATCCCGGGCCTGGGCATCCATCAGATGACGCACGGCGCCGGCCTCGATATCCGAAGTGGTTTTGGATTCCAGGGCTGCTTCCACCGCCTCATCGACACGCTCAATCCAGACGAATTCCATGCTGTTGCGCGCCGTCTCCGGAATATCTTCATAGTCCTTGCGATTGCGCGCCGGCAGGATGACGCGTTTGATTTCGGCGCGGTGCGCCGCGATGACTTTCTCCTTGATCCCGCCGACGGGAAGTACAAGTCCGCGCAGGCTGATTTCGCCGGTCATCGCCGTATCGCTGCGCACATTGCGTTCGGTCATCAGCGACACCAGCGCCATAAACATCGCCACACCGGCACTCGGCCCGTCCTTGGGCACGGCGCCGGCCGGAACATGCACATGGATATCTGCGTGCTCAAAGCGGCTGGCATCAATGCCGAATGCTTCCGCCCGGTTCTTCACGAGACTGAGGGCCGCTTGCGCGCTCTCTTTCATCACGTCGCCCAACTGTCCGGTGAGAATCAGCCGTCCGCTGCCCGGAATCCGCGTTGCTTCGATGAAGAGTATGTCGCCGCCGACGGGCGTCCAGGCGAGGCCGGTGGAGACGCCCGGGACACTGGTCCGCATCGCGACTTCGCTTTCGAATTGCGACGGACCGAGAATTCCCGCGAGTTCTTCGGGTGTCACGGGCAACGGACCTTTCTCGCCCTGCGCAATGCGGACCGCAACGTGGCGCAACGCCTGACCGATCTGCCGTTCGAGATTCCGCACGCCGGCTTCGCGCGTGTAATGCTGGATGATGCTGCGGATCGCATCGTCCGACATTGCGGCATCGCCCTCTTTGAGGCCGTTGGCCTCCATCTGCCGCTTGATCAGATAGCGCCGGGCGATTTCGAGCTTCTCCTCCGGCGTGTAACCGGGCAGGCTGATGATTTCCATGCGGTCGCGCAACGGTCCCGGCACCGTCTCGAGCATGTTCGCCGTGGTCAGGAATACGACGCGGCTAAGATCGAAAGTGACGCCGAGATAGTTGTCGCGGAAGCTGTTGTTCTGCTGCGGGTCGAGCACTTCCAGCAGCGCGGCGCCGGGATCGCCCTGGATTCCCGCGCCGAGCTTGTCGATTTCATCCAGCATCATGACGCAATTGCGAGAGCCGGCCCTGCGGATCGCCTGGATGATATTGCCCGGAAGCGCCCCGACGTAAGTGCGCCGGTGGCCGCGGATTTCAGCCTCGTCATGTACGCCGCCAAGACTGACCCGCACGAATTTGCGGTTCATCGCCCGCGCGATGGATTGGCCGAGCGAAGTTTTGCCGACACCCGGAGGCCCGGCAAAGCACAGGATCGGCGCACGTCCCTGCGGCGCCAGTTTGCGCACCGCAAGATATTCGATGATCCGCCGCTTGATCTTGTCGAGGTCATAGTGGTCCTCATCCAGGATGCGGCGCGCCTCGTTGATATCGATCGGTGTTTCTTCCGGGATTTTCCACGGCAATTCGACCAGCCAGTCGAGATAGGTCCGCACCATGGGGTATTCGCCACCGGCTTCCGGCATGCGCTGCAACCGGCGCAGCTCGCGGCGGGCCTGTTCTTCGACCTCCTTTGGCATGCCGGAATTGGCAATCGCCTTTTCCAGTTCCGCCATTTCGGCGCTCTTGGCGTCGTCGCCTTCGCCAAGCTGCTTCTGGATCGTTGCCATCTGTTCACGCAAGAGCAGTTCGCGCTGCCTTTGGTCGAGTGCCGTCTTGGTTTGCTGCGCAATATCCTGCGACAACTTCAGCACCTCGATGCGATGGGCAAGAAGCCGGCTGACTTTCTGCATGCGCGCAGGCAGGTCGATCGTTTCCAGGATTTCCTGCTTCTCCTCGGGCGAGGCGTCCATATAGGCAGTGGTGATATCGGTCAGCAGCGCCGGGGATTCGATGGACTGGATCGCCGTGGAGAGGTCCTGGGGGGCCTGTGGCAGCAGCTGAATCGCCTCGATCGCCTGGGCGCGCAAATTGACAAAGCGCGCCTCGACTTCGGACGACGCCGGCGCGGCTTCGGGGATGCGCACAATTCGCGCCACCATGAACGGCCAGCCCTCGAGGAATTCGGTGACGGAAAAGCGCTCTTCGCCCTGGCAGACCACATGATGCTTGCCGTCGGCCGCGGTGACATAGCGGGCAATATTCGCAACCGTACCCATGCGGTGCATATCGGCGGGCAGCGGATCGTCGGCATCGGTGTTGCGCTGCATCACAACGCCGATCGGCCTTTGCTCGCGCACCGCCTGTTGCGCGGCGGCGACCGATTTCGCCCGGCCGATCGTGATCGGAAACATCATGCCGGGAAAAAGCACGGTGTTGCGCACCGGGATGATGATCAGCGCATCCGGCGGCAGCGGCGGTATGATCGTCGACGTGCCCTGCGGGTTTTGACCCTGGTCGTCGGCAGTCCGCATTTGCGCGTCAGCCACGTTCCGTTTTCTCCAGCCGGATCAAGAGACAACCTTCGACCATCGCCCGCCGCACATTGGTATAACGCCCGGGCGGAAGGTTGATCCGCCGCGTGAAACGGCCCTGCGGCAGTTCCAGACGGTGAATGGTCGCCGTCTGTAATTCGCGCGGGAGTGTCCTTGTTCCTGAGATGATCAACTGTCCGTCCTCAATGGCGGCCAGGACCTCTTCGGCAGGAACGCCCGGGAGGGCGACAAAGACCAGGATTTCGACAGCGGTTTCCAGCATATCGACAGGGGGTTCCCAGGCCGGCGAAGCACTGGGGCGGAAGAATTCGCGGTTGATTTGTTCGGCCCGCGTCAGCATTTCGCAGGCCTGGGACCACATCCAGTCACGGGCAAAATCTCGGGCCATCACTGTCACACGGGTTGGGTGAGGATAAGCAAATATGGGAACAAAACGCGGTTCCAACAATAGTGCCTGTGCTAATCTCACATTTGGTGATTTGCCGGGGTTGCCCGTGTGAGGACCGTTCCGGTTTGCGCGTTTATCGTCTGCCTCCTGGCGGCCGGAACACCTGCCTGTGCTGCTGGAATACCGGATATGTCCGGTTTGTGGCTGCGCACCGGCGATCTCTGGTTCGATCCGGTCGACGGCGCACCGGTCAAGCCGGTGCAGCGGCTTGAAGCACAGGGGCCGAACGCGGACGACATCTGGGCAGGAGATTTTGACAATCCGGTGCTCAAGCCCTCGGCACGTGATGTCGTCAGGCGGAACGCCCAATCCGAACTTCAACTGCAACATGTCTTCACCGCTGACGATACATGCTGGCCCTCGGGTGTCCCGCAGGCGGTGAACCTGATCGGTCCCGTGCAGTTCCTGCAAACCGGGGATCGCGTCGAAATCCTGTACGAGCGGGATCACCAGGTGAGGCGAATCCGTCTCGGCCAGCGGCATTCACGCCGCCTGAAACCATCCTGGTACGGAGAATCGATCGGCCACTATGAAGGCGATACGCTGGTCGTCGATACTGTAGGACTGAAGATGCACCGGATGTCCGTGATCGATCCGTTCGGTACACCGCATACCGGGCAGCTGCATGTCACCGAGCGCTATCGCGTTTTCGCCACGCCTTTCGGCCGTGGCATGGAAGTGCAGGTGACGGTGGAGGATCCGGGTACCTTCACCACCTCATGGACCGGCACGGCCGAGTACACCCAGGATAAAGCCACGACCGAAATGGACGAGATCGTTTGCGCCGAGAACAACCGGGACTTTTCCGCCGGCTCGACTTTTGGCACCATTCCCACCGCCAATAGGGCCGATTTCTGATAAAGTTATTCTGGGACAGCCAGAAGGCGGGGTGAGATTCGATGCACGCAATCAGCAAGGCGGTGTTGGTTTCCGGGATTTTCCTGGCAACGCCTCTGGCGTCAGCGGCAGAGCAAAGCGCGGGCGTGCCGGACTTCTCATCGAATTTCGCCGGATGGGTCGGCAATGGCGGCGGCGGTCCGTCCTACGAAAAAGTGCCCGGCGCAGCCATACAGGCGGTCGACACCGACCCGGCGCATCCCTTTGTCCCCAATGGCCGTGGCCAGCCGACATTCCGCATCGCCGATCTGACCAATCCCAATCTGATGCCCTGGGTCAAACAGCACATGAAGCAGGACATCGACGAAATCCTCGCCGGTAAAAAGAGCGCGTTCACGGCGCAGTCGAGCTGCGTGCCCGCAGGCGTGCCGTTCTTTATGGGATATGGCGGACCGGATCCGATCGTATTCCTGCAGACGCCGAAGGAAGTCTGGATGTTCTGGCACGAGGACAATCAGGTCCGCCACGTCTATCTGAATGTTCCACATTCCAAGAATCCGAAGCCGTCCTGGTACGGCGAATCGGTGGGTCACTATGAAGGGGATTCCCTTGTCATCGACACCATCGGCATGAACGACAAAACCGTGGTCGACATCTACCGGACGCCCCACACGGAAAAGCTCCATGTGGTCGAGCGCTGGCATCTGATCGACGGCGGCAAGACCATGGAG
The DNA here is from genome assembly GCA_964446945.1 of uncultured Bordetella sp. Taxonomy (GTDB): domain Bacteria; phylum Pseudomonadota; class Alphaproteobacteria; order Micropepsales; family Micropepsaceae; genus CAIYRG01. Next base: position 22,528 of record CAYUQO010000009.1, read on the forward strand.
GCGGTGTTCACCGTCGATGATCCGGGCAGCTTCTACAAGCCGTGGACGGCGCGGCGTCACTATCACCGGGTGGATCAGGATTTCGAAGAGAAGATCTGCGCCGAGAACAACCAGTTCAACATCTTCGACTATCACGTTCCGTCCGCGGCAAAAGCGGATTTCTGAGACTTAAATTCGTAGCGGCTGCAACAGGCCCAAAGTGATGGCTTTGGCGACGGCCTCGGTGCGCCCCTGCACTTGAAGTTTCCGGGTCAATGATTCCAGGTGGAATTTGACCGTGTGGAGCGAAATTCCAAGCTCGCGGGCGATCTCCTTGTTGCTCATGCCTTTCGCTGCCGCTGCCAGAACTTCCGTCTCGCGAGGGGTCAGTAGAACTGTTTCGCCGGAGTCATCGAGTGCTGCAAAACCGGATTGCACCGGATTGCGTGTCGACACGCGCAATCCGGCTGCAACCGCGCGCAAAGCGGCGTCGATTTGTTCTCCGCTCGCTCCAGCTGGAAGATTACCCTCGACGTCTTCGCCTGTGAACCCGAGTGCAAGGACGGGGAGTGATGATCTGGGAAAAATACCATCCGCCAATACGACCGTGGCATCGGCCAATGAACCTGAAAGCACGTGGCCGAGCCGGCTTACGAGCTGAATCAATTGCTGGCGGCGGCCGGCATTTGCCGCTGCAATCCAGACACGCAATGCCGCAGGCCTTGAATGCGGATGTTGCTGTGCCAAAAGCGTCATGCCGGCCTTGCTTCTACTGTGACGTCGAAATTGACCACAGCGCCCGCACGCGCGATTGCCAGCGGAATGTTCTTGCCTATGGCATTCGCACCGAGCTGGCGTGCGACGGCGCCGTAGCGGACGGCGGGTAAGTTCCCTGCTGAAAGGATGATGTCGCCGGCGACAATACCTGCTTTGGCAGCAGGGCTGCCGTCGCTGACTTCCATCACCATCATGCCCGAGTCTTGTTCACGGGCGGGACGCAGGCTCTCTGGCAAAGCCACCGGCCGAAGCGCAACCCCAAGCCAGCCGCGTTCGACACTGCCTTTTTCAAGCAATGTCGCGACGGCACGGGAAATCGTACTCGCCGGAATCACGAGGCTGGTACGGCGCACGCCACGCGTTGACATGCCGAACAATCCGCCACCCGCGGATAGCACCGGGCCGCCTTCATCACCCCCAATCCGTCCCGCCAACAGGATACGCCGGTCAATGGTCGAGCCCGCCATGCTCTCCCATGCGCCGCCAACCGAGCGGATCACGTCCAGCTGGGCGGACAATGTCTCTCCGCCAACGCCGATGACAATCGCCAAAGCTCCGGGTTTGGCTTCGGCAGGTTGGGGCAGGGAAGTCGTGACCGCAGTCTGCAGCCGCAGTACAGCGACATTGGTGCCCGGATCGCGTCCGGCGAGCGTGGCGCGCAATGTCTGTCCGGCAATCCGGACCGCATATTCCGGCGCATCGGCGAGGATCTGTTCGGATGTAACGACGGCATCTTGTGTCCACAAAATGCCGCTGACTGGCCGGCCTTTTTCAGATTGGATGTGGGTGGCAAAGCCGCTCGCAGCATCCACCAATGCTGTCAGCTCATCCGAGAATTGGGTAAGAAGCGAAGCCGCTGCCATCGAAATCTCCATGTTCAGATGGTTACGAAAATGGAGATTTCGAGACCCGCTGCCTATCGGCCGGATGGCGGGGGCAAATAAAAAGGCGGGTGATACGAAAGGATCACCCGCCCAGCACTACGTCAGTGTTGGTTAGCCGCCTTCCTGGGCGCCTGCCGGACGGGCACGCGCCGCCACCGGTCCGACGATGCGGGCGAAATCGGCATTCTGTCCGGGATTGCCATGGATTGGCACATGCATCGACACGTCGAGATTGAGACGCTTGATGTTGTTGAACAGCGCCACGGCATTCGCATTCACGTTGGGCAGATTTCCGCCCTGCGGTGGTGGCGAATACATGTCGGCGTTGATCAGGATCTTCGACGGCAGCAGATACACAACCGCCATGTCCTGGGCGTGGTTGAAATTGGTGAGGTGATAGCTGATCACCGTCTGCTTGCCGTCAGTGATCGTATATTGATCGCGATAGGTTTCGAGTTTCCCCGGTCCGGGGCCCGTCGTCGCGAAGGGGAACATGGACAGACGATCGGGATGCAATGAACGCGGTTGCGGCGCGAGGATCACGCGTTCGAAAAAATTACGGTTCTGCTCATTGGTGACGATGGTCGCGCCTTCGGCATAGGCGGCCCGAAGTCCGCCGGAATGATCCCAATGATGATGGGTGTTCACGACATAACGGATGGGTTTGTTGGGAATGAGCCGTTTGGCTTCGGCAATCACCGCCATCGTGCGTGCGTCATCCAGCGGCGCCTCGATCAGCGTGATGTAGTCGGTCATCTCGACCGCCACGCTGTTGTGGCTGCCGCCACCGATGTACCAGACGCCAGGCGCAAGCTGACGTGACGCAACCGCCTGGCTTTGCGGCGGCGCCAGAGTGGCCGGAACAGCCGTCGCGGCATTCGCCACATTCGCTTTCGCGTCCGAGAGCTGAATGTCCATCCAGTTCATTCCGCGCACCAATGGGTGGTCGCCCTGATGCTCGTGAATATGGAATGGCATTTTGATGCCGTTGCCGATGTCGCGATAGTCGCTGTAGCGGATTTCGACCTGCATATCGCCCATCATCGGATTGGGAATCCAGGTCACGACCCGTTCGAGCATATTCTGGTCATTGAATTCACCGGTGGCGCGATATTTGCCCATGGTGAATCCAACCACATGCAAGGTCCGTTTACTGTCGACGAAATGACGTTCGGACTCCGCCACATTGGGCGAAGCCAGCGCCGCTTTGATGAAACCATGCGGGCTGACCCACATCAGGAACTGGCGTGCCTCCGCGTCGTCGCCCACGACTCTCTGCGGCTGGCCCTGGGCATTCATGTTCCAGGCTGTATCGCCGTTGACGAATTCCTGGGCCCGCTGTTCGCCGACAATCGGGAATCCTGCGCCGCCGCCGCGTCCGGGATTGTTGCCCTGCACGCGCGTGAAATCGAGCCTTTCGGACTTGCTCGGATAATCGATTGTCATCGCGTAGCTTTTCACATCCACGCGCGGCCAGTCGTCGTTGACGGTAAAATTCTGTCCGATGAAGCTCCAGCGCCCGGTCGCGTTATACTGAATCGAATTGACCTTGGTGGCGCCGATCTGAGCATCCGCGGCCCGCAAAATGGCCTTCGGGTCCTGTTGCTGCGCCGCCGATGGAACGGCCGCGAGGGCAAGCAGAGCGGATGCTGCACAGCATCCGGTCACAAAATGCCTCATGTGATTCCCTCCCAGTGCTCGCGAGCCGGGCATGGCGCTCAGCCGCGATCGCGCTGATTGTATCACGATTTCGCCATATCGGCGGGCGTGGAGGCCGAAAAAGAAGCTTTACAGACTGCTGCGGAGCAGTGCCGGGAGCGACGCCACACTGGGCAAGATGTGGCTGTACTTCTCTTTCCTGAGCCGCGCTTCGGTGGCGGCGCCTGAATACACGCCGATTGCAGCGGCGAGCCCGCCATTGTTCGCCGCCTGGATATCCAGTGGCGTGTCGCCAATGGCGATGGCGTCGCCGACATTGTCCACGCGCGCCGCTTCCATGGCATGGAACAACATGTATGGCGCGGGCCTGCCATCGACGACGTCGTCGCTGGTGATTGAGGCAACGAAGAAATGTTTCCAGCCAAGCCGGCCCAGAATCGATTCCGTAACCGGCCGGTCGAACCCGGTCGTGGTGGCAAGGATGTATCCGTCGCGCCGCATCTCCGCCATGGCCTGTTCGGCGCCATCAATCGGCCGCACCGTCTCATAGGCTTTGTTCACCTGGTCCACGAACTGATCATAGATCGCCGCGACCAGTGACGGATCGGCTGTGCCTTTGCGCAGTTCCACGAAGTGCCGGACCATTTCGCGCTTGGAGGCTCCGCGCCAGTCGCCAATCTCGGCAAAAGTCACGTCCACTCCATGGCGGCCAAGCGCATCATGCATCGCATTCGGCACTTCACCATGATCTTCGATGATGGTCCCGCCGATATCGAGAATGACCAGACGGATTTTCCGCTTCGGCTGCGCCGCCACAGCAGGGGCAATCATCTCTGGTGCAAAAGCCGCGGCGAGCGTCGCGTGTTTCAGCGCCTGTCTTCGTGAAACTGCCATGTCATATCTCCGACGACAGTGTACCGGGAACGGGGTTACGCTGCATCCTGTTTGAGGGACAGCGATGATCCTGCTTTACCAGCGCATTGGTGGCGGCCTGTGGGTGCTGTTCTGCATCGTCTGGCTGATCGGTTCGCTGAGCGCAAAAAAGACAGCCTCGCGCCGCGTATTCTGGAATCAGATGCCCTTGCGCCTGGCCATTGCGGTGGTCCTGGTGGCGTTGCTGGCGAGCCGTTCGCGCGGAGTACTACTGCGTTCCGGCGCGGCAATCCTGTCGAGTCCGTCTGCCGGACTGATCGGTCTCATTCTCTGCATTGCGGGCATCGGCTACGCCATCTGGGCCCGCATCGTGATCGGCGTAAATTGGGGTATGCCCATGACGCTGAAAGCAAATCCGCAGCTCGTGACCTCCGGTCCCTATGCCCAGGTACGCCATCCGATCTATTCCGGTGTCCTGCTGGCAATGATCGGCTCGGCGCTCGCGATCAGCCTGTGGTGGGTGGTGTTCTTTGTGGTGAATGCGGCCCAGTTCGTTTACGCGGCCAAAAAAGAAGAGCAGCTCATGCTGCAAACATTTCCCGACAGCTATCCCGGCTATATGCGCCGTACCCGGATGCTGATCCCGTTTATTCTTTAAGCGGGCGCAAATTTGGGGGCGGGACCGAAGCGATTGTCTTCGCTCATGCCGGGTTGAGCGTAGAGATAAAGAAGATAGGCGATAGTGGCCAGCATCGCAGTCGCGAGCAGAAGCGTGACCGGCCAGAACCAGAAGAACAGCAGCAGCAGCAGGAACGCCGGAATCAATGGCGCCACCAGCCACCAGCCGCTGCGGTTCAAATCATGCAGCCGGCGAATGGCGACGCCGACCGTTGGAAGAAAACAGCCGATGGACCAAACGGTGAGTGTCATCCGCAAGGCGGCAATCGGGGTCAGATACACCAGCAGTTCGGCAAGTACGGTGACCGCCAGGAATGTAAGGATGTAATTCCAGAATTCGGCCCGGCCGGCGCGTCCGTGGAAGTCGAAATAATGTTCCAGCAGCACACGCTTAAACGTTCCGGGCGATATGCTCAAATTCATTATCTACTCCGGCAGATGTCAAACCGGGCGTGCTCTTGTTGCTCCCGCTCATGCGAGGTAAGAGCGTGCGCGAATTCATGTCAACCTTGGACTTAAGACTGATGACGGTCAGGCTTTTTATCGATGGCGCCGCAGGCACAACGGGCCTCGAAATCCGTGATCGTCTGAAGAGTTGTGGCGATATTGATCTAATTGCCCTCGACGACCGGGTTCGCAAGGATGTCGCGGCGAGGAAGGCGGCGCTCAACGAGGCTGACATCGTCATTCTCTGTCTGCCCGATGCAGCGGCGCGCGAAGCTGTGTCATTGATCGAAAATCCTGCCGTGCGCGTGATCGATGCGAGCTCGGCCCACCGCGTGGCCGATGGCTGGGTCTACGGATTTCCGGAACTGGAAAAAAACCGGCGGGCGGAAATGCGGGCCGCGAAGCGCGTCAGCAATCCGGGATGCTATCCAACCGGATTCCTTGCCATCATGCGCCCTCTGCTGCGCGAAAAGCTGCTCCCCGCCGATTATCCGGCCATGTGCAATGCGGTCTCGGGATATTCCGGCGGCGGGCGCGAGATGATCGCGGAATTCGAGAATGAGACGGCTCCGAATTTTACGCGCGAGACATTCCGGATCTACGCCATGCAGATGGAGCATAAGCATGTGCCGGAAATGCAGGTTCATTCCGGCCTCAGCCACAGGCCGTTATTTGCTCCGTCGGTCGGCCGGTTTTACCGCGGCATGCTGGTGGAAGTGCCGCTGCAATTATGGTCGCTTCCGGCAAATCCCACCATAAAGGCAATTTATTCGGCTCTGGCCGACAGCTATCGCACCGAACCACTGATTGAAGTGATCGGACCCGATGAGGCTGCGAAGCGAAAAACTCTCGATGCTGAGGAAGTGAAGGATACCGACCGGCTGCGGCTCTATGTCTTTGGCAGTGACGCGCGGCGGCAGGCGAGACTGGTTGCCGTACTCGATAATCTCGGCAAGGGTGCGGGCGGCGCCTGCGTCCAGAATCTGAATGCCATGCTAGGCTGGCCGGAGACTCAGGGATTGATTCTTTGATCGCCGGTAAGATTACACACACGGCCTGAGATGGAGATCTACCTCCCGGTCGCGCAGACCTCGGTCAATTGGGCCATGATCCTTTCCATGGGCGTCGCGGTGGGTTTCCTCGCCGGGATGCTTGGCGTCGGCGGCGGCTTTGTCATGACTCCGCTGCTGATCTTCTACGGCATTCCCCCGGCGATTGCGGTTGCGACGCAGGCGAGCCCGATTTCGGCGGCGTCTTTCGTCGGCGCACTGTCGCAAGGTTCGAAGAACAGCGTCGATTACAAGATGGGCCTGGTCCTGCTGGTGGGCGGGCTCGCCGGATCGAGTCTCGGAGTCCTTGTGTTCAATGTGCTGCAGCGACTCGGTCTGCTCGATTTCGTGGTTGAGTTTGGCTATGTGCTGCTTCTGACCTCGATCGGCGGACTGATGCTCAAGGAAAGCATCCAGGTCATTCTTGCCGCCCGCAGGGGCGTGCCCATCCCAAGTCATCAGCCGGGCCAGCACAACTGGATTCACAATCTGCCGCTGAAAATGCGCTTCCGGCGCTCGCGGCTGTATATTTCCGCCATTCCGGTCGTCGTGCTCGGATTGTCCGTAGGGGTGCTGACGGCGATCCTTGGCACCGGCGGCGCGTTCATGCTGATCCCCGCCAAGATTTATCTGTTGCGCATGCGCACGGACATTGCGGTCGGCACATCGCAATTTCAGGTCTTCTTCGTCGCCGCGATGACGACGCTGTTGCACGCAGTTTCCGACCACACCGTCGACATTGTGCTCGCCGGCCTCTTGATCATCGGAGGCGTACTCGGCGCACAGATGGGAATTCGTATTGGCTCGCGCTTGCGCGGCGAAGAAATGCGTGCCGCATTGGCGATCCTCATCCTCGGCATCGCGGCGCGGCTGTTGATCGGCGTTGTCCTCACACCTGCCGATGTTTATTCCGTCGTTCCTCAAACCACGTAAGAAGCCATGAGTGATTTTATCGATCTGCGGTCTGATACCGTAACGCGCCCTTCTGATGCCATGCGCCGCGCCATGGCCGCGGCAGAGGTGGGCGACGATCAGTATGGCGAGGACCCGACCGTCAATCTCCTGCAGGAACGGATGGCCGCCTTGCTTGGCAAAGAGGCCGCCCTGTTTTTGCCGAGCGGCACGATGGCCAATCAGATTGCGCTCAAACTGCTGACCCGCCCCGGCGATGAGGTCATCCTCGCCGACGAGACGCATATGGTCTGGCATGAAGCCGGCGCAGGAGCGGCAAATTCCGGGGTGCAGTTTACGACCGTCGGAAAAGACGGATTGTTCACCGCGGACGATTTTCGCGCCGCTATAAAACCCTCCGGCCACATGCTGTTTCCGCCGACCACAATGGTGGCGGTCGAAAACACCCATAACCGCTGCGGCGGATTGGTTTTCCCACAAGTCGACGCAAAAGATGTTTGCGCGGCGGCCCATGCCATGGGCATAAGCAGCTATCTCGACGGCGCGCGGCTGTTCAATTCCGCAGCAGCGAGCGGATTCTCCGTGTCCGAACTTGCGGCGCCGTTCGATGTTGTGTCCGTCGCGCTGTCAAAAGGACTGGGTTGTCCGATCGGCAGCATGATCGCCGGCACCAAAACGGATATGCAGCGGGCGGTGCGTATCCGCCGCATGTTTGGCGGCGCTTTGCGTCAGGCGGGCATCATCGCCGCCGCAGGCATCTATGCGCTCGATAACAATATCGCCAGGCTCGGCGAGGATCACGCCAATGCCCGACTGATCGCCGAAAAGATCTGCGATGTTCCTGGCGTAAAGCTGGATATGAAAACGGTTCAATCCAACATCATCATCGTCAATCTTGCGGAGTCTGCGCCGGATGCCGATGACATCGCGCTGCGCGCCCGGAAATCCGGCGTGCTTCTATCGGTGTTCGGACGAAAGAAGCTGCGCGCGGTCACTCATCTGAATGTCAGCCGCGATGACTGCGCCCGCGCCGCCGAAGCCCTGGTCCAGGTCTTCCGCGGCTGAACGTTTTAGCGGCGCGTTTTCTGTGCCGAACCGGCAACCACTTCGGCGGAAAACTCTTCAGGCTGCCTTGCGGCGTTTTGGTTTGGGTTCGGTATTCAGACCGCCAGCCTTGATATGCACATACGTTCCTGGCGCATCGGCGAGGACCGCGAGCGCGCCGTCACCGGGTGTGCGCGCCGGGACCTGTCCGCCGGACCGCGGTGCCAGCCATGCGTCCCAATAGGGCCACCATGAACCGGCGTGTTCGGTAGCCCCTGCGCGCCACAAATCCAACGTCGCGGGCAGCGCGTCATTGGTCCAATGCTGGTACTTCATCGCCGCTGGAGCATTCACGACACCGGCAATGTGCCCTGATCCGGCCAGCATATATCGGACTTCGCCACCAAACAGCTTCGCGCCTCGGTACACCGAAACAGCCGGCGCAATATGGTCCTCGCGCGCTGCGTGAAAGAAGGCCGGGGTTTTGATCTTTTTCAGGTCCAGCATTTGGCCTGCCAATTTCATGCGCGCTTCGGCGAGTGCATTGTTGCGGTAGCATTCGCGCAAGTATGTCAGGTGCAGTTTCAAAGGCATGCGTGTGGTGTCGGAATTCCAGTACAGCAGGTCGAACGGTAACGGCTCGCGTCCCAACAGATAATTGTTCACCACAAAGGACCAGATCAGGTCGTTCGCGCGCAGCATGTTGAAGGTCATCGCCATTTTCGAGCCTTCGAGCACGCCGCCACTGGCGCGCATCTGCTGCTCCAGCGACGCGAGCTGCTCGTCATCGACGAAGACCTGCAAGTCGCCGGATTGTTCGAAGTCGACCTGCGCTGCGAAGAAAGTGGCGGAATTGAAGCGGTCTTTGTTCTCGCCTGTCGCAGCACTGTAGGCGAGAGTGGCGCCAAGCAGTGTGCCGGCAATGCAATAGCCAATGACATTGACTTTGTGCTCACCGGTCGCCTGTTCGACTGCGTCCAGCGCCGCAAAGATGCCGTCGCGCATGTAATCTTCGAATCCCTTGTCGGCGAGCGCCGGTCCGGGATTGACCCATGACACCACAAAGACGGTGTAGCCGCGGCTCACCGCCCATTTGACGAAGGAATTCTCCGGCTTGAGATCAAGGATGTAGAATTTGTTGATCCACGGCGGAAAGACCAGAAGCGGCACGCGGTGCACTGTCTCTGTTGATGGCGTGTATTGCAGCAGTTCGAGCAGCTCATTGCGGAACACGACCTTGCCCGGTGTCACCGCAATGTCTTTGCCGATGACGAAATTTCCCGAGGTCTGGCGGATTGAGAGTTCTCCCTGACCGCGCTCGAGATCGGTCAGAAGATTGTCGAGTCCGCGGACAAGATTTTCGCCGTTGCTGCTGAGCGTCTCGCGCAGCACCTCAGGATTTGTCAGCACGAAATTGGACGGCGCAATCGCGTCGGCAAACTGCCGCGCATAAAACACCGCGCGGTTCTGCGTCCGCTCATCCATTCCGGGCACTCCGGCCACGGTGCGCTGCAGCCAGTTCGCGGTGAGCAGGTAGGACTGTTTGATGAAATCATAGACCTGGTTGTCCTGCCAATCGTGATCGCGGAATCGGCGGTCGCCGGGTTGCGGCGTGACCACCGGTTCGACTTTGCGGCCGGCCGCCCGTTCGGCGGTTCGCTGCAAAAGACTCGCGTAATCGCGCCACAGCTCGAACTGCGCATTCAGGACCGCGGCGGGATTGGCCGCCATTTGCTTGAACAGCGCGAACCACGCACCGCTGATATTGAGCGGATCGAACGGCTCATGGCCAATCCGATGACTTTGACGGGCGAGAAACTGTCCAACCAGTTGCTGGCTCTTTGCCGCGACCTTGGCCATGTTTCTGCCGAATGCCTGTGCATCTGTAATGCGATATGAGCTCTCAGGCGCTGGTTTCGGCGCAGAGCTTGCGGCATCAGCTGATTTGTTATCTCGATGTTTAGCCATATCGGTAGAGACTCGGTGACGAGTTCAATATGGGACCTGAACGAAGCCTGCGGAAGGGCGAAGCCATTCCGTGGCTCCTTGGAAGCATCTGCGCTCGCCGGTATATCTGTTCCGGCTCGCGCGCCGGATCCGGTTCGGGAGGCGAAAGGTAAGTCGATGTTCGTGAAGCGTTACTGGATTTTACTGCCTCTCGTGGTGCTTTCGGCCGGCTGCACCAAACTGCCCGAAGTGGGCGGCATGCCACTGCCGAATCTCGATTCCCAGGGACCGGTAAGCTATCGGGACTTGAGCACGATTCCTGATCCTCCGGCGCCGACTCCTTACGACACGAGTCAGGCCGCAATTCAGCAGCTCTCCCAGGACCGCGGAACGGCACAGGCTGCCGCGGACACGGTTCGGGGCGAGGCTTTCACCCAACCAAATCCGGCGCCACCCCAATTCATGTTTCAGCAATGAAGACCGAATTCCACCGGATCAGCCGGCTTCCGCCCTATATCTTCGAGCAGGTCAACAAGCTCAAAGCCGAAGCGCGCGCGCGGGGTGAAGACATCATCGATTTCGGCATGGGCAATCCCGATATGCCGACGCCACCCCATATCGTTGAGAAGCTGGTTGAGACGGCGAGGGGGCCGCGCGCCAACCGCTACTCCGCATCGCGCGGCATCAAGGGCCTGCGCAAGGCGATGAGCGCCTATTATTTCCGCCGTTTCGGCGTCGAGCTGGATCCCGAAACCGAGGTCATTGCGACTCTCGGGTCCAAGGAGGGCTTTGCCAATATCGCCCAGGCAATCACCGCCCCCGGCGATGTCGTGCTGGTGCCCAATCCGGCCTATCCGATTCATGCCTTCGGATTCATTCTCGCAGGCGCTGCGATACGCCACGTGCCTGCGACCAGCCCGGACGAATTTCTCAGCCGGGCAGCCACCGCAATCAAGCATTCGCAACCGTCACCGCTGGCGATGGTGGTGAATTACCCGTCCAATCCGACGGCGCAAGTTGTCGGCCTGGATTTCTATCGCGAAGTGGTGGCGCTCGCGCAGCGCCATGAGATGTGGGTGCTGTCCGATCTCGCGTATTCCGATACCTATTTCGACGAATCAAATCCGCCGCCGTCGATCCTGCAGGTCGAAGGCGCGCGTGATCTCGCAATCGAATTCCAATCGCTGTCCAAAACTTATGCCATGCCCGGTTGGCGCATGGGTTTTGCCGCCGGCAATCGAACCCTCATTGCCGCGCTTGCGCGGATAAAGTCCTATCTCGATTACGGCGCCTACACGCCGATTCAAGTCGCGGCCGCGGCGGCATTGAACGGCCCCCAGGACTGCGCGCGCGAGATTCGCGCAACCTACAAGCACCGGCGCGATGTTCTGGTCGACAGCATGGCGCGTGCCGGATGGCATATTCCAAGCCCGCCGGCATCCATGTTCGCCTGGGCGCCCATTCCCGAGGCTTTTCGCGAACTTGGCTCGATGGAATTTGCCAAGCGCCTGCTGCTCGAGGCCAAAGTCGCGGTTTCACCGGGTGTCGGTTTTGGCGAATATGGCGAGGGTTATGTGCGCATCGCTTTGGTCGAAAATGAGCAGCGCATCCGCCAGGCTGCGCGCAATGTGCGGCGCTTCCTTGATTTCGGGCGCAACTCACGCGTGATGGAAGCCGCCAAATGAGCGATGCCATGCGGGTCGGCATCGCCGGACTGGGAACCGTCGGCGCCGGCGTGGCCAAGGTGTTGCACGATCAGGCGCGTGCCCTGTCATGGCGGGCGGGACGCGACATCCGGGTCACCGCGGTTTCGGCACGTGACGCGCGCAAGGATCGCGGTCTCGATCTCGCGCATGTCCCATTCGAGTCTGATGCGCTGGCGATTGCCGAACGTGACGATGTCGACGTCGTGGTCGAACTGATCGGCGGCGAAGAGGGCATCGCGCGTGCTTTGGTGGAACGCGCGCTGCGCGGCAGAAAGCATGTGGTGACCGCCAACAAAGCCCTGCTGGCACGTCATGGTGCGGCATTGGCGGCTTTGGCCGAAAGACATGGCGCCGGTTTGAAATTCGAGGCGGCGATTTGCGGCGGAATCCCTATCGTCAAATCGCTGCGTGAGGGGCTGATCGCATATAATCTTTCTGCCGTTCGCGGAATTCTCAATGGGACGTGCAATTTCATCCTGACCCAGATGGAAGCCACGCGGCGGCCTTTTGCCGAAGTCCTCGCGGAGGCGCAGCGCCTCGGTTACGCCGAGGCCGATCCCACCTTGGATATCGGCGGCGGCGACACGGCACATAAACTGACGCTGCTGACCAGTCTTGCGTTTGGGACTGTGCCCGATCTCGATGGTGTGCGGCTGACCGGAATCGACCGGATCACGCCCGACGATATCGCCTTCGCCGGCGAGTTCGGCTATCGCATCAAATTGCTCGGCGTCGCGCGGCGCACCGCCAACGGAATCGAGCAGCTGGTCAACCCGGCGATGGTTCCGGCCAGCACTCCGCTCGCGGACGTTGAATCCAGTTTCAATGCCGTGGCAGCCGATGCCGGTGAAGCCGGCCCGTTCTTTTTCCAGGGCCGCGGCGCCGGTCGCGGTCCGACCGCCTCGGCGGTGGTGGCCGATCTCGTCGATGTGGCGCGCGGCGCGCTCGGCCCGGCCTTTGGACGGCCTGCCGCCGAACTCACGCCGCCCCGCCGCGAACCGGCAGAAGCACGCATGAGCGCCTATTACCTGCGCTTTCAGGTGCTGGATGTCCCCGGTGTGATGGCGGAGATTTCACGTCATCTGGCGAACGAGCTGGTTTCGATTGAAAGCATGATTCAGCGCGGCCGCGCGCCTGGGGAACCGGTCGCCATCGTGATGATCACCCACGAAGCCCAGCACGTCGCGGTGCTGCGCGCGTTGAAGGCGATTGCAGCTTCCGGCCGCGTGGTCGAACAGCCCTGCATGATTCCCATGGAAGCCGCCTGACCGCGCGATCTAACTGTTTGCCGAAAATCGAAATTCATGCCCCAATGCGTCCTGACGGAAGCACCGGCGACAGTGCGTTCGCGTTAACAAGCAATTCGGGGGCAGAGGGTTCACCACTTTGATACAGTCAGTACGGAGCGAATCGCATGACCCGTCCCCTTGATCGTATTTTGGCGCTGGAAGCCGTCCGCGTTACCGAAGCGGCTGCCATGCGTGCCCATGTCCTTGTCGGCCGTGGCGATGAACACGCCGCCGACCAGGCCGCGGTGGAGGGCATGCGCTGGGCCTTCAATCATCTGCCGATTGACGGCACGGTTGTGATCGGCGAGGGCGAGCGTGACGAAGCGCCGATGCTGTTTATCGGCGAAAAAGTCGGGGCCGGCGGCCTCAAGGTCGATATTGCGCTCGACCCGCTGGAGGGCACGACCCTCTGCGCCAAGGGGCTGCCGAATTCGATCGCCGTGATGGCCATGGCCGAAGCCGGCACGCTGCTGAATGCGCCGGATGTTTACATGGACAAGATCGCCATCGGCCCGGGCTATCCGGAGGGCACGATCGACCTCGATGCCGAACCCGCGGCGAACATCATTTCGCTCGCCCGGGCGAAAGGCGTGAAGCCGGAGCGGATCAGCGCCCTCGTGCTCGACCGCCCGCGCCACGAGAAAATCATCGCCTCGATCCGCAAGGCCGGTGCATCCGTGCAACTGATCACCGACGGCGATGTTGCCGGTGTCATTGCGACAACCGAGCCGGATCTCACGGCGATCGACATCTATATCGGCCAGGGTGGTGCGCCGGAGGGCGTGCTGGCCGCAGCGGCGCTGCGCTGCGTTGGTGGTCAATTCCAGACCCGGCTCGTGTTCCGGAACGATCGTGAACGGGCGCGCGCCGAACGCTTCGGCATCACCGATCTCAATCGGCGCTATGACCTGACGGATCTGGCATCCGGCGATGTGGTGTTTTCAGCCACCGGCGTGACCAATGGCTCGATGCTGGAAGGCGTGCAGGTCCACGGACACTATCTGACGACCCATTCGATCGTGATGCGCTCGGCGACCAGGACGGTGCGCTGGGTGAAGATGCGACATCCCCTAGAGAATGGCTGAAGCGCAGGCGCTTGCCGGGCTGATTCCATCTGCCGGCGGCCCGGCTGCGGCGCCTTCGCCATCTGCCCTTGGTATCGAAGCTTCCTATTCCGGCCGATCCTGGCGCCTGCGCGAAGTGGATCAGGACCTCGCGCGCGAACTTCAACTCGCGGGCTGTTCCGCGCCACTGGCGCAATTGCTCGCAACGCGCGGCATCAGGCCGGAGGGTGCCGCGCAATATCTCGATCCCAAACTGAAGCATCTGCTGCCCGATCCGGACTCATTCGCGAATATGACCGCGGCTGCGGTCCGCTTTGCCAGGGCCGTGGTGCAAAATGAGACCATTGCCATTCTCGCCGATTATGACGTGGACGGAGCATGTTCCGCCAGTTTGATCCTTGGCTGGCTTAAAGATCTCGGCAGGACGGCATTGCTGCATGTTCCCGACCGGCTGACCGAAGGTTACGGACCGTCTTCGGCAGCGGTGAAACATTTGCGCGGGCAGGGCGCATCGCTGCTGGTGACCCTGGATTGCGGCGCGGCGGCGCACGCGCCATTGGCCGAGGCCGTTGCGTGCGGGCTCGATGTCATCGTGCTCGATCACCACGCGGTTGAAACCAATCCGCCGGTATTCGCCCATGTCAATCCGAACGGGCCCGATGACCGCAGTGGCCACCGGCACGTCTGTGCTGCCGGATTGACATTCCTGTTCCTGATCGCCGTACAGCGCCTGCTGCGCGTCGAAGGCTGGTTCTCGCAAACCGGAACTGCCGAACCCGACCTGCTGGAAAAGCTTGATGTGGTCGCGCTCGCGACCGTTGCAGATGTTGTGCCTCTGACCGGATTCAACCGCGCCTTTGTCCGGCAGGGACTGCGGAGCGCCGACGGCTTGCGCAGGCCAGGACTTGCTGCGCTCGCCCGTCTCGCCAATACGAACCCGCCATTCTCCGTCTACCATCTGGGCTTTGTCTTTGGGCCACGGATCAATGCCGGCGGCCGGGTGGGGCGCTGTGATCTCGGCGCCCGCCTGCTCGCATCCGATGATCCGCAGGAAGCGGACATGCTGGCCGCGGAACTCGACCGGCACAACCGTGAGCGTCAATCGATTGAAGCTGGGATCCTGCGGACCGCAAACGAGCTTGCGGGGCAGCAGCGCGAAAATCCGTTTCTGCTCATCGGCGGCGACGGGTGGCATCCGGGCGTGGTCGGAATCATTGCCGGCCGGCTCAAGGACCGCCATGCCAAACCGGCTTTGGTGGCCGGCTTCAGCGAAGATGATGATGACCCGATTGGGCGCGGATCGGCGCGCTCGGTTGCGAATGTCGATCTTGGCGCGGCGATCCGTGCAGCCCATGCCGAGGGCATCCTCGATGCCGGCGGCGGACACGCCATGGCGGCGGGATTCAGCATCCGGCGTTCACGAATGCCGGAATTTGCTGCCTTCCTCAGCCATCGCATTGGCGCGTCCGCCGGCGCATCTGCGCCGCGTGAATGGATCATCGACGCGCTGCTTTCCCCATCCGCCGCCACCATTGGTTTTGCCGATGAGGTGGAGCGCGCTGGACCCTTTGGCTCCGGAAATCCCGAACCTCTGTTCATGATGCCGGACATGCTCCTGGTTTATGCCGGCATTGTCGGCGAAAGCCATGTGCGGCTTCGGGCGGTGGGCCGTGACGGGCAGGGGATCAGCGCAATTGCTTTCCGGGCGGCATCAAGCGAATTGGGAACTGCGCTGCTGGGTGCCCGCGGCCGGCGCGTCCACCTTCTGGGCCGGCTCAAACGCGACGATTATGGCGGTGTTCCCAAAGTGCAGTTCCAGATCGAGGACGCGGTCGCCGCCGAAGCTTGAATTCGGGGCTTCCCGCCGCTAACTCTCTCGCTCCGGTCCGTGACTTCACGGATCCGCGCGCCCTTCGTCTATCGGTTAGGACTCAAGATTTTCAATCTTGCAAGAGGGGTTCGACTCCCCTAGGGCGCGCCATTGAAATTCATGGCTTCGAGAATGTCTGAACCGCTAGATCGCGCCCGCGCATTCTGCACCCGCTTCGGGCTGCGGGTACCAGTCATGCTGGCGCCGATGGCGGGGGTGCCGGCACCGTCGCTGTCGATTGCTGTCGCCAATGCAGGCGGCGCGGGCGCCTGCGGTGTTCTGATGATGCAGCCTGACGAAATTCTCACCTGGGCAAACACGGTGCGGTCCGGCAGCAATGGCTGTTTTCAACTGAACAATTGGATTCCCGATCCTCCGCCGGTTCGCGATGCCCTGCACGAAACGCGGGTTCGCGAATTTCTCGGCCAGTGGGGTCCGCCAGTGCCGGACTCGGCTGGAGCTGCAACCCCGCCGGATTTCGCGGCGCAATGTGAAGCCATGCTGCAGGCCGGCCCTGCTGTGATTTCCTCCATCATGGGATTGTTTCCGGCGGAGTTCGTGGCTCAACTCAAGAAACGAGGCATCGCCTGGTTCGCCACGGTTTCGACAGTCAAGGAAGCTCGCGCCGCGGAAGCTGCCGGCGCCGATGTCATCGTCGCTCAAGGATCCGAGGCGGGCGGCCACCGCGCCTGTTTCGATGCGGCATCTGCCGAGCGGACGCAAGTGGGACTGTTCTCATTACTGCCTGCTGTCGTGGACGCGGTCTCTGTACCAGTCGTTGCTACGGGCGGAATCGCGGATGCCCGTGGTGTCGCCGCCGCACTCTTGCTCGGGGCCAGCGCCGTCCAGATCGGAACCGCATTTCTCCGCTGTCCGGAGTCAAAAATCCACCCTGCCTGGGCGGACGCGCTTTCCAGGACAGCACCGGAGGACACAATGGTCAGCCGGGTATTCAGCGGACGCGCCGGGCGAAGCATCGCAACCGACTACGTCAAAGCGGCCACATCACCACATGCACCGGCGCCGGCTCCGTATCCGGTCCAGCGCGGCCTCACCATGGCGATGCGGCAGGACGCGCAGAAGAGTGGCGAGGTCCAACGCATGCAGGCATGGGCCGGTCAATCGGCGGCTCTCGGACAGCCGGCGCCAGCCGGTGAACTGGTTGAGCGGTTGTGGACGGGGGCAACGACCTTGTTGGGACGGTAGGGGCGGTCGGCGGGCGCTATTTCAAATCGTGACGGAAAATATAGTCCTATCCCTGCACCTAGTCAAGCGGCTTTTTCATACGACCGGAGTGTCGCGGGCACGTTTTGCGTGCCGCGGCATGGTCGGTTACCGACGCCAAATATCAATCGAAGCGCCAGTGGCCGCCGTCACCACGACAGGCAATGCCGTCATGCGTATGCTCTTCCCGGCCGCGCCAGGATGTCTCTCTGAATTCCCGGCAGACTTCCCCGCGACGGCGGAATTCGCGAATCGGCGTGAACTCACCGCGAGCTTCCCCGTGACGCCATTCATAACGGCGTCCGATGTCGCCGTTCAACCCGGTTGCATAGACGTTGAATGCGTAGGGCTGATCCTCACAAGCGATCTCGCGCGAGATGGTATTTCCAAGCAATCCACCCAGCACCGCGCCGCCGATAACCGCGCCGCCATTGCCCCGGCTTGCAGCCGAACCCAGCAATCCGCCTGCCAGCGCACCGAAAATGGTCCCGGCGACAGCGTTCCCCTGGTGGCAGTTCGCTTCATACCGGCCCTGTTCGTAGTACACGCCGGCCGGCGCAGCAGGTGGTGGGGCCGGAACATCATAGACAGGCGGAGGAGGAGGAGGCGCCTGGAAGATTCGGTGGTATTGGCCACTACGGTCGAAGTAGCCGTCGCGATCATACTGGCTGTAATAGCCGTAGGGATCGGGTCCAGGCGCGCCCGGATAGGGCTGAGCTGAAATTGCAGTTGAACCAAACGCCAATATCCCTGAAGCAGCGATCATCAATATCGATTTGACTTTCATAGAATTTCCTCCTCGGGCCGGACGATTATAGGCGGGACGTGGTAATGCGACGGTAATGGGCTGGGTCGAATTCGTCGCGCATTCTACGCAGCGGAAAATTTTGACTAAAAACCCCGAGTCAGAGGCGCGGGTTCCATAAAAAATTTACGGCGGATGACGAATCTGCGCATTGCGCCAGATCAAAAAGCGATCAGAGTCCGGCGATGACCGACGGAAAGCCGGCGCGTCAGCGCGAATGGCGCGGCGGTGAGGCACTGAGAAACGCCCGAACCTGCTACGACCACATGGCGGGCCGCATCGCCGTTCGCATCACCAACTCTCTGATTGCGCGGTCGCATGTCGTTCTCGACGAGGATGGCGGCACTGTGACGGAGGCGGGTTTAGCGTTCCTCGACAGCATCGTCGTGGATTTGAGTTTCGGATCAAGTCGCAGGGTGTTCTGCCGGCCATGTCTCGACTGGAGTGAAAGGCGCCCGCATCTGGCCGGCGTCGTCGGCGCCGCTCTCCTCAATCATGCCCTGGTGCACGATTGGGTCCGGCGGGCGCGCGGCAGCCGAGCACTTTCGATCACTCCACATGGCCGCCGCGGGCTGTTCGAAACATATGGTGTTGAACCCGGAGCTTAGGCGCCATTCGAGTGTTATACTGCGCTGATATCCGCTTCGCGGAGGCGCTGTGAACCGTCGTAGCCACAGATTCGCAATCATCACGATACTCGCCGCGCTGCTGGCTGGCCTGCCTGCGGCCGCTGCGCCGACCTGCCAAACCGCGAATGGTGAAACCATCCGGTGCGGTATACCCGGAGCAATGCCGGTCGGCTGGCGATTGCCTGCGGAGCAATATGCCGATCAGAACTCGTCCGAGCTTTTCAAATGGCTGCAGGCGATCTGCGCGGTCGGAGTGCTGTTCTCCATCATGGCGGCGATGCCGGATTTCGACAGCACGCGTCCCGGCGAATGGGGCAGTGAGGAAGACGACCGCGATTAAACGGCGCCGGCAGGAGCCCCCCTGCCATCGCCGAGCCACTTTGCCATCCGCTCATAGGATTCTGCCGAGCTGATGAGAGCCTCCATGACGCGCTGATCCTGCACCTGCGCCGCGGTATCGCGCAGCTTTTTGGCCCTGTCGAGATACTCCGTATGGATTTCGATCTCACTGCCGATCATAACCATGCCTTGTGCCGATCATCGAGGGAATCAACGGCGCCAAACGGGAAAGGTTGCGGATCGGCCTGTCAAATTAGTCCGTACACAGCAAACCAATTTAGAATTGGAATTTATATCAGTTTTATCAAATGCGGGCTGCGGACAGCTTATGCCGCCTGGATCTTGCGCGGGTCGTAATTGAGGTTTGGACCCAGCCAGCGTTCGGCTTCGGCGATGGTCCAGTTTTTGCGCGCGGCGTAATCTTCCACCTGGTCGCGTTCGAGCTTGCCGACCCCAAAATAACGCGCGTCGGGATGGCTGAAATACAGTCCGCAGACGGACGACGAGGGCCACATCGCGAAATTCTCGGTCAGCTTGACGCCCGCGCGCGCCGTCGCATCCAGCAGCCGGAACAGGGTCGGCTTTTCGCTATGGTCCGGTTGCGCCGGATAACCGGGAGCAGGGCGGATGCCACGGTAACTCTCGGCGATGAGCTCCTCGTTGGAGAGATTTTCATCCGGCGCATAACCCCAGAATTCCCGCCGGACGCGGCGGTGGAGATATTCCGCAAACGCTTCGGCAAACCGGTCGGCGAGTGCGCTCAACAGGATGGCGCTGTAATCGTCTTTTTCCGCCCTGAAGCGGGCAGCGATTTCATCTTCGCCAAAACCGCCGGTCAGCGCGAAGGCGCCAATGTGGTCGGGGATTCTGGTGCCCGAAGGCGCAATATAATCGGCCAGCGCCAGATTCGGCGTGTTGCGTTCGCGCGCGACCTGCTGGCGCAGCGTGTGCAGCACGGCGATGCGATGCGTGCGGGTTTCGTCCGCGTAAACCACGATGTCATCGCCTTCGCCTTCGGCGGGCCAAAATCCGTATACCGCACGCGCGGATAGCCAGTTCTCGTCCCTGATCCGCTGGAGCATCGCCTGTGCATCGGAAAACAGAGCACGTGCGGCCGGGCCCGCATTTGGATCATCCAGCAACTGCGGATAGCGGCCCTTCATTTCCCAGGCATGAAAGAACGGCGACCAGTCGATGAACGGGATCAGTTCGGCGAGGTTGCATGAAATGTCGCGTACACCCAGAAACTGCGGTTTCGGCGGCGCGTAATTGGCCCAGTCCGGCGCAAAGCGGTTGGCGCGCGCCTGACCCAGCGTCAGCCGGCGTTGCGGACCACGCTGTGCATCATGTGACGCGATGATCTTCGCGTATTCGTTGCGCACGTCCCCGATATAGGACGCTCGCGTTTCCTTCGAAATCAGACTCGCGACGACGCCGACGGCGCGGGACGCGTCATTCACGTAGACTGTCTGCCCGCGCCGGTAATTCGGATGAATCTTGACCGCGGTGTGGACGCGGCTGGTGGTTGCGCCACCGATCAACAGCGGAATGTCGAAACCTTCGCGCTCCATCTCGGCGGCGACATGACACATCTCGTCGAGCGAGGGGGTGATCAGGCCGGACAACCCAATCGCATCGGCGTTCTTCTCGCGCGCGGTCTCAAGGATGCGCGCTGACGGAACCATGACGCCGAGATCTTCAATCTCATAGCCATTGCATTGCAACACCACACCGACAATGTTCTTGCCGATATCGTGCACGTCACCTTTGACCGTGGCGAGCACGATGCGGCCGGCCGACTCACGTCGCTGGCCCTCTTTTTCGGCTTCCATGAACGGAATCAGATAGGCGACTGCCTTTTTCATCACGCGCGCGGACTTCACCACCTGCGGCAGGAACATTTTTCCGCTGCCGAACAGGTCACCGACAATATTCATGCCGGTCATCAGCGGCCCTTCGATGACATCGAGCGGGCGCTTCGCGGTGCGCCGCACTTCCTCGACATCGCCGGTGACAAAATCGGCGATGCCGTGCACCAGCGCATGCGTCAGCCGCTCGGGCGCGGGCAGGGCGCGCCACGCGAGCTCCTGCTCGGGGCTCTGCTGGCTTCCCGCATTACGATAGCGCTGCGCCAGGTCCAGCAAACGTTCCGTCGCATCATTGCGCCGGTTGAATAGCACGTCCTCGATCGCATCGCGCAGCTCGGCGGGAATGTCCTCATATACCGGCAGGTTGCCGGCATTGACGATGCCCATATCCATTCCGGCCTTGATCGCGTGATAGAGGAAGATCGAATGCATCGCCTCGCGCACGTGTTCATTGCCGCGAAATGAAAACGAGAAATTCGACACGCCGCCGGAGATGTGCGCGAAAGGCAGCGCCTGGCGGATGATCTGGGCGGCATCGATAAAGGCGCGGCCGTAATTATTGTGTTCCTCGATTCCGGTCGCGACCGCGAAGATATTGGGATCGAAGATGATATCTTCGGGCGGAAAGCCGACGCGGTCGACCAGGATTTCATAGGCGCGCCGGCAGATCTGGAATTTGCGCTCCATGGTGTCCGCCTGGCCCTGTTCATCAAAGGCCATCACGACGACAGCCGCGCCATAGCGGCGGACTTTCTGCGCCGCCTCGATGAATGCCGCTTCGCCTTCCTTCAGACTGATGGAATTCACCACCGGCTTGCCCTGCACGCATTTCAGGCCCGCTTCGATGACGCTCCATTTCGAAGAATCGATCATCACCGGCACCCGCGCGATATCCGGTTCGGCGGCGGCCATCCGCAGGAAGCGCGACATGACCGCTTCGGAATCGATCAGTCCTTCGTCCATATTGATGTCAATCAGCTGCGCGCCGTTCTCGACCTGACTGCGCGCCACTTCCAGCGCGCCATCGAAATCGCCGGCCACGATCAATTTGCGAAACCGCGCCGATCCCGTGATGTTGGTGCGCTCGCCGATATTGACGAAATTCATTTCCGGATTGAGCGCGAAGGGTTCGAGTCCTGACAGGCGCAGCCGGCGCGGCTTTTCCGGAATTTTGCGCGGCGCGATCCCCCGTGTGACTTCCGCAAAGGCATGGATATGCGCGGGCGTCGTGCCGCAGCAGCCACCGACGATGTTGACCAAACCTTCGCGCGCGAATTCCTCGATATAGGCCGCCATGGATTCCGGCGTCTCGTCATAGCCACCGAATTCATTCGGCAGGCCGGCATTGGGATGAGCGCTGGTCAGCGTATCGGCAATTTCGGCAAGATCGGCGACGTAGGGCCGCAGCTCTTTGGGGCCGAGCGCACAATTCAGTCCAAAAGCAAAAGGCGATGCGTGGCGCAGTGAATGCCAGAATGCTTCCACCGTCTGGCCGGTCAGGGTGCGGCCGGAGAGATCGGTAATCGTGCCGGAAATCCACACCGGAAGCCGTTCGCCCAGTTCGGCGAAAACTTCCTCGACACCATAGATCGCCGCCTTGGCGTTGAGCGTGTCGAAGACAGTTTCGATCAGGATCAGGTCCGAGCCGCCGCGGATCAGCGCGCGGGTGGCGTCGGCATAGCTGCGCGACAGAGTGTCGAAATCGATGTTGCGGAAACCTGGATCGTTGACATCGGGAGACAGTGACGCCGTGCGGTTGGTCGGTCCCAACACGCCGGCCACAATCCGCGGGCGATCGGGCGTGGAACATGCGTCACAAACTTCACGCGCCAGACGCGCCGACGTTTCGTTCAATTCCGTGACCAGGGATTCCATGCCGTAATCGGCCTGGCTGATCGCGGTGGAATTGAAACTGTTGGTCTCGAGAATGTCGGCGCCGGCCTTGAGATAGGCGCGGCCGATCTCGCGGACAATATCCGGTTGGGTCAGAACCAGAAGATCGTTATTGCCTTTGAGATCGCGCGGATGATCCGCGAATCGTCGCCCGCGGAAGTCGGATTCCGACAGCCGGTAATTCTGGATCATCACGCCCCATGCGCCGTCGAGCAGCAGGATGCGTTCACGTGCGGTGGCGGTCAGCCACTCAATTCTGGATTTGCGTGAGCTGTTCATGCCGCTGCCGGTTTTTGCGCGTCGGGTTTGATGCCGAGAATGTTGCACACGGCAAAAGTCAGCTCGGCCTGATTGAGCGTGTAAAAGTGAAACTGGTCGAAGCCTTCGGCTTTCAATTCGCGCACCTGCTCAACCAGCACCGCCGATGCGACGAGCTTTCGGCTTTCGAGATCGTCATCGAGTTTTTCGTACAGTCCGCGCAGCCATTCCGGAACGGTCGCGCCGCAGCGTCCGGACATCCGCACGACGCCCTTGAAATTTGTGGTCGGCATAAGTCCGGGCACGATCGGTACATCAATGCCGGCTTTGCGCGCGCGATCCCGGAAACGGGCGTAAACCGCGGTGTCGAATGCAAACTGGGTGATTGCGCGCGTCGCCCCCGCATCGATTTTGGCTTTGAGGACATTCAGGTCCCATTCGAGATCGGGCGAGTCGGGATGCTTTTCGGGATAGGCCGAGACACTGATCTCAAACGGCGCAATCGCACGAATGCCGCGCACCAATTCGGCCGTTGTCTGATAGCCATCGGAATGCGCGCAGTAGGCCTGACCCGGATCGGGCATGTCGCCGCGCAAAGCCACGATATGCCGCACACCGGCCTGCCAGTAATCGCGAATGACGTTGTCGACGATCTCGCGCGGCGCGCCGACACAGGTGAGATGCGCCGCGGGTTTCAGATCGGTCTCATCGATGATCCTTTTCACCGTGGCATGGGTCCGGTCGCGCGTCGAGCCGCCGGCGCCATAAGTGACGGACACAAAGCGCGGCCGCAGCGGCGAAAGCCGGCGAATGGAATTCCACAGCTGGGTTTCCATTTCCTGCGTTCTGGGCGGGAAAAACTCGAACGACACCGCAGATTCGGATTTGTGTTCGGCCAGGGTTTTCAGGCTCACGCTGCGGCCTCTGTTGTGCTGTTTTGCGTGCCGGCCATCCGCTCGCCCAGCCAGATGACGACGCTGAGGGCCTGATGACTGGGCGGCGCGAAAGTTTCGGTCGCGACCTCACTCAGTCCGGCTGAGCGGAACCAGCTTTCCACTTCGCTGCCGGAAAATCCGAGGCGGCGATGGGCGAAATCGCTGCGCAGATATTCGAGTTCGTGCGGGGCAAAGTCGGCGATCAGGATCCGTCCGCCGGCGCGCAAGACGCGCGCCGCTTCGCCGATCGCCGCGAGAGGATCGTCGAGGAAGTGCAGGACCTGATGGAATATGACGGCATCAAAACCTTCGCGGGCGCTGCCGTCTGCGAAGGGCAGCCGGTACACATCACCACGGCGCACCTGACAATTCCCGATCCCGGCATTTGCCAGCCGGTCGCGCGCGATGGTGAGCATTTCCGGGCTGCTGTCGATGCCGATGCCGCGCCGGATATAGGGCGACAACAATTCCAGAATGCGGGCTGTGCCCGTTCCGGCATCGAGAACAGTTTCGAGCGGCGCCCGCCGCAACAGGCGGGTGATCGCGGTTTCAACTTCGCTTTCCGGGACATGCAGCGCGCGGATTTTCTCCCATTGCGCGGCATTGGCGGAGAAATAGCTGGCAGCCTGGCGAGCACGTTCTTCGCGAACCTGTTTCAGCCGTCCAAGATCGCCCTTCAGTTCGGAATTCTGGTCGACTGCTGCAAGCTGCGTGAGAAGCCTGGTCAATTGGGCGGCTTCGCCGCGCTCACTGCCGCGGTAAAATACCCAGGCGCCTTCCTTGATTCGCTCCAGCAGGCCGGCGTCGCAGAGCAGTTTCAGGTGCCGGCTTATCCGAGGTTGACTTTGTCCAATGATGTCCGTGACTTCGCTGACGGTTAGCTCGGCCCTGGCAAGCAGAAGCAGCAGGCGCAATCGTGTCGGATCGCCTGCAGCGCGCAGCATGCCGAGTAGTTGGTCCATAGCGTTCAACTGGATATAAAGATATCTTTATGTCTTTATAGACTGAGAAACCGAATGTGTCAAAGCATGGTTCCAGCCATCGATATTAAAAATTCCGGCATATTCTTTCGCTTCCGTTCGTATATTGACGGAAGCTTCGCCGGGACTGCGTCACCAACATGAATATCTCTCTCCGCCTGAATGCCGCGCTTACGCTATGCCTTGTCCTTATGGGCTGTGCCGGAATGCCGATGAACGGCAGCGATGTTTACGATCCCTTCGAAAAGGAAAACCGCGTATTTTTCGACGTCAGTCTCCGGCTCGACCGGGCGATCCTCAGGCCCGCTGCGGTCGCCTATAGCCGCGGAGTGCCGCAAGCGGTGCGGGACAGCGTCCGGAACTTCATCGATAATCTCAGTTCGCCGGTGGTATTCGCCAATGATGTGCTGCAGGGCGATGTCGACAAGGCGGGCGCCACGCTGTTTCGGATTGGTGTGAATTCCACGGTCGGAATCGGCGGGCTGTTCGATCCCGCGACGAAATTTGGCTACCCGCGTCATTCCAATGATTTCGGCATTACACTTGGAGATTATGGTGTCGGCGAGGGGCCGTATCTGTTCATCCCCGTGATCGGCCCGTCCAACGCGCGGGATACGACAGGTTATGTGACCGATTGGGCCTTCGACCCATTCTTCTATATCCCGCTGCGCGAGAACTTTTACTGGCAGTTCGGCCGCACGGTGCTTGACGATGTCGATGCGCGTTCGCGCAACCTGACCACGCTGGATGAAATTCAAAAATCTTCGCTGGATTTCTACGCCACGGTGCGCAGCCTGTATCACCAGCAACGCGAATCGCAGATTAATGGCGGCATGCCATCGATGCAGAATTTACCGAATTTTTGAGGGCAGGCGTGCAGGATGAATTCGGAACGAAGGATCACAAGCGGACGTTTGCCCATTTGGAACTGGAGCATTCCGTAAAATCCAGGAGGCGGATATGAACAGAATACTCGCTTTATGGCGGGGATTTGCGGCCCAACTGCTGGCGTTTGCCATCCTTGCGGCGGTAGCGGCTTCGGCGCAGCCCGCGCTTGCGCAGAGCAACCCCGCGGAAGCATTCGTGCAACAAAATGTCGATCGCGGCTATCAAATCCTCAACAATCAGGGACTGTCGCCCGAACAGCGGCGCGAGCAATTCAAGAGTTTCCTGCTGAATCTGACCGATCTTCACCGGATCGGAACGTTTACGCTGGGGCAATATGCGAACAGTGCATCGCCGGCGGATCTGGACGCTTTCAATAAGGCGTTTGAAGAGTACGCCGTTACGACTTACGAATCCCGGCTCGGCAAGTACAGTGGCCAGACGCTGAAGGTGACCGGCTCGCAAATGCGCGCGCCCGACGACGTGGTTGTGAATGCCGTCGTCACGGCCGCCGCCGGAGGTGGAAGCCAGCAGCCGATCCACGTGGCATTCCGTGTACGGAAAACTCCGGACGGACGCCCGATCATCACCGACATGCAGGTTGAAGGCATTTGGCTGGCGCTGTCCGAGCGTTCGGATTTCACCGGCTTCCTGCAACAGCATGGTGGAAGTGTCGCCCAGCTTGCCGACCACCTCCGCACCGAGGCCGACCAGGTTCGTGCCGAGTCGCACGGGGGAACGCTGGGCTAAGCGTCTTTCCCTCAAGGAACTGGTTTTCGGGCGCCCCTGGCGCCCGAAAGCTTTTTGGGCATCAAATCAGCTGGAGGCGAGAGGACGCGGGCGATTGCCGGCCCCGGATTTGCCTCGATTTTTTCCCACGATGGCGTAATTTCCCGGCCATAAGTTTGGAAATCGGCGTTTTTCCCCCTACTTAATGGCCCGGACATGACCAGGCGCGTTTTCGAAGATGAAGCCGGATTGGTGGCAAGTGATAGGGACGGCACGCAAGAACCCATGCTTGACGGCCTGCCATCTGCGAGTTCCATCCTCTATGAAACCGGAAAAGCGGTTGCCGCGGCGCTTTGCGCCGCGATCCTGCTCGGTATCGTCATCGAGCTCGCAGGTCTAAGATAATGCCTGGTCTTCGCCACCGTCCGGCGATGAATGCGCCACAAACGGCGATCAGCCAGGTCAAACCCGTATTCAAATCCCAGAGGCAGGGGTGACACGTGATCTATAAGCGCTGGCAAATTGCTGCAATCGTGATTGCCGTTCTGATCGGCGTCTTCGCTGCGCTCCCCAACATCGCCGGTCCTGGCGTGCTGCGCTACCTGCCGTTCGGGCAGCAAATATATCTCGGTCTCGATCTCAAGGGTGGCACCTACCTCCAGCTTCAGGTCGATCTCGCCGCGGCCGAAAAGGAGCGGGCGCAGACGACGCTCGAAAATGTCCGCAGCGCCCTGCGCAGCGCGCATATCCAATACGATGACCTGCGTGTGGTCGGCAGCTCGGTCAATATCCACATCCTCGATGCGAACCGTTTGGCCGACGCGCAGAAGGCCTTGCAGCCCATTATTGGAACCGGAGCGGCACCCGACTACACGGTTGCCCAAAGCAGCAATGGGGCCCTCGTACTTAATCCCAATCAGGCGGCGCTGCAGGGACGCAGCGATGATATTCTCACCCGGTCGATCGAGATCATTCGCCGCCGCGTCGATCAAACCGGCGTCAGTGAACCGACCATCGCCCGCCAGGGCTCGGACCGCATCGTCGTCGAGCTGCCCGGTGTCCAGGATCCGGACCGGCTGAAGCGCCTGCTCGGAACGACCGCCAAGATGACTTTCCGGCTGGTCGACACCAGTGCGCCGCCGGAGGATATGCAGCCCGGCCGCGCCCCACCGGAAGACGAACTGCTTTTCGAAGTTGAAAAGAACGGGCAGCAGACGCCATTCCTCGTTCAGCGCCGCGTCGCGGTGGACGGTGACCGCCTGACCCAGGCCAGCTCGGGATTTGATCCGCGCACCGGAGAGCCGGTGGTGAATTTCGCCTTCGACAGCCGCGGCGCGCGCGAATTCGGCGATATCACAAAAGCCAATGTCGGCCGTCCTTTTGCCATCGTGCTCGACAACCGCGTGATCTCGGCCCCGGTCATTCGCGAACCGATCCTTGGCGGAAGCGGTCAGATCAGCGGCAATTTCACCGTCGAATCCGCAAACGAGCTCTCCATTCTGCTACGCGGCGGCGCGCTGCCCGCGCCCCTGAAGGTGATCGAAGAACGTACAGTCGGACCCAACCTGGGCGCCGATGCGATCCGCGTTGGCATCTATGCCTGTGCGATCGGCGGCACGCTGGTCATCCTGTTCATGCTGTTCTTCTATCGGCTGTTCGGCGTGTTCGCCTCGATCGGCATGATCGCGAACCTCGTTCTGCTGATCGGCGCGCTGTCGCTCTTGCAGGCGAGCCTGACCTTGCCCGGCATCGTCGGCATATTGCTGACCGTCGGTATGTCGGTGGATGCGAACGTATTGATCAATGAGCGCATCCGCGAGGAGGCGCGCAAGGGCAAGACTGCTCTCGCCGCTATCCAGACCGGCTTTTCGCGCGCGATGTCGACCATCATCGACGCCAACATGACCACGCTTCTGAAGATGGTCATTCTGTATGGGCTTGCAGGATCGGGCCCGGTGCGTGGCTTCGCGATCACGATCAGCATCGGCATCCTGACGTCGATGTTCACGTCGATCGTGCTGGTCCGTCTGCTGATCGCCTCCTGGTACCGCACGGCACGCCCGCGGACGCTGTCTCCCGATCAGCGCAACCTGTTCGGTCCGCGTCTGGTGAAGGACGATACTGCCATCGGCTTCATGAAGGGCCGCTTTGCGGGGCTCGCGACATCGGCCGTGCTCAGCATCGGTTCACTGGCCCTCTGCTACTATCCGGGCCTGAATTACGGGATCGATTTCCGCGGCGGCATTGCGATCCAGGCGCATATGCCCCAGGCGGTGAACTTTGCCGCGTTGCGCACGCAGATGGCGAAGCTCAATCTCGGTCCGGTCGAACTGCAGCAATTCGGCACGCCACAGGACGTCGCGATCCGGGTGGAGAAGCAGCCCGGCGGCGATGTCGCCGACCAGAACGCTGCCACCGCGATCCGCAGCACGTTGCAGACGGCATTTCCCGGCACATCCATCCAGAGCGTCGATGCTGTCGGGTCGACTGTGAGTTCGGAATTATTTCAGAATGGTCTGACCGCGCTCGGCGTGGCGATGCTGGCGATGCTGATTTACATCTGGTTCAGATTCGAATGGCAATTCGGCGTCGCCGCGACGGCAACCCTGCTGCTCGATATTACCAAGATGTGCGGTGTTTATGCCCTGACGCAATTCCAGTTCAACACCACCAGTATTGTCGCGATCCTGACCATCATGGGCTACTCGATCAACGACAAGGTCGTCGTCTATGACCGGGTGCGCGAGAATTTGCGGCTATACCGGCGCATGAGTCTGCGCGAATTGGTCGACCGCAGCATCAATGAAACATTGAGCCGAACGATCGCGACTTCGGGCACGGTGTTTCTGGCCATCCTGCCCCTGGCGATCATGAGCCAAGGCGACATCCGGGAATTCGCGACCACGCTGTTGATCGGCATTGTGATTGGGACTTCCTCGTCGATCTTCATCTCGGCGCCGATCCTGCTGTTGCTGGGCGAAGGAAGAATCCGGCCGCCTCAGGTCACGCAAGCGGAGCCGGGCCGAACGCCTGCCCGCGAACGGGCTCACGCCGGCAGATAAAGCTGGTGACGATTTCTCTGTTCGTGTTTGCCGGGCAAACCTGCAAACACGAACAGAAGCCAACTTCAGGTTGCGAAGTTGTCACATTCCTGGGCGACGCGCCCATGATAGGGTCCGGCCCGCAGCTGCCACCCGATTTGATGTGTTGCTCATCCGTTTTTTGCGCGCCGCGGCGCTGATCTTCGCGTGTTCCGTTGGCTCGGCGGCTCTCGCCCAGAGCACCACGGATTTGCCTCCCATCGCGGCGCCCACATCACGCGTGGATGTCGGCGCGATTCCGCTCGTCCGCAGCAAGTCCGAACAGGCTGGCGATTACATTTCCGGCCTGCTGCGCGGATTGCGCGCCGATCAAAGGGTGCAGGGAATTGGCGTAACCGTCGTTCAAATGGATCATCCGGCGCTCGACAGCGATGCCGGCCTGGTGAGCAACACGACGGGTTTTTCTGCCGCCGGAATGACCCGCCTGTTCCAGTCCGTGGCCATTCTCCAGCTCGTCGAAAACGGCCGGCTCAAATCCGGTCAGGATGTCGGTGAGCTGCTCGATGGACAACATTCAGGTCTTACTCTGGCTCAGCTCATTCCGCGCGGCGATGATGGTTTGATCCGCCGCGTAATTGAAAAAGCGTCGGGCAAGGCCGAGGCGGATTACCTTGCACAGCGCATTTTCCAGCCGCTCGGCATGACTGCGACGCATGTTGAAAATGGCGCATTGCGCACGTCGCTTGGCGATGTTGCGCGGTTCGCGTCAGCACTGGTGAACCAGGGCAGACTCGATCAAGTGATGATCCTGGCCCCTGCGAGCGTTCAGGCCCTGGAGAAGAGTTCGCCGGATAATCCGGGATGGACATTCGGTTTGCCGGAACTTCAGCGGAATGGCTGGCGTGCATTGCAAATCGAAGGTGCAGCCGAAACATTTTCGGCCCGGCTGGTCGTCGTTCCCGATGCTGGACTTGCTTATGCGATTGTGGTTCGCGGCCCGGCCGGCACGCGCTTCTGGCGCGCCCTGGATGAAGGTGTGTTTGACGAGTTGTTGCCGCCGCAGGGCAGGGCAGCGCAGATTTCCACCACAGCGGCTCGTGCTCAAACGGCAGACGCAGTTGCTGGCACCTACGAGCCGGATCGCGAGCTTCGCTCACTCGTTTTCCTGAAATCGCAGGAAGGCGAGTTGCGGATACGTGCGGGATCCGGCGGATCGCTTGTGCTGGCGGGAGCTGAAAACATCACCCTTCTGCCGCAGCCTGGCGGCGGTTGGGCAGCCCGCGACGGCAGCCTTTCGGCGGCTGTCCGTGGCGACGAGCTGTTTCTCAGTTCTGGCGCTGCTTACCGGCCGGTCGCGTTCTACAAGCGGCCGGTCCTGTATGCGTTGCTTGCTCTGGCGGCCGCTCTCGGTGTGATCGGCGCGACATTGTTCGGTTCCATTCCCCTGCCGCTCGCGTGGTTCGATAGCCGTTCACGCGACGTTTCGGTAAACTGAAGCGGCTTGACTAGAGGCTGCTAATAACGCTCCCCTCACCCAGTGCCGCCAGTGCGCGCTACTTCGTAAGCGCGGGCGGCACGTCCCTCTCCCTCAAGGGGAGAGGCAACGATGACTCTTCAGGAACACAACATGACGTTGAATCCGACCATTCGCCTCGATGATGACGACCCCGAAAAAGAGAAAAAAGAAAACGAGGGGATGCGCCCGGACCAGCCGATGGCCCCGGTCCAGATGGCGCTGTTCAAATCGCGGACCGTTCTGATCTTCGGCGAAATCGATATGAAGGTGGCCGAACGCGTGTGTGGCCAGCTTCTCGCCTATGCGGCGGATGGCAATGGCGATATCCGTGTGATCATCAATTCACCAGGTGGGCATGTCGAATCGGGCGATACGATTCACGACATGATCCGGTTCTGTGGACCGCGCGTGAAGATGATCGGCACCGGCTGGGTCGCCAGCGCCGGCGCGCACATTTTTCTTGGCGCCGAAAAGCAGAACCGCTTCTGCTTGCCGAACACGCGATTTCTGCTGCATCAGCCGCTGGGTGGCGTTGCCGGACAGGCGTCGGATATCACGATCGAGGCGGAAGAGATCATCAAGATGCGCGAACGTATCAACCGCATCATTGCCCGCGAAACCGGTCAGCCCTACGAGAAAATCGTCGCCGATACCGACCGCAATTTCTGGATCGCCGCCGAAGCGGCTGTGGCCTATGGACTGGTTGCGCGCGTCGTCAGCCGCACTGACGAAGTCTGAGGACGAGAAGCGAGGAACGAGAAGCGAGGAGTGAGAGCGCCGCCTGAGCCGCGGCGCAATCCGTGCTCTCGTTTCTCGCTTCTCGTTCCTCGCTCCTTTATCCCTTCTCTAGCGCCTCAAGCGCTGCGTCGATCGGCAGAAGAATGCAAATGTGCCGGTTGCGATAGATGGCAGCGGGTTTCAGAACCTCATAGTCCTGGAATGGCGCGGTAACGCCGCCGTCGCCGGTCAACATGCCGGCAACCTCGTTCCGCAGCGCGCGAAGGCGGATCTGGTCCATGCCGGGTGCATGTGCGGCCAAAATTGACGCCGATGCCTGGGTCAGGACACAGGCGTGGGTTTCATGGCCAAGGGCGGTGATATGGCCGGCCGCATCGCTGCGAAGCGTGACCGATATTCGATCGCCGCAGGCGGGATTGTAGCTTGTTGCCTGGGAGTCGAATTCAGCCAGGTGGCCTGCGCCGATGGCATCGGCAGCCAGCCGCAACAGCGGTTTGCCGTACAGCGGATCGCTCATCCCGCGCGCAGGCGCGCCAGCGCTTCGGGCGTATCCACGTCGCGCAGCACTCCCGCGTTCGCTTCGATTTCGCAAAGCTGCTCTTCATTTGCGGCAAGCAGACTCTTCGCGCCGGTATCTCCGGTAATGGCGGCCATTTCGTCAAAAAATGCACGCGACCACAGCACGGGGTTGCCACGTTTCCCCTCATGTACCGCGACGCAGATTGAACGTCCGTCGGGCGGCGAGAATGCCGCGATCATCCGGTTCAGCAGGTTTGCGCTCACTTCCGGCATGTCGCCGAGCATGAGCAGCGCGCCATCCGCCGAATCCGGAAGCGCCGACAATCCGCACTTCAGGGATGTGCTCAGACCGTCGCGGTAGGTTGGATTGCGGACGATAACGACGTCCAGTCCACGCAACACGGCTTCCGTGTTCGTCGCATCGTGTCCGGTGACCACAATGACCGGCTTCGCTTCGCTGGCAAGCGCGGCCTCCACCGCCCAGCGCAACAGCGCCTTGCCGCGCCATTCCTGCAGCAATTTGTTGGCTCCCATCCGCGACGACATTCCCGCTGCGAGCACGATCGCAGCGATGCGGGGCGCGCGCAGAACCGGCGGTGTTTCGTCGCGCGGCTGGGGACGGCTGGGAATCTCCTGCAACAACCCACCCACGCCCATGCGCGTGATTTCATCTGGGCCAACCGGCAAGCCGGCAAAAATGCGCTGCAACACAAAATCGAAGCCATTGGTCTTGGGCGATCTGGCGCAACTCGGTAGTCCGATGGCCGGAACGCCTCTCAAGCGTGCCAGCAGCAGCAGATTGCCGGGATCCACCGGCATTCCAAAATGCTCGATCTCACCTCCGCTGGCGACAATCGCTGCGGGGATGATGTCGCGCCTGTCGGAGATGGCGGACGCGCCAAATACAAAGAATAGATCGGGTTGCTGCAGCGCGGCTTCGCGCAACGCCTGGGTCAGGGGTTCGGTGCGATGCGCAACCCGGCGCTCAAACATGATGCCACCGCCGAGCGGCGTCAGCCGTGCCTCCAGTGCGGTCCGGTTCTTGTCCAGCAGCGCCGGCTTCTGGCCGGGCAGAAATGTCGAGATCAGGGCACATTGCAGCGGCCGGTAGGATGCGACGCGAATGGCGCCCGCTGCGAGCGCCGCCGCTTTTGCCACGGCATTCCCTGGGGCGGCGTAGGGGATGATCTTGACCGTCGCCATCATTTCGCCGGGGCGAACCGGGGCGAACGGCGCCAGAGTCGCGAGCGTGATCGATTCATCAATCCCATTGATCTGATCGATGACCGCCGTATCGAAGTTCATCACGCCGGACACAGTGGCGTAGAGATTGCTCCGGCCGGTGAATGCCGCTCCGACACGCGCACCATCAGCGGCCAATGCGCCCGCGATCCGCGCTGCGGCTTCGTCTTCGGGGATATCATCCGGCTCGAGCCGCGCGACCGTTATGCTGGAGATGCCCGCGCCGCGGATTTCCTCAATATCGGCCGGCGCAAGCACGCGGCCTTTTTTCAGCAACCTGCCACCGGCGCGAAGGCTGTGCACCAGGACACAGCCTTCGGCGTCGGCGGGAGAAACAGTGGCAAAAAGCATGTCTTATTTCGCGAACGCTTCCACGGGCGCAGCCGGCGTCTCGTTCCTCAAACGCGACTGCTTTTCGCGCGGCAGGCGCAGCGAAGCACGCAAGCCGATGATCTGGCCCTCTGCTATGCGGTTCGTCAGTACCACATCGCCGCCATGTTCGCGGGCAATGGCGCGAGCGAGCGTCAGGCCCAGTCCGGAACCGCCCGTTGCATTGTTGCGCGACTCCTCCAGCCGGACAAACGGCTCGAAAACCTCCTCCAGCCGGTTGGCCGGAATGCCGGGACCGTCATCGTCCACATTGAACACGAAGGAATTACCCTCGCGCGCGAGCGACACGCGCGCGCAGCCACCGTAGCGGACGGCATTTTCAATCAAATTGCGTGTCGCGCGGCGGATTTCATTGGGCCGGCAATTCAGCGGCGCTGAACCTTCGATGTTCACCGTCACCGGCTGATTCAGTTCGATCAGATCGTCGCAAACGCTTTCAATCAATGCCGCAAGATCGACGCGGCGCTTTTCTTCGCCCGGACCCGACCGCGCCGCCGACAACACCGCCTCTGTCATCGACTGCAATTCGTCGAGATTGCGGGTCAACCGGTCGCGAACTTCTTCGTCGCCCACGAATTCCGCGGTGATGCGCATCGCGGCCAGAGGTGTGCGCAGATCATGTCCGACCGCTGAAAGCAGTTGACGATGGCTTTCCAGCGTCCGCGTGACCCGATCGCTCATCTCATTGAACGCTTTTGCGGCGTGCCGGATGTCTTCCGGTCCGGTGTCGGGCAGACGCGGTGCGATCCGTCCGCGCGCGACTTCATCGGCGGCATAGGCAAGCGCCGACAGCGGACGTGATACGCGCCCCGCGAGCCATGCCGCAGCAGCGCCGGTCAGGATGGTACCAAACAGGGCCGCGATCAAAATGGCCGGCGCGGGCGAGGGAGGAGGCGGACGCGTGAACTGGGCGGTCAGCCAGCCTTCGCCGTTCGGGAGCGGCTGGGTGATTTCGACCGAAGGACTGTCGTTGTTCAGCGGATTGTTGAGCTGCCGCGGCATGTCCACCACGCGCACCAGTGCCGGCGCTAGATGGGCAGTGCGCTCGCCGGCATCCAGATCGGCGGCAAGCTGGCGCTCTTCATCGGTCATGGGAACATTGCCAAACGGTGGCGCGGGCAGGATCGAGTAATGAAACAGGTTGCCGCTCAACGCCTCGACGGCCGATGCCCGCTCTCCATTGGGAATGCTCATCACATAGCGGAACACCGCAGCGATCCGGTCCACGGCGGCGGTGATGCGCGCGGTCTGCAACTCGCCTTCGCGGGCGACTTCCAGGATCACGGCCACCGACAGATTTGACAGGATCACCGCGGCAGCGACGACCGCGACGAATTGCGAACGCAATGTCTGGAAGGCGCGCATCACAGGATCTCCACGTCGGACGTGAACATATAGCCTCCGCCCCAAACCGTTTTGATATAGCGGGGATTCTTGGGATCGGCTTCGATTTTGCGGCGCAACCGGCTGACCTGATTGTCGATCGAGCGGTCGAATACTTCAGCGTCGCGGCCCTTGGTAAGGTCGAGAAGCTGCTCGCGCGAGAGCGCCACTTTCGGACGTTCGAGAAACGCCATCAGCAGCTTGTATTCTCCGCTCGACAGCGGCATCGCCAAGCCTTCGGGGCCGACAATCTCGCGTTGCGCCGCATTGAAGGTCCATTCGCCGAACCGATAGCGTTCCGCCGTCGGCCCACGCAGCCGCGGCGGCAAAGTATTGGTCCGCCGCAACACCGCGCCTACGCGGGCCAGCAGCTCACGCGGATTGAACGGTTTCGAAACATAGTCGTCGGCGCCAACTTCCAGGCCGACGATCCGGTCCAACTCGTCGCCGCGCGCGGTCAGCATGATCACCGGGATACCGGAATTTTCCCGGATGGAACGGCACAGCGAAAGGCCGTCTTCGCCCGGCATCATG
This sequence comes from uncultured Bordetella sp., assembly GCA_964446945.1. Classification (GTDB taxonomy): domain Bacteria; phylum Pseudomonadota; class Alphaproteobacteria; order Micropepsales; family Micropepsaceae; genus CAIYRG01. The sequence goes on from CAYUQO010000009.1 coordinate 58,614, forward strand.
ATGTCAAGGATGACAAGATCGATCGCGGAGGTCCGCATCAACCGCCGGGCCGCCTGCGCACCATCCGCCGCTGACGCCCGGTAACCGCTTTCACGCAGATAGCGCACCAGCGGTTCGCGAATATCCCGCGCATCGTCGACAACGAGGATGTGCGGCTGTACGCCGCCTTCGGACAATGGCTTTACCCCTTGGTTGACAGTGAGCATTTATCGCCTCCGACCCGTGATTGGCCGCAAGCCCGCATCTGTCACAAAATATGTCATTCGTGGCAAAACGGTAAAGGGCGGTGCTCTTTCGGTCGTTTTCACCAAAACTGTGGCATGGGCTTGCGGTTTTATTGGGGCCATCGGAGGTCACGGTTCATCGCGCGTGACTTCGCTGAACCGGGCGGTTCCCCCAATCCAACCGCCCGGTCTTTTTTTAGGGCAGTTTGCGCAGTTCGGCGGTCATTTGCGCAAGAACCGCAACCGCGATCTCGGCCGGCGATCGCGCCCCGATATCGAGCCCAATCGGCCCCCGGATACGCCCAAGATCTGCATCGCTGAAGCCTTTGGCCTTAAGCCGCTCCAGCCGCTTGGCGTGCGTCGTTCGTGACCCCAATGCACCGATATAAAAGGCCTCACTCTTGAGCGCGGCTGACAGGCCCGGATCGTCAAGCTTGGGGTCATGCGTGAGCGCGACAACCGCGCTGCGCGGGCCAGGCGGTTTGGCAGCAAGGGCCTCATCCGGCCAATCGAGCGACAGGGTCACGCCGGGAAAGCGCTCGCCCGTAGCAAAGGCAGAACGGGGGTCGATTACGCGCACAGCGTAGTCCGCGAGTGCTGCCATGCGCGCCAGAGGCTGGGCAATATGGACTGCGCCTATGATGGCGAGGTCAAGGGGTGGGTTGAATACGGTCAAGAACCAGTTTCTGCCGGCGATTTCCACGGATGTGCTCTGGTCGCGCCGCGCCTGAATACGGGCGGCATCGGCGAGTGCATCGCCACCCGCATTGCCGGGATATCTGAGCACGCTGTCGCCGCTGGCAAGGTCTGTCGCCAACACGACAGCCTTCTGAGCATCCCGCGCCTGTTTCAACTCGGCGAGAACCGACTGCTGCGGCTCAGCCAACAATGGTGCGACATGCACCTCGATCGTCCCGCCGCAGGCGAGGCCCACGGCCCAGGCGTCTTCATTGCTGACCCCGAATTTGAGGTTGCGTGGTTTGCCATCGCGCAGAGCATTTTCCGCTTCACCGATGACCGCGCCTTCGACACAGCCGCCTGAAACCGAACCGCTGAATGCGCCGTCGTCGCGGATCGCCATTTGGCTGCCTTCCGGACGCGGCGCCGATCCCCATGTCCGCGTCACGGTCGCCAGCGCAACTTTGCGGGTGTCCCGCAGCCATCCCGCCGCGGCCGCCAATGGATCGGATGCAGTATCATCCATGGGCGAATGATAGCATGGATGCGACGGCGCGTTGCGCCATGACTTTGACGAGATGCGCCCGGTATTCCGCCGATGCGAACAGGTCGGACGTGAATTCTTCGGAGGCGATGGTCACACGATCCAGCGTTTCCGGCGTCAGGCGTTGTGCGAGAGCAGATTCCAGTTCGCTGGCGCGGTAGACGCAGGGCGCCGCGCCGGTCACGCCTACGCGGATTTCGTGCCCGAGTTCTGCCACGAAGACACCCGGCATTGCATAGCGCGAAGCCGGATTGGGGAATTTCATGTAGGCCGCGCGGCGGGGCAGTCGGAACGCCACCTGGGTAATGATTTCGCCGGGCTGCAGCGCCGTTTCGAACATGCCGGTGAAAAAACTGCCGGCCGGAATCTTGCGCCGGTCGGTGGTGACCACCGCATCCAGCGCCAGCACCGCCGCGGGATAATCCGCAGCCGGATCATTGTTGGCAATCGAACCGCCCAGCGTGCCGCGATGCCGCACCGCCGGATCGCCAATCAGGCCCGCAAGACTCGCAAGCGCCGGAATGGCCCGGTGCACTTCGGGCGATGCCGCGACATCGGCATGTTTGGCGCCCGCGCCGACAACGAGCAGATCGCCGTCACGGCGGATAAAGGACAGGGCGGGAATACGCGAAAGATCGATCAGGTCGGAAGGATTCGCGAGCCGTTGTTTCATCGCCGGAATCAGCGACTGGCCGCCCGCCACGTAACGCGGATCGGAGGCCGATTTGAACATTTGCCCCGCTTCGTCGAGCGTCGAGGCGCGCAGATAGCGGAACGAGGCCGGATACATATCACGCCGCCTGTGATGCGGCCTGAATGGCCTTGATGATATTGAGATAACCGGTGCAGCGGCAAAAATTACCTTCGAGTTCGCGGCGGATCAGGGTTTCGTCCGGCCGCTTATGGCGCGCCAGGAGATCGACCGCGGTCATGATCATGCCAGGTGTGCAAAATCCACATTGAAGTCCGTGATGTTCCTGAAACGCCGCCTGCACTGGATGAAGTTCTCCATCCTTGCTCAAACCTTCGATCGTCAGAATAGAATCGCCGTCGGCCTGGACCGCAAACATGGTGCAGGATTTGACCGCCTTTCCGTTCACATGCACCACGCAGGCGCCGCATTGGCTGGTATCGCAGCCGACATGGGTTCCGGTCAGCCGCAAATGATCGCGCAGGAAATGCACCAGGAGGGTGCGGTCTTCGACTTCGGCGGTGTGACGCTCCCCGTTCACCTCGACACTGATTGTGCTCATACGGCAGTACCTAAATCCGTCGCACCCGACCGTCTACAGCACGATTGAAAAAAAGATCAGCAGAATGACGATGATGCCGATCAGTCCGGCCACCCAGACCTGGGGTGCAAGGCCCTCGGCGGCGGGCGGCTGCGGTAGCGGCGCTGCGGGGGCGGGGCTTGTGCGGACAGAGGCGGGGGCGGTGGCTTTGGTCTGCATGGTTGCGGAAAATTTGGCGAAAAATTCGTCGGCAACCGATTTTGCCGCGCCATCGATCAGCCTTTGCCCGATTTGTGCGAGCTTGCCCCCGATGATGGCTTTGGCGCTGTATTCCAGAATTGTCTGATTGCCCTCGGCCGCGAGATGAACTTCCGACTGGCCGCGCGCAAATCCTGCGGCGCCGCCCTGGCCCTCTCCGCTCAGCCGCATCGCATGGGCAATACCCGGTGGTGGAATCATGTCATCGATCATGACTTTGCCCTGGAAGCGCGCTTTCACTGGACCGACTTTGAGTGTCGCCACCGCGCGATATTCGTTTGGGCTCACCTGCTCGACGGATTCGCAGCCGGGAATGCAGGCCGACAATGTTGCCGGCTCGCGCAGTGCGGCCCAGACCTGATCAGGCGTCGCGGGAATTGTGTATTTGCCTTTGAAATCCATGACATGCGTCTGCAAATGCAAAATCAGCGGAATGCGCGCATCGCAATGCGAATCACACCTTCTCGTGACCTGACAGTTGTGTTAAATTTTAGTCAAGCTGCGCAGGGGCGAGGGGCAGTGGGCACAGAAGCGATGATGATGCCGGAATCCGTGGGAACCGGCGAAGCAATCATTCAGATTGCCGGAAAGATCAAGTGGTTCGACAATGTCAAGGGCTACGGCTTCATCAAGCCGGCGGAGGGGAGCTTGGGCGATGTCCTGCTCCACCAGTCCTGCGTGCGCCAATCGGGATTCAAGCTGGCGCAGGAAGGCGCCAGCGTGATCTGTCAGGCGGTGCAGCGGCCCAAGGGATTTCAGGCGATAAAATTGCTGGAGCTCGATAACAGCACGGCTTTATCACCGGCGAGCGGTGCGCAGCCGGTCGCGGAAGCCCAGCCCACGGGTGCAGCCTTCGAAGCCACCGTGAAATGGTTCAATCGCGGCAAGGGCTATGGCTTTGTGTCGCGTGATCCCGGTTCGCCGGATGTTTTCGTACATATGGAAACGCTGCGCCGTTCGGGAATCCGTGAACTGTTTCCGGGACAGAAGGTGAGGGTGCGTGCCGGCGACGGGCCGAAAGGCAAACTCGCCGCCGAGATCGCCATCGTCGATCTCCCCTGAATCCAATTTGCGCCGCAAATTTCGGCTCGGGACCGCTCTTGAAGCCCCGTCGAACGTCGCTATTGTGACGGAATGCGCACGATTCTTGCTCTTTTGCTGACTTTCGGCTTCGTGTTTTCTGCTTTCGCGGAAGACATCACTGGCCCGCAGCCGACTTTGCCCACGGCACCCCTGGTGATCGATACGCCGAAGGGCCCGGTGCGATTCACCGTCGAAATGGCGGTTACGTTCAACCAGCAGGAGACCGGGCTGATGTTCCGGAAATCACTGGCGCCCAATGCTGGCATGCTGTTCGACTTCGGCACAGAGCAGCAAACGGCATTCTGGATGAAGAACACGCTGATCCCGCTCGACATGCTGTTCATCAAGGCGAATGGCACGATTGCGAGGATCGAGGTGAATGCCAAGCCGCTCTCCGAGCAAAGCATTCCGTCCTATGAGCCGGTGCGGGCGGTGCTTGAAATCGCCGGCGGCCGAGCCGGACAGTTGGGAATCAAGGCCGGCGATAAAGTTCACGCCGCGATCTTCGGCAATCTCGGCAAGTAGCATCAGTCTAATTTCTCTTTCCCCCCGCGAGCGCGCACCAGCGCGAGGCGTGGGGGAAAGTGGCGCCGGCGCGGCGACGCCGCGCATAAGGCGTCGAAAGGGGGTGGTGGAACCTCTTCTTGAACACGCGCTGCTCCACGTGTATCCGATAGACGCGCCGGGGCGTGGCGCAGCCTGGTAGCGCATCTGCTTTGGGAGCAGAGGGTCGCGTGTTCGAATCACGCCGCCCCGACCACCCTTCGCTCCGCTTCGCGGAGCTACGGGTGGCGCGCCACCCCTATGAACTGTGAAGGATTGAAATGCTCGCGCGTATTTATCAGCCAGCCCGTACCGCCATGCAGTCGGGAAAGGCCCGCACCAAAAAATGGGTATTGGAGTATGAACCGGAACAGCCGCGCGAGATCGAGCCGCTGATGGGCTGGACGGCATCATCGGACATGCGGCAGCAAATCGTTCTCGATTTCGACAATAAGGACGAGGCGGTGAATTACGCCAGGGCTCACAACATCCCCTATCAATTGTTCGAGCCGCATGAGCCTGCGCCGAAAGCGAAATCCTATTCCGACAATTTCCGCTTCGACCGCAAGATTCCCTGGTCGCATTAAGCCCCGAAGCCAGAACGGGATTCTGTATTCCGACTCCCAACTTCGGTATCCTGCCCCCCGTTACGGCCCCGTAGCTCAGCCCGGATAGAGCAACAGCCTTCTAAGCTGTGGGTCACAGGTTCGAATCCTGTCGGGGTCGCCAAATGGAAACTGCGTGAGTGAATTTCGACAGGCGTGAAGACGATCGCCCCGCTATTTCATTTCGCAGATGTTTGAAAGGAGACTCACCTGAGCCCCAATCAAGACGACCGGCAGCCCAGCGCTCGCAAAAAAGCGCAAAAGCACTTCACTTCCAGCGATCAGCGCGACGCCAGTCTTCGCGAGGAACTTGAAACCCAGCGTGCGAAGTTCGATGCCAAAGGCGCACGTCTGCGCGCGCTTCGCCTTGAGAAAGAGGCCGCAGAGGAAGCTGCTGCGGCTGCGTCGGAAACCCCGCCCGAAACCAAAAAAACGCGCGCGCGACGGGTGAAACGCATAACCCCCTGAACGCAATTCGGGGTAGCAATTCTTATTCCGGCGGCGTGGCTTTCGGATGACTGTCGTACGTCATCAGAAAGGCAGCATTGCGCGCCGCCACGTCATCGAGAAACGCCCGCGGGTCGAACCGGTATTCGTTGTCTTTGGCAACGGAAAGGCCCGCGGCAACAGCGATGTCGCGAATGAAAGTGACGCAATTCCGAGTCCATAAGTCATAGGAAGGCTGCGGAGCGTTCCGCCATCTGTCAGCCGTCGCGAGCACCGCGCGAGCCTGATCGTCCGTCAGCGGAAAGGAAAAATGGAACGTGGCTTCCGCAACATAGCCGCTGCGAAGGGGAACGTCATCGAGAGCCCCCGGCAGCGGGCCCAGAACAGCGAGAGTGTAGGACGGCGTGACCGCGGAAAAACCGAGATTCGTGTCGACTTTTTCGCCGTCGTCGGTCGTCCCGGTAAGCAGGACGAACGCGTGCGGATATTGCGTGACGCCGTTGGCAGCGTAATGGAATCTATGTGAGTAAAAGCTGATCGCGACAGTGGCGCTTGCGGGCGCGACCGCCACCAACACAAGCGTAAACACGAGTCCAAGTCGGCAAATCAGCGTATTCAAAGTCTACTTCTCTCAAACGGCGCTTCCGAAATCAGGCGTCCGGCAGCGGTTAACGATCAGGGCAAATTCGTGCTTCATTGACGTGCCGAACGCAAGTTCCCGTTCGCTGTTGCAGCCTACCTGCCTCGACATGACCATCAGGCCGGACTAGGCTGTCGATGCTTCCGCTGTCCTTTCGAGGGGAACCGTGCCAGCGGCTGAGCTAGCTGGCACCTGCGTGATCTCCAACGACGTAAACCGAAATTCGCAGAAGAGTCTCGCCGCCCACTATCGGAAATTGGCGGACGAAGCGCGCGCGCTTGCGAATGGCACTGCATTCGCGGAATTGCGCAGTTCCTATCTGAGATATGAGGCGCACTGGCGCGCACTCGCCGACGAGGCGGAGAAACACAGGAAACAGAGTGGACCGGGACCTTTTTGGCAGTGGCTTACGCGAATTTTCCGGCGATGATGTCCGACCGCACAGCTCTGTCATGGTCCTTTCCGCGAGTCACTTCCGCGACAGATAACCGGCCAAAATTTCCGCGAACCAGCGTGCCGCAGTCAGCGCCCCGACAGCTCCGCTATCCAGTTCGGGATCGAATTCTGTCAGATCGACACAGCGAACCCTGGGGCTCGCGGCGATTGTGCGGGCTGCCGCAAAAAACTCCGTCGCACTGATTCCACCGGGCCTGGCGCCCGGCGCCGCCGGCATCAGCGCGCGGTCGATCACGTCGACATCGAAATCGACATAGATGCGATCGCACAGTGCGGACAGCCGCTCGATTTCGCGGGCAACAAGCGCGACAAATCCCTGTGCGCGGCAATCGGCGAGCGTGTGCACCGCAATTCCGGCATGCCGGGCTTTGTCGTGCGCCTTCCGCGTGTTTGCGAACGGCGCCAGGCCGATCTGGCTGATATGTACTCCCGGCAATCCATCATCGAGCAATGCCTGAATCGGGTTGCCGTTATTCAGGCCAAGATCCGTATCGCGTAGGTCAAAATGCGCGTCGAGCGTCAACAGCCCGGCATTTTGCAGCGTGGGATCCATTCCGCGGAAGCCGGCGCGAGTGATGGCATTATTACCGCCAAGCACAATCGTCAGATCGCGCTCTTTCGTCAGCGCCGCGACCGCGTCACGGATCGGCTCGAAGGCGTCGGCCGGTGACAGGGAACCCACATCGAGATCACCGGCATCGAACACCCGGATGCCGGAGAGATCGGTTTCGGTTTCGAGATCGTAAGTGCTCATGCGCCGCAGGGCCTCGCGGACAGCCGATGGCGCCAGATCGCACCGCCCCGCGGTCAATGAGCCCTGGTTAAGACGTGCTCCGATCGCTCCGATTCTGGCCTCTGCGAACCCACCCAGAAGATCCGCCACGGAAAGCCAGCGGCGATTTTCCGAAAGCCTGGGGTCGAAGGGATTGGACATGGAACTTCACGCTCCTAACGCTGGCGTTCGGCGTTACATTACCGTGTTACGGGAAAATTCAGAGCAGGTATGTGGGACACGCTACTGATGGGCTGCCAGGCCGCGACAATGTCCGCGGGCGGCGCGCCGTTTGGCCTCATTCGTGACGCGGCAATTGCCATCGAGGACGAGCGCATCGCCTGGATCGGCAACGCGCATGAAGTGCCGCGAAAACCTGCCCGTGAAACCCGCAGACTGAATCGCGCGCTTGTCACGCCAGGCCTGATCGACTGCCACACCCATCTGGTGTTCGGCGGAAACCGGTCGGCGGAGTGGGAGAGCCGTCTCGCCGGCGCGAGTTATGAGGAGATTGCCGGGAAGGGCGGCGGAATTATTGCAACCGTTCGGGCCACCCGCGCCGCCAGCGAGGAGGAGCTTGCCGAGTCCACGGCTTTTCGTGCTGCTGCGCTCGCGAGTGCGGGTGTCACTACGGTCGAAATCAAATCCGGTTATGGGCTCGATCTATGGACCGAATGCAAGATGCTGCGGGCCGCCGCGACGGCGGGTGCGGAGGCGCGCGTCCGTGTCGTGCGGACAATGCTTGGCGCACACACGGTGCCGCCAGAATTCGCCAACAACCGTACGGCCTATATCGATCTTCTCTGCCGGGACATGATACCCGCGATCGCACGCCAGCGGCTTGCGGAGGCGGTGGATGTGTTCTGCGACAGGGTCGCCTTTGATGCGTGCGAGACGGAACGCATTTTCGCGGCAGCGCTCGCTCACGGCCTTCCAGTGAAGATCCATGCGGGGCAATTGTCGGAGCAGGGCGGTGCAGCGCTTGCGGCAAAATACCGGGCGCTTTCGGCCGATCATCTCGAATATCTCAGCGATGACGGAATCGCCGCGATGGCCGCAGCGGGCACCATTGCCGTGCTACTGCCCTGCGCCTGGTATTTTCTCGGAGCGGCGAAAAAGCCGCCGGTTACTGCACTGCGCGATGCGCGTGTGCCCATCGCGATTGCCACCGACTGCAATCCGGGCACATCGCCTGTTCTGTCACCGCTGATCGCAATGAACATGGCTTGCACGAGCTTTGGTTTGTCGCCGGAAGAGGCATTGGCGGGAATGACGCGCAATGCTGCCGCGGCGCTTGGTTTGCAAGCCGAGACCGGTACGCTCGAGACCGGAAAATTCGCGGATCTCGCGGTGTGGCATGTCTCGAGTCCCGCCGAACTTGCGTACTGGATTGGTGCGCCACTCCTTCGGGAACGTTATCTCCGCGGCCGCTCGGTGTGAGAAAAGGCATGACAGAGCTGAAGAACATTCGCGTCATACGTAGTCCGCGCGGCCCGGAAAAGAGCTGCAAAACCTGGGGCGCCGAGGCAGCGCTTCGTATGCTGATGAACAATCTCGATCCCGAAGTGGCCGAGCGGCCACAGGACCTTGTCGTTTACGGGGGTATCGGCAAAGCCGCGCGCAATTGGCAGGCTTTCGAACGCATAGTCGAGTCATTGCGCGCGCTGGAGCCGGACGAGACACTGCTCATCCAGTCGGGCAAACCGGTCGGGATATTCAGGACCCATTCCGGCGCGCCGCGCGTGCTGATTGCAAATTCCAATCTGGTGCCGAAATGGGCCACGTGGGAGCACTTCAACGAACTTGACCGCAAGGGGCTGATGATGTTCGGCCAGATGACGGCAGGTTCGTGGATCTATATCGGCAGCCAGGGCATCGTTCAGGGCACTTACGAGACGTTCGCCGAAATGGGACGCCAGCATTACGGCGGCGATCTTGCCGGCAGGTGGATTCTGACGGCGGGTCTTGGCGGCATGGGTGGGGCGCAGCCCCTCGCCGCCACCATGGCCGGGGCTTCCATGCTGGCAGTGGAGTGCCAGCCGTCTCGCATCGAACGGCGCCTGCAAACGGCATATCTCAACCGGGCAACGGACAATCTCGACGAAGCGCTTGCACTCATTACGCAGGCGACAAGATCGCGGTCGCCGTTATCTGTCGGTCTTTTGGGCAATGCGGCCGACATTTTGCCCGAGTTGCTGCGCCGCGGCGTGCGCCCCGATGCCGTCACCGACCAGACCAGCGCGCATGATCTCGTCAATGGTTATCTGCCGCAGGGCTGGACGATTGCGGAATGGGAATCCAGACGCGTCATCGATCCGTCCGGTGTCGCGCAGGCAGCGGCGAAATCCATTGCAGGCCATGTCCGGGCGATGCTTGGCTTCGCGAATGTGCGCATCCCGGTTTTCGACTACGGCAACAACATTAGGCAGGTCGCAAAGGACCAGGGCGTGGAAGATGCGTTCGCATTTCCCGGATTCGTGCCCGCCTTTATTCGTCCGCTGTTCTGCCGGGGCATCGGGCCGTTTCGATGGGCGGCTTTATCGGGCGATCCGGAGGACATCTATAAAACAGATGCCGCCGTGAAGGAGCTGTTTCCGGACAACGCGCATCTTCATCGCTGGCTCGACATGGCCAGGGAGCGTATTGCATTTCAGGGCCTGCCGGCGCGGATTTGCTGGATAGGACTGGGTGACCGTCACCGCGCTGGACTGAAATTCAACGACATGGTCGCGAAGGGCGAGCTCAAAGCGCCGATTGTCATTGGCCGCGATCACCTGGATTCCGGATCTGTGGCAAGCCCGAACCGCGAGACCGAGGCGATGCGTGATGGTTCGGATGCCGTTTCCGACTGGCCGTTTCTCAACGCATTGCTGAACACCGCTTCCGGCGCGACCTGGGTGTCAATCCATCACGGCGGTGGCGTCGGCATTGGCTATTCGCAACATGCGGGCATGGTGATTGTCGCGGATGGGACGGAACAAGCCGGACTTTGGCTCGAACGCGTGCTGTGGAACGATCCGGCGAGCGGCGTCATGCGCCATGCCGATGCGGGTTACGACATCGCGTTGGAAACGGCGCGCGACAAGCACCTGAAATTGCCATCCGCTGAGAGATGACATCATGACCGTTGTCGTCAACCTGGATCAGCCGCTCAGCCTGGCCCCTTTGCGCGCGGTTTATGAATCTCCGGCGCGGGTCGACATCACGCCGGCCGCGGCTGCGCACATCGATGCCGGCGCCGCCGCTGTTGCAAAAATCATCGCAAGCGGCACCACCGTATACGGTGTGAACACAGGCTTCGGCCTGCTGGCCACGACGACGATCCCGCACCACGAACTTGAAGAGCTCCAGCGCAATCTGGTGCTCAGTCATGCCTGCGGCGTCGGCCCATTGCTGCCCGACAATATCGTTCGTCTGGTGATGGTGCTGAAGCTGGCATCCCTGTCGCGCGGCGCTTCCGGGGTGCGCCGCGCCACCGTGGAAATGCTGGCGCGCCTGCTGGAGTTGGAGATTTATCCCTGCGTGCCGGGCAAGGGTTCCGTGGGCGCCTCGGGTGATCTGGCGCCTCTCGCGCATCTTTCGGCCATGCTGCTTGGCATCGGTGAAGCGCGTGTCTTGGGCCAGATTGTTCCGGCGGCTGAAGCGCTGTCGCGGGCTGGGCTTGAACCGCTCAAGCTCGGGCCCAAGGAAGGGCTCGCACTGGTGAACGGAACGCAGGTTTCGACGGCCCTGGCGCTTGCCGGTTTGTTCGAGACCGGAAAAGTGCTGGCTGCGGCGCTGATCGCGGGCGCCATGTCCACCGATGCCTTCAAGGGTTCCGATACGCCTTTCGATGCGCGCATTCATGCATTGCGCGGGCAGCCGGGTGAGATCGATGTCGCGGCGGTGCTGCGCGATCTCATGCGCGGCAGCGAAATCCGCGAATCTCATCGCCTGCCCGGAAGCGACACGAAAGTGCAGGACCCCTATTCCTTTCGCTGCCAACCGCAGGTCATGGGCGCGTGCCTCGACATTATTCGCGCCGCGGCGCGCACGCTCGAAATTGAGGCCTCCGGCGTTACCGACAACCCATTGGTGCTCGACAATGGAGATGTCTTGTCCGGCGGCAATTTTCATGCGGAGCCGGTCGCCTTCGCCGCGGATCAGATCGCGTTGGCGCTCTGCGAGATCGGCAATATCTCCGAACGGCGCACCGCGATCCTCGTCGATCCGAAGATGAGCGGCTTGCCGGCATTTCTGGTCCGGGAATCAGGGCTGAATTCGGGGTTCATGATTGCCCAGGTCACAGCCGCCGCCCTCGTGGCCGAAAACCGGCTGCTCGCCCATCCGGCGTCGATCGACACAATCCCGACCAGTGCCAATCAGGAGGACCACGTCTCCATGGCGACGCATGGTGCGCGCCGTCTCCTCGACATGGCCGAAAATGCCCGGACTGCGGTGGCAATCGAATTGCTTGCCGCCACCCAGGGGCTCGAATTCCATCGTCCCCTGAAGACATCACCCGTACTCGAGCAAGTCGCGCATGAAGTGCGAGAGCTCGTTGGCCGCTATGAACGCGACCGCTATTTTGCACCCGACATCGCCGCAATCTCGGATTACGTGCGGCGCGGCAATATGCAAAAGCTGGTCAGCGGTCTCGCGCCGTTCAACTGAAGTCAGTGCACGCGGGTTTCCGGTTTGCGGCTGATGACGAGCTGATATTCCAGTGCCCCGGCCTCGTAACCGCGCTTCATGGCCGAAAATGAATCGAGAAAATGGACGAAATCCTCACCAAGTTCACGCGCGGTTTGCCACAGCTTTTCGTCCTGAATGATTTGCAGGCAAAAATCCCAGGTTTGGGCGACATTATCGCTCAGGTTGCCGGTGTCCTGCACCTCAGTGCCGAATTCTTGCATGATCCCGAGATAATCTTCGACGGTGTTCAATTCGATGAACATTCCACGCTCGATCGGTTCCAGGAATTCCGTCCGCTCGGAATCTGACAAATCCTTCTTTCTGAACCAGTCCGTTATGGCAATCACACCGCCAGGAACCAGCAGGTTCGAAGCCTGGCTAAAGAATTTCCTCTTGCTGTGAAAATGCGAAATCGCCTCAATTGACCAGATGCAGTCAAATCGCTCATCCGGCGCGAAACTCATCGATTGCGCGTCCATCTCTCTGATCGAGACAACTACGCCATTTTCTTCGGCAGCGGTTCTGGCCATTTCCGCCTGAATCGGCGAGAGCGTAATTCCGGTCACTTTCGCGCCGAGATGGCGTGCCAGATAGATACTGCTGCCGCCGATCCCGCAACCGACATCGAGAATCCGCAAACCGGCGCCAATTCCGGCGCGGGCGATCAGTTCCTCGATCAGGAGCTCCTGTGCCTCCGCGGGAGTCTCGTGACCTTCTTTCCAGAATCCGTGGTGAATGTGCGGTCCCCACAGATTCCGGTAGTAGTGACTGATCAGATCGTAGTGGTTCCGGATGGTCTCGATTTGGTTGTAGCGCATGTGTGCGGTCGATGCGTCAAAACAGGGCGTAGAAGCGGCACCAGCCGTCGGATTGAACCGGACCGGCGACGACTTCGCAGGCATTCGGCGAGATGAAGTGATGACAGATGCCGCATCGCGCCAGTCCCCGTGGCTTGTCCTGATACATCGCGACGTCCTTGGGAGTGTTCCCGGGAACTTTCGGACCTGTCGCACAGCCGGCGAGATAACCTCCGGCTGCTGCACCGGCGACGGTTTGTGCCAGGAATTTTCGGCGGGAGAGATGCTTTGCGGGTGCTGCGGATTTTGGGCGAACGGGTATTTCCATAGGCGTTACCCCGTGCATGGATGTCGCTAAACGCAGAGACAATCTTTGCGTTCCATGTTGCATCTTCGAATCCAGATCGGGCTCCTCCAGTTGGTTGCCGGCTTCCTGGTCTATTCGGTCTTGCCACCGGCAGGTTATTCCGGAGGGATCATCGCGACATTCGTGTTGAGCTTTGGTGAAGCGATCCGTTTCCGGCGCTCAACCCTCAGGCCGATGTTCTCGCGCCGGCTCATTTGCGTGGCAGCTATTTTGGTGCGCTCTCACTGGCCGGACTCGGCTTCGCGGCGGAACCATTCATTGGAGGCGTGCTGTTGCAGTACCTCGGCGGCCCATGGGCTTTTCTGATCACTGCTGCGGTGACTGTCGGAGGCGGTTTCTGTTACCGGCTGTCAAACCGGCTCAGCGGACCGGTCGTCTCATCCGTATACGTCAACTCTCCGGCGGATGCGGGATAACGCAGGCGTGTGTGGCCTGCAGTTTGGGCGCTACAGAGTTTATGCTATCGTTGCGGCGGTGCATTTCCGCCCGGGAAAATACGAATGAAGCGCCCAGGCTTGGCAACGGTTGTAATGGTGGTCGCGTTGGCCTTTCTGGCCGGGGGAGCGTTTTGGCGCATCGGCAGTCTGCATTCGCAGACGGATGCCGCCGCAAGTGCGGCGCCCGCGGGCGACTTCGGCGGTCCTTTTTCGCTCATCGACCAAAACGGCATGCAGCGCACGGACGCGGATTTCCGCGGCAAATACATGCTGATTTTCTTCGGCTATACGAATTGTCCGGATATCTGCCCGACGATGCTGGCAGTTGAAGCCGAGGCGCTCGACAAACTCGGGTCACGCGCCAGTCAGATCGTGCCGGTTTTTGTTTCCGTCGATCCCAAACGCGATACGTCCAGCAAACTCAAATCCTATCTTTCAGCCTTCGATGCGAAACCTGGCTCTGCGCGACCCGATTTCGTCGGACTGACGGGCAGCGACGAAGATGTTGCCAAAGCAGCGAATGCATATCGCGTCTATTATCGCGCCCATCTCGACGGGCAGACGGAAAACAATGCGGACTACTCCGTCGATCACACCACGGAAGTCTACCTGATGAATCCGCAGGGAAAATTCGTCGCGTATTATTCGGAGGGAATCACACCCGAGGAAATGGCCGCTGATCTGATGAAGAACACGCGCTAGCGCGGCGGCCCGGACGCGGTAACGTTCATCACCGGCACCGGGAAAGTCAGCTTGCCGGCTTTGGCGAAATCCAAAGTCACCGAAATTGTTTTCCCCTCGGTCACAGGCTGCTTCAATCCGTCAAGCATCAGGTGATAACCGATCGGCGCAAAACTGAGATGCCTACCGGGATTCAGTTCTACCGTACCGGCCATCTCCATATGGGCGACGCCACCCGTCACCACCGAACGGTGAACCATGGCATTGGCCGTAACGCTGCTCGACGCTGACATCAGAGAGTCAGCGGTTCGGCCTTTGTTGATCACGGTGAAATAGACCGCGGTATTGTCCACTCCCGGAGGTGTGGCGCGGACCCAGGCATCGCTGACGCAAATATTCTTGCTGCAGACCTCTTTCGGTGCCGCAACCGCGGCTCCGGTCAGCACGAAACAAAAGACCGCAAAGCAAGTTTTCACACGCCCCAATCTCCTCCCCCGCAAGCGGGGGAGGGGGACCGCGGAGCGGTGGAGGGGGGATGAATCACTGACGCGCAATAGATGCGTCTAATACCAGCTCGGCCACTTCGGGTCAGGCGGATAAACCGGCTTGGCGGGAATGAAGCCATCCCGGTTCGGCATCTGGACCTTCGGCAGTGTATTCTGGTCCATCACATCGTTCTCGCCGATGATGCCGTTGCGGTAATACAGGAACGCCACCAGCGCATAGACTTCATTCGGCTTGAGCGATCCCGGATTCGGCGCCGGCATCGCGCGGTTGATGTAGTCCCACGCGATGGTCGGGTAGGGGAAATAGCTCGGACCGTCCTTTTCCACGCCATAGAATGGGCCCTTATACGGATGCCCGGGGCTCCCGGCGACGAGATGGTGGGTGATCCCGTTTTCCCCGTTCTTGCCATGACAGACTTCGCAGCGTTGCGCGAAGATCACGGCGCCTTCCTTGGGCGTGCCGTGCCCGGCCGGAAGTTCTTTTCCCTCCGGGCCGATCATGTGGTCGAACTTCTGGATTTCCGCCTGGCTGAGCGGTGTGCCGACATTCGGAAATTTGCGTGCCGACTGCGCAACCGCGACCGGCGCGACCAGGATCAGGATCGGTACGAGGACTTTAAGCGAACATTGCATCGTTGATGCTCCCGTCACGATTGATCTTCCACGGCTGAATGGCATTCATGTGAATGGCGCGCGGCCGTTCCGGCTTGTGCCAGTCCTCGATCGGGATTTGCCAATGCGCGCTGAGCTCTGCGAGCGACGGCTGAACATCGCCGGTTTCGTCGATGCAGCGCGACATGATCGTCGTTTCCTGGCCGTTCCATTCCCAGTCGTAATTGAAGCGGGTATGCGCCTTCGGGACGACAATTCCGTCGAGCCGCGCTTCGCGCCAGTTGCGGCCACCGTCGGTCGACACTTCGACTTTGGCGACTTTGCCGGCGCCGGACCACGCCAGACCGGTGATCTGGACATAGCCTTTGCGCATTTCCATGCCGCCGGATGGCCGGGTGATCACCGACTTCGCCGCCCACTGGAAATGATACCACCGCGCCTTGCCGCCGAGATCCGGCCGCGAGACGGAATGATTCATGCTTTCATTCCAGGTGTTGTAGGGCTCGTCGACCACCTTGATGTGGCGCAGATATTTCACATTGAACGGGCCTTCCCAGCCGGGCACGAGGAGGCGGATCGGGAAGCCCTGCTCAACCCGCAGGGGGTCGCCGTTCTGGCCATAGGCCACGAAGCAATCGTCCAGCGCTTTGCCCATCGGCAGCGTGTGGCTGAACTTGCCGGCATCGGCGCCTTCCGAAACCAGCCAGGTCCCGCCTTTCTTCACGCCCGCTTCGTTCAGCAGCACCGACAGCGGCACGCCGGTCCATTCGCTGGTACTCGCCATCCCGTGGATGAACTGCACCGGCAAGCCCATTTTTTGATCTTTCGATCCATGGATCGCAGGCGAGCTGTTGCCATGGCATTCGACGAAATGAATCCTCGATACCGACGGCAGGCGCTTCAGATCGTCCATGCTGAAACTCAGCGGACGATCCACCATCCCATGGATGGTGAGTTGATGCTCTTTGGGATCGATCTCGGGAAATTCCGACGAGTGCTGCTGCACAAAATGGATCGGGGAGGGCGTGATGATGCCCGCATAATCCTGCAGCGGCGTGTAATGAGTCATGTGGTCGAGGCTGTATCTCGCCCCGCGGCGCGGCGGCGAGCGATGCACGTGGCCGACATCGTCGGATTCCGCGACTTCACGGACGCCGCCATTGGTTTCGGCCGGCTGCGCTTTGGCCGAACCTGCCCATTGTGTGCCCGCGGCAAAACCCGCGGCGCCCGCGGCCACGCCGGCCGCTGCCTGTTTCAGGAACCGCCTGCGGTCAGACTGATTGGAATCCATCGTTTCCTCCTGTGATTCCAAAAATTCGTGTGCTGAAGAACGCAAAAAAATCAGAGGGAGGACAGATAGCGCGCCATCGCGTCGCGATTGGCGGGCGAAATCCCCTTCATGATCTGCACCATGTCGGCATTGTTGGTCCGCTCGCCATTGGCAAAGCGGTTCATCGCCGAAATGAGGTAGTCATAGCTTTGGCCGGCCAGCCGCGGCGTGGGCGCGCCTTCATTCTGCGCGGCGCCCATGAAATTCGCCTGATGGCACGCCTGGCAAACTGCCATTCCCGGCGGCGGGGTTACCGCGGCCGCGGGGCGCGCCTGCGCCGGCCACTTCCGGTTGGCGAAAACCACCGTCGACGGCTTCACTTCGTCCGGGGTCAGCGTACCCGCCATCCAGTTCATGACTTCCTGGCTGCGATTGCCGATCTGGAAATCGTGCAGCTGCTTTTCGAGATAGCTTTCCTGCTGGCCCCATATGATCGGAATACTGGGACCTTTGGGCACGCCGTCATTGCCATGACAGGCGCCGCACACTTGCAGTTTCGCGCCGAATTCGCGTTGCGTATTCGGGTCCGGAGCATCGGCGGCACTCGCGCGCGCGACCATGGCAATGACAAGCAGAGTACCGGCAATAGCCGGGAAACGATGGTTCACCATGCCAGACGCCGCTCCCACTCAGATGCCCATGCGACGGACGAACGCAGTTGAATAAAGCATGCCGCAGTCGCGCTGGTTGCGCAACGGCTAACTACCCGCCGCCACAATAGGTGCAGCCCGCTTCCTGGGCACGATTCACGCCCCAAGTCCCCGAAGGAAGGATCGTGATCCCGGGAATCAGATTGGCGGTCCACTCCTTGAATGCATCGTCGGGCGTCATACCCGCGCTGGCCGCCAACCGGCGTGCCTGGCCGCGCAAAGCGACGCCGCACGCGCCCATCACGCTGCCCTTGGCGAGCAAGCGGTCGAGTGCCACATCGGGATTCCCGAGCACGCCGGGTTTCGGCTCGAACCAGGGATTCTTCAGGGCCGGTGCCTTGGTTTCGGGATCGGTGACCTTGAACACCTCGCCGAACTTGTATTTCGCCCACATCGCGCTGTTCAGCGCCAGGGGAATTCCCTGATGCCGGAAGATCAGCACAGCGGTCGCGGATTGGTTCGGCGCAATGAAATTGTTGGCGAAACCGAGCGGAAATCCGTCAAACACGCCGTAAACATCAAACAGTTGCTTGTGCCGGCCCTTGAGCGTGCCAGGCCAGTCGGGGCCGTCCCCCGCGGCGGTCTGTGCCTGCGCACTGTTCGCCGCAAGCCCAAACAACCCCAGTGCCGACGCCGCCGCGATGCGGCCGAAAAAGCCCCGCCGGTGCGAAACCTCGCTCGTTTCCTCAGTCAACACGCCCTCCGCGCACCGAATACCGGTGGCCATTGTAACACCCTGCGGTGAGCCATGCGCGGCTATTCTGACACAATGACAAGCCAAAAACGGAAGGCGGACGCGCATGAACTGCGCCTCCGCCTGTCCGCTTGAGTGTTTACGCAGTGATTAGCCCGGTCGCGTTCCGTTCATGGTGGTCGTTCCGGTCTGGGTTGATCCGACCTGTGTCGGCGCCTGACCTTGCGGCATTTGGTTGGCCAAATTCACCGCCAGCTGATTCGTCAGCGGCGCACGGCCGGCAACGATCTGGTGCTGGTTGTTGGTGCCATAGACCGTCTGGTCAAAAGCCTTATTGGCGCGAATGACCAGGGTCGGCAGTGCATTGTTGGCATTCGTTCCCGACCACACGATCAGATCGCCGCGTTGCAGGGACGAGGGCTGCGTATTCGCACTGCTGGAATAGTTGATGACGCGCAATCGCTTGCCGTTCAGCGCGATATTGCCGCCGCTGCGGAGATGGTTCAGCGCGCGGTCGCTCATGATCAGCAGCGCAACCGTGCCATTGCTCGTTCCAGGTTGTGTCGCAGTCGCGCCTCCGACGCTGAAGAACACGGGATTGGACCAACGGCCGTTATTCCTGGTCATCAGCACGCCACCGGCCGGAACCGTACCGCCGTTGCTGGAATTTGGAATAATAAACACGCCTTTGGCGCTACGCATCAGATTGGCCACGTTCGTGTCTGATTGCATCTGCGAGACCGTGCCCTGCGAGTCTTTCATCAGCGCATCGGCGGTCGCGAGATTGCCCGAATTGTTCACGTTAGTCGCGTTCGGTGCATTCGTATTCATCGCGTAGGTGTTCGCGGTATTCCCGTTCGCGGCATTCGCGTTCGCGGGATAGGTATTCTGCATATTCGTGTTTGCCGTACCCGCGCTTGCCGTGTGGACGGCGTGGTGGTGATGTCGCGCCATTGCCGGGACGGCGATCATGCTGCTTGCCAGCAGCATTACCGTGAACAGACGAGAGCTTCGCATGATGTACTCCATCGCGCAGTTTTCGAGGGGTCAACGCCGGGACGTTTTACGCTGTTCCGGGGCCAGCGTTCACCTCGAGGGAACCTGCGCAATTCCCCACTATTGCCGCGTTCAAAATCCGGAGCAGATTGAAACACCGCAAGGTGATTCGGTCCGGGCACGTCTTCACGCGATCTGACGCGTATGCGGGTGCTGGAATGCGCGACAACGATCCGCTACCACTTGAGCGAGAGGGTAGGAGTGCACGGCATGAGTTTCGTCTGGCGCAGCGCAGCATTGGGATTGCTCGGACTGTTCGCATTGCCGGCAGCGGCGCAAACACCCGGGGTTGACTGGAAAGCGCAGCAGCCCGAAATCCTCAAGCACTATCGCGATCTGGTGCAGATCGATACGCGCAGCGGCCATGAAACGCTCGCGGTGAATTATCTCAAACAGGTGTTCGACGCTGCGGGCATTCCGGTCGAGATCTACGCGCAGAATCCGGCGCGGGCCAATCTGGTCGCGCGGATCAAAGGGAACGGCACGAAACGCCCGCTGCTGCTGCTGGCCCATACCGACGTGGTCGGCGTGCAGCCGGAAAAGTGGCCGGTGCCACCATTCGGCGCGGTGATGAAGGATGGCTATGTCTGGGGCCGTGGCACCGCGGACGACAAGGACAAGCTCACCGCCAATCTGACGACCATGCTGCTGGTCAAACGTCTGGGCGTGAAGCTCGACCGCGATCTGATCTTTCTCGCCGAATCCGGAGAAGAAGCCGATACCGAGGGCGTCGGCATGAAATTCATGGCCGAGCAGTATTTCCCCGCGATCGACGCAGAATTCGCCATCACCGAAGGTGGCAGCACCATCATCGAAAACGGCCGCGTCACCCAGGTGGATGTCGCCACCACCGAGAAACTCCCGCGCCGGATCACATTGGTCGCGACCGGTACGTCCGGACACGGATCTGTTCCGCGCCTCGACAATCCGCTGATTCATCTGTCGCAGGCGATCGCGAAATTGACGTCATGGCAAACGCCGATGCGCCTCAATGACACGACGCGCAGCTATTTCGAACAATTGGCAAAAATTGCTCCAGCGAATCGCGCCGCCGAGTACCGCGCGCTGCTCAAGCCGGCGACCGCGGACGCTGCGCAGCGCTATCTCCAGGAAAAGGAACCGGAGCACTATTCCATGCTGCGGACATCTATCGTTCCGACCATGCTGAAGGCGGGCGTCGGACAGAATGTGATTCCATCCCAGGCCGAGGCGGTTTTCGACATTCGCGCGCTTCCCGATGAGAATGTGCCGATGTTGTTCGAGCAGATGTCGTCAGTGATTGGCGATCCCGCGGTGAAGGTTGTGCCGATTCCAAATCCGCGCGAGACCGCGCCGCCGTCGCGCCTGGATTCGGAAATGTACAAGACGCTGGAGCGCGTCGCACACGAGATGTATCCGGGTGCCGCGGTCATTCCCATGATGCTGACCGGCGCCACAGATATGTCCTATCTGCGGCCGCGCGGCGTGCAATCCTATGGCATTGACGCGCCGAACACCGAAAGCGACGATATCAATTA
The DNA here is from genome assembly GCA_964446945.1 of uncultured Bordetella sp. Classification (GTDB taxonomy): domain Bacteria; phylum Pseudomonadota; class Alphaproteobacteria; order Micropepsales; family Micropepsaceae; genus CAIYRG01. Next base: position 79,417 of record CAYUQO010000009.1, read on the forward strand.
CGGCGCGCACAGTGACGTCGAGCGGTTGCCCGAATCCTCGCTCTACCAGCTGACGCAATTCATCTGGAACACGACCCTCGACATCAGCGCGAGTCACTAGCCCCACTCCTCTCCCCTTGAGGGAGAGGGACGCGCCGCCCGCGCGTACGAAGTAAGCGCGCACTGGCGGCGCTGGGTGAGGGGAGCGTGTACATCGTCAATTCAACTCCGCGCGCACTTGCTGGCGCAGCACATCAATCGGCACCAGAGCGCCGCGATGTTCAAAGTGCCAGAACGTCCAGCCATTGCAGGCATCGAGTCCCTGCACATGCGCGGCAATGCGGTGAATCGAACCGGTCGCATTGGCGCAGACCAGCGTCCCGTCGGCGCGCACTTTCGCGACATGGCGCCGGTCCGGCGCCATCAGCACCGCACCGGGCTTCAGCAGCCCGCGTTCAACCAGCGATCCGAACGGAATGCGCGGTTCCGAACGCTTGGAACGCGTAACTTCGACAACGGCCTGTTCCGACGGCTGCACGGCATTGATGCGCGTGCGAGCCACTTCGACATAACCGGCATTGCGTTCAATGCCGACATAGTTGCGCGACAGGCGTTTCGCCACCGCACCCGTCGTTCCCGAACCGAAAAACGGATCCAGCACCAGATCGCCCGGCATGGTCGATGCCAGCAATACGCGGTGGAGAAGGCTTTCCGGCTTCTGGGTCGAATGGGCTTTGCCGCCACTTGCATCTTTCAACCGTTCGCCGCCCGAGCAGATCGGCAACAGCCAGTCCGAGCGCATCTGCAATTCGTCATTCAGCGCCTTCATGGCTTCATAATTGAAGGTGTAGGATTTCTGGTCGCGCGAACGGGCGGCCCAGATCAGCGTCTCATGCGCATTGGTGAACCGGCGGCCGCGGAAATTCGGCATCGGATTGGTCTTGCGCCACATGACATCGTTCAGGATCCAGTAGCCGAGGTCCTGCAAGATCGTGCCGACGCGGAAAATGTTGTGATAGGAGCCGATTACCCACAACGCGCCATTCGGTTTGAGGACCCGGTGCGCAGCGGTCAGCCACTCGCGCGTAAAACGGTCATAGTCCGCAAAGCTGGCAAACTGGTCCCAGCCATCATCGACAGCATCAACGACGGAATTGTCGGGGCGCCGCAGTTCGCCTTCGAGCTGAAGATTATAGGGAGGATCGGCGAATATCAGGTCGGCGATGCCTTCTGGCATCGCGTTCATCGCGGCGATGCAGTCGCCCTGAATGATGGTGTTCGGATGGAATCCCTCTGCACCCGAACCAGTTTCCCCGTCCGCCATGTCGCACCCTGCTGCAAAGGCGCGGCAGAGTGAGTCAGCGCGGACTCGCGGTCAATGCGGGATTGAATCTAGGACGCCAAAAAAACTTCGCGTGAGTCAATAGGACGCAGGATTTCGTTAACCGGTGCGAAACTTCGGCGGTGATGCAGGCATGGCCCGAAGCTTTTGAGTGCAACCAGATGCTCTTCGGTGCCGTAGCCTTTGTTGGTGAACCAGCCATAATTGGGAAACTGCTCATGCAGGCCCTGCATGATGCGGTCGCGGGTCACCTTGGCGATGATCGACGCCGCGGCAATCGAAGCCGACTTGGCGTCGCCATCGATGATCGTATCGCAGCGGCAGGGCAGGGCAGGCGCATCATTGCCGTCCACCAGTGCGAATTGCGGCGAGAGCGACAGCGCACGGACGGCCCGCGCCATGGCGAGGTGCGTCGCCTGGCGAATATTTACGAGATCGATTTCATCCACGCTGGCTTCGCCAACGCCCACCACGGCGCATTCCATGATTTTGACGAAGGCTTCCTCGCGCGCCTCGGCCGTCATCTGCTTGGAGTCGTTCAGCCCTTTGGGAATCCGTTTGCGGTCGAGGATCACCGCTGCCGCAACCACCGGGCCGGCCAAGGGCCCGCGTCCTGCTTCATCCACGCCGGCGATCGGACCGGTCATGGTCTTCAACAGCCGCCCCTCGTAGATGTAATGCGGCAAACGCCCGCCCGCCGAATCGCCTCACGCGATGCATAGCAAAGCAGGGGCTAAAACCGGAGCGGTGAATTGCCGTTACCCACATGAAGTGAACGGCCTTACCCGAACAGTCCCAGCTGATCCCCCGCCCGAGGCGGCGGACGAAACCGCGTACAATCAAGCTGCGCCCGCTGCTTGTTCAGCCCGAAACGGCCGACCGCAAGTTTGAACCGCTGCGACATCAGTTCGGCATAGGGTCCCGTGCCGGTCATCCGCTTGCCCCATTCGGCATCATAATCCTTGCCGCCGCGCATCGAGCGTATGAGCGTCATCACGTGCTTTGCGCGATCCGGCAATTCGCTCTCCAGCCATTCCCGGAACAGATCCTTGATCTCGAGCGGCAGCCGCAACAGCGTGTAACCTGCCTCCGTCGCGCCTGCCGAAGCCGCTGCCGCGAGGATGTCTTCCATCTCGGCGTCGTTCAGCGCCGGAATCATCGGCGCGGTCATCACGCCGCACGGGACTCCGGCCTTCGCCAGCTCGCCCAAGGCATGCAGCCGCTTGTCCGGTGTCGCCGCGCGCGGCTCCATGATCCGCGCGAGACGCCGGTCCAAAGTCGTGATCGACAGGAACACCTTGGTCAGGCCTTCGCCTGCCATCGGACCGAGGATATCCAGATCGCGGACGATCAGCGCCGATTTGGTGACAATGGAAACCGGATGCCGGAATTCCCACAGCACGCCGAGAATCGAGCGCATGACTTTGAGTTCGCGCTCCACCGGTTGATAGGGATCCGTGTTTGTCCCCATCGCAATAACCTGTGGGAGATAGGACGGATGCCGCAACTCGTTCGCGAGCAGGCGCGCCGCATCCGGTTTGACGAACAGCTTGCTTTCGAAATCCAGTCCGGGGGATAGACCGAGATAGGCATGCGTCGGGCGCGCAAAGCAATAAATGCAGCCGTGCTCGCAGCCGCGGTAGGGATTGATCGACTGGTTGAAGGAAATATCCGGAGAGGTGTTTCGCGTAATGATGCGCCGCGTCGCATCCTGGATAATTTCGGTGCGAAGCCGGGGCACGTCCTCGGGAATGTCCCAGCCATCATCAAACACGCTGCGCTTTTCACGATCATAGCGGCTCGAGTCATTCGAGCGCGCACCCCGCCCGGAGATATCTGCTGGACCGCTTTTCTGCATGCACCTAGCCTATCCCGCGCATCAGAACAAATCAAGAACATAAAATCCACCAGTTCAGCTTCGGTTCAGGAACTTGGGAGAATGATCCAAACTTCGGTATGTCTGAGTCAGTCCAATCGGGGGAAGTCGAATGAGAAGATTTGCTGCAGCGGGGATCGCTGCGCTGAGTTTGATTTTCGCGTTCACAACGGTGGCCGAGGCGCAACGGTACGGGGGATTTCGCGGCGGCGGATTCCGCGGTGGATTCGGTGGCTTTCGCGGTGGTTTCCGGGGCGGATTTGACGGTTTCCGGGGTGGGCGATTTTTCGGTCCGCGATTTGGGTTTGGCCTTGGCCTCGGATTGTATGATCCGTTCTGGTGGCCCGGTTATTACCCGTGGGGTTATCCCTGGGCTTATCCCTATTACCCGCCGGTGAGTGTCCAGTACGTGCCGGCTCCGGTTTACGCTGTGCCGCCCGCCGCTCCGCCGCAACAGCAATTCTGGTATCGCTGCGGGAATCCGGAAGGCTATTTTCCCTATGTGCGGAATTGCACGACGGGTTGGGAACAGGTGCCGGTGACACCGAACGGCGCACCGCCGGCCGCCGCACCAGCGGCGCCGCCACCGCCGCCGGCGAGGTAACAAGAGGATTGGCAGAGCAGATTTTTACCTCCACCTTGTGGGGAGGTCGAAATTTGCGGAGCAAATTTCGGGTGGGGGTATGACCTGGGAGAGCCCCCCACCCGCAAATTTCCTGAACCAGAAATTTGCGTGCCTCCCCGCCAGGGGGAGGCGGAAACTAGTATCGCCGTACAAACCCGTGATTACGACTTCCGGCGGCGGTGTTCTTCCAGGCGCGGCATGATCTCGATGAAGTTGCAAGGCTTGTGCCGGTAATCGAGCTGCATCTTCAGAATGCCGTCCCAGGCATCCTTCACCGCACCGGGTGATCCGGGCAGCGCAAACAAATAGGTGCCGCGCGCAACGCCGGCGCAGGCGCGCGACTGAATCGTCGAAGTGCCGATCTTGTCGAAACTGATGCGGTGAAACACGATCGAGAAGCCGTCGATTTCCTTTTCGAACACGCTGCGGAACGCTTCGGGAGTCACGTCGCGCCCGGTCAGTCCGGTGCCGCCGGTGGAAATCACGACATCCACATCGGGATCGTCGATCCAGCGCCGCAACAATTCGATGATTGCGTCGCGGTCGTCGCGGACAATGTTGCGTGCGGCAACAATGTGACCGGCTTCGCGCACGCGTGCTTCCAGCGTGTCGCCGGAAACGTCGTTTTCGCGCGTCCTGGTATCGGAAACGGTCAGAAGGGCGATCCGCGCCGGTATGAATTGCCGCTGTTGATCCGGCACAACACGACCTTAATGCGCGGGGGGTTCCCCGACTGCGCTGTGATAAATCGGCCATGCGCCGGCGGCGCTTTCATCCAGCCCGGTGACCGGCTCACGCAAGCGCAAACGGTACATCCACAGGTTCGTCATCACCCGTTTGATGTAGTCGCGGGTTTCGGCGAGCGGAATGGTTTCGATGAACAGCATCGGATCGCTGTTGGCGTCCTGCTGCGACTGCCATTTCTGAAGATTGCCTTCGCCAGCATTATAGGCGGCGGCGATGCTGAACAGATTGCCGTTCTGCTTTTCGAGCAGGTCCTGCAGGTAATTTTGCGCCAGCGTCATGTTGTAGACCGGATCGTCGAGACGATCCTTGTTGCGTCCCGCGAGCGACCGGTCATGTGTGATCGTCACCGCCGTCTGAGGCATGATCTGCATCACGCCGCGCGCTCCGGCTTTCGAGGTCGCCGCCGGCTGAAACCGGCTTTCCTGTTTGGCGAATGCCAAGATCACCGCCTGATCCACGGTGTAACCGCCTTCGGGCTTATACGGCGGGACCGGATAAAGGCTGGTCAGGCGCTGCGCCGGCTGCACCATTTCAGCGGCGCGCAATTCGAGCGCCGGTTCGCCGAGATTCCGCGCCAGCGCGGCAAAGGCCGGATCCTGGTCGGACGAAATCTCGCCAAATGCGCGGGACAGTTCGGTCTGAACCGTATCGGTTCGGCCGATCTGCCACATTGCGACCGCGCGATGCGCGGGCGGGTCCTGCATCAGTTGGGCAAAGGAAACCGAATCCAGCGCCGGATCGGCAAATTGCGCATTTGCGTCGCGGCCAAGCACACGCAGCGCCATCAAGCCATAGAACGTATCGGGCTCCGACGCTGCACGTTCATATAATGTCAGCACGCGTTCGGGCTGGCCGTTATGCATATAGCTGCGCGCCGCCCAGAAGGCCGCCGCCGAATAGGTGCGTGGCACCTTCGAATTGTTCACGATAGTTTCGAAATGGCCCGCGGCACCGGCGTAATCGCCCAACCGGTAGGACGCCAATCCTGACACCCAATGGCATTGCAGGGCCGTATTGCCGTGCTTTGCGATCACGTCGGCGCAAACCGACAGCGCCTGCTTGTCCTTCTGTTCACCAAGATAGGCGGTGGCAACAAAGGCGCCGATGCGATCGAAATCGGCTTCCGTCATTCTAGTCTGGACCGAAGCGCGCTTCCACAAAGCTTCGGCCGATTCCGGGCGGTCTTCCCGCGCCATGGTCCTGAGTTGCGCCTCAAGACGCCGGACCGCCTGACGCTCCGGGTTGGTATCCTCGAAGGCGGATGGCTCATTATCGACGCCGCGCCAATGCGCCCGGACCGGCGGCGGCACCGATGTTCGCTTCGGCGCCCGTTTCACCGCCAGTTTGTAAATCTTGTCGGCGCCGGGAAGGTCGCCATAATTCTCGAGCCAGTTCTTCAGATCGGCAAATTTGGCGTGGTAGTGAGCGCCAAGGTAACGCTCTTCCAGGACATAACCGACCAAGGATGTGTCGGAAAGTTTCTTGACCAGCGCTTCGGATTTCGCGACCTGGCCCGACCTCTCCGCAGCAAAAATATCGCGATAGGTTTTCACATCCGCCGGCGACAGCACTGTGAAGCTGGTGGTTACGTCGGCGGCGTAAGTTTGTGACAGTCCGGTTACGGACAATGCGGCAGAAATGAGGAGCAGCGCGCGTTTCTTCAACTGGCGGTCCTTCGTTGTCCAGGCCGCAATGCTGCCTGACAATCAACACCTCATGCAAGCCCAAGACTTTTGGCGCGCTGTGATATTGCTGTAAGATCTTGCCACGCCAGTCTTTTTGCCGCCGGCTGCCGAAGCAGATAGGCGGGGTGCAGCGTCAACATTACGGGAACTTCACGTCCGCTCATCTGACAGCGATACGACTCCCATCGCCCACGATGGCGCAAAATTCCTTGCAAACCGGTTAAGTGCCGAACTGGTACGGCACCGAGCAATACCAGCAATTTCGGATCTGCCAGTTCGATGTGCCGATGCAGGAAGGGCAGGCAAATCGCCGCTTCCTCGGGCGATGGCTCGCGATTGCCGGGTGGCCGCCAGTTCACGATGTTCGTGATGTAGACCTTCTGCCGGTCGAGGCCTATGGCGGCGAGCATGCGATCGAGCAACTGGCCGGCGCGGCCGACAAAAGGCAGTCCCTGTCTGTCTTCATCGGCGCCGGGTGCTTCGCCAATCAGCATGATGCCGCCCGAGGGATTGCCATCGGCGAACACAAGATTGGTCGCGTGCTGTTTCAGCTCACAGCCGTCGAACGCCGCCAGGGCCGCCTTCAGTTGTTCGAGCGACTGGCAGGCGGCTGCAATGACGTCCGAGTTCGTGCTGGGTGCTTCGGTTTTGACCGGCGCCTGATAGAGCGTGCGCGTGACCGGAGGTTCGCGCATCACCGGGCGCGGGCTGGGGGCAGCGGGCGCCGTGACCGGCGTTGGTGCAATCAGCCGATTGACCGGAGCTTCGCCGATCGCTTCATCGCCCCCGCACTCGACCAGCCACTGCAGGGCGGCGCGAGCTTTTTCTCGGGTCAGATCACTCATTACATTATGGTGTAGCCGAGTCCCGGAAAAATCCTAAACCGCAAATGAGCGCCACCCGCGAAAGCATGGAATTTGACGTCGTGATCGTCGGCGCGGGGCCCGCAGGCCTCGCGGCGGCAATCCGGCTGAAGCAGCTGTCTCCGGACATCGGCGTCTGCGTGATCGAGAAGGGCTCGGAGGTTGGCGCCCATATTCTTTCCGGCGCCGTGATCGATCCTTGCGGCCTCAACACCCTCATTCCAGACTGGCGCGAGAAGGGCGCACCATTGGACACACCGGTCACGGATGACCGGTTCTATTTTCTCACTTCTTCCGTGCGGCTGCGCATCCCGAATTTTCTGATGCCGCCGCTGATGAGCAATCACGGCAATTATATTGCCAGCCTCGGCCTGCTGTGCCGCTGGTTGGCAAAACAGGCCGAAGAACTCGGCGTGGAAATCTATCCCGGCATCGCCGGCGCCGACGTTGAAGTTGAAGCCGGAGGTGCGGTGGCCGGCGTGATCACCGGTGACCTCGGGCTTAAGCGCAATGGCGACCCTGGACCGAATTACACACCCGGCATGATCTTGCGCGGCAAATACACGCTGATCGCCGAAGGGGCACGCGGATCGCTGGCGAAGAACCTGATCGCGCAATTTGGTCTCGCACAGGGACATTCAGCGCAGACCTACGGTCTCGGTCTGAAAGAGCTGTGGGAATTGCCAAAGGACAGCCACCGGCCAGGGCTGGTGATGCACACTATGGGTTGGCCGTTGGACAGCCATACCGGCGGGGGATCCTTCATCTATCATTATGGCGCCAACCTCGCCGCGGTCGGATTTGTCGTTCATCTCGATTACGAAAATCCTTTCCTCTCGCCATTCGAGGAATTCCAGCGCTTCAAGACCCATCCTTCCATCCGGCCGATGCTGAAGGGCGGACGGCGTATCGCCTATGGCGCGCGCGCGATCACCGAGGGTGGTTTGCAGGCCGTACCGAAACTCGCATTTCCGGGCGGCGCGCTGATCGGTTGTGCCGCCGGCTTCGTCAATGTGCCGCGGATCAAAGGCAGCCATAATGCGATCCTGACCGGCATCTATGCCGCCGAAGCTGCATTCGATGCACTTCAGCAGGGCAGGGCAGGCGATGTGCTCGATGCATACGAACAAAGCTGGCGCACATCGCCGGTTTATCGCGAGTTGCGGCTGGTCAGGAATGTGAAGCCGCTCTGGGCGCGCTGGGGCACCATGGCCGGTGTGCCGCTGGGCGCGCTCGACATGTGGTGCAATCAGTTGCTGGGCTTCAGCCCGTTCGGAACATTGGCGGGGCGGGGACCGGATTACGCGCATCTGCAGCGGGCCGCAAAAGCCCGGCAAATCCACTATCCGAAGCCGGATGAAAAAATCAGTTTCGACCGGTTGTCGTCGGTTTTCCTGTCCGGCACGCGACACGACGAAGACGAACCGGTTCACCTCAAATTGACCGATCCGGACCTACCGGTGCGGGAGAATTTGCCTGTCTATGCAGAACCGGCGCAACGCTATTGTCCGGCAGGGGTGTTTGAAGTGATTACCGCCGATGGCGCGCCAAAATTCATCATTAATGCTGCGAACTGCGTCCACTGCAAAACCTGCGATATCAAGGATCCCGCGCAAAACATCACTTGGGTTCCGCCACAGGGTGGCGAGGGCCCGGCATACGGGATGATGTGACGCCGTATGCAAATGCAGCTATGATCTCGTCCGTCGAGAGGAAAGTCAGAACCGTGAAAATCAAAACAATATTGCTGTTGGCGGCAGGCTTGAGCGCAATGTCCCTGGCAGCGTGCAGCAGCACGGCCATGGTGGCGGCCAATCTGGCGCCGCGTGCCAGCAATCCGCCGGCTGCGAACGTGCTCGCCGGCACCTCGAGCTCACTGGCCGGGACTTACCTCGCGGGGAATTTCGCTGCGGCGGAAGGGGACGTGAAAGCCGCCACGGAATTCTATTCCGATACGCTGAAAGACGCGCCCGACAATGCCGACATCCTCGAACGCACGTTCCTGTTTGCTGCTGAAGGCGGCGACATGGGTCGCGCAGTCGCACTGGCCAATCGCGTCATCGCCATCGATCCCGACAACCGGCCGGCACATCTCGTGCTGCAGGTTGGTGCGCTGACGAAGAAGGATTACGCCGCCGTCATCAAGGACGCGACGGCTCCTGCCAACGGCCTGTTCGCGACGCTCACCAACAAGATCATGGAAGCCTGGGCGCGCGCGGGTTCGAAAGATATCGATGGTGCGCTGGCGGCGCTCGATTCACTCTCCAGTCAGCGCGGCGTGGACGGATTGCGCCTGATGCACACGGCGCTGATCCTCGATTATGCGGGCAGGGACAAGGAAGCCGAAGACGCCTACAACAAGGCGATTGCCGCGATGGGCACGGGACCGCGCGGTACGGAGGCCTACGGCCGCTTCCTGTTGCGGCACGGCCGCGTCAACGATGCAAAGGCGCTGTTCGCCCGCGCCGATCGGGAAAACCGCGGCAATCCATTCGCGGAATGGGCGCTGAATGATCTCATCCCGATGAAAACTCCGGCGCCGCTGATCACGTCACCGGCGCAAGGCGTGGCGGAGGGCCTGTTCGGGATCGCGGCATCGCTGAACGACCAGCGCAGTACGGATGTAGCCATCCTCTATCTCAATCTCGCGCTGTATCTGCGCCCCGATTTCGATCTTGGCCGGGTTCTGCTCGCGAGCCGATATGAGGCGATGGAGAGATTCGAGGTCGCCAACGCGATTTACACCGGCATTGCACCGGCTTCGCCCTATTACGCGATGACGCAGGTTCAGGCCGCGATCAATGACGGGCGGAATGGCAAACCGCAGGCCGGCATCATCAAATTGAAGGCTTTGTCGGCGAGTCAGCCGCAGGAAACCGATGTCTGGACGGCACTGGGTGATCTCTTCCGCAGTGCCGACCAATACAAGGAAGCTGCGGCCGCGTATGACAAGGCGATCGCCGGGATTCCCCCGGGCGACCGGAGACTGACCGGGCTTTATTACGCGCGCGGTGTTTCATTCGAACGCTCCGACCGCTGGACGGATGCCGAGCGCGATTTCCAGGCCGCGCTGAAGATCAATCCCGATCGCGCCGACGTGCTGAATTATCTCGGCTTCAGCTGGATCGAGAAAGGTCAGCATCTCGATCAGGCCGTGCAGATGTTGGAGAAGGCCCGCGCGCTGCGTCCGATGGATGGCTTCATCGCCGACAGCGTGGGGTGGGCCTATTTCCGGCTTGGCCGATTCCAGGACGCGGTGCACACACTGGAAGAGGCGGTGCAATTGGCGCCCGGTGCAGCGGACGTGAATGATCATCTCGGCGACGCCTATTGGCGTGTCGGGCGCAAGATCGACGCCAAATATCAGTGGCAGCATGCGCTCGCGATGCAGCCGGATGCGAAGGAAAAGCCGATCCTCGAACGCAAGCTGCAATTCGGACTCGACGCGGTTTCCGCTTACGGGAAGTGAATCCCGTTCAGCGCGGCTATTCTGCCGTCATGATTCGGATTGTGGCACCGGCGAAGATCAATCTGTTCCTGCACGTTGGCGAGCGCCGGCCAGACGGCTTTCACGACCTGCAAAGCCTGATCGGTTTTACCGAAGCCGGAGATCAGCTTGTGATTTCACCGGCGGCAGAGCTGTCACTCACGGTGACAGGTCCGTTTGCCCGCGCACTGCCGGCGAGCGACAACAATCTGGTGCTGAAAGCCGCCCGCGCATTGCAGCAGCAATCGCGCCGCACCGATGGCGCGGCGATTGTGCTGACCAAGAATCTGCCGGTGGCGTCTGGAATCGGCGGCGGATCGGCCGATGCCGCGGCGGCATTGCGCGGCCTCGACAGGCTATGGGGGCTGAATTCGTCCCAGCAACAACTGCTCAAATTGGCGGCCGAACTTGGATCGGATGTTCCGGTGTGTCTGCTGTCAAAAACCTGCTGGGTTGAAGGGCGCGGGGAAATCCTGAGCCAACTGCCGTCACTGCCCCGAATGCCGGCAGTTCTGGTCAATCCCGGCGTCGCGGTTTCGACGCCTGCCGTGTTTGGTATGTTGAATGCGCGCAGCGGCACCGGACGAAACAAGCCGGCAAAAGCGTTGGAAAGCCTCTGGGATGTGATCGGTTATCTCGGCGATGCTGGGAACGATCTGGAAGCACCGGCGTGCGAATTGGCGCCGGTGATTCAGGACGTGTTGAACGCGTTTGACCGCGAACCGGGTTGCGCATTGGCGGCGATGTCCGGAAGCGGCGCCACCTGTTTTGCGCTGTTTCATGATCCGGATTTTGCCCGTGGCGCGGCGTCACGGATTGCGCAGGATCATCCCGAATGGTGGGTGTCGCTGACGCGCTTCGCCGGGCCCGAAATCGGCGACCCGGTTTAGTACACTCTATCGACCACGAAATTGGCGACGTCGGCCAGCGCCGAGTGGATCGGCGAGTCGGCGCAAACCTCGAGCGCTTCACGCGCGGCGCGGGCATAGGAACGAGCCCGCTCAATCGTCTCGGCCAGTGAGCCGCCGCGTTCCAGAATCTCGATTGCATGCGAAAGATCGCCTTCTTCCTGGAAGCCGACCTCGATGGTCTTGCGCCAGAAACGGCGTTCCTCATCACCGGCACGGGAAAGGGAAAGTATGACCGGCAAAGTGACCTTCGACTCGCGGAAATCGTCGCCGACGGATTTGCCCATTACCGCCTGCCGGCCGGAATAGTCGAGAGCGTCGTCGACGAGCTGGAATGCAATTCCCAGATTGTGACCGTAGTCGCGCATGGCTTCCGTCTGGCGCACAGGGGCCCCGGCGGCATGTGCGCCGGCCTCGGCGGCCGCGGCAAACAAAGCCGCGGTCTTGGCCGAGATCACCTTGAGATATTGCTCCTCGCCGATCGCCAGATTGCGCGACAGGCGCAGTTGAAGAACTTCGCCTTCTGCGATGACCGCCGAAGCATTGGCGAGAATTGCCAGCACGATGGTCGATCCGACTTCGACCATGAGCTGGAACGCCCGGCTGAACAGGAAGTCGCCGACCAGGATGCTTGGCTTGTTACCCCAAAGCGTGTTGGCGGCGGGACGCCCGCGCCGGAGCATGCTCTCGTCCACCACGTCGTCGTGCAGCAGGGTTGCGGTGTGGATGAATTCGACCGCGGCGGCGAGCTTAATGTGCCCATCGCCCGAACAGTTGAATTGGCGGGCGGAAGCAAGCGTGATCAGGGGCCGCAGCCGCTTGCCCCCGGAATCGACCAGATGGCGCGCAAGGTCCGGGATCAGCGCCGCTTCGCTGAGCATCCGCGAGTGAATCACGCGATCGACCGCGGCCAGATCATCGCCGGCCAATAAAGCGAGCCGCTCCACCGGGTTTTCCGGCGGGGCCAGGGGAGCGATCTCGCGCACAATGTTATCCATAGCGGCTTGCCGCCCCGAATTATTCGCGTCATTTAGAGAAAGGCCCCGATGCCGGTCAAGAAATCGTCGTAAACTTGGCAGGTGAGGGCGGGACGGCCATGAAAGAGCTCTTACGCACCAACAACTTCGTCTACATGTCCTATGCCCAGGCAGTTCTGCAGGACGCCGGCATCGAGAGCCTGGTGTTCGACAGCCATATGAGCGTCATGGAAGGCAGCCTGGGGGTGCTTCCGCGCCGGTTGATGGTTGCGGATTTTGATCTCGTGCGGGCGAAAAAGCTGCTGGACGAGGCTGAGCCACCGAATCCCGAGTGGACGTGACCGCCGGTTATACGGTCGACCGGTTCCTCGACGGGCGGATTACTGCCGCGCAGCCGAAAGCCGGCTTTCGCGCCGGCCACGACACGGTTCTGATTGCCGCAGCCGTGCCGTCGGGCCGGAAAGTTCTCGAACTTGGTTCGGGCGCGGGCATTGCCAGCCTTTGTTACGCACACCGGGTGCCGGACGCGGAAGTCCTCGGCATTGAAATCGATCCGGATCTGGTTGCGATGGCGAGCGAAAATGCCGCACACAATGGCATGGCCGGCCGGGTGCAGTTCGCGTTGCGTGATGCGCGCATGTTTGTCAGTCCCGCATCAGAGTTCGATCAGGTTTTCTTCAATCCGCCATTCCATTCTCCGGAAGGAACTGTATCGGCCAATCCGGCGCTCGAACGGGCCAAACGGGATTCGGACAGCGCCATTGCAGCGTGGACGAAAACCGCCTTGGCTGCCGTGCGCCACAATGGAAGCGTGACGGCAATCCTGCGTGCCGACCGGGTGCAGGACATGATCGCAGCGGCAGCAGGTCACGCGGCGAGTGTGTTTCCGTTGATTCCGCGATTGGGAGTTGCGCCGAAGCGCGTCATCGTTTCGGTCAATGCCGGTGGACCAGAGCGCGTGAAAACCTGTTCAGGCCTGGTGCTTCACCGCAGCGACGGCGGGGCAACTCCGGAAGCCGACGCAATTCTGCGCGGCGGCGGTGCGTTGCCGATCGCGTGAATCAAAGCGTCTTCAGATATTCCAGCAGAGCGGTTTTGTCCGCATTCGGTAGATTGGTGCCGAACATGTTTCCGCGTGTGGCTGTGCTTGACCGCCACGGCGGCTGACGGCTAGAGCAGGCTGAGCTTCCGAGAACAACCGTGCCACCAGTTTCCGAAAAACCGGCGACGTTTCAGGACCTGATCCTGACGCTGCAAAATTTCTGGGCGAAGCAGGGATGCCTGATCCTTCAGCCCTACGACATGGAAGTGGGCGCCGGTACTTCGCATCCTGCGACGACATTGCGCGCGCTCGGGCCGCGTCCGTGGAAGGCTGCCTATGTCCAGCCGTCACGCCGGCCGAAGGATGGGCGCTATGGGGAAAATCCCAACCGTTTGCAGCATTATTATCAATACCAGGTGGTGCTGAAGCCTTCGCCCGAGGACGTCCAGGAGATTTATCTGCAAAGCCTAGCGACGCTCGGCATCGATCCGCTCGCCCATGACATCCGTTTTGTTGAAGACGATTGGGAAAACCCGACTCTCGGCGCCTGGGGCCTGGGCTGGGAGGTCTGGTGCGACGGGATGGAAGTGACGCAGTTCACCTATTTCCAGCAGGTCGGCGGGATCGACTGTTCTCCGGTCTCAGCCGAACTGACCTACGGGCTTGAGCGGCTCGCAATGTATGTTCAGGGGGTCGAGAATGTTTACGACCTGCGCTTCAATGGGCAATTCCTGTATGGCGAGGTCTTCCATCAGGCTGAGCGGGAATATTCCGCCTACAATTTCGAGCAGGCGACGACCGAAATCCTGTTCCGGCATTTCGCCGATGCGGAGCAGGAGTGCAAACATCTGCTCGGCGCGGGGCTTGCGCTTCCCGCTTACGACCAGTGTCTCAAGGCCAGTCACAATTTCAATCTGCTGGACGCGCGCGGCGTGATCAGCGTGACGGAGCGCGCAGCCTATATCGGCCGCGTCAGGGTTCTGGCGAAAGCATGTTGCGAAGCCTGGCTCGCCAGCGGTCAGGGTGAATATCCGGCCCGGCAGGCGGCGAATGCCTGATCTTCTGCTGGAGTTGCTCTCGGAAGAAATTCCCGCGCGGATGCAGGTCAGGGCCGCGAAGGAATTGGAGCGCCTGCTCGTGGGCGGTTTGTCCGATCGCGGTCTGCTGTTCGAATCGGTCCGCAGCTTTGCCGGCCCGCGGCGGTTGACGCTTGCGATCGGCGGATTGCCGGGACAGCAGTCGGACCGGGTTGAAGAGAAAAAGGGCCCGCGGGTTGGGGCACCCGAAAAAGCCGTCCAGGGATTCCTGAAATCTGCCGGTGTGACTCTGCAACAATGCGAAACGCGCAGCGATGACAAGGGACAGTTCTATATTGCGTCGATCACCCGCAAAGGCCGGGCAACGGCGGATGTTCTTGCCGAGCTGATACCGGAAGCGATCGCAAAGCTGCCCTGGCCGAAATCCATGCGCTGGGGCAGCGGCACATTCCGCTGGGTGCGTCCGCTGCATTCGATCGTGGCGACGTTCGAAGGGGAAGTGGTTTCGTTCGAAATCGCGGGCCTCCGCAGCGGCAATACCAGCCGCGGCCATCGTTTTCTTGCGCCTGACCCATTCGAAGTGCGCCACTTCGAAGATTATGAAACAAAGTTGCGCAAGGCGTTTGTCATCATTGACCACGGCGAGCGACGCGAAATCATTGTTAACGAGGCGCGGCAAAAAGCCTTTGCCTTGGGTATGGAACCAGTTGGCGACGAAGCGCTTTTTGACGAGGTTGCGGGGCTGGTCGAATGGCCCACGGTGCTGATCGGCACCATCGCGCCCGAGTTCATGGAGTTGCCGGCGGAAATTCTGCAACTGTCGATGCGCACCCATCAGAAATATTTACCGCTCAGACATATGGACGACGGTCGGCTGGCGGACCGCTTTGCCGTCGTGACGAACATGATCGCGGCGGACGGGGGCAAGGAGATCGTCCACGGAAACGAGCGCGTCCTGCGTCCACGATTGTCGGACGCCAAATTCTTCTGGGAGCATGACCGCAAACGCAGTCTGGAATCGCGTGTGTCCCTGCTGAAGCAGGTGGTTTTTCACGCCCGGCTCGGCACCCAGTTCGATCGGGTCAACCGGATCGTGGCGCTTGCGGTGGAAATCGCGCGCCGGATTGGTGCGGATGTCAAACTCGCCGAACGCTCCGCACTGTTGTGCAAGTCGGATTTGACCACCGATGTGGTTGGCGAATTTCCCGAACTTCAGGGCGTGATGGGCCGCTATTACGCCCTGCATGATGGCGAGGCCCAGGAAGTCGCCACCGCGATTTTCGAACACTACAAACCGGCGGGCCCTTCCGACCGGCTGCCATCCATTCCAGTTTCTATGGCGGTGGCACTTGCCGACAAACTCGACCTTCTGACCGGTTTGTTCGCAGCAGGCGAGAAGCCGAGCGGTTCGGGTGATCCGTATGCGCTTCGGCGCGCCGCCCTCGGTGTCGTGCGAATTGTCCTGGAGAACCGCTTGCGGCTGCCGCTGGCGCCAATTGTTCGCGAACATCTGGCGCGGCTTGCCGCGGGTCATGTGCGGATTGAGGCGCTTGACGCGGTTGCGGGCGAGATCCTGTCCTTCTTTGTCGAACGGCTCGAGGCCGCTTTGCGCGACCGCGGCGTTCGTCACGATTTGATCATGGCCGTATTTGCCTTGAGCGGTGAGGACGATCTGGTTCTGCTTGTCGACCGGGTCGAGGCGCTGAAGGTGTTCCTCGCTTCCGATGATGGCGCCAATCTGCTGACCGGTTATCGTCGGGCGGCAAATATTCTCAGGATCGAGGAGAAGAAGGACAAGGCGTCCTATCGCGGTATTCCCGAATCGCTGCAACAGGAAGAAGAGCGTGAACTGCACGCCTCCCTGATCCACGCCAAAGTGGAAGCGGCTAAAGCGTTAAGCCAGGAAGATTTCGCAGGAGCAATGTCGGCCTGTGCCCGCTTGCGCGCTCCGGTGGACCGGTTTTTCGACCATGTCACGGTCAACGCTGCCGATGCAGCATTGCGGGTCAGCCGCTTGAAGCTGCTCTCGCAAATTGTCGAAACCGCGCACCAGGTTGCCGATTTCTCGAAAATCGAGGGCTAAACCGTCGAGTTGTGCGTTCCGCAGTTCACAATCCGGATTGGGTACAGGACCAAAGTCAATGGTGAAATGGGTATACGGGTTTGAAGCCGGACGTGCCGAAGGGCGCGCGGAGATGAAGAATCTTCTCGGCGGAAAGGGCGCCAATCTTGCGGAGATGAGCAATCTCGGCCTGCCGGTGCCGCCGGGATTCACCATTACCACCGAAGTCTGCACTTGGTTCTATCGCAACAATCGCAGTTATCCACAGGGGCTGAAGCAGGACGTCGAAGCGGCCCTGAAGCATGTCGGCGAACTGGTTGACGCCCGTTTTGGCGATGCCGACCGGCCATTGCTGGTCTCCGTCCGTTCGGGCGCGCGCGCATCCATGCCGGGAATGATGGATACGGTTTTGAATCTCGGCCTGAACGACAAGACGGTGCGGGGCCTCGC
Source organism: uncultured Bordetella sp. (assembly GCA_964446945.1). Lineage (GTDB taxonomy): Bacteria > Pseudomonadota > Alphaproteobacteria > Micropepsales > Micropepsaceae > CAIYRG01. Next base: position 96,497 of record CAYUQO010000009.1, read on the forward strand.
CAAACAGACCGGCGACGAACGCTTTGCCTATGACGCCTATCGCCGCTTCATCCAGATGTATTCCGGCGTCGTGCTCGAAGTGGAGCATGCGCGGCTGGAGGAAATTCTCGAAGCCGAAAAGGCGCAGAAAGGCGTCGAACTTGACACCGAACTTGATGCCGGTGATTGGAAGCGAATTGCCGGGCTGTACAAGGCCGAAGTGCAGAAGCTTCTCGGCCGTCCATTTCCCGACGATGTCCATGAGCAGTTGTGGGGCGCGATCGGCGCGGTGTTCGGCTCATGGTCGGGCGCACGCGCGAAAACTTATCGTCGCATCCACAATATCCCGGAGGACTGGGGCACTGCGGTCAATGTCCAGGCGATGGTATTCGGCAATCGCGGCGAAACATCCTGCACCGGGGTGGCGTTCACGCGTGATCCGTCGAACGGCGAACCCGCCCTCTACGGCGAATTTCTGATCAATGCCCAGGGAGAAGATGTGGTTGCAGGTATTCGCACACCGCAGTCGATTACACGCCGCGCCCGCGAGGCATCACGCTCGTCGCGCCCGTCCATGGAAGAGGCGATGCCGGAGGCGTTCGCAGAGTTGCGCCGCATCTCGGCCGGCCTGGAAAAGCATTACCGCGACATGCAGGACATGGAATTCACGGTCCAGGAGGGCCGGCTTTACATGCTGCAGACGCGGAACGGGAAGCGCACCGCGAAGGCGGCCCTGCGCATCGCAACCGATATGGCGCGCGATGGGCTGATCAGCCGGGATGAGGCACTGATGCGGGTCGATCCCGCCTCGCTCGACCAGATGCTGCATCCGATGCTCGATCCCTCGGCGGCCAAGGAGCTGATTGCCACGGGGCTGGCGGCCTCGCCGGGATCGGCTGCAGGCGAGATCGTGTTCACCGCCGATGATGCCGAGCGCGCGTCGGCGAACGGACATGAGGTGATTCTGGTCCGGCTGGAAACCAGCCCCGAGGACATTCACGGCATGCATGCCGCGAAAGGCATTCTGACGGTCCGCGGCGGCATGACCAGTCATGCAGCGGTGGTCGCGCGCGGAATGGGACGGCCCTGCGTCACCGGTGCGGGCACGCTGAGGATCGATTCCGCGCGCGGACTGCTGATCGCCGGAAATGTCACGCTTGCACGCGGCGATCTCGTCACCATCGACGGCGCGGAAGGGAAGGTCTATCGCGGCCGCGTGCCGATGATCCACCCGGAAATGACCCCTGAATTCGCGCTGCTGATGGAATGGGCGGACGCCCGCCGGCGGTTGAAAATACACACCAATGCCGACACGCCGCAGGACTGCGAAACCGCGAAAAAATTCGGCGCCGAAGGCGTCGGCCTGTGCCGGACCGAGCACATGTTTTTCGACGCGGACCGGATTCTTGCGGTCCGCGAAATGATCCTGGCCGACGATCTTGCCGGCCGGCAGGCGGCGCTGACCAAACTGCTGCCGATGCAGCGTGGCGATTTTCTCGGCATCTTCCGGGTGATGGAGGATCGTCCAGTGACGATCCGGTTGCTCGATCCGCCGCTGCACGAATTCATTCCGCATACAGATGACGAGATTGCGGAGGTTGCCCGGGCCGCGAGCGCCGATCCGCAGAAGCTGCGGGCGCGCGCGATCGCTCTCGCGGAAGCCAATCCAATGCTCGGTCATCGCGGCTGCCGCCTCGGGATTACCTTTCCGGAAATCTATGAGATGCAGGCACGCGCCATTTTCGAGGCCGCGATCCAGGCGGAGCGCAAGACCGGAAAGCCTGTCCACCTGGAAGTCATGATTCCGCTGGTCGGATTCACCACCGAACTCGACTTCCTGGCTGAGCGCATCGCCGCGGTGGCCGGTCTGGTAGAAAAGGAAACCGGAAAAAAGCCGGAATATTTGATTGGAACAATGATCGAATTGCCGCGAGCCGCGTTAATGGCGGAACGGCTTGCGCAGACCGCTGAGTTCTTCAGCTTCGGAACCAACGATCTGACGCAGACAACGCTTGGTGTCTCGCGCGACGATGCGGGATCGTTTCTGGGCGACTATCTGGCACGCGGAATACTGGAGCAGGATCCGTTCGTCAGCATCGATTTGGAAGGTGTCGGCGAACTGGTGCGGATCGCGGTCGAACGCGGCCGCCGTGGCAGGGCGGACATAAAACTCGGGATCTGCGGCGAACATGGCGGCGATCCCGCAACAATACGCTTTTGTCATGAGACGGGACTCGACTACGTGTCCTGTTCGCCTTTCCGCGTTCCTGTGGCGCGTCTGGCCGCAGCGCAGGCTGCAATTAACCTTCCTTAATCGCCACACAGGTTAATCCGTATAAAGACCTTTACATTCGTGACGCCGAGTCACGAACGCAAAAACCATTTGTATTCCGTACAGTGACGTTTGGTTCCATGACGCCGCGTCATGAATGTTTAGTTTTTTTGTTGACGATCCGTAAACCCCTTGTTAGCTGAATCCCATGAGGTGGGACGAAAATCGTGCTCGGAGTAAAAGCATGATCGATCGAGTAGAGATGGCCCACCGCCGGGCCGACTGCGTACTGAACTACACGGCGGCAATCGTGTTGACTGGTCTGGTGATCTGGACGAAGTATGATCAGCACACGGTTAATCTTCCTACTGATTTTGCGTTTTCAAATCTGCCTGCTGAGTTTTCATTGTCAGTTCCGGACGCTGTGACGGTGACCCCGATTGCGGCGGCATTTGCGCCCAACCGCTCACTCGCCCAGGCGGACCAGTCCGAGTGCCTGGCGGAAGTGCTTTATTACGAGGCACGCGGCGAGGGCGTCGAAGGCGAAAAGGCCGTTGCGGAAGTCGTGCTTCAGCGCACGCGGGATGCCTATTATCCGCACACGATTTGCGGGGTGGTCTACGAAGGAGTGCAGCCGGACAGGAAGGATTGTCAGTTCTCGTTTGCCTGTGACGGCGCCCTGCGCAAGCCTAAGGAACGCGGCACCTGGCAGCATGTACGTATACTTGCGGACAAAATCCTGACCGGCGCCGTCAAGCTGGCGGGCGAAACCGGCCATGCCATTTCCTACCACAGCGTCGATGTCGATCCGGCCTGGGCGGATGAGATGATCGAGACGACCCAGATCGGAAATCACATTTTTTACCGCCGGGATCCAAACCGGTTCACGGCTGTGAACTCTGAGCCGCAACGCCAGGCGGATAATGAGCCGCAAAAGATCAGCGACGTTACGGACGGATCAAAGGAAGTCCATTCCGAGGTCCAGACTGCGGACGCTGTGGGTCAGGGCGCCTGAGGAAATAAAATCCACGCCCGTTTCCGCGATTGCTCGAACGCGTTCGGCGGTGATACCGCCGGACGCTTCGAGTTTGGCGCGTCCGCGCGTCATTTCCACCGCCTGGCGCATCACCTCAACGGACATGTTGTCGAGCAGGATGGCATCGAATCCGAGGGCGAGCGCTTCACCGAGCTGGTCGAGCGTGTCGACTTCAACCTCGACTTTCACCAGCGGCCCGAGCTGGGTTTTGAGGCGCGACATCACCGGGCCGAGCCCGCCTGCGGCGGCGATGTGATTGTCCTTGACCAGAATGGCGTCGTCGAGCCCGAAGCGGTGATTGAGGCCACCGCCGCAGCGCACCGCGTATTTCTGGAGCAGACGCAGGCCCGGAATCGTTTTCCGTGTACAGATGACCCTGGCCTGTGTTCCTGCAATTCGCCTGACCAGGGTATTGGTCGACGTGGCGACGCCAGAAAGATGGCCGAGGAAATTCAGCGCCACGCGCTCCGCGGTGAGAATGGCGCGCGCCGGACCTTCCAGAGCGGCAACCGCCATACCGGCCGACGCCGGTTCGCCGTCGCGCAGGTGGCATTGAATCCGCACGCCAGGATCAATCAACCGGAAGGCGATTTCGGCGGCCACAAGACCCGACACCACGCCGTCCTCGCGCGCCGCGATGACGGCCCGCGCCGCGCGGCCGGAGGGTATCAGGATGTCCGTTGTCAGATCGCCGGCGCGGCCGAGATCCTCTTCCAGCGCGCGCCGTACGATCGGTTCAATCAGCAGCGGATGAGGCGCCCCGGCCGAAGAGTCAGGCGGCAGCACGGCGCTGCGCCTTCGGACGGACTTTCAACATGGCCTCCACCGCGGCTCTGGCGCGCACCGAAACCAGCGGATCAACCGTGATTTCGATCGTCTCGGTCTCCAGGGCCTGAAGAATGCCGGCCAGCGTTACCCGCTTCATGTGCGGGCAGAGATTGCAGGGGCGGATGAATTCCACCGATGGCGCCTCCACGGCGAGATTATCACTCATCGAGCATTCCGTGATGAGGGCGACGCGGGCTGGTTTTTTGCCGGTGATGTAATTTCCCATGGCGGCAGTCGAACCCGCAAAATCCGCCTCCGCAATGACTTCCGGCGGGCATTCCGGATGGGCGAGCACGACGACGTCCGGATGTGCAGAGCGTAGCTGATGGATATCGGCTGCGGAAAACCGCTCATGGACTTCGCAATGGCCGCTCCAGGTGATGATATTCACCGGGGTTTGCGCGGCAACGTTGCGGGCCAGATATTCGTCGGGCAGCATGATGACGGAATCGACGCCTTTTTCGGCGGCTATGAATTCGACCACATCCGCTGCATTGGCGGATGTGCAGCAGATGTCCGATTCCGCCTTCACTTCGGCCGATGTATTCACATAGGCGACGACCGGAAGGCCGGGATTGGCGCGCCTGAGAGCCCGAACATCTTTGGCCGTGATAGAGGAGGCGAGCGAGCAGCCGGCGCGTTCATCGGAAATCAGGACCTTTTTGTCCGGCGACAGCACCTTTGCCGTCTCTGCCATGAAGCGCACGCCCGCCTGGACAATGATGGCGGCGTCTGTTTTGGCCGCTTCGCGGGCCAGTTGCAGCGAGTCACCGACGAAGTCGGCGACGCACTGGTAAATCTCGGGCGTCATGTAGTTGTGCGCGAGAATGACGGCATGTTTCTCGCGCTTCAGTCGATTGATCGCGGAAACATAGGGCGCGAATACCGGCCACTCGATTGCGGGAATGACTCGTTTGACCCGTTCGAAAAGCGGGGCCGTTTCGGCAGCGACTTGGGGAGTGTAGGAGAACTGGGCCATGGTGTTATGCTCGAAGTGAGTATATTCTGTTGATCAAAAAAAGCCGCGACGCGACCGGCGGCAGACCAAGTTAATATGCTTCTCCTGAGTATAACGTCAAGGCTGCGTCCGGATGGCACGGCCAAAGCCGTAGCGCACGCCTGGGGCAGGGCGCTCCCTCAAGACTTCCCTGCGAAAGCGGAATTGCTCTGCTGGCCGCCCTCCGGTTTTGTGGGACATACGTCCGGTCCGCTCGACGAGGCCTTGGGCCTCTACCAGTCGGCGAAAATTCTGCTTGTGCAGCCTGACGCCTGACAGCGCCTCGACGGTCCGCTGGAGCTCCAGCAGGGTGAATTCGCCGGACATGAGCTCAAACACCACCGGCCGGTATTTGATTTTTCCCCGCAACCTCCCCATTGCGGTGGCGAGTATCCGGCGGTGGTCGAACACCATGCTGAGTCCCAGCGGCCCAATGGCTCCGCTGGAAGGAACTGCACCCCGATCCCGCTGTGCCTCGACGACCAGCCCAGCTTCATAGAGGAGCTCGTAACGTTCGAGCACCTTTTCTTCGTCCCAGCCGCTGGCGCCATCACCGAAGCACAGACGGATGCGGTCATTCCGGATCGCCCGCATTTCGGGGCTGGGTGCTGCGTCGGCGAATTGCCGCAAACTCGGAATGAGTTGCGACGCGATCATGGGCGGAGCGCCTTCGCGCCAATCCTCCCATGGAAAGAACGTGTACCAATCGCGCCACAGCACGCCTGCACGCTCCAGTGGGGTGCGGGTGAGTGCGAGATAGCCGACGGACACAACGCGGGGGCCTTCGCCGGTGCGCGCCAAATGCCGGCCGCGATCGCCAAACGTATAAAGCTGTTCGACATAGCCGAGCTGCACGCCGGTCTGTTCCTGAACCCAGTTGCGCAGGCCCGATTCCAGAGTGCGGTGCGACAGCGGGTCGAAATTGCCGAACGGGAGCGCATCGGCGACCTGTTCTTTTTGATTCCGCCCCGATGCGCCTGTCGCCGTAGCGGCTGGGGCGCGATGGACGACCAGCACGCGTGGACGCTCCTCCTGCACGGAAACAATTGCCGCAGAAAGTCCGATCAGGACCATCTGTTCACCGGCGGTGTGATCCGCGGCATCGAGCTGGCCGAAATTCCTTGCGGCGCCGGTCATGCCCCTTCCGTACCAAGCGGAATTTCGACCACTTCGCCCTCGACTGCGGCCACTGCCGGCGGCATGGATTCAATGGCCGAGACCATCCGGCCCTGCCGCGCGAGCAGAGAATCGGCGTGACGGATCATAAGCCGGTTCGGCTGGGCATGTGGTGCATAAAACTGGAGCGTTTGCGCCAACTGGTACTCGTCGGCTGAAGCGTTCAGATCACACAGCAGAATATATGCGGCAGCGGTCGAGCGGCTGATCCCGGCCCAGCAATGGATCAAAATCGGCGCGGATCGATTCCAGTTTCGGGTAAAGCCCAAAAGGCTGGAGATGTGACTGTGGTCCGGACAAACGATCCCGTCACTCGCTTCCGTGACGTCGTGGACGGACAGCCGCAAATGACACTCGGGCCGGATCGCCTCCGGCGTTTGCACTTGCGGCTCCACCATGAGGGATACCAGGTGTGAAGGCCGGTAGCGGCGGACCGTGGCTTCGATGGCCGAATAAGGCGATATCAGAACAGCGCTCATGACGCGGGATTTTCTGGTGCACTCCATAACAAGGCAAATGGAATTCGCTGCCTCGTGGCGTTCAGCGCGCAACTGCGCGTGAGCCCGGAGCGCTTTTTAGCTGTTCTTCGAATCGCTAAAGCGCTCCGGCCTTTTGTAATTGCCGCATTTTCTGCGCCGAACCGGCAGCCACTTCGGCGGAAAATGCTTCAGAGCCCTGCCGACAAGCGGTGGAAGCGGTCAAGATACGCCACTTCGGCTTCCGGCGCGGGCAGGGGGAGAAGCCGCGGCGCCGATACTGATCTCGGCGTGCCGAAGAAATTCGCAGCTTCCGCCCGTGAGAAGCCGGCAAGCTGCGTCGCCTCAAAGAATGCCGACAGGCGATCGGCCCGCTTGATCAGCGCGGTGTCAGCGGCAGCGATTTCCGCCGCCAGTCCAAACCGGAGATGGATCGCGCTCAACAGGCGATTTTCAAAACCTTTATAATCCAGCCCAATCGCGGCTTTGAACGGGCTGATCAGGTCGCCGATGACGTATTCGGCCGAGTCGTGCAGCAGCGCGGCGAGCCGCAAGGGCACGCCACATTTGGGCTTGAGTTCATGGACAAACCGTTCGACGAGCAGACAATGCTGAGCGACGGAGAAGGCGTGGTCGCCTCTGGTTTGGCCATTCCAGCGTGCGACGCGTGCCAGACCATGCGCAATGTCTTCGATCTCGATATCGAGCGGCGAGGGATCGAGCAGATCAAGGCGACGGCCACTGAGCATTCGCTGCCAGGCACGGCGGTCATTGCTGGGCGGCATCAGGTTTGCCTCAAACGCTTGCAGTGGGCTTTAATAAGGAGCTTCAGCCGAGGTTGTCATGAGCATCGCAAAAGTGCTGGTACCGGTCACGGGCGGCGGGCGCGACACATCGCTGCTGCTCTATGCTATCGAAGCGGCAAAGCCGTTCGACGCGCATGTCATGGCGTTTTTTGTCCGTCCCGATCTGGCTGAAGCACTTGCATTTTTTTCCGATGGCGCCTCCGGGGTCGTGGTCGACGAGATCGTAAAGGCCACGCGGGATGCGGGTGACGAGGCGGGCAAACGCGTCGAGGCGGCGATTTCAGCGGCTTGCGCAGGGCCGGGGGTCGTGCGGGTCAGTGGACCCGAACGGCGAACCGGGGCGGTGACTCTCTCACTGCGCGAGGTGCAGGGAAATTTCGGCGACCAATTGTCCCTGGAGGCGCGGCTCTCCGATCTCGTGGTTTTCGGTCCGATTCGCGAAAGCGACCAAGCCGGAATGGCGGAAGCTTTCGTGCAAGTCCTGGTCGATACCGACCGGCCAGTATTGCGCGCGACCGACGATGTGCCGCGCCGCTTCGCAGACCGTATCGCGATCGGCTGGGACGGGAAAAAGGCGGCATCACAGGCAGTGACCGCCGCGATCCCGCTGCTCCAGCGCGCAGCGCATGTCGAGATATTCAGCATCCAGCGCCCGCCGTTGACCGAACACGCAACGGAAGGTCTGCGCGAATATCTGGCTTTGCACGGGGTGAAGGCGACGGAAAGGTTGATCGACGCGGGCAACAAGCGGATCGGCGAAGCGCTGTTGCAGGCCGCCAGGCAGGACAATTCGGATCTTCTGGTGCTCGGTGGCTATGGCCGTGGCCGCTTGCGCGAGAGCCTGATCGGCGGAGTCACCCGGCATGTGATTGCGCATGCCGATGTTGCCGTTTTTATGGTGCATTGAGCCAGGCTCATCCGGATTCCCATGAATGACAGCAACCGCAGTGCGCTTGTGCTGTTTTCGGGCGGCCAGGATTCCACGGCATGTCTCGCCTGGGCGCTCGGCAATTTCGCAAAGGTCGAGACGGTTGGGTTTGATTACGGTCAGCGGCACGCGGCCGAGCTTGCAGCGCGCAAGGCGATCCTCGGCAGAATCGCAGGCGAATTTCCCGGATGGCAGGGCAAGCTCGGGGACGACCACGTGCTCGGGCTGGGCGTATTGGCCGAGATCGGCGGCTCGGCATTGACCGAGGATCTTGATATCGGGTCGCGTGCGGACGGCTTGCCCAACACATTTGTCCCTGGACGCAATCTCCTCTTCCTGACCGTTGCGGCCGCGCTTGCATCCCGTCGCGCCATACACGATCTCGTTGGCGGAATGTGTGAAACCGATTACTCCGGTTATCCCGATTGCCGGGCTGAGACCATCGCAGCAATGCAACGGGCATTGAATTTGGGGATGGCGGACGAGTTCAGGATACACACGCCATTGATGAAATTGGACAAGACTGCCACATGGCGGCTGGCCGAAGAGCTGGGTGGGGAAAAACTGGTGGAATTGACGATCGAGGAGACCGTCACCTGTTATGAGGGCGCCGGCGCGCGACATGCATGGGGGCGCGGGTGCGGGTTGTGTCCGGCCTGCGGTCTGCGCGCGGCCGGTTATGCCCGGTATATCGAGGAGAAAGCGTCACGTATCAGGTGAAGGAGATTTATTACACATTGCAGGGCGAAGGTGCGAGAACCGGCCGGGCGGCGGTGTTCTTGCGTTTTGCCGGCTGCAATCTGTGGAGCGGGCGCGAAAGCGATCGCGCGGCGGCGACGTGCAATTTCTGCGATACGGATTTTGTCGGGACCGACGGTCCCGGAGGTGGAAAATTCGCGCATGCGGAGGATCTCGCGGCAGCCGTTGCGGAGCAATGGCCGGCGTCGGCCGTCAATCCCTATGTCGTCTGCACGGGTGGAGAACCCATGCTGCAACTCGACACAGAACTCCTTACGGCCCTGCATGGCCGCGGCTTTGAGATCGGCGTGGAGACAAACGGCACGGTTGCCCCACCTTCCGGTCTGGATTGGGTGTGCGTCAGCCCCAAAGCAGATGCGCCCCTGGTGATCCGAAGCGGGGACGAACTGAAGCTTGTGTTCCCCCAACAGCATGTCGATCCCGCGAGATTTGCCGCGCTCGATTTCGACCATTTTTTTCTTCAACCGAAGGATGGGCCCTCGGTCGCGAAAAACACGCGGGCGGCGCTCACCTATTGTCTTGCGCATCCGCAATGGCGTCTCAGTCTGCAAACACACAAACTGATCGGCATTCCGTGATGGCTGCAGGCAAGCCGGTTATCGAAGTCACGCAGCAATTCACGTTTGATGCGGCGCATTATCTTGGCGATGCGCCGGCGGATTCCAACCGCCGGATACACGGCCACAGCTTTTACGCCGATGTCACGCTGCGGGGTGAGACCGATCCGGCGAAAGGCTGGGTGCGTGACTTCGCCGAAATCGGCGCCGTGCTGAATGAAATCCGCGCCTCACTGGATCACCGGCTGCTCAACGATCTGCCGCAACTCGGCGCACCGACACTGGAAAATCTGGCGCGCTATATCTTTCGGGAAGCAAGACGCCGGTTGCCCGAAGTTTCGCGGGTGAAATTGGCGCGGCCGTCTCTTGGTCAGTCATGCAGCTATGAAGAGACCTGATATGGCGCGCTCACGGGGACCTCTTCAACTTGGCCGGCCGGTCGCGATTCCGCCATCGCCGGACAAGGCTGTTCTGGACAGCGTGCCCAATCCGCATCCGGACACGGATTTCGCGGTGCGCTTCACCGCGCCGGAGTTTACCACCCTGTGCCCGATCACCGGGCAGCCGGATTTCGCCCATTTCGTCATCGACTATTGCCCGGCGCGAAACCTGCTCGAATCCAAATCACTGAAACTGTTTCTCGCCAGCTTCCGCAATACCGCAAGTTTCCACGAGGATTGCACGGTTGCGATCGGCAAACGCATCGCCGCGGAAATCCGGCCGAAATATTTGAGGATCGCGGGCTACTGGTTTCCGCGCGGCGGAATCCCGATTGATGTCTATTGGGAGAAGGGCCGCGTGCCAAAGGGCGTGTGGCTGCCGGACCTCGAAGTTGAGCCCTATACCGGGCGCGGCTGAGCCTGGATCCGTGCGCAGACCTCAAAGCGGTGACATTTCACCAGATGGTCGTTGACCATGCCGACGGCCTGCGCGAAAGCATAAACGATCACCGGGCCACAAAATTTGAATCCGCGGGATCTGAGTTCTTTGGACAGTCGCTCGCTCATCTCGGTTTTGGCGGGAATTTGCGCCATGGATTTGCGGCGGACATTGCGAGTTTTGCCATCGGCATATTTCCAGATCAGGCCGGAAAAGCCGCCCGGTTCGGTCTCCATGATCTGAAGCCACAATCTCGCACCGGAAATTGCCGCCTCGATTTTGGCGCGGCTGCGGATGATGGATTCGTCACCCATCAGTCTTTCGACTTCCCTGACGCCGTAACGGGCAATGCGCTCAGGCTCAAATCCGTCGAAGGCCCGGCGGAAAGCTGCGCGTTTCCGTAAAATCGTGATCCATGAGAGCCCGGCCTGAAATCCGTCGAGCACGAGCTTTTCGTAGAGTGCGCGGGAATCGTATTCCGGCACGCCCCATTCCTGGTCGTGATAATCGCAGTACAGCGGATCACTTCCTGGCCACGGGCAACGCGGCAGCAGGGCCGCTTCAGACATGGAGCCAATCCGGCCGGTGCAGTGCGACCGGTTTGCCACCGGCGGAAATCGTATCGTCTTTGTCTTCGGCCTCGGCAAGCCGATCGAGGCGCACCAGAGCCAGTCCGCGTGTTCCTTTTGCACTGCTGATGCGGCCCAATTCACGGCCGTTGGCTTCGACGCTTGTACCGGGTGGAGGCATTTCACCGGCTTCCGCGATATAGAATCGGCGGCGCGCAGTGGCGCGGTGCTTCATCCGGGATGTCACTTCCTGGCCGACATAGCAGCCTTTCGTGAAGCTGACGCCATGCAGCTCTTCGAGACCCGCATCGAGTGCGAAGACCTGGTCGGACGGGAGATCGGCGCTGTCAGGAATGCCCAGCTGCAGGCGGAAAGACTCGTAATCAGCAGAAGGCAGGGCTGATATTGCGGCTTTGATTTCATCCCGCGGCGCGATGACACGAGTGCCCAATTCGTGCAGTCGTGGGTCGGGGAAAACCGTGCCGTTCGCCACGTTTGAGGCAATAGTCCCATTCCACACCGCAGCCACTGCGAGTTCAGGCTTCGCAGCAATCTGAACATTCGCCCGCAAACGGTAAAATCCCAGTCGCCTGGCAAGTTCGACCGCCGTTACCGATGCGCAGTCGAGCCACAACCCGTTATCTGCCGCGGCAATCAGGAAATCGAACAGGACTTTTCCTTGGGGCGTCAGCAGCGCGGCGTAGACCGCCCGGCCAGGGGCGCATTGGCCGATATCATTTGTGATCAGCCCCTGTAACAAACTCCGCGCATCGGCGCCTTCGAGACCGATCACGGTGCGGTTGTCGAGAATTGCCGCGCTGGTCATGAGCCTTGGGTAAAGCGTCAGCCTGTTTCAGGCAAGCAGTTGCAAAGATGGTATGCCAATCGTAGTTCTCAAGCCGGAAAGTGCGAAGCGGAGCCGCTGATTTCACGAGTCATGACGGTCCTGGCCGGGGCGCCGGTTGGCGGAGCCGAGACCTTTTTTGTCACATTGAGCGGGGCACTGGCCCAAAACGGACACACTGTCTGTTCGGTTTTGAAGCCCAACCGATTGCGGCAGAGCGCTCTGGAAGAAGAGGGAGTCGGTTACACGACGGCTCCATTTGCCGCGCCATTCGACTGGACCACACCACGTGTGCTGCGCCGCACCGCAGAAGAATTCCGGCCGGATATCGTGCTGGCATTTGCAGGACGCGCGGCTAAAGCCGTGCCGAAAGGGCCATATAAACTCGTCGGCCGGCTGGGTGGATATTACAACATCGCCAATTTCCACCATTGCGACCACCTGGTGTGCAACTCACCTGATGTTTTGCGTCATGTCATTGCGCAGGATTGGCCGGATTCGAAGGTGACACTGATTCCGAATTTCGCCTCGGTCCCCGCGGCCGCTCCGGTCAAAAGGTCGGACTTCGATACACCTGATTCGGCGCCGCTGGCACTGGCGCTGGGCCGGTTGCATCCGTACAAGGGGCTGGATGTTCTGATACGGGGAGCGGCGCGAATTCCGCGGCTCTACGTCTGGATTGCCGGCGAAGGAGATGAGCGGCGCAAACTCGAGAAGCTTGCTGAGGAATTGAATGTCGCGGGTCGGGTGAGGTTCCTTGGCTGGAGGAGCGATCGCGGCGCGCTGTATGGCGCTGCCGACATCTGCGTTTATCCATCGCGCGAGGAACCCTTCGGCAATATTGTGGTGGAAGCCTGGTCGAGTGCAATCCCACTGGTCACGACCCGAACGCCCGGTCCGGCATGGCTCGCACGCGACCACGAGGATGCGTTGCTGGTCCCGGTCGATGACGTCACGGCTTTGGCGCAGGCGATCGAGGAGCTGCTCGAATCTCGAGACCTGCGCGAAAAACTGGTGGCAGCCGGAAAACGGCGCATAGCTACAGAATTCTCGCGCTCCGCAGTTGTCGGCAAGTATGCCGAACTGTTCCGCATGCTGACAACATAACCATGTGCGGGATCGCCGGTTACATGACGGCAGAGGGTGCGGCGCCACCGCCAGTGCTCGACACGCTGTTGTCCGCATTGGGCCACCGCGGGCCGGACGGTGAGGGCCGTTACACGGCCGCCGGGGCCGGACTGGCGCAGACCCGCCTCGCCATCATCGACCTTTATACCGGAGACCAGCCGCTGTTCGGCGGCAATGGGACGGCACTGGTGGCCAATGGGGAGATTTACAATTACGTCGAATTGCGCCGTGAATTTCCGTCGCGTGTATTCAGAACGGCATCCGATTGCGAATTACCGCTCGCGACCTACGACCGTGATGGCGGAGGATTTGCCGCATCATTGCGCGGCATGTACGCGATCGCGTTGCACGATGCGCGCGAGCGCGCTTTGTATCTCGCACGCGATCCGTTCGGCATAAAACCTCTCTACTATGCCGAGTATTCCGGCGGAATTCTGTTCGCGTCCGAGCCGCAGGCATTGCTGCGCACCGGCCTGGTGCCGGCGCGGCTGCGTACAGGCAAATCGCTGGAATTATTGCAGCTCCAGTTCACGACCGGCCGCGCGACGATTTACGAATCCGTCCAGCGCGTATTGCCGGGCGAGACATTGACGCTGCGCGGGGGGCATATCGTCGACCGTTCACTCCGCCAGGCGCTGCCCGACACAAAGCCGCGGCAGATCAGCGAAGAACAGGCGCTGCAACAGCTCGATGCGTCTCTTATGGACAGCGTCGCAATCCATCAGCGGGCGGACGTTCCTTATGGGTTGTTTTTGTCCGGCGGAATCGATTCCTCGGCCATCCTGGCCTGCATGGCGCGCCTGAATGATTCACCGGTGCGGGCATTCACCGCAGGATTTCCCGGCACGGCTGCGCACGACGAGCGCGAGCATGCCAAAGCTGTTGCGCGCGCAGGTGGCGCCGATCATATCGAAGTGGAAGTGACAGACAGCCAGTTCTGGCATCATTTGCCGGCAATCATCGCCGCGATGGATGATCCCGCCGCCGATTATGCCATCGTGCCGACCTGGTTTCTCGCGGCTGAGGCGGCCAAGGAGCTGAAAGTCGTTTTGACCGGTGAGGGTGGTGACGAGATTTTCGCCGGATACAGCCGTTACCGCACGACTTTGCGTTCGCCTTTTCTCGGCGGCCGCGTCATGCGCAAACGTGGGTTCTTCGACGGGCTCGGAGTTCTGCGCGATCAGACGCATCACTGGCGGGAGGGCGTGGCCGCCGCCGAACGCCGGTTGGCAACTTCCGAGCTCGATGCGCTGCAACAGGCACAGGCGCTTGACTGTGCGGACTGGCTTCCGAATGACCTGTTGGTCAAGCTCGATCGCTGTCTGATGGCGCACGGGCTGGAAGGACGCACGCCTCTTCTTGACCCCGTCATCGGTGCCGCCGGATTCTGTCTGCCCGACGGCCTGAAGATTTCCGGCCGCAGCAGCAAATATCTGCTGCGAAAGTGGCTCGCTGCGAATCTTCCTGCGGCGCAGCCTTTCGCCCCCAAGCGCGGCTTTACCGTTCCGGTTGCCGAATGGATTCAACCGCGTGCCCGCGATCTTGCCGACGTCATCGCGGCTTCGAGCGGTATCGCCGAGTTATGCAATCCGGATGGCGTGCGCAGGCTGTTTGCGGGCTTTGGCGACCGCGGTGGAAAGCATGAGGGCAATGCCTGCTGGATTCTTTTATTTTACGCGCTGTGGCATCGTATTCACATTGGGCGCGTTCGGTCCGACATGGATGTGTTCGACACGTTGCACGCCTGAATCGCGTATCTGCTCCGTTGTCACTGGAGCGTGAATTGTCCATCACTATATTTCAATTCGGCAGGCGCGATGATCCCGGTTGCAGCCACCCAGACTGAGTGCAATTTTCCGTCCAGATTGCTTTCCCAGAAGTGCAGAAACTTGTTCAGAACTGGAAAGCGCGGTGCAATATCATATTCTTGCCAGACATAGCTTTGCAGGAGGGCGGGATGATCCGGCCGGTGATACAGGATTTCTGCAGTTGTCAGCCTATATCCCTTCATCTGACGTAGCAGGTCACTCATTTGACGGTCTCTCGCTTCGACATCCTTTTCGTAAAGGTTTTTGTGTTCCCAAAAGTTCCCATCGGGTTCCGCCTCCGCAAGTTGCGAGCAGCTCAAATTGCCACCGCAACCGTAAACACGACTTTACGATCCTCCATGGAGTCGGTTTTTCGCGTCAAGCCTTGACATGTCGCCGCCGTGTGCGTGACGCAACGCCGTCGCCTGCTGGCACTCTGCTGACTCGTGTGCCAGTCGAATTGCAGCAATCCTGCGTCCGATTCGGATTTTCTGCTGCGGATAATCCTGGATGAATTTTTTGATCCTCATCACCGGTGGAGTTGTCATTGGACTCATCGTCGCGGCGCCGATCGGCCCGGTCAATTTGATCTGTATACGCCGCACCTTTTTTTATGGTCCGCTGAACGGATTTTTTGCCGGTTTGGGTGCAGCTCTGGGCGATGGCGTCTTCGCCATTCTCACGGCCTTCGGAATTACCGCGATCACCCGCTGGATCGAAGGCTACGCGACCGTCCTGGAAATTGCCGGCGGTCTGATGCTCATCGGCTTTGGCTTGCACATCTTTGGGGCCGATGTTGCGTTGTTGCGTGATTCAGAGGGCGCTCCTGTCAAAGACGGCGGTGCGTCGTCGCTGACGCGGACGATTCTCTCAACTTTCGCGCTGACGATCACCAATCCTGCAACACTGATCGGGTTTACGGCGCTGTTTGCCGGATTGGGAAGCCTCGCCGGGCGTCAGACAAGGTTCCTCGACGCGGCGGTGACCGTGATTGGCGTCATTGCCGGTTCGACCATCTGGTGGTTTGCGCTGACAACAATCGTTGGGATCTTCCACCGCCACATCGATATCGGCGTGATGAAGAATATCAACCGCATCTTCGGTGTTGTCGTAACCCTGTTCGGCGTTGTGGTGCTCGGCAATCTCGCAACCAAGTTCGCCTGAGCCAGAGTGCAATCCGGCGAAGTGTGTGCGGTTCGCCGAAAGATTGCGCGACAATCAAAGGAAATTAGAGTGTGATCCGATTTCCTTTAATCGGATCACGCTCTAATCTACTACACCATGGTGGTCAGCCAGCTCTCCCACTCGCGCGCCCGTTGCGGCCAAAGGTAATTCTGCCTGACATAGGCGATGGCTGCCTCTCGGCGCGCCGATGCCGCGGCGGGCAACAGCCGTTGCGATTTCAATGTCGAAATCAATGCAGCCGCGAATCTCCCCGCAAGCAGATCGGAGTCTTCGCCCGGCTCCACGAGAACACCATGTCCGGCCAGCGTTTCCGGCAGTGCCGCCAGGCGGGTTGTCACCACACCGGCCCCCATCGCCAGGGCCTCAAGTGCGGCAATGCAGGATGTTTCAGGATAGGTGCAGGGATAGGCGAGCATGTCGGCCGCGGCGAGTGCTTTGGCGAGCTCCGGTTGCGGCACTGGACCGACATAATCGATGCCCTCGATCGAGAGGCACTGGCGGTGAAGGTCCGCATAGCGGTTGTCTTCCGGACCACCGCGCGTCGTCGACAGGCCTGCGAAAATCCGCAAACGGGATTCCGGAATTTCCTGCCGCACCCGGGGAAAAGCTTTCAGCAGTTCGCCCAATCCGCGATATGGCGCGCTGGTGTAAACGAGCACAGGCGGTGAGCGCCGCGCATACCACGGCAGGCCCGGAGCGGCTGCGGCTACGGGCGGCGCAATGGCATTGCGCATTACCTTCGCCCGCTCCCGGGCCAGCCAGTAAATCCGGCAGAACTCATCCATCTGCCACTGACTTACAAACGCAATACCCGTCCACGCTTTTCGTTCACGCGAGAATTCCAGCGGTTCTATAGGCGGCTGATCGTCTGCGTGATGCACCCAGAGCACCAGAGGGCGGCGGACTCCCATATCGCGCAACTGGGCGCCGATGGCTTCGTTCGCGACAACCACGATATCGGCGTCGTTCAGCAGGGCAGTCCCAAAGGCCGAATGGTGATTGAGACACTCAACGCCGAGATAAGTGCCGGGAGAGGACGTGTTGGCGACATGGACAACGGAATGACCAAGCCGTGCAAGCTCGGCGGCCAGATAGGATATGGCCGCCTCCGTTCCGCCGACACCGCGCAGATAAGGCGTTTCGACCGTGTAATCGACGACCGTGCGGTGAACGAAGATGATGCGCAAGGTCAGCTTTTTCCCAATCCCGCAACGATCACCCTGCGGGTTTCATCCCACAGAGCATATTCATCCAGAGTTGCAGGGTCGACCCAACGGGCCTCTGCCGCATCGCTGCCCGCGCGCAATTCGCCGGAAACATGCATCGCCTTGAAGTCGATCAGAACGTAATGACCGATCACCTCGCCGGCCGCATCGCGGGTCAGCAAATCCACGACATCGATGAGCCGTTCGATCTCGACGACCAGACCTGTTTCCTCGCGGATTTCCCGCTGCAGCCCGTCCTTGAGGCTTTCTCCCCATTCGAGTTTCCCGCCGGGGATACTCCATTGTCCGAGGCGTGGAGGTTGACCACGGCGAATCAGCACGACCTGTCCGGCAGCGTTGCAGATCACGGCGCCCACGCCGGCAATGGGCGATTGGGGAAGAGACATCGAGTGTTGTTCCATGGTCCCACCGCTGGTTATTTGCCGGCTTTGTGCGCCAAAAGACTTTCACCTAGCGGAAAACGCTTCTATTTGGGGCAACTTTCCAGTTCCCGCGTTTACGGCTAAGAAGGGCACGATCCGGGGAGGAAGCAACCATGTCTATTTCCATGAAGTCCGCAATTGGCGTGCTGTGCTTGAGCGCAATCTGCCTCGCCGACTGCAATCAAAACAATCCCGGAAATCAACAGAGCAATGCTGCACCGGCCGCACCGGCAGCAACCGCCCCGGGCGGCTCAGGAACGGCCGCACAATTGCCGGTCGCCAAGGATCTCAGTCCGGAGTCAAATCAGCAATTCCTGGCCGACAATGCGAAACGCCCGGGGGTCATGACACTGCCGAGCGGACTTCAATACCAAGTCATCAAATCGGGTAACGGAAAATCGCCGACCCCGGAAGATTTGGTGACGGTGACCTATCGTGGGCAGCTCATCAACGGAATGGTGTTCGACGAGACGCAGCCCGGAAAGACCGCCACCTTTCCCGCCGGACAGTTGATTCCGGGTTGGGTCGAGGCCTTGCAGAAGATGAAGGAAGGCGATGAGTGGCAACTCGTGATCCCGTCCAATCTCGGTTACGGCGAGGCAGGAGCGGGGGGCGTCATTCCACCCAACCAGACGCTGGTCTTCGACATGTCGTTGCTCAAAGTCGAACCGCCGTCAGGGCAACCCGGCGGGCAGTAATTTTCCGGGATTAAGTATGTTGTTGGGATCCAGCGCGCGTTTTAGCGCCGCCATGGTTGCAATTTCCACGGCCTGCTTTTGCCGGGACAGGGCTTCACGTCTGGCGACACCGATACCATGCTCGGCGGAGACCGATCCGTTGAATCGCCAGACGCATTTCTGAACGGCGTTTTCAATCTCGCTACGCGCGGATACAAGTGCATCCTCGTGGTTCGGCGCCATGATCGCGAAATGCAAATTGCCGTCTCCAGCATGGCCAAATGTCATGCATAAAGCGGGCGGAAGCACGGCGCGGACAGCCGCTTCCGCCGTATCCACGAATTCGCCGAGCCGGGCCAGCGGTACGGAAATATCATTTGCGATGGATTTCCCCTGTTTGCGTTGCGCCTCCGGAATGGATTCGCGCAAGCGCCAAAGCTCTTCACGCTGCTTGCCGCTGCTGGCGAATACTGCATTGCTGGCCAAACCGCCGTCGATTGCCCGCGACAACACCTGTTCTGCGGCCTCTGTCGAATCCAGGGCTGCCGAATTTCCAATTTCGATCAGCAACATCCACTCGGGGGTGCCGGACAGCGGATTGAACGTCCCGGGAATTTCGCGCAACACGAGCTCGATCGCGCCGCGTTGCATGATTTCAAATGCCTGGACCTGGCCTCCGGACGCGTATTGCAGATCATTGAGGATTGGCAGGGCGGATGAAACGCTCGAAATGGCGGCGAGTACGGTGACGTAAGATGCCGGTTGCGGGAATAGTTTCAGCATCGCAGCCGTGACGATGCCGAGCGTGCCCTCAGCACCGATAAAAACCTGCTTCAGGTCATATCCGGTATTGTCCTTCCGCAGACCTTTCATCAATTCCAGAACGTCGCCATTCGCCAGTACAACTTCGAGGCCGAGCACCAGATCGCGCATCATGCCGTACCGCAAAACATGCACGCCGCCGGCATTGGTGGAGATATTTCCCCCAATGGTGCACGAACCCTCGGCGGCAAGACTCAATGGAAACAGCCGTCCGGCGCCGGATGCCGCGCGCTGAACTTCCATCAACACGACGCCGGCTTCTGCGACCAGGAGGTTTTCGTCCGCAGACACGCGCCGGATACGGTTCATTCGCTCCAGTGACAGCAGGACTTCGCCGGCCGCCGGAATCTGACCGCCGACAAGCCCGGTGTTCCCGCCTTGGGGCACAATAGCGGTCTGGGTCTGATTGCAGATGGCGAGAATACGCGAGATCGCTGCGGTGCTGGCCGGCTTCAGCAGGAGAGATGTCTTACCCTGCCAGCGCGCGCGCCACTCACGCAAATGAGGAGCGATTTCGCCTGGGTCCTCGCTCCACGCATCCGCTCCGGCGGCGTCTTTCAAACGTGCCGCGACGTCGCGATCAAGAATGATCATGACG
The DNA here is from genome assembly GCA_964446945.1 of uncultured Bordetella sp. Taxonomy (GTDB): domain Bacteria; phylum Pseudomonadota; class Alphaproteobacteria; order Micropepsales; family Micropepsaceae; genus CAIYRG01. Next base: position 116,469 of record CAYUQO010000009.1, read on the forward strand.
GGCCCCTCGGGGCGGCAGCTCGCCTGAGGCGATCATTGATCGCTTCGCCCAGGCCGGTATCCGGAATGGGCATGACCGCGATGGCATCCACACCCGTGTGATCAAGCCGGCGCAACATGCCAAAGAGATTGGCTGCGGCCTCGCGCAAATTCCCGCACCGGCTGAGATTGCAGATAACGCCGGCGTTCAGGGAAGTTTCGCCAAATGCGAGCAAAGCTTCGCCTCGCGAAATGTCAGTCGCGTTCAGGCGCAATCTTGCCCGGGGTGCATAATGACTCGCCAGCATTCCAGGCGCGCTGACGGTGTTGCTGTGCCGTTCCGCGAGCGGTCCGATCACCGCCTCGATCTCCTCGCGGGTAATTGCGCCGGGCCGCAACATCACGGGTGCTCTGCCTTCGAAACCGATAATTGTTGATTCGATTCCGGCCCGGCATTTGCCGCCGTCCAGAACGAGACCAACCCGTCCGTTCAACTCGTGGAACGCGGCTTCCGCGCTGGTCGGGCTGAGACGCCCGGAACGATTGGCACTTGGCGCTGCGATCGGAAAACCCGAAGCCTCAATCAGCGCCTGTGCAAGTTTGTGCGACGGAGCGCGAACTGCCAGGGTGTCAAGGCCTGCGCTGGCAAGCAGCGATATCTGGCACTGCCGCTTTCGGTTCAGCACGAATGTAAGTGGTCCCGGCCAAAATTTCTCAGCCAGTTTGGCCGCGTCGTGATTTGGTTCGACATAGGCGAGTGCGTGATCCCAGCCGTGGACATGCACGATCAGCGGGTTGAAACGGGGTCGCTCCTTGACGGCAAAGACCCGTGCGACTGCCTCGTCCTCAAGTGCATTGCAGCCAAGGCCATAAACCGTCTCAGTTGGGATCACGACGGGTTCGCCGCTGCGCAAAAGACGCGCCGCTTCGGCCACGCCGGCCGAATCCCCGGAGGCGATTTGGGTCTCGGTCAAGATATCAACCGGCATTGAACCAGGACTTGGCCGTCACATCAAAGCTCATCGAACTCTGTGAAATCACGGCCATTTACCCTATAAATTGCCTTCCGGCGAGTTCAGACCCAACAGGGGGAAACCGTGGCAGCAACATCTACGATCACACAGGCATCAAGCGAAGATCTGGGCAAACTGGTCCTTCGGCTGACAGTTGGAATACTCATCATCTTTCACGGCATCGCGCTTGCGACAGGTGATGCCGGAATTCCCAATAATCTCGCGCGTTGGCATTTGCCGACGGAGCTCATGTGGTTGGGCTTTCTGGTCGAGTTTGTTGGTGGGCTGGCGATGGTGCTGGGCGCTTATGCGCGCCTTGGCGGCCTTCTGCTCGGCATATTCATGATCATCGCGCTGTTCATGGCTCATATTGGCCTCATGGGCGCTACGAACCACCTGTTCATGGTGGCCAATAATCCGGCTGGAAATCACTGGGATCATTATTTCCTCGAGACCCAGATGTTCTATCTGCTGGGCGGCTTTGCAGTCGCGTTGCTTGGCGCCGGGAAGTACGGCCTGAATATCGGTGGCGACCTGAACTGAAGTCATTCGCTGGTCTGTGCCGGCTCCCCTCATGCATAGGGGAGCCGGGCACTGTTGGCGTCCCGGGAGGCACTGAATGCGGCTGCTGCTTGCGCCGGTCGTGTGTCTTCTGCTGGCCGATGCGTTCTTTCCAGCGCAAAATGCATTGGCAGACGCGCCGGCCCAGCCGGGTTGTTCGGCATCGGGCGGCATGCGAGTCGAGTTTGCGTCAGCAGTCAGCGCGTCATCCTTCCGCGCCAGAGATGGGCACGAGATTCGGCTTGCAGGAGTGATTGGTCCGGGTGAGGACGGCAGCCCGGCGACGCCTGAAGTCCTTGCCGCAGCACGGTCCACGCTCGCCGCCGCCCTGGAAGGGCGCGAGCTCCGGCTTGTAGCCCTCGATATTCCCGACCGTTACCAGCGCATCACCGCACAGCTTTTTGCCGGCGGTACCTGGGTTCAGCAAAACCTGTTGCGGCAGGGATTGGTCAGGGCCGATCCGGGGCGTATGGCCGGTCTCTGCAACGCTCCGCTTTATGCCGCTGAACATGAAGCCATGGACGCCCGGGCCGGCCACTGGGGTGATGGAAGATTCGCGGTCAAGACGCCGGACGACGTGACGAAAAGTGCCGGCAGGTTCGAAATGGTGGAAGGCGAGGTTTGGCGCAGCCGGGATCTCAGGGGCCGGCAGATCATCGAATTCCGCAATGCATCCAGCTTTGAGGTTGTGGTCCAATCACAAGCCGTCCGGGCACTGCGGCTGACGCGGGTCGATCTGGGACGCTTACGGGGCAAGACCATCCGCGTAAGCGGCTGGATCGGGTTGGATGATCGGCCAGTGATGGAGATTTCAACAGCAGCGGCGCTGGAAGTCATACAAAAATAGCTTTCCTCCGCTGATCGCGAAGAGGAAAGCTATTTTTGATACTCAGATTCAGGCGGCGCGTTTGACCAGCGCGCTCTCAACCCTTTTTACCGCATCCTGCTCTTCGATACGTTCGATGGCGGCGACCTCGCGGGCCATGCGCGCGAGTGCGGCTTCGTAGAGCTGCCGTTCGCTGTAGGATTGTTCAGGCTGGCCGCCGGCGCGATGGAGGTCTCGAACAACTTCCGCAATCGAAATCAGGTCACCGGAATTTATCTTGGCTTCGTATTCCTGCGCACGGCGGCTCCACATCGTGCGCTTGATCCGCGCCCGGCCGCGCAGGGTGTTCAGCGCGTTGGCCACCACATCGGGACTCGACAGCTTGCGCATCCCGATGGCTTTGGCCTTCGCGGTCGGCACGCGCAGGATCATCTTGTCCTTCTCAAAGGTTATGACGAACAGTTCGAGTTTGATTCCGGCGACTTCCTGTTCATCGATCTTGGAGATTCGCCCAACGCCGTGCGTCGGATAGACGATGAAATCACCCGCCTTGAACTCGTGTTTCTTGACGGGAGTCGGAGCCTTGGCGGGCGCAACCGGCTTACCAGCGGCTACTTTTGGAGCTTGCGGGCGGGCGAGGGTGGTGACTTTGGCAGGAGGTGCCTTCGGCGGCGGCGCCTTTGGCTGTACGAGTTTGAGCGCCGGGCCCGGGACCTTTTTCTTCACTGCTACCGTCATTTCAAAGACCTTCCAATCGCCTGGCACGAAACAACCCAATCACCCGGATTGACCCGGTGGCGGCATTTCGCGCGAACCGAAACCTGTACTTTCCAATCAGAGGCTCATCCGCAGGAAAACACGCCGGAAGCCCTCCAACGCCTGAACTTGCTCAGGGTACAAAGCACCGCAACCCGCCCAAGGCTGGCCGGGCACTCCATCTGTATTTCGTGCTACTCCTACCATAAACAGCCGGAAAAAGGAAGCAGAAAGGCTCACCAACCCGTTGAAGCTACGCACAAAATTAAGAATATAACGTAAATGTGTCAGTCGCTTGCGGAAGAACGCAGCAGCACTCAGGAAATATTCAGGAACCGTCGCCCGGGTTGGGACTGAAAAAATTCGCGTATTTTTCGGGTTTACCGTCCCACTCCTTTGCGTCGGGTGGTGGTTCGCCCTTGATTGTTATGTTCGGCCAGACTTTCGCATAAGAAGCATTGAGCTCCAGCCATTTCTCCAGACCGGGCTCGGTATCGGGCCGAATGGCGTCAGCAGGACATTCCGGCTCGCACACCCCGCAATCGATGCACTCATCCGGGTGAATAACGAGCATATTCTCGCCCTCGTAAAAGCAGTCCACAGGGCAGACCTCGACGCAATCCATGTACTTGCAGCGAATGCAAGCTTCGGTAACGACGTAGGTCATCGAATATCAGAACTCCCAGGAATGACGGGCTCAATAGGACGAGCACACCGGACGATCAAGCGTCTCAAGCTTGCCGTTCCGTTGGCATTTTGCCGCGTGCAAGTGCGGTATTCATAAATTAGCCGGCCTTTGCAATCTTATGAAATCGGGAAAACCCGCTACTCGGGCAGGATATCGTAGAGTTCGCGCGCCTCGGCGGCAGGCCCACGCCGCACGCCCAATCCGGTCACCCGCAGTGAAATCACGTGGCCGCCGGCCGATAAGGTCATGATATCGCCGATACGCACCGCGGCGCTGGGCTTCTCCACCCGGTGGCCATTAATCCTGATGTGGCCCTGCAGCGCTTTTTCCTGGGCGATGGACCGCGTCTTGCAGAACCGCGCATGCCATAGCCATTTGTCGATGCGAAGCGATTCTCCCACTGTTATTCCGTGGGCGCGAGCGCGGCGAGGCCTGCGAAAGGCGAATCCGGGCGCGAAGTCCGGCGTTGGCGGCGCTTGCGCATCCGGATTGGCTGCCAAATCATCAGCGCGGACCCGGACTGATCCGCTGCGACCTGCTTCCAGCCCAGTCCGCTTGCGACAGCAAGGGCTGAATCGACACTGCTCCCCAGCAATGACACCACTGTATTCAGGCTGATGTTTGCATCGGAACGAGCCTGCGAAGCGGCCATCAGGATCTGGTCGATTCGATCCACAATATCCATCCGAACGGCGCGTCCGGTGAAAACCATGAAACATGCCGCTTCCAGAAATGCCGGCGGTCCGTCACCTTCGGTGAATGTAAAGGACGTAAGGCCCGGGCCAGGAGGCGCCGGCAGCTGGGGCAATCCGGCTTTGACCGCCCACAGCATCGCGGCAAGAGAGGAGGGGGCAGGTTTGATCATCCGCGGCAGGTAAAAGGCACGGCTGCCGGCTTTTACGCCAAAACGGCGCAGATCTCTGGCAGCCGCACGCGTTTGCGCTGTCAACGGTGTTTCGTCGTACGTCACATGACCGAGGTTCTCAGCCATACGAAAAGCCAGGCCACGCGCCGGCCCCGGCAGCCCACCATCGTCCCAGGATGAGGACCGCGCAGCAGCGGCGCGCTTGAGGGCCACGAGCGGTTCGAGCAGATTCTCGATGTGGGTCCCGAGCCACTTCTCCAGCCGCGCCTTTACAGCATTGCGCAATGGATTACCCAATGGCTCGTCGGCTTTGACTTCCACAGCCGGCGTGAGGGGGTGAGTGCCGGCGGTCAATTTCGCCACCACCGCGCCTGACCACCAGATGTTGCCATGATATGTCAGCATGAAATCATGATCTGACGCATCGATCAAAGCACGGGCACGCTGTTCGAACTCTTGTCCGAGCATTCTTCCGGCTGCTGCGCGTAAAGCCCGCTGATGGACGGCGTCGGCGCGCGGATCGGGTGTGAATACGAAGCCTTCGAGTTTGCCCAATGGTTCCGGGCCAAGCCGGACTGTGCCAGAATCGTCGACTTCGGCTGAGAGCTGATCCTCATCGCGCAAGTGACGGATCAGCAATGACGCGCGGCGATCGATGAACCGCTGTGTCAGCCGGTCATGCAATGCGTCCGACAGCCGGTCCTCCACCGCGCGCGTGACCTCCTGCCACTGACGCGGGTCGGCGGTCCAACCCGGACGGTTCGCGATGTAGGTCCAGGTGCGGATCTGGGCCAATCGTCCGGAGAGCGTGTCAACGTCGCCTTCGACAACATCGAGCCGTGCGATCTGCCGCGCCATCCAGTCATCCGGCAACACACCGGGGTCGCTGATCAAATGGCGGAATATGCGTCCGGCGAGGCGCGCATGTTCGTCCGCGCTCAGCTTTCGAAAATCGGGAAGCTGACATGCCTGCCACAGCAGCCTGACTGCTGCCGGTGCGGTAGCGGAAGTCCTGATGTCCTCGTCCCGGCTCAGTGCCTGGAGCGTGATCAGGTCCGACACGGGACGGCTTTTGACGAGCCCGCGCCCGGGCGGCGGTTCGTCCAGGCTGCCCAGCAGCCGGTCGATCGACCTGTAGTCCAACGCGCTGTTGCGCCACTGCAGAAGTTTGACCGGATCATAGCGATGATTTTCGATCTGTTGCACCAGATCGGAGTCGAGCGGTTCTGAGTCGCCGGTGACGCCGAATGTCCCATCATTCATGTATCGCCCGGCGCGGCCGGCAATCTGGCCCATTTCTTCAGGTCTCAACGGCCTGACCGTGAACCCGTCGAATTTTTCGCGCGCCGCGAAGGCGACGTGATCGACATCCATATTGATGCCCATGCCGATCGCATCGGTCGCAATCATGAAATCGACTTCGCCGGATTGATAGAGTGCCACTTGCGCGTTGCGCGTGCGCGGACTCAAGGCGCCGAGAACGACGGCGGCGCCGCCCCGCTGAGTGCGCACGGTATCGGCTATTCCGTATACATCCTCAACGGAAAACGCGACCACAGCGGATCGCCGCGGTAGTCGCGAAAGTTTTTTCGCGCCGGTGTAGGCGAGTTCGGAAAACCGGGGCCGCGTGATGAAATGCGTTTCGGGTGCGATACGTGCGATCGCCGGCTTCATTGTCGCCGACCCAAGCCACATGGTTTCCTCTTCACCCCGGGCATGAAGCAGCCGGTCGGTGAAGATGTGGCCCCGTTCCGGATCGGCGCAGAGCTGAATTTCGTCCACAGCGAGAAAAGCCACGCCGATGTCGACCGGCATTGCTTCAACTGTGCAGACGAAGAACCGCGGTGATTTGGGCACCATGCGTTCTTCGCCGGTGATCAGCGCAACTTCGTTTTCACCGCGCAGACGGACCACCCTGTCGAATACTTCACGCGCGAGAAGGCGGAGCGGTAAACCGATCATCCCGCTGCGATGCGCCAGCATTCGCTCGATAGCGAAATGCGTTTTGCCGGTATTCGTTGGACCGAGAACGGCGGTGATGCGGGCTTGCTGCCGGGGAGCAGGACGATGTGCCGTGGGTTTCAATGCCATAGGCTAACCGCCCGACCTTAGCCTTGCCGGACTGGCTCTATGCACTTTTCCTGCCCCAATAAGTGAGAATTTCGCGCGCATTTCGTGAAAGCACGGAGCACGAACGTAACATGTCCGAATCACTAACCAGCCTGAATATCATTTTTCGTTCACGCACAAGTGATTGATGCAGTCCGCGCACAGAAAACAACAGATTGGAGTCCGGCCCGAAATAGCGGGTCGGGCACAATTCATCACCAACGGATTCTCGCAACAGGTCCAGTCATCCCGGTTGGTTCAGTGCCCGACCATCGAGTTTTGCCTGGGACGCTACGGCCGCCACCACGCCAAATTCGGTTTCAGCCCACAGCCTGATTGGAATCGCATAATGCCGGTTCGGATCGGAATTGCTCTGCACCGTAACCACCCAAGCATACATCCTGGGCATCTTCTTGTTCTGATCGAGGATGCTTTGCTTGTAGCCGGCGATCTCGTTGTAATGGATTTCGCACACCATGGCGGGACCGCTGTAGAGGCCGTTGTCCATCCGCACATCGGTATTTTTCACAAAACTCGAAACGACATTGTAGCGGCGCCGTCCGTCAAACACCGGAGCCGTGGCCTGGCATGGTTTCTGTTGCCCGGCGCTCGCAATGCCGCTGGTGAGATAAACGGCTGCGCTCAGGGGGTCGAGCGTACCCTTCTTCTGTTCGTCACTGACGGGATGATTATTGTCCCTGTACGGTGGATCGGAAGTAACGGCTCTGGGGCCGTCCGGGCCAAACTGCACAGTCGCGTGCTGGCGCTTCACGGAATGATTGAGCGAAAATGAGTCATAAAGGGTGGGCTGCAGCTTGCCCGGCTCAGCCGAACCGCTGACCGCGGTTTCAATCTTCGCCTGCCAGAAGGCATTGACGATGCCTTTGGTTTCGAGGGTGGAAATGGCTTTGTAATCGCTTCCTTCGAACCGGCTGGACATCGCCACTTTGCCGAGGGGTATGCCGCTGACATACAGGTCGTAGGAAAGGTCGAGAGTGGACGCCGGAACCCCGTCACCCGGATTGTTTTCGCCTCCTGCCCCCAGGGCGGGGCCGGCGAGCAGGAGCCCGGCGCAACAGGCGCCAAGGAAGTTAAACGGCGTAATTTTCATATCGCCTCCCTCTCCAGCCTGGAGCAATTCTAGGCAGCGGAGGCTGGTTAGTGAAATGAAGTTTCCGTTGGAATCCCAAGCATCGCGTTTGCGTGAATGCTTGACGGGCCCGAAGGCGTTCACCTATGACACGGGTTCACCCAGAGCCGCCAGAAGGAATTTGCCATGTCCCGCCGCTGCGAATTAACCGGAAAAGGGGTCCGAAGCGGCCATCTGGTGAGCCATGCCAATAACCGGAAAAAGCGCGTCTTCCGGCCCAATCTGCAGACCGTGAGCATTGCCAGCGACACCCTGGGCTGCAAAGTCTCGTTGCGCATCAGCATGAATGCCCTGCGCACCATTGACCGCATCGGCGGACTGGATCCGTTTTTGTTGAAAGCCCGTGACGAAGTGCTCTCCGACCGCGCGCTGCGGCTCAAGCGGCAAATCGTCAGGAAGCAGGCGCGTAGCGCCGATCAAACGGCGTCCTGATCAGGCGGCGCGCTGGCGCGTTCCCCGGCGCCCCTGTGGGTTTGGTACACTATCTGCGGCAAATAACGCGGTAAGTTGGTCGGTCATGGCACCGGCCAGTTGTTCCGCATCGAGGATGGTCACTGCACGCCGGTAATAGCGGGTGACATCGTGGCCAATTCCGATGGCCACCAGTTCGACGGGCGACTTGGTTTCGATTTCAGCAATCACCTGCCGCAAATGCTTGTCGAGATAATTTCCGGGGTTGACCGACAAGGTCGAATCGTCGACCGGCGCCCCATCGGAAATGACCATCAGTACACGGCGCGATTCCGGCCGCGCCATCAAACGGCTGTGGGCCCAGACCAGCGCTTCGCCGTCGATATTTTCCTTGAGCAGACCTTCACGCATCATCAGGCCGAGATTGCGCCGCGTGCGGCGCCCCGGAACGTCGGCCGCCTTGTAGATAATGTGGCGAAGATCGTTCAGCCGTCCGGGTTGCGCCGGTTTACCTTCGTTCAGCCAGCGCTCGCGGGACTGCCCGCCTTTCCACGCCCGTGTCGTGAAACCGAGGATTTCCACCTTGACGGCACATCGTTCGAGCGTACGCGCGAGAATGTCGGCGCACATCGCCGCGACCATGATGGGGCGGCCGCGCATCGAACCCGAATTGTCCAGGAGCAGCGTCACCACAGTATCGCGAAAATCCATTTCGCGTTCGATTTTGAACGATAGTGGATGCATCGGATCGATTACGACACGCGATAATCGTGCCGAATCGAGCAGGCCTTCTTCGAGGTCGAATTCCCATGACCGGTTCTGCTGGGCCATCAGGAGCCGCTGCAGCCGGTTCGCAAGCCGCGCAACGACACCCTGAATCGGCGCAAGCTGCTGATCCAGGAAATTCCGCAGGCGCGTCAGTTCCTCTGCGTCGCACAGGTCCTCTGCGCTTACCGTCTCGTCGAATTGGCTTGTGAATGCAGAGTAGTCCCAGCGCTCGACATCGGAGAAGGGCAGGTCGGGACGAAATGGCCGTTTGCCTTCCCGCGTTTCCTGCGGGTCCTGCAAATCGGAATCCTCGCTCTTCATTTCTCCCGAGACGTCTTCGTCGGCTTCGCTCGATTCCTTTTGTTCAGTTTCGGTATCGGATGGTTCGGTTTCCTCGCCTTCCGACTCCTCTTCGCCTTCGGCCTGTTCCTGCTCGGAATCTTCGGGCGACTCTTCGTCACCTTCAGGCTCTTCGACATATTCTTCTGCAAGTTCCAATCCGGTGAGGATCGACCGGGTCAATTTTCCAAAGGCCCGCTGATCGCGCAGCGTTGTTTTGAGCCGGTCGAGTTCGGAGCCGACCTTTGCCTCGAGAAACGGACGCCACAGATCGACCGCGCGGCGGGCGATTTCCGGCGGAGGATCGCCGGTCAATCTTTCGCGCACGATCAGCCCGAGGATATCGGTCAGTGGCGCCTGGATTTGCTCCTTCACCTCACCTAGGCCCTGCGACTTGCAGCGCATGGCGAGAATGGCGCCAAGGTTTTCGCGCACCCCCGGCATGGCCATCGATCCGATCGCTTCGACACGCGCCTGTTCGGCCGCTTCGAAAATCACGCCGGCATCGCCACCACCGGGCTTCAGTTCCCGATCGATCGCATCTTCATGATAGGCAAGCTTCAGGGCGTAGGCGTCACCCGCGCCCCGGACGGCCGCGACTTCTTCGGGCGGCAGGCTGCGCGAGGGCAGGGGCAAACGGACCTTGCCTCCCCGCAGCATCGGCTGTTCCGGAGAAAACGTCACATCGAGTTCGGAATCGCCCGCCATCGAGCGCACGGTGTTCGCAACCGCACGCTTGAAGGGATCGATCGGATTTTCGTCCGTCACGATAGATTACTCAGGCCACCTTCACGCGGCTCGCCGATTCGGGCAGATCCTGGCCAAAGCAGCGCTGATAGAACTCGGCCACGGATGGACGCTCCAGTTCATCGCACTTGTTCAGGAACGTGACCCGGAAAGCAAAGCCAATATCGCCAAAGATCTGGGCGTTCTCGGCCCAGGTGATGACCGTTCGCGGACTCATCACGGTGGAGATGTCGCCATTGATGAAGGCATTACGGGTCATGTCGGCGACGCGCACCATGGCGGCAATCGTCTTTTTCCCTTCAGCGGTCTGGTAAGCCGGTGATTTCGCCAGCACGATGTCAACTTCGGTGTCGTGCGCGAGGTAATTCAGGGTGACCACAATGTTCCAGCGGTCCATCTGCCCCTGATTGATCTGCTGTGTACCGTGATACAGCCCTGACGTGTCACCCAAACCGATCGTGTTCGACGTCGCGAACAGCCGGAACGAGCTGTGCGGGCGGATGACGCGGTTCTGGTCGAGGAGGGTCAATTTCCCCTGAATCTCGAGGACACGCTGGATCACGAACATGACGTCCGGACGGCCCGCATCATATTCGTCGAAAGTGAGACAGACCGGGTGCTGGATCGCCCAGGGCAGAATTCCTTCCCGGAATTCCGTCACCTGTTTCCCATCTTTGAGAACAATTGCGTCCTTGCCGACCAGATCGATGCGGCTGATATGCGAATCGAGGTTGACGCGAACGCAGGGCCAGTTCAGCCGCGCCGCGACCTGCTCGATGTGGGTGGATTTTCCCGTGCCGTGATAACCCTGAATCAGGACACGGCGATTGTGGGCAAATCCTGCCAGAATCGCCAAGGTAGTTTCACGGTCGAACACGTAGGCCGGATCGAGATCCGGCACATACTCATTCGGGCTGGAAAAGGCCGGCACGGTCATGGCCACGTCAAGGCCAAAGGTATTCCGCACATCCACCGTCATGTCCGGCGTTGCGGCAGGATCAAGTCCGTTCGAGAGCATCATTCGTCCATTCGATTATTGCAGGAATCCAGCCAAGACAGGGCGGATGTCCTTCAGCCGGCATGGGAGGGGCGCGTCAGTTCACGCGAGACCTGTCGCCCGAAGATGGCCATAGGCTTTGATAACCTGCCTTAGCCGTTCTTCTGTGCCGCGGTTGCCGCCATTGGCATCAGGATGAAACCGCTTCACAAGTTCCTTATACCGCGCCTTAACCTCGTGCAAGCTGGCGGTCTCCTCAAGGTTGAGCACGGCAAGGGCGTCCAGTTGCGCTTTGGTCAAAGCCGGGCGGCGCCGTTCGGCCGGAGGGGCCGCCTCTTCGAAAACCGCAAATCCGTCTTCGAAATGGTAAGCGGTGGTGTGCTGTGCGGTCGCTCCGTTATGGGGAGACGCCGTACGTTTGCCCAGGGGCCAGGTCGGCCGATGGCCGGTTATCGCGTCGAGGCAAAAGCGCTCGATCTCGCTTTCACTCATACCCTCGAAGAAATTCCAGTGTTCATTGTGTTCGCGCAGATGTGTCCGGCACAGCCAATGCCGGTCATCGAGATTTTTGCGCGATTTCGGGACGTTGCACTCCGCCGGTTCACGGCAGCCGGGCGAAGCGCACGCTCTTGCTTTCGTCGGCTTGGCGCGTGACGAGTTGATGCGGATGTCGAAACCGAAGCGCGGACGGTATGCGGTACTCATGACTGTCATTATGGGTTCGGATGTATAAAAAACAAGAAAATGAAATGCTTGACATGCCTTACCTCACCACTTCGGGAGAACTGCCCGTGTCTGAATTGACGGCTATGGCCGATCGCCTGCGCGCGAAGCTCGAGTCCGCGCTCCATCCAAGCTCGCTCACAATTGTAGACGAGAGCGCGCGCCATGCCGGGCATGCCGGCGCTCGCAACGGCGGTGAGACGCATTTCCGTGTACGAATTGTCGCGCCGGAATTCGCCGGTTTGTCGCGAGTCGAACGGCAGCGCCGGGTTTATGCCGCCGTGGCCGGTGAAATCGCCGCCGGTGTTCATGCCCTCGCGCTGACGACGCTCACGCCGGAGGAAGACCGCTAAGCTGCTTGCGACTTACGCTTTGGCGGCGTGATGCGCAGCGCCATGATCTGGTTGCGCTGCCGCCGCAGGATTTCGAATTTAAATCCGAAAAACGAAAATACCTGCCCGACATCCGGAATGATGCGGGCCTCGTGAATCACCAGCCCTGCAATGGTGGTCGCGAGCTCGTCGGGCAGATCCCATTCCAGTTCGCGGTTCAGGTCGCGCACCGGTGTCCAGCCATCCACGTTGTACGAACCGTCGGGTTGCGGACGGATGTTTTCCGGCACATGCACATTGTGCTCCTCGGCAATGTCGCCGACGATCTCTTCGAGAATGTCTTCCAGCGTAACCAGGCCCTGCAAAACGCCATACTCGTCGACAACAAGCGCAAAATGCTCGCGCCGGTCGAGAAACGCGCGCAGCTGCTCTTCCAGCGTCGTGGTGTCCGGAACGAACCATGGTTGTACGGCGAGAGACATCACATCGATAATCTTCGCCGCCTGGGCCCGGCTTTCCAGCATCACGCGCAGCACATCCCTGACCTGCAGCACGCCGACGATGTTTTCGGGATCATCGCGCCATACGGGGAACCGGCTGTGGTTTGACGCGATCATCCGCGCAATCAGTTCTTCGGGCTCTGCGCTGCCATCGAGCACTTCCATGTTTTTGCGATGGACCATGACATCCGCAACCTGGAGCTCCGCGAGATCGAGAATCCCGCCCAGCATGTTGCGGTGCTCCCGTTCGACCCCACCTTCCTGGTGGTGAAGCTCGATCGCGCCGCGGATTTCCTCCTGCGCGGTCATGGACGGCTTGGCCCCGGCATGGCTCAATCCAAAAACCCGCAACACCAGCCAGACAAAGAGCTGCACGGCGGTGACGAGCGGTGACAGCAGCGTGACGATGATCCGTACCGGAAACGCCAGTATGAGTGCTGCGCGGTCGGTGCGGGCAATCGCCACCGTTTTGGGCAGGACTTCGGCGAAAATGAGAATCACGGCCGTCATCACCAGGGTGATGATCGCCACAGCGCCTTTGGGAAACGCATGGCTAAATGCCGAAGTCGCAAGCACCGAGGCCATGATGTTGACGAAGGTATTCCCCATCAGGATTGCCCCGATCAGCTTTTCGCGGTCGGAGATTAGATAATTCACCTGTCGCGCAGCCGATGACCCTTCGCTTGCCAGATGGTGCATCCGCGCCTTCGACACCGCGGTGAGTGCTGTTTCCGAACCGGCAAAAAACGCCGATATCAGCAACAAGGCAAAAATGCCAAGCAGCGTAAGCGCAAGATCGAGCGTCATTGGCAAATCCTCAATGCGTCCAGTGTGCCGATTTGGATCTGATTTCCGGGTCCGCTACGAACCACGGCGCCAGGCATCCGAAAGCAAAACCGCCACATCATCCTCCTGAACGTCACGGCTGACAAAAGCCTGTCCGATGGCGCGTACCAGGATGAACGTCATCTGCCCGCCGTGCGCCTTCTTGTCGTGCCGCATATGACCGAGAATCTCATCGGTGGAAGGACGCGGCCCGGAAATGTCTGAGAGCGCGACGGGAAGTCCGGATTGGGCGAAATGCCGCTCCACTCTGGAGACGGCAGCATCATCAATAAGTTTGAGCCGCGCCGACAGTTTGAATGCAAGCACGCAGCCAAGCGCCACACCTTCACCATGCGTCAGGCGTTCGGAATAACCAGTCGCCGCCTCGAGCGCGTGCCCGAATGTATGGCCAAGATTGAGTAGCGCGCGATCGCCTGTTTCACGTTCGTCACGCGCGACAATGGCGGCCTTCATGGTGCAGGAATGTGCCACCGCGCGCACGACGGCCTTGCTGGTCCCGGACAGAACCGCCGCTCCGTTTTCTTCGAGCCAGGCAAAGAAATCTGCATCGCCGAGCAGGCCATATTTCACGACCTCAGCATAGCCACCGAGCAATTCCCGGCGGGGAAGGGTCGCGAGAATGTCCGTATCCGCGATCACCAGGCGGGGTTGATGAAACACACCCGCGAGATTTTTGCCCCGCGCGGTGTTGATCGCGGTTTTTCCGCCAACCGACGAATCTACCTGCGCCAGCAACGTGGTGGGAATCTGCACAAAGTCGACGCCGCGCTTGAGAATTCCAGCCGCGAAACCGGTGAGATCCCCGATGACACCGCCGCCGAATGCCACGATCAGCGAACTCCGCTCGATATTTTCCTCAAGCAGTGAGTCGATCAGACGTTCGAGATGTCCGAAGCTTTTGGTCGCCTCGCCGGGCGGGAGCACAATTTCCCTTGGTACGAGACCGGCCTGCCGGAGACTCGACGCAAGCTCCGCATAATGCAGCCTGCCGACCGTTTCGTCGGTGACGACTGGAACCCGCCGGATGCTGCCGGCGGGCAGCTGCGCGGCTATCAATGCACCCGCTTTCTGCAAAAGGGCCGGGCCGACGTGAATGTCATACGATCTGTCGCCAAGCTGAACCGGTACCGTGACCATTATCCCGTTCCGTTGTTCGGCAGTTCTCCTTTTCCCTGGAGCGCCGAGATGATCCGCTTCACCACTGTATCGTGCGGGCCGTCATCCGACTCGACGACGATGTCCGCCTGAGCATAAACCGGTTCACGTTCGCCGATGAGGCGCATGAGTGCGGCGCGGCTGTCGGTATTCCTGAGCAGCGGCCGATTGTCCTTGCGCTTTACCCGTTCGAGCAGCAGATCGACATTGGCGCGCAACCACACGGAAATCGCGGTTTCGTGGATTCGTGCGCGGGTTTCCGCATCCATAAATGCGCCGCCGCCGGTCGCCAGCACATGGGGTGCTTCACGCAGCAGGCGCGATATGACCTTGCGTTCACCGGCACGAAAGGCCGGTTCGCCAAAGCGCTCGAATATCTCGTTGATGCTGCACCCTGCGGCGGTTTCGATCTCCGAATCCGCATCACGGAATGGCACCCCAAGCGCGCTCGCCAGTCGCCTGCCGACCGAGGTCTTGCCGGCGCCCATCATGCCGACCAGAACGATGGTTTTGTCGAGCTTTCGCATGGAATTCGCTTACACGTGCGGCCTTTCGCCGGCTAGAGGCACCATCCTTTTCGCCAGTCTGCGATTTTGATACCAATTCCGCCACAAAAAGGGGCGATGTTCGCACGTGCGGGCGTCAGAGATTCGCGATGGGTTGGAAGATACTTCTGGGTTTCTTTGTCGTATTGGTCCTGGTGGCGGGCGGCTTGGCCTGGTACGGCTCCGCTGCGGGACCGCGTCCGCACACGATCGAACAAGTCATTCCCGACAGCAAACTGCCGAAGTGAGATGACGCGCGGTTTTTTGAAGAGACGGCGCTTTAACATACTGGCGGGTGTGGCCGCTGCCGCGCTTGCGATTCCCGGCACTGCAATCCGGGCGCAGGATGCAGATCGCGCGCCGCCGCAGGACAGCCCGCCAATGGTCGACGTACCGGCACCCGAAGCGACCGGCACGCCGCGCAATATCCTTCACATGGAAGAACTGGCGCCCCCGGAAAAGACCGGAGCAATGCCGCAGGAAAGCCCGGCCGCAACGCCGGGCGAAGTTCATATGGATGAATTGCCGCCATCAGACAAAGCGGCCGACATGCCGGCCAAGGCGCCGATCCTGCGCTCCGGTGCAGCAGGCTCAGTGCAGGTCGGCGAACTGGGCACGTTGGAAGGGCCGCTTGCCGGAACTCTGGACGCCAGCAATGGCGGGTTGGGCAGCAACGAATGGCAGGGCAGCGACCGCGCAACCATGGTCACCATGCTGCAAAGTGTACCTGCGGCAACCCCATCGGCAACCGAGCGCCTGCTGATTCGAAAACTGCTGCTGACCGCCGCGGCGCCACCGCCCGGACGGGCCATGGGCTCGTTCAATCAGCTCCGGCTGACGAAGCTTTTGGACGGCGGCTATGTGGATGATGCCGCAAAACTCGCATTGCGCATGCAGGAACCGAATAACTTCGATCTTCTGCGTGTCCAGACCGACGCACTTCTCTACGATGGCCGGGAGGATGACGCATGCAGCGATGTCACCTCGCATCGCCTCGATAGCGCAGAACCGTTCTGGGTAGAATTGAGGGCGTATTGTTATGCGCTGGCCAACGATTCGGGACCGCTGGATCTGACCCGTGCGGTGATCACCGAACAGGGTATCGCCGATCCCGCTTTTGTCACGCTGCTGGACGGTTGGACCAGCGGCAAACCAAAGATGCCGGATTCGATCCGCTTTCCCGATTCGGTTCACGTTGCCATGCTGGTGCATCTCAAATTGCCAATGACGAATGAGATTGCCACCCAGATAGGGCTTCCGGGATCGCTGATCGCCGCGGCATCCATGGAATCACCACCGCAGATCCGCATCGCCGCGGCGGAAAAGGCGCTGCGTGCTGGCGTGCTTCCGGTCGCGACGCTGCAACAGGTGCTCGATCTGACCAGCTTCAGCGCGCAGGAACTGGATGGCGCCTCGGCTTTGGCACGCACCGAACCATTCATGAAGGCGCTCGCGCGGCTCAGTGCGGCAATCAAGAACGAGCACGAAGCTGCGGGCCGCGCCGAACTCATCCATACAGCATTCGAGATCGGAGAGCGCGAAGGATTGCTGCGCCAGGTCGCTGAACTTTTCGCCGTCCCCGCAGCACAGATCATGCCGCAGGCGGATTGGTCAGGCTGGTCCGATCTGATGGCACGCGGATTGCTGCTCGCCGGCCGCCCGGAGTCGGCGCAGCGCTGGCTCGATATTCTGGACCCGACTGTGCCGCAAAACGCGGCAGAAGTGCAGCAGCTGGAACTCGCATTCGCATTGGCAGCACCCAATCCGCGCCGGAACGCGGATGCCAAACAGGTGCTGGCCGATATTTCGCAGAGGGCCCAGCCACCAATGGTAAAGCCTGCGCAAACCCCTGACAGCAGGGACAGCGTTGCCGGTGCGATGGATCAGCCGGCGGATGCGGCGCCGGAAAAGCCTGTGGAGAAGCTCACACCGCAGGCAATTGCGCGAACAGTTCTCGATCTCGGCGTTTTCGATGCTGCCGAAGGCGCGTTGATATCCACTGACACGAAGCTGGATATCGAACCGCTGATGAAACAGATTTCCGGCGGGCGACGGCCAGCGGATGTGCTGATGCAGCGGATCGATAAAGCCGCATTGGCGGATTCCCGCGGCGAAGTTGCGCTTGCCGTTGCGACGGCACTCGGCGACCATGGACCGGGCGATCTGGCTCCGGACATCGTAGTGCGCCTCATTCGTGCGTTACAGACCGCGAGCATGCGTGATGCGGCGCGTCTTTTGGCGCAGGAAGCATTCCTGCTGCACCCGGCCGGGGCCACTCCACAATAATGCGCCGCGAACCCGTGCCGCTGCCGGTTCGCGATCTCAGCCTGGTTGAAACCTTTCTCGACATGATGAGCGCCGAGCGTGGCGCATCATCCAATACGATTGCGGCATACCGGAGGGATATCCTCGAATTTTCACGGCATTGTCTGCGTGCGGGCTCGGACCTGACCAGCGCACGCGCAGAAGATGTGCAGAAGCACCTGGAAAAGCTCTCGGCGGCAGCGGTGAAACCGTCGTCCCAGTCACGCAAATTATCGGCGTTGCGGCGGTTTTTCCTGTTTCTCTACAGCGAGGGCACCCGGCCGGATAATCCCTGCGGCACCATCGATTCACCACGGCTGACCCGCCCGCTGCCAAAGCTTTTGTCGCGCGATGAAGCGCTGGCGCTGATCGAAACCGCGCGGGCAGCGGCATCGCAGAATCCGGAATCGGCACGGCTGCATTGCATCATCGAGATGCTGTACGCGTCCGGATTGCGCGTCAGCGAATTGGTCGAACTGCCGCTGGCTGCCGTGCGGGGCGCGCAGCGCGTGATCTTTGTGCGCGGCAAGGGCGGCCGCGAACGGATGGTGCCATTGGGCGAACCGGCGCGCGAGGCACTTGGGAATTATCTGCGGGTCAGAACCGCATTCATCCCGGCCGGGCGCAATTCGTCGGCGCAATATCTGTTCCCCTCACACGGCGGCTCGGGTCATCTGACGCGCCGCCGGTGCCATCAATTGCTGAAGGACCTCGCGCTCCGGGCGAGCCTGGATCCCGAGCGCCTGTCACCCCATGTGATGCGCCATGCCTTTGCGACCCATCTCGTCGAGGGCGGCGCGGACCTCAGGAGCGTCCAGACGCTGCTCGGTCATGCCGATATCGCAACCACCCAAATCTACACGCATGTGGCGCGGGAAAGGCTGAAACAGGTTGTCGAGGCCGCCCATCCTTTGGCCCGGAACAACCGGCGGAAATAGCCGTACCACATCCTGAAGAGGCGCTGGCCTTGCCGTTATTCGTCTGACGCGTTAGGGGGTGATTGGCACGGTTCGGCGGATTACGGTTTGGTATGAAGGCTTATCTCGATTTCGAAAAACCGATTGCCGAACTCGAGGGCAAGATCGAGGAGCTTCGCCAGCTGTCGGCGAAAGACCGTGCCAGCGGTCAGGTCATCGATATTGAAGATGAAATAGCCCGCCTCAATGCCAGGGTTCCGCAGCTTGTCGCCGATACCTATGCGCGGCTCACCCCGTGGCAGAAAACCCAGGTGGCACGGCATCCCGCGAGACCGCATTTCTCCGACTATGTCAGTGGTCTGATTACGGAATTCGTGCCCCTTGCGGGCGATCGCCTGTTTGGAGATGACAAGGCGATCGTCGCCGGGATCGGTTGGTTTCGTGGCACTGCGGTCGCGGTCGTCGGGCAGGAGAAGGGCAACGATACGGCATCCCGGCTGAAGCACAATTTTGGCATGGCCTTGCCGGAGGGTTATCGCAAGGTGCAGCGCCTGTTTGATCTCGCACAGAAGTTTTCCCTGCCGGTGATTTCGCTGATCGATACCGCGGGTGCTTATCCGGGCATCGGTGCGGAAGAACGGGGGCAGGCGGAAGCGATTGCGCGCAGTACGGAAGCGTGCCTGGGCCTGGGAACGCCGTTGATCGCAACAGTCATCGGGGAAGGCGGCTCCGGGGGTGCTGTCGCGATCGCGACGGCCAACCGGGTATTCATGCTGGAACACGCGATCTATTCGGTGATCTCGCCCGAAGGCTGCGCTTCCATCCTGTGGCACAAAGCGGATAAGGCGCCAGACGCGGCTTCAGCAATGCGAATCACGGCGCAGGATCTGATCGACCTGAACATCATCGATGCCATCATTCCCGAGCCAGTCGGGGGTGCGCATCGCGCGGCAGACAAGGCGATCAACGCGGCAGGTGATTCCATTCAGCGCGCGTTGCGGGAACTCCTGCCGCTGACGCCGGATGAACTGCGCCGCCAGCGGCGGGAAAAATTCCTCCGTATTGGGACGAATCCGGCGGCGCACTGACGCGTCCGCGCAGGGCAGATTTAGACCAGCGCTCCGTGACAATATTTGAACTTCTTGCCCGACCCGCACGGGCACGCCGCGTTGCGGCTGACTTTTCCCCATGTTGAAGGATCGTTCGGATCGATTGTCTCGGCAGCTTCGCGCAGCCGCACACCGCCGGTGATCAGTTGCGGCGGCGGTGCAAATTCGTCCTCGCCGGTCAGCGGATTGATGTGATGCGCTTCCATCCGCGGCAATTGACGTTCCTCGACCGGCGGAGGTTCGCCCATCCTGACCTGCACGTGCATGAGCTGCCGCACGACATTCGTGCGCAGGCGAATGAGCAGGTTTTCGAAAAGAGTGAGGGCTTCGCTCTTGTACTCGTTCAGCGGATCGCGCTGGCCGTAGCCACGCAGTCCAACGTATTGCCGCAGATGCTCGAGCTGGATGATGTGCTCACGCCAGTCCTGATCCAGCGTTTGCAGCAGAATTGCCTTTTCCAGATAGCGGATGATCTCATTGCCGAAATTTGCGGCGCGTTCCGCATAGCGCTCGTTGACCGATCTGAGAATGCGTTCGCGCATCTCTTCTTCGGCAATGCCTTCTTCCTTTGCCCATTCGACGACGGGCAATTCAAGGCCAAAAATCTCCTTCACTTCCTGTTCGAGTGCAGGCGTGTCCCAATTTTCGGCATAGGCACGTTCGGGAATATGGCGTGTGACCATTTCGGTGGTCACCTGTTCGCGCATTTCGGCGATGACTTCTTCAACTTCGGGCGAGCGCATGATGTCGAGGCGCTGCTCGAAAACCACTTTGCGCTGATCGTTCAGAACGTTGTCGAATTTCAACAGGTTCTTGCGGATTTCGAAGTTGCGCGCTTCGACTTTTTGCTGTGCCTTTTCCAGCGCCTTATTGACCCAGGGATGGGCGATGGCTTCGCCTTTTTCCAGACCCAGACGCTGCAGAATTGAATCCATGCGTTCGGATCCGAAAATCCGCATCAGGTCGTCCTGCAGGCTGAGATAGAATTTGGATGCGCCGGGATCGCCCTGACGGCCAGACCGTCCGCGCAGCTGGTTGTCGATGCGCCGGCTCTCGTGCCGCTCCGTACCCAGAATGAATAGACCGCCCGCAGCGATAACCTGTTCCTTGTCGCGGGCAACCTCTTCACGAATTTCGGCAATACGACGGGCACGCTCGGCCTCGTCAGTGACGTCTGCAAGCTCCAGTTTGATGCGCATGTCGGGGTTGCCGCCGAGCTGAATGTCGGTGCCGCGCCCTGCCATATTCGTCGCAATGGTCACCCCCTGGACCGGCCTGCCTGCGCAACAATATTGGCTTCCTGCTCATGGAAGCGTGCGTTGAGCACATTGTGGGGAATCGGATTGGGTCCCTGGGACAGCTCAAGCAGATATTCACCGACTTCGCGGTGCTCTTTACCTTGCTGTGTGTCCCCAAGCTTCTTGGCGCGTTCGACCAGCTCCTGGCCGATTTCGCGGATATATTTGCGGTCCTTGAGCTTCGCATCGAGCTCTTCGGACTTTTCGATCGACACTGTGCCGACCAGCACCGGCTGGCCCTTCATGTGGCATTCAGCGATCTGCGTGATGATCGCGCGGTGCTTTTCGTCCGCCGTCCGGTAAACCTCGTCATCGGAATCGGCGCGCCGGACAGGCCGGTTGGTCGGAATTTCGACGACATCCAGGTTGTAGATGTCCATGAATTCGGCGGCCTCGGTGAGCGCCGTGCCGGTCATGCCGGCAAGCTTTTTGTAAAGCCGGAAGTAATTCTGGAAGGTGATCGAGGCCAGCGTGACATTTTCCGCCTGGATTTGCGCACGTTCTTTCGCTTCGAGTGCCTGATGCAGGCCTTCGGAATAACGGCGGCCTTCCATCATGCGGCCGGTGAATTCGTCGATGATGACAACTTTGCCGTCTTTAACGATGTAGTCCTTGTCGAGCTGGAACAGCTTGTGCGCCCGTAGCGCCTGATTGACGTGATGGACGACGACAATGTTGTTGATGTCGTACAGGTCGCCTTCTTCGAGCGCGCCAACGCTGCGCAGCAACTGCACCATGTGCTCGTTGCCTTCCTCGGTCAGGTTCACCTGGCGCTGCTTTTCGTCGACCTCGTAATCTTCCGGGACCAGCTGCGGGATCAGCGAATCGACCTTGCGGTAGAATTCCGACTGATCCTCCGTCGGCCCGGAGATGATCAGCGGTGTGCGTGCCTCGTCGATCAGGATCGAGTCGACTTCGTCAACGATCGAGTAATTGTGCGGACGCTGCGTCATCTGCTCGAGACTGTATTTCATGTTGTCGCGCAGATAATCGAAGCCGAACTCGTTGTTCGTGCCGTAGGTAACGTCGGCAGCGTAAGCGACGCGCCGCTCCTCATCGGTCAGGCCATGAATGATCACGCCCACCGAGAGTCCGAGGAATTTGTAGATTTGACCCATCCATTCGGAGTCGCGCTGGGCCAGATAGTCATTGACGGTGACGACATGGACGCCCTTGCCTTCGAGGGCATTCAAATAGACCGGCAAGGTGGCGACGAGGGTCTTGCCTTCGCCGGTCTTCATTTCGGCGATTTTGCCTTCATGAAGAATGATGCCGCCGATCAACTGGACGTCGAAGTGCCTCTGGCCAAGCGTGCGTTTGGCCGCTTCACGGACCGTGGCGAACGCCTCCGGAAGCAGGTCATCGAGGGTTTCGCCGTTTCTCAGGCGTTCCTTGAAGGCAGCCGTCATCGCCAGAAGTTCCGAATCGGATTTCTTTTCGAATTCCGGTTCCAGCGCATTGATCTGGGCCACAATTGGCTGCTTGGCCTTGATCTTGCGTTCGTTCACCGAGCCAAATAGCCCAGTCAAAGCGTTCAAAGGACGCTGTATAAAATCATCGAGTCCGAGCATGATCCCTCGTCAAGGCCCTTAGGTAGTACGGAAGATCAAGGGCACCGGGGCCGGGCAAATTTCCGCACATTCTGGACTGTTAACGCCCGCGGCAGAGATAAGAACCGCATTCCCCCTTGTCAATTCGACCATCTCAGGCCTATTCGGCAATTGGGAACCCGGAGAGATTTCGGTGGGGGCCATGGCGCGCAAACCCGGCAAAGCATTACCGGTCCGAAAATCGAAGACCGTCTCGGAGCGGGCTGGCGCGACGGCGCGCAGGCGCTCGCCGGAACCGTCCAAGTCTTCTGCCGTAACACCCACTGCAAAGCACGTCTCGCCATTGGCGCCGCCATATTTCGCGAAACTGCCCCCTTTGGCGGGCGTACGGCTGGCGGCGGGAGCGGCGCATATCCGCTACCCTGACCGGAATGATCTGCTGCTCGCTGTTCTTGCTCCTGGTACGCAGGTCGCAGGTCTGTTCACTCGGTCGAAAACCGCGTCGGCGCCGGTTGAATGGTGCCGTGAGGGTTTGGCGGGCGCCGGCGCGCGGATGCTCGTAGTGAATAGCGGAAACGCTAATGCTTTCACTGGCTTGGCGGGATTGGAGGCGGTCCGCAAGGTCGCCGAGTCAGCGGCCGGAATGGTTGGCTGCCGGGCGCAGGAGGTATTCGTCGCCTCTACCGGCGTGATCGGCGAACCTTTGCCCTATCAGAAAATCATCCGGGCGCTGCCGGCACTCGCGGAGTCCGGTGCCGCGGGTGCATGGCGGGCAGCGGCCGAAGCCATCATGACCACGGACACCTACCCAAAGCTCGCAACCGCCAGCGCATTTATTGACGGCCATCGGGTGACGATCAACGGCATTGCCAAAGGCTCCGGCATGATCGCACCGGACATGGCGACCATGTTGTCGTTCATTTTTACCGATGCGAACCTGCCGGGTACGGTGCTGCAGCCTCTGCTCGCGGAAGCCGCTGCGAACTCGTTCAATGCGATTACCGTCGACAGTGACACCTCGACCAGCGATACGCTTCTGATGTTCGCAACCGGCAAAGGCGCGCCCCATCCGGCGATTGCCAAGCCCAACGACAAGCGCCTGGAACAGTTCAGGGAACGGCTGAACGCCATCTGTCTGGATCTGGCCCTTCAGGTGGTGAAGGACGGCGAAGGCGCATCCCGGTTGATCCGGGTGGATGTATCGGGCGCGCAGAATAATGACGCAGCCAAAAGGATCGCCCTTGTCATCGCCAATTCACCACTGGTGAAGACCGCGATCGCCGGAGGCGATGCCAATTGGGGTCGGATTGTCATGGCCGTCGGGAAATCCGGGGAGGCGGCAGACCGCGATCGACTGACGATTGCATTCGGCGATCATGTCGTCGCGGAGAAGGGCGCACGCGCTGCCGGTTACGATGAAAAGAAAGCCGCGGCGGCGGTTGCCCGTCCTGAGGTGGCGATTTCCGTCGATGTCGGTGTGGGCAAGGGCAAGGCGCGGATTTGGACCTGCGATCTCACGGAAGGCTATATCCGCATCAACGGATCGTACCGGAGTTGACTGCGTCCCATCGCCTGCTGTTGGTCGCGGCCTGTGCGCTGATCGATGACGGCAAGCGCCTCCTCATCGCGCAACGCCCCAAAGGCAAGCAGCTGGCAGGCCTGTGGGAATTTCCCGGCGGCAAGATCGAGCCCGGGGAGTCGCCGGAAGACACTCTGGTCCGCGAGCTCAAGGAAGAGCTTGCCATACGTGTCGATGCTGCAAATCTCACCGCTTTGACCTTCGCATCGCATCGTTATCCGGACTTCCATCTGCTCATGCCGTTGTTCGCCTGTCGGCAGTGGGACGGCACGCCGACCCCCCTTGAAGGCCAGGCGATTGCGTGGGCCCCGGTGACAGACTTGCTGCGCGAGGATTCGCCATATCCGATGCCGCCGGCGGACGCCCCGCTGATTCCCGCCCTTCGTAAATTTATGGCTTAGTTGCTTTTCGGTTTCTGCTTTAGCGCCTCGGCAAGCCGCGCCTTTGCCGATCCCGGACGGAGCGGTTTTTGCTGACTTTCATGGGGCGCCCAACCGGTCAGATAGACAATATCGAAAGTGGCGGGCACGCGTTTCTGATCATCGCCGAAATGCTGAACATATTCGCCGAGAACCGCATGCATCAGTCCGCGTGAGGTGAAATTCGGCCGGCGCTGAACCAGGATGTTGGTTTCACCGAGCGCGCGCAGATCGAACAGGAGGCGCATGGGCTCGCG
The DNA here is from genome assembly GCA_964446945.1 of uncultured Bordetella sp. Classification (GTDB taxonomy): domain Bacteria; phylum Pseudomonadota; class Alphaproteobacteria; order Micropepsales; family Micropepsaceae; genus CAIYRG01. The sequence continues at coordinate 141,211 of CAYUQO010000009.1, forward strand.
ATAGCGAATCGTGGTCCGGTCGATATCTGCAACCGGAAGGGCAAAGCCCGCCCGCTGGAGCAATCCACCAAGGTCGCGTACGTCGGCAAAGGGTGCGACACGTGGCGATGCCCCACCGGCTGTTGCTGCTTCCGCCGCGGCGAATGCAAAGCGCAATTCGCGCAGAGTCTCGCCGCCGAACAGCGCCGCCAGGAAAAGCCCGTCCGGTTTCAGCACACGGCGTATCTGAATCAACGCGCCGGGCAGATCATTCACGAGGTGCAGCGATAATATGCTTGTGACGAGATCAAATGACTCATCCGCAAACGGAACGAGTTCATCGTCTGCAATGGCATCTGCTGCGGCGGGATCAAAGCCCGCGCGGGTCCATGAGCCGGCGGCATTCTGTAGATGATCGAAACTCTGCTTCCGCGAATTGAGATCGAGCGCATGGGCGAAACGCCGATTGATGGAGGCAATGCGCGCGGCAATCTGCTCCGCCGTTTCCTTCAACAGGATGAGGTCAGACTCCGTGCCACGGAAACGCCGCCGTCGCTGCCGGTAGGCCCTGCGGTCGAAAATCCTGTGCGGCTGGGAAGCGCTCATGGGGTAAAGTCACGCCATGAGTGCTGATGGGAATATAAGTCGTCCACAGGCCAATGCCGTGCGCCGCATCGTCCGCACCGTGCTGGACATGTTTTTCCCGCCGCTATGTATGTCGTGCCGCAAGCGCGTGGCCGAACCGCATGCTCTATGTCCAGCGTGCTGGTCGGTGATCGCGTTCATCGCCGGAGCCGTTTGCGCCAAATGCGGTACTCCCTTTGAAGCCGATCCCGGCGGCGAAACACTCTGTGGTCCGTGCCACGCCAATCCGCACAGCTTCGACCGCGCCCGCTCATTATTCAAATATGACGATGCCTCCAAGGGGTTGATCCTCGGCTTGAAGCATGGAGATCGCCTCGACCATGTTCCTGGTCTGGCCCGGTGGCTTGGCCGGACCGGTACGGAATTGCTCAACAGTGCTGACGTCGTTGTGCCCGTACCTTTGCACCGATGGAAACTTTGGAAGCGGCGTTACAACCAGGCGGCCCTGCTTGCCGAACAGCTCGCTTGCTGGTCGGGAAAGCCGCATCTTCCATTGCTTTTGGAACGCACACGACCGACGCCGAGCCAGGGGGAGATGACGTCCGCGAAGGCGCGGCGCCGCAATGTTCTCGGTGCCTTCAAGGTCCCCACCAAATTCCGGGAGAACCTGCGTGGAAAGAAGGTCTTGCTCGTGGATGACGTGTTCACGACCGGAGCCACCCTGGACGCATGTGCCCGGGCGCTGAAGCGGGCAGGGGCGGCAAGGGTCGAGGTGTTGACCCTTGCGCGGGTTGTCAGGCCGGGCTGACGCCATATATCAATGGGGTCATGGCAAAAGTCGTCATCTATACGACCCAGTTCTGTCCTTACTGCGTGCAGGCAAAAAGGCTTCTGAAGCAGAAAGGCGTCGCATTCGAGGAAATCGATGTCTCGAACGACGCCGAACTGAGGCGCCGAATGGTTGAGAAGGCCGGAGGCCGGATGACCGTGCCGCAAATTTTCGTCAATGATAACTGGATTGGCGACTGCGACGGAATCCATGCGCTTGATCGGGCGGGCCAGCTCGACGCCCTTCTGAATCCGCCATGACCGGCCGGAAATTTCGCGCTGCCTGCGTACAGCTCCGCTGCAGCGAGGATGTTGGCGAAAATGTCTACAACGCGTGCCGGATCATTCGTGACGCACAGCGGGCGGGCGCGGAATTTGTCGCCACGCCGGAAAATACCGGCCTCATGGCAGCCGATGCCGGCGCCAAGCTTGCCCTGTCAAGGCCAGAGAAAGACGACATCAGTTTGCCCGCGCTTTGTGCTACCGCCGAAGAACTCCGCGTCTGGCTGCTTGTCGGATCACTTGCAATCAAGCTGCCGGACGGAAAGACCGCGAACCGGTCGTACCTGATCGGACGCGATGGCCGTATTGCGGCACGTTACGACAAGGTTCATCTTTTCGACGTGAATCTTCCCGGTGGCGAGAGCTATCGCGAATCAAACACCGTGACTGCTGGCGGTCAGGCCGTGATTACCGATTTGCCCTGGGGTCGTATCGGATTGTCGGTTTGTTATGATTTACGTTTTCCGCATCTTTACCGGATGCTGGCCAAAGCGGGCGCTGAAATGGTGAGCGTACCCTCGGCCTTCACGGAAACGACCGGCCGGGCGCATTGGCACGTGCTATTGCGCGCCCGCGCGATCGAAAACGGCTGTTTTGTCATCGCTCCTGCGCAAGGCGGAGAGCACGCAAATGGACGGAAGACTTATGGCCACAGCATGATTGTCGGACCATGGGGCGATGTTCTGGCCGAAGCCGGCACCGATCCGGGTTTTGTCACCGCCGATATTGAGCTCGACGAGGTGGAGGCGGTTCGCGCCCGCGTACCATCACTGCAGCACGACCGCCCCTTCAGCGCGCCGCGTCGTGGGAATTAGGAAATCGCTTCATTGATTGTCTATCGGCTTGTTTGCTCATCCGGCCATGAATTTGAAGGCTGGTTCACCAACAGCGCCATGTTCGACGAACAGGCGGCGAAGCACGCATTGGATTGCCCCGTCTGCGGCGATGCGGACGTCAGGAAGGCGATCATGGCGCCGGCCATCGGCAAATCATCTGATCCGATACCGGCTCCTCCTGCTCAGAACAGCCAGCAGGATCAGCACAAACTTCGCCAGTTCATGGCAGGATATCGGAAATTCATCGAAGCCAACGCCGAATATGTCGGGACGAAATTTCCCGAAGAAGCACGCAAAATCCATTATGGCGAGACCGAAGAACGTCACATCTACGGTGAAAGCACGCTGAAGCAAGCACGTGAACTCGTCGAAGAGGGCATCGAAATCGCCCCAGTGCCGCCGGATCCCGAGGACCTGAATTAGCCTTTCGTGGCGACCATGACGTAATTCACGTCGGTGTCGGTGCTCAGCCGCCAATCCCATTGCAGCGGATCGAATACAATGCCCTGGGTGCGCACAATTCCCATTCCGGTGCGTTCAAGCTGCGCGCGTAATTCCTGGGGCGTCAGGAATCTGTTCCAGTCATGTGTGCCCGCGGGCAACCAGCGCAGAACATATTCAGCGCCGAATTTCGCCAGCATCAGGCTTTTCAAGGTTCGGTTCAGTGTGGCGACAAACATCAGACCGCCAGGCTTGATCAGACTGGCGCAGGCCTCGAGGAAATCGGGAACACTGGCGACATGTTCGATCACCTCCATGTTGAGAACGATGTCGTATCGGCAGCCTTCGCGCGCCAGAGATTCAGCGGTCCCCGCGTGGTACTGGACCGGGACATTCTGTTCCCGCGCATGCGTTGCCGCCGTCATGACATTTTTTTCCGACGCATCGACGCCGGTGACCTGAAAACCCATCCGGGCCATGGGTTCCGACAGCAATCCACCGCCGCATCCGATATCGAGCAGGCTAAGGCCGCCGAATGGCTGCAATGCACGCGCGTCGCGTTGAAAATGTTCCGCCGCCACCGAACGCACGAAGGCGAGCCGGACCGGATTGAACAGATGCAGTGGGCGAAATTTGCCCCGTGGGTTCCACCACTCCGCGGCAAACTGCGAAAAACGTTCGACTTCCCGCTCATCGACAGAGGGTGATGAAGTCGTTTCGATCACTCGTGTTCGCGTCGCCAAAAGTCGTTGTCGCCGGTTAAACCCGCGTCTATGTATGGCCCGCAATCGGGCTGCACCAGCGTATTAATGGCAAAAATCGTAATGAAATTCGGGGGGACGTCGGTTGGCGATATCCCCCGCATTCGCAATGTCGCGAAGCTGGTGCAGCGCGAGGTCGAGCGAGGCAATCAGGTGGCAGTCGTGGTTTCGGCCATGGCCGGGGAAACCAACAAGCTGGTGGCTTTGACCCGTGAATTGTCGCCACTGCACGACGCGCGCGAATATGACGTCGTCGTGTCGTCGGGCGAGCAAGTGACTGCCGGACTGCTTGCCGTCGCATTGGGCACAATCGGCGTTCCGGCCCGCTCATGGCTTGGCTGGCAGGTGCCGTTCCGGACCTCCTCAATGCACGGGTCTGCGCGTATCCTCGGGATCGAGCCGGACTTGCTCAACCAGCGCATTTCGGAGGGCCAGGTGGCGGTCGTTGCCGGCTTTCAGGGCATCGCCAGTGACCAGCGGATCACCACCCTTGGACGTGGCGGTTCAGACACCAGCGCAGTGGCGCTGGCCGCTGCGCTCAAGGCCGACCGTTGCGATATCTATACTGATGTTGACGGTGTTTACACGACCGATCCGCGGATCACGTCGCGTGCCCGGCGGCTCGAAAAAGTTGCGTATGAAGAGATGCTTGAACTGGCATCGTTGGGCGCAAAAGTGTTGCAGACGCGCTCGGTCGAGATGGCCATGGTGCATCGTGTGCCGGTTCGGGTGCTCTCGACCTTTGATGCCGATAGCGGCGGTACGCTTGTTTGCGATGAGGAAGATATCGTGGAAAAAAATCCGGTCACCGGGATCGCCTACACGCGGGACGAAGCAAAAATCACGCTGCTGCGCGTCCCCGATCAGCCGGGGGTCGCCGCGGCGATATTCGGGCCACTGGCGGATTCCGGGGTCAACGTGGACATGATTGTGCAGAACGTATCGGAAGACGGCCGGCGCACAGATTTGACCTTCACCGTGCAACGCTCGGAACTGGACCGGGCGCTGGCCGCGATCCGGGAAGCGGCACCGCAGATTGGTTACAAAGATCTGATATCCGATGCCGGTGTGGCCAAGATTTCGATCATCGGCATTGGCATGCGGGCCCATCCCGGCGTGGCGCAAACCATGTTCCGCACGCTGGCGCAGAAGGGCATCAACATCCAGGTGATCTCAACCTCGGAGATCAAGGTGAGCGTTCTGATCTCAGAGGATTATGTGGAACTGGCCGTGCGCGCATTGCATTCGGCATACGATCTCGATGCGGCGTGACCAATGTGTGACGCTGGCTTGCACGAACGGCGAAGCCCGTGCACAAACGGATTGTCGCGCTTGAGTGCCGGTAAATAGGCATGCACAACCGAATCCGAGGCAAGGTAAGGAAGGCCACCTGATGCCGCCGCAACTCGTCGCCGGCGGCCCCAGGGTACTTCTGCGCCGCCTGCGCGAGATTATGGCGGAGCGGCAAAGCGCCCAGGCCCGGCTGGACAAACTGGTCACCGTGATCGCCTCCAACATGGTTGCGGAGGTGTGCTCCATCTATTTGCGCCGCGCCGGCGGTGAGCTGGAGCTGTTTGCCACCGAAGGCCTGAACCGCGAAGCCGTCCATCGCACGCGTCTCAAACCGGGTGAGGGCCTCGTCGGCCTGGTGGCGGAGAATGCCGCGCCCCTCAACCTTTCAAATGCCCCCGAACATCCCGGTTTTTCCTATCGGCCAGAGACCGGCGAAGACCCCTATCGGGCTTTCCTCGCGGTGCCGATTGTGCGCGGCGAACGGGTGTTTGGTGTGCTCACCGTCCAGAATCGCACGGCCCGGCACTATGAGGAAGAGGAGGAGGAAGCTCTCGCCACCATTGCCATGGTGCTGGCAGAGGTCGTGGCGCAAGGCACACTGATCGATCTTAGCGAGCTCGACGAATCCGAACTGTCGCCCACCAGGCCTGCGCTGCTGCATGGCGAAGGATTATCGGAAGGCCTCGCGATCGGGACGGTCTTCCTGCACGAGCCGCGGGTCAAGGCGGAGCGCATGATTGCCGACGATCCTGCGGGCGAGCTGCGCCGGCTCGAAGAGGCACTCGAGGCGTTGAGTATTTCCGTCGACGCGATGCTCGAATCATCCGAGTTGGAACTGACCGGCGATACGCGCGAAGTGATCGAGGCCTATCGGCTGTTTGCCAATGATCAGGGCTGGCGGCAGCGCCTGATGGACGCAGTACGCTCCGGACTGACTGCGGAGGCCGCGGTCGAGCGTGTCCAGGACGAAACCCGTGCCCGCATCGCGCGGACGGGCGACGCTTACCTGCGCGAAAGACTGCACGATTTCGAGGATCTTGCGCGGCGCCTGGTGCGCCATCTGGCCAAATCGGACGGGCAGACCGAAACACTGCCGGACCAGGCGATCGTGGTTGCGCGCGCCATGGGTCCCGCCGAGCTCCTGGACTATGCACGTAATCGCATAGCGGGGCTGGTGGTGGAGGAAGCAACCCAGACCTCGCATATTGCGATTGTCGCCCGCTCCATGGCGGTGCCTCTCATCGGCGGAGTCGAAGGGATTGCCGATTCAGCTCGCGCGGGAGACGCCATCGTCGTTGATGCAGACAGCGGCGAGGTGCGCATCCGCCCACCGAAGGAAGTGATCAACGTGTACCGCGGCAAGCAGGCACTGCTTGCGCAACGCGTGGCGCAGTTTGCCGCCATTCGCGACGAGCCCGCGGTGACCCGCGACGGTGTGCGTGTCAGTCTGAACATGAACGCTGGCCTGCTGCTGGATTTGCCGCATCTGGCGGATTCCGGCGCCGACGGAATTGGTCTTTTCCGCACCGAACTGCAATTCCTGATCGGCGCGAAAATGCCGCGTTTGGCCGATCAGATCGCGCTTTATCGGCAGGTGCTGGATTCGTCCGGCGGCAAACCGGTGGTATTCCGAACGCTGGATTTGGGCGGCGACAAGATTCCAAGCTACGGCCGGGCAGTGCGGGAAGAAAACCCGGCCATGGGGTGGCGCGCGGTCCGGATCGCTCTCGATCGGCCGGGATTGCTGCGCTACCAGCTGCGCGCCCTTATCACGGCCGCCAATGGCAGGCCCCTGCGTGTCATGCTGCCGATGATTGCCGAAACCGCGGAATTCGAAACGGCGCGGGCGCTCATTCGCAAGGAATTGGATCGTGCCAGGCGGGTCGGCCTCAAACTGCCGCAGGATTTGCAGCTCGGCGCCATGCTGGAAGTGCCTTCGCTGGTGTTCGGCCTCGAGCAGATGCTGTCCTGCGCCGACTTTATTTCCGTAGGGTCCAACGACCTGCTGCAATTTGCCTTCGCGTCGGACCGGACCAATCCCAGGGTGGCACGGCGGTATGACACGCTTTCGCCCACCGCCCTGAACCTGTTGCGCCACATCGCGGCAACTGCCGATGGGGTGAAACGGATGGCATCGCTTTCGGTCTGTGGTGAGATCGCCGGACGTCCTCTGGAGGCCATGGCGCTGGTAGGGCTTGGCTTTACCTCGCTGTCGATGCACGCCTCGACGATCGGTCCGGTGAAAATGATGGTTCGTGCCCTCGATACGCGCCTGCTCAAGCCGCTGCTGCTCGAGCTTTGCCGCAGTCCGGCCAACACGGCGCGCGCCGCGCTCGCCGATTTCGCCGAGGCGCACAGCATTCCGGTCGGCCGCCCTTAAACCGTCGAATGCACGACGGATTGACCGCTGCGGGCTTTGTGATCGGCGATCCTTCTGATAATTAGATTTTTACGCAGTCCGTCGACAAATGTGAAAGCCTGTCATTGTACAAAGACAGTGGCTGCGTTGGCCCGAATAAGGCGAAGAAAAGCATGGCAAAAATCACCCGCCTCACGCTCGATCAATCCGGCGGATTCGAGCGCCGGCGTCTGCATCTGGCTGAGATCTCCGAAGATTCAGATGTGCCCCTGGAAACAGTTGGCCAGGACCTGCGGAAGGCGCGGCTGCGGAAGGGCGAAGACCTTGCAACCATCGCCGCCAATCTGAAGATTCGCAAAGATCAGCTCGAGGCGCTGGAAGAGAGCAATTTCGATCTCATGCCGGGCAGGGCGTATACGATCGGATTCGTCCGCGCCTACGCGCAGTATCTCGGGCTTCATTCGGGTGAATGCGTCGAGCGGCTCAAAGCTGAAATTGCCGGACGGACTGAGGTCAAAGAGCCGGTGATGGCCGCCTCGCCACCAAGCGAAAACAGGATGCCGCCGGGGGGAATCGTTTTGGCGATCTTCCTGGCGATCGCCCTGATCTATGTCGGCTATTATGTCGTGGTTGCGGTCGGGCGTATGCACACACCTGCGGTGACCCCGGTTCCGGCGCGGCTTTCCGAGATGATCGAACCGAATTTGGTCGCCCCGGTGCCGCAACGGGTTGCCGGAGAGCCCGCAATCACGCAAATATCCGGCCGGCCCGGAGAATCGGCTCAAGGGCACCTTTAGGGCCCGCCGGGTTGCGGCGGGCCGCAGACCTCGGCAGGTGAAATCATGAGCGTCCGTCCGTATCGCGATATTGTGCGGCGGAAGTCGCGGCAAATCCGCGTCGGCTCCGTGCCGGTCGGCGGCGATGCGCCGATTTCAGTCCAGTCGATGACCAACACGCTCACGTCGGACGCCCGCGCGACCATTGCGCAGGTGAAGCGGCTGGAAGACGCCGGCGCCGACATCGTGCGCGTATCGTGTCCGGACGAGGATTCGACCAAAGCACTGAAGTCGATCGTCAGCGCGTCTCGCGTACCGATCGTGGCCGACATCCATTTCCACTACAAACGCGCCATTGAGGCGGCCCAGGCAGGCGCCGCCTGCCTCCGTATCAATCCTGGCAATATCGGTTCGCAGGAGCGCGTACGCGAAGTCGTGAAGGCGGCGAAGGACCATGGCTGCTCAATGCGTATCGGCGTCAATGCCGGCTCGCTCGAGCGCGATCTGCTGGAACAATATGGCGAACCCTGCCCGGAAGCGATGGTGGAAAGCGCCCACCGCCATATGCGCATGCTCGAAGACAACGACTTTTTTGAATTCAAGGTGAGCGTCAAGGCATCCGATGTATTCCTCGCAGTGGCGGCTTATCAGCAGCTTGCCGAGACTTGCGATTATCCGCTCCATCTTGGGATCACCGAAGCCGGCGGAATGATTCCAGGCACGGTGAAATCCTCGATCGGCATGGGAATGCTGCTGTGGTCGGGAATCGGCGACACGATCCGGGTGTCGCTTTCCGCCGAACCGGAAGAAGAAATACGCGTCGGGTTCGACCTGTTGAAATCGCTCGGTCTGCGCCACCGGGGCGTGAACATTGTGTCGTGCCCGTCGTGTGCGCGTCAGGGATTTGATGTCATTCGCACAGTATCGATATTGGAGAACCGGCTGAAACACATCGCGACACCGATGTCATTGTCGATCATCGGATGCGTGGTGAACGGTCCCGGCGAAGCGCGCGAGACCGATATTGGCTTTACCGGCGGCGGCGCCGGCGCCGGCATGATCTATCTCAATGGAAAGCCGGTCTATAAACTTGAGAATGCTGCGCTCGTCGACCACGTGGTCGAACTCTGTGAGAAGAAGGCTGCGGAGATCGAAGCTTCACGCAACTCTGCGGGACAGCAGACTGCCGCCGAATAGCGGATGACCGGGAACGAACGCCCGGAAATCCCATTCGGGAAAGCGTGAGATTTGCGGCAGTCCCGCGGCGACACCAAATAAAGACGCATGATTCCAGAAGGCAAACTCGAACGCGTGCTGGATCGCTTCCATGCGATCGAAGCGCAATTGGCGTCAGGACACACGTCCGAGTTCGCCAAATTGTCGAAGGAGCATGCGCAACTTGCGCCGGTCGTGAATGCCATCAATGCCTATAAGGGCACGCGCGATGCCATCGCGCAAAACCGGCAGCTTCTTGATGATCCCGCCCTCGATGCCGATTTGAAGACACTGGCAAACGAAGAACTTGAAGATCTCAACCATCGTTTTCCGGATCTGGAGCGCGATCTGCGCCTGCTGTTGTTGCCCAGGGATTCGGCGGACAATTCGAGCGCGATTATCGAAGTCCGCGCCGGAACCGGCGGCGAGGAAGCATCGCTGTTCGCCGGCGATTTGCTCAAAATGTACACCCGCTATGCGCAGCTTCAGGGATGGAAAACCGAGCTTCTGTCGCTCAGCGAATCCGACCTCGGCGGGGTGAAGGAAGCAGTGCTGACGGCCGAAGGTGAGGGCGCCTATGCCCGGCTGAAATTCGAATCCGGTGTTCACCGTGTCCAACGCGTGCCGGTGACCGAAGCGTCAGGGCGGATTCACACTTCGGCGGCGACCGTAGCGGTGTTGCCGGAGCCGGAAGACGTCGACGTCAATATTGATGAGAAAGACCTCCGTATCGACGTTTATCGCGCCAGCGGTGCGGGTGGGCAGCACGTCAACAAGACGGAATCCGCAGTGCGCATCACCCACATGCCGACGGGAATTGTGGTTGCGATGCAGGAAGAAAAATCGCAGCACAAGAACCGGGCCAAGGCGATGAAAATCCTCAAGGCGCGGCTGTTTGAAGCGGAAAGAGAGCGGACGGAAAAGGCACGCGCCGCGGAGCGCAAGGGACTCGTTGGCTCCGGCGACCGTTCGGAACGAATCCGAACCTACAATTTTCCGCAAGGGCGGGTCAGCGACCATCGCATCAATCTCACTTTATACAAGCTCGATCGCATTCTCGCCGGAGATGATCTCGGCGAAATTATCGATGCTCTGGTCACGGAGGATCAGGCGAATCGTCTTGCGGCAGAGGCCGACGCGGCATGATGCCCGGGATCGCTGCGACTGCGGATTACGAGCGGCTCCTCGACGAAGCAACGGCGCAATTGCGGCAGGCGGGCGTCGAATCGCCCCGCCGCGAGGCACGGCTGTTGCTCGAATACGCCATGGGTGTACCGGCGGGCGAAATTGCAACCCGGCAGATCGCAATTTCGCAGAAATCCGCGGCAATCTTCTCCGCCGCTGTCCTTCGCCGCTGTCGTCATGAACCCTTCGCCTACATCACCGGAAAGCGGGAATTCTGGAGTCTTGAGTTCAATGTTACCCAGGACGTTCTTATTCCGCGGCCCGAAACCGAGACGCTGGTCGAGGCCGCGTTGCGGGAATTCCCGTCGCGCGATACTGCATTGCGCGTTCTCGATCTCGGCACTGGTTCCGGGTGTCTGCTGCTGGCTTTCCTGTCGGAGCGGCCAAGAGCGACCGGCATCGGTACCGATCTTTCGCAGGCTGCTTTGCGCGTTGCCGCAGGCAATGCACGCGACTTGTCGCTCGAAGCGCGGGCGAACTTTGTCCAGAGTCGTTGGACCTCGGTGGTGTCGCGGACATTCGATATCGTCTTTGCCAATCCCCCCTACATTCCGAGCGGTGAAATTACCGGCCTGGCCGCGGAAGTTGCCAAACATGAACCCCGGCTGGCGCTTGATGGCGGGGTGGACGGCTTGCGTGCATACCGCGAGATCGCGACGGAACTGCCACAGTGCATGGCGCCGGGCGCGCTGCTATTCGCGGAAGCCGGTTATGGCCAAGCCCCCGAAATTCGCGGGATTTTCGCTGCGGCCAAGTTTCAGCATAAGGATACGGTACGCGATCTGGGCGGTGTCCCGCGCTGTGTTGTCATGCGCGTGAACGCGTAAAAAGGGTTGGCATTCCTATCCTGAAGCGGCTAGGTTGCGCCCCGCTTGGGAAGCGAGGCGACCGGCCGCCACGGTGCGAATACGCCGGTTGACGCAGGAAGGCGTCGCCCTCGCGGAATGAGAACTCAAACGCGCCAGAAGTCAGATACCGGAAATCGCGCGCGTGCGACTCTTTAGGAATTGCGTTGCGTACAGGATCACAGCATTGAGGACACGGATCATTCCGATGTGCAAACGGGGCTGTTTCGCTTTGCAACCCGCACAATCGAAATCCAAAACCGAGGGGTAAACGTGAAACGTTCGCGTGGACGCGGCCGCCGGCCGCAAAACAATCACAGCAGGGCATTCGATTCGACGGGACCGGATGTGAAAATCCGGGGCACCGCCTCTCACGTGTATGAAAAATACCTCCAGCTTGCGCGCGATGCGGGCTCGGCGGGCGATCGCGTCATGGCCGAGAACTACCTTCAGCATGCAGAACACTATTTCCGCATTCTGCTGGCGCAGGGGATTCAGCCGGGCGCGCAACAGAATCCGGGAGGGCAGCAGCCCAACCCGAATGGTGACGGGCGCGTGCCGACCGCGGAACAGCCGCAGTTCCCGCAGCCGGTGAACAGTGCACCATCCTTCAGTCTTGCTGATGCCGAGGACGATCTCGAAGAAGGCGACGAAGCAGCCTAAATCCCCGGCGCACGCCGGGAAAATCGGCGGCTGGAAGGGGGAATTTCCATGCCGCCGGACCCTTGTCTTGATTGATATCAATGCCACATATGCCCTGTGCGGTGCCTTATGGGCCGCACAGTTACGACGCGATTCCGGGCGCCAAAAGGGGTGGGATTCCGCGGTCGAAGGGAGTGGCATATGGAATTCGAGAAATTTACCGAGCGGTCGCGCGGATTCATTGAAGCGGCCCAAGGCGTTGCCAAACGCTCAAACCATCAGCTTCTGACCCCCGAACACATCCTCAAGGTGTTGCTGGACGACGAGGAGGGGCTGGCAGCCAGTCTGATCCAGGCGGCGGGCGGCCGGGCGGCAGACGCAAAACAGCAGACCGAACTCGCGCTTTCCAAGCTGCCGAAAGTGCAGGGCGCGGGGACGCAGATTTATCTCGCTCCCGAAACAGCCAGCGTGTTGGACCAGGCGCAGGAACTCGCCAAAAAGGCCGGTGACTCGTTTGTCCCCGCCGAACGCATATTGCAGGCACTGGCCATGACTCCCGCCGCGGCAACCGCGGGCATCCTGAAGAATGCCGGCGTGACCGCGCAGGCGCTCAACAAAGCCATCAACGATTTGCGTCAGGGCCGTACTGCGGACAGTGCGACGGCGGAAAACAGTTATGACGCACTGAAGAAATATGCTCGCGACCTCACCGAACTTGCCCGCAACGGCAAACTCGATCCGGTCATCGGCCGCGACGACGAAATTCGCCGCACCATCCAGGTATTGGCGCGCCGAACCAAGAACAATCCGGTGCTGATCGGTGAACCCGGCGTCGGCAAAACCGCGATTGTCGAGGGACTGGCGCTGCGCATCGTCAATGGCGATGTGCCCGAATCGCTGCGCGACAAACGGCTCATGGCGCTCGACATGGGTTCACTGATCGCAGGCGCGAAATTCCGTGGCGAGTTCGAGGAACGCCTGAAAGCAGTGCTGTCGGAAGTCACCTCGGCCGCCGGCAAGGTCATCCTGTTCATCGACGAAATGCACACGCTGGTGGGTGCAGGCAAAGCCGAAGGCGCGATGGATGCATCCAATCTGTTGAAACCGGCTCTTGCCCGCGGTGAACTGCACTGTATTGGCGCAACCACGCTCGATGAATATCGCAAGCATGTGGAGAAAGACGCCGCTCTGGCGCGGCGCTTCCAGCCGGTCTTCGTCTCTGAACCGACAGTGGCAGATACGATTTCGATCCTGCGCGGCTTGAAGGAAAAATATGAGGTGCACCATGGTGTGCGCATCACCGACAGCGCCATCGTCGCCGCCGCGACTCTATCCAACCGTTACATCACCGATCGGTTCCTCCCCGACAAAGCCATCGATCTGATGGATGAGGCGGCGAGCCGGCTGCGCATGCAGGTGGACTCCAAGCCAGAAGAGCTGGACGAGCTGGATCGCCGGATCATCCAGTTAAAGATCGAGCGCGAAGCGCTGAAGAAAGAGCCCGATAAGGCATCACGCGACCGGCTGGAAAAACTGGAAGTCGAACTGGCGGAACTCGAGCAACGTTCGGCCGCACTGACGGCGCGCTGGAACGAAGAAAAGAAGTCGCTGCAGGATACGCAGAAACTCAAGGAAGAAATCGATCGCGCGCGGCAGGAACTCGACATTGCGCAACGCCGCGGCAATCTCGGTCGTGCCGGCGAAATTGCGTATGGCGTGCTTCCCGATCTCGAACGCAAACTCCATGCTGCGGAAGAAAAGGGCGCGGAGCGGCTGGTGAATGAGGCCGTCACGGAAGAACACATCGCCGCGGTGGTCTCACGATGGACCGGCATTCCGGTCGACAAGATGCTGGAAGGCGAACGCGAGAAACTGCTGCATATGGAGCAGTCGCTGGAGAAGCGAGTCGTTGGGCAAGACGAAGCGGTTCGCGCAGTGTCCAACGCTGTGCGGCGCGCGCGCGCAGGGTTGCAGGATCCGAACCGGCCAATCGGCTCGTTCCTTTTCCTTGGCCCGACCGGCGTCGGCAAAACCGAGCTGACCAAGGCGCTTGCGGCATTCCTCTTTGACGACGACACGGCGATGGTTCGCATCGACATGTCCGAGTTCATGGAAAAGCATTCCGTGGCGCGGTTGATCGGTGCTCCGCCCGGTTATGTCGGTTACGAGGAGGGTGGCGCGTTGACCGAAGCGGTCCGGCGCAGGCCATACCAGGTGGTGCTTTTCGACGAGATCGAGAAAGCCCATCGCGATGTGTTCAACGTGCTGCTGCAGGTGCTCGACGATGGCCGCCTGACCGACGGCCAGGGGCGGACGGTCGATTTCCGCAACACTGTGATCATCATGACCTCAAATCTGGGCGCCGAACATCTTGCCGCGCAGCCCGAAGGGGAAGATTCCACGGCGGCGCGCAGCCAGGTGATGAACGCCGTGCGGGCGCATTTCCGGCCGGAATTCCTCAACCGGCTGGACGAGATCATCCTGTTCCATCGCCTCACCCGTGCACAGATGGACAAGATCGTCGATATCCAGATCGAACGGCTGTCGGGATTGCTCGCCGACCGCAAGATCAGCGTCCACCTTGATGCAAAGGCAAAATCCTGGCTGGCAGATACCGGTTATGACCCGGTTTATGGCGCACGGCCGCTGAAGCGCGTCATCCAGCGCAGCCTGCAGGATCCGCTGGCCAGCATGATCCTTGAAGGCGAGGTTTCCGACGGCGATACCGTCAAAGTCTCCGCCGGAAAACGCGGGCTGATCATCAACGGCGTGGAAGTGCAATCGTCAGGCGAATTGTTGGGCATGGGCCCGGAGCCTCCGAGCCACGCCGTACATTAGCGCCGATTACTGGACTTCGGGCTGCGCCGTAGCGGCTTGAGCGAGTGTGTGCTCGACCGGCAACGAGGCTTCCAGGCTTTCAATCCGGTCGCGCTCGGCGGTGAACTCCCTGAGTTCTTTGCCTTCGAGCCTGCGTCCCGAGGCGATTTTGACGCCTGCCGGATTGACTGCATTGTTGTGGATGCGGATCTCGTAATGGAGATGCGGACCAGTCGCCAAACCGGTCATGCCGCTATAGGCGACGACTTCACCCTGCGACACACGCTCGCCGACATGGGTGCCTTCGGCAAAGCGCGACAAGTGCCCGTATGCTGTCGAATAGCCATTGCCGTGATCGATGACGACAAAATTGCCGTATTCGCCGGCCCATCCCCGGAAAATCACCTTGCCGGCGCCCGCTGCCATCACCGGCGTCCCCTGGGGCACTGCGAAATCGATGCCCTTGTGCATCCGGGTGTAACCGAGGATCGGGTGCAGACGTTGGCCAAATCCCGATGAAATGCGCGCACCGTCCACCGGCGTCTTCATCAGCATCGATTTGGCGCTTTCGCCCTTGGCATTGAAATATTCGACGTCGCCTTCGGCCGATTCAAAGCGATACAGCAGGTGTGTTTTGCCGCCCAGTGTGAGGCTGGCGGCGAGAATGTCGCCGGGTTTGGCCTGTTGGCCGTCATCGGTCACGTAATGATTGAAGAAGACCTCAAACGAGTCGCCCGGATGCACATCGCGCTGGAAGTCCACTTCATAGGAAAACATGTGAATGATCTCGACGACGACCGTCGGAGCAATGCCGGCCTGTGTGGCGGCCTGGTAAAGGCTGGAATCGATCGTCACGCGGGCATGCTCGTAACGCTGTTCCAGTTTACGCTTCACGTTCTCGGCGAAGTAGTTGTCCGGCGCCGTCAGATGGACGTTGATCAGATGATCGATGTTGGGTGAGAACGACAGCGACAGGAGCCGCCGCCCAGCATTGTCGCCGTCATTTTGCGCCCCGGTCTCAGCGGGTTTTGCAGCGTCGGTCGCGGCGGGTCCGATCGTGACCTTGAACTGTTGTCCCGCACGAATTTTTTTGCTGCCGTAAACCGGTTTAATGGCGTCGGCCACCGCAGCGGCGTCCTCGCTGGATACACCGGCGTTTTCAAGCATCCCGGCGAGACTCTCGCCGCGTTCGGCAGTCAGCGTAAGGTTTTCGACGCGGGGTTTTTCGCTGGCATGCTGGAACCGCAGCAGCCGATCCAACGGCCCGGTGATGCCCGGCCCAATCAGCCCGGCGGTGCGATACAGGTCATTCGATCCCGCTCCGGGAATGGCAGGAATAGCGTGGAGGCCAGCAAGGCGGAGCAACATGTCATAGGGCAGGGTGGCCGTCTCGCGGCGCGGCTCATAGGCGCGCGTGTCCGGAGTGGCAGCCAGCGAAAGGCAAGTCACCGTCACGGCTACGGAAGCGGTAATCGCAGTGGAGACAAGCGCCCAACGGCCATCAGGAGAGCTGAGGACCTTTTGAACATCGCCCCGAAACTGCCGCAATCTTGCGAGACAATTACCAATCTGCAATAGCGCGTTCCGTCGCAAAGCTACCCACCTTCCCGCAGCAAGGTTGCCCAAGCCGCAAATTGATGTGCCGTGATCCCGCGGAATTCGCCGCCAGACCGCTACATCATGCGCCTGCAAGTGGTGCGGGTCGCATGAACTTGGGCCGCTTGTTGTTCCCCCCAAAAAGCTCTCGAACGAGGGTCAGACAAATCGGACCAGCCTCGGCTTCTTGCCTCACACATTCGCGATGGGCAAGCAAAAAATCATGAATTGTTGCAAAGAAACATCAACCAATTTGCCGGTTGCGCGTTAGACGCAACTTTATGCGCAATTTTATTATTCGGCCGGTTGAGTGACCAGCGCAGCGGGTGTTGGGGTTCGCTGCGCCCGCTTCAGCCACCACATGCTGAAACCGGTGATTCCGAACAGGAGGGGCAGCAGTCCGGAGAGCAACACCAGTGCCCGCCAGATGTCGCCCAGTCCCTGTCCGTAATGCAGTACACGTAACCAGACGAGCATCTGTTTTCCCGGCGAGTAATTGCGGGGATCGACGACGTCGAGAACTTCCGGTCCGGGACCGATGAAAGTGGAGATTTGTGGGGCCGTGTCGCCGACAATCCGCGGGACCATGGTGACCATGTACACGCCGTCGGGCTGGGGCGGTAACTGCACCTGAAGAACTCGCGCGTGGGGGACCGTTGCGGCGGCAACCCGCGCCGCGTCGTCTGGAGTGAGCGCATTGCGGTTGACGATCGTCGCGGCCGTCGCGGGATCAACCGTCGCCGAGGTCAGAGTGTAATCCAGCCGCAGGAGCCGTCCGACGGTCGTTTGGAAAGTCACCGGGAAAGCAAGATCCACTCCGCTGATGCAGACGACGAGGAACACCAGCAGGGACCAGAATCCGGTTACCGCATGGAGATCGCGATTCAGACGGAATCCCCGCAGGCCGCGTTTGAGCGTGAATGCCGAACGCCATTGACCTTTCCGTGGCCACCACAGAGCAAGTCCTGAGAGGCCGAACAGGACCATGGCGATTCCGAGAAAGCCGACAATCTGCACGCCATAATATTGCGGCACCATGAGTGCGATGTGCAGGCTACGGAGATTCTGGTTGACCTGACTCTGACGCCGGCGCTCCTGGCTGCCCAGATATTTCAGCGATACAGGATCAAAATAAAGCGTGAGGCCCTGCAGATTGCGCCCGCCTCGCGGCCGTCGGCCAGGTGGCAAACCGAGTTGAACTGCCGCTGCCATGCCGACGTGCGTCGGCATGTTCACAACCGTCACCGGCCAGCCGGTTGGTGCCAATTTCTCAGCGGCCGCGACAACATCGGTAATGGGCTGGACGGGACCGCGCGCGGGCGCCGAAGGCGCGGACAATTCGGCATACCAGTCCTGCGCAACGATCAGGCTGCCGGTCAGGCCGATGACGATGATCGGAATGCCGAGAGTGAGCCCTGCCCAGAGATGGACGAGCTGCAACCACTTACGGAATTGCCACCACGCCATATCCCAGCCCCGGCAAGCAGCACGTCGTCAGTAACCGATGGCGATACCATCCTTGCGCATTTCAGTGGCGCCCCAGTAGACGCCGTTTTTCCTGTCCCGCAATATCGCCTGATAACCGCCGAATCCGCCAGTCCCCGGCGCAAGGTGGAAGCCACGTTTTGTGAGTTCCGCGCGCACCGAAGGTGTAATTCCCGATTCGATCTGCACCAGACCAACGCCACGCGCCTGCTGACCGGTCACCTCGGTGCCGCCCAGATGGCGAAAACGCATGAAGTCGCCGGCCTCCTGCACGTTCATCCCGAAATCGATCATGTTGACCAGAACCTGGACATGACCCTGCGGCTGCATGTCTCCACCCATCAGGCCAAATGACAACCATGGCTCACCGTCTTTCAGGACGAAGCCGGGAATGATCGTATTGAAGGGCCGTTTGCCCGGGGCATAAACATTGGGCGACTGCGGATCGAGCGAGAACAGCGCACCGCGATCGTGAAACATGAAGCCGAGCCCGTCAGCAACCAGACCTGACCCCAGATCCGCATAGTTCGACTGGATCAGCGACACCATCATGCCGTCCTTGTCGGCGACAGTCAGGTAAGTCGTGTCACCTCTGACGAGCTTTGCTTCGCCGGGTCCAATATTCGGGTTTGCGTGGTCGAGATGGATCTGGGCCCTGCGGGCTTTGGCGTAATCCGCCGAGATCAACGCCTTGACCGGAATTTTCACGAAGTCCGGATCGCCGAAATATTTGGCGAGATCCTCGTAGGCCAGCCGCTTTGCTTCGATCATGGCATGCAGCGCATCGGCTGAGCCCGGCCCCATTTTCCTGAGGTCGAAGCCTTCGAGAATTTTCAGCATTTCCAGAACCGCCACGCCCTGACCATTGGGCGGCAGCTCGTACACGTCATAGCCGCGGTAATTGACCGATACGGGATCCACCCATTCGCCATGATGGCTGGCAAAGTCTTCGTACCGGAGGTCACCGCCGATTCGCTGGAAATAGGCATCCATGGTCCGCGCCAGCGCGCCCTTGTAGAACGCGTCGCGCCCGCCCTGCGCCAGCGCCTGATAGGTGCGGGCGAGGTCGGGATTCCTGAAGACCTGCCCCTGTGCCGGCGGCTCTCCATTGATCAGGTAAGTATGCTCGGCATTCCGGAACTCTTCGACTTCGGAGGATGCGGCGAGGCTCGCCATATTGGCCGCCCAGAGGGCCGAGATGTATTGGCTCACGGGAAAACCGTCGCGCGCATAGGCGATCGCCGGCGCGAGCAAATCCGGCATTGGTAATTTCCCGAATTTGTCGTGCAGCGCATACCAACCGTCCACCGCGCCGGGCACGGTGACGGCAAGCGACCCGAAAGCGGGGACGGCAGGACTGCCCTCGAGCTTTCGCATCATGTCGGCGAGCGAGCGCCCTTTGGGCGACCGGCCTGATCCGTTATAGCCGTAGAGGTGCTTCGTCTTCGGATCCCAGACAATCGCGAACAGATCGCCGCCGACACCGCATGAAACCGGTTCCATCAGGCCAAGGGCCGCATTGGCAGCGATCGCGGCATCGACCGCGGTCCCGCCCTTCTTCAGCACATCAAGGGCGATTTGCGATGCGAGCGGCTGCATCGTGGCCGCCATTCCGTGCTGGGCAATCACCGGTGCCCGAGTCGCAAACGGGGCCCCAACATAGCGGTCGCCATTGCCAGCAGCGGAACTGGTATTAGCGTACAACACGGCCATCAGCATGATCCCTATAAATTTCCATTTCACAGCAGATCTCCCTCTGTGAAATCTGAACCTTTTTGCGGTGACAGGTAACGTGCCGATCAATCCGGCATCTGCACGTGGCAGGACGGTAAACCGTTCTTCTCGAAATAGCGCTGATGATATTCCTCGGCGCGATAGAAATTCCGGAATGGCTCGACCGCAGTGACGATGGGCCGCTTGAATCGCTTCGCCGCCGTGAGGTCTTCGATTTTTTTGTGGGCCTGCTTTTCCTGCTGCGGCGTCATGGCGAAGATCACCGACCGGTATTGTGATCCGAAATCGGGACCCTGCCGGTTGAGCGTCGTCGGATCGTGATTGGTGAAGTATATATCCAGCAGCTTGTCGTAGCTGACGATGGCCGGATCGAATGTGACTTCGACGGCTTCGGCGTGGCCGGTGGCTCCTCCGCATACCTGTTTGTAGCTTGGGTTCGGCACGGTGCCGCCGGCATAGCCGCTGATCGCGTCCGCCACGCCCGGCACTTCGCGAAAGAAAGCTTCCACGCCCCAAAAACATCCCGCCCCAAAGACTGCTTTTTCCATGTGTTCCAATGACCAGATTTCGACCGATTATAGGGCGCGTGCTTCGACGCGTCACGCGTCGCGGACTTGATTCATCTGCGGCAATCCCCCAAAGCCTCGCAAATGAGAGTGCTTATTGCCGGCGGCGGCATAGCGGGCCTTGCCATTGCGTGGCGGCTTTGCTGTCAGGGCGTCACGGTCGAAATCATCGAACGCGGAATCTGCGGCCGCGGCGCATCATGGGCCGCTGCGGGAATGCTGGCGCCCGGAGGCGAACTGGCCGGAGAGGCTGACGATCTGGCACGGCTAGCGCATGAATCGCGGGCGCTCTGGCCCGAATTTGCCGCCGAAATCGAGCGCGCAGCCGGCTGTTCTGTCGGATTTCGTGAATCAGGTTCGCTGCTGATCGCGGAAAGTGAACAGCAGGCGGCGGCGCTGCGCGCTCGCGCGAAGGCTTCCGGAGAATGGTTGTCCCGTGATGATGTACGGCGCCGTGAACCGCTGTTGTCCCCCGATCTGACCGGAGCGCTTTATTTCGCGGATGACGCGCAGGTGGATAACCGCGCGATCTGCGACGCGCTCTACACCGCCTTGCGCCACAAAGGCGTGATCATCCATGAGAATTGCGAAGTCCGTTCCATCCAGATCGCAGATGGCGAAGCCAAAGCGCTACTGACCGAACGCGGTGCAATGGACGCAGACTGTTTTGTGCTCGCCTGCGGCGCGTGGATGAATCTGATTTCCGCGCCGGATTTCGATCTGCCTCCGGTCAGGCCGGTGAAGGGACAGATGATGGCCTATGTTCCTCCGGACGGCATTGGCTTACCCACTACGTTGCTGTGGGCCGACGACGTCTATCTCGTTCCGCGATCCGGCCGGCTGCTCGCCGGCGCAACAGTGGAGGATGCGGGTTTCGACGCGTCGGTGGAAGTGCAGGCCTGCGCGAAATTGCGGCGCGCCGCCGCGCGCGTCATTCCTTCCTTGCGGGATTGGCGGCTCGCCGAAATCTGGGCGGGATTGCGCCCGCACACGCCCGATGACGCGCCGGTGCTGGGTGCAACTTCACTCGCGCGCCTTTACGTCGCGGGCGGACAGTTTCGCAACGGCATTCTGTTTGCCCCGGCGGCTGCCGACAAAATGGCAGACATCCTTCAGGGCCGAACGTCAGAACTCGCCGCGGCCTTCAACCCGTCGCGCTTCACATGAAACACTTCGTGCTTCATCCCCAACTGGCCGCCGATACGGGGGTGGTTTGCGATTGGCCGCTGAGCCGCGTGCTGCTGATGAATGACACGCGTTATCCCTGGCTGATCCTGGTTCCGCGGCGCGACGGCATTTCCGAATTTGTCGAGCTTGGAGCCGCCGACCGGAATTTGCTGACCGGCGAAATCGCTCGCGCCAGCACGATTCTTCGTCGTTGGGCGACCGCGCGCACCGGCTGCGACAAGCTGAATGTCGGCATGATCGGCAACATCGTGCGCCAACTGCATGTGCATGTCGTCGCGCGCCGGACGACGGACGCTGCCTGGCCGTTTCCGGTTTGGGGCCGGGGTGAGGCCGTGCAGTATTCGGCGAGTGAACTCGAACATGCCGTCGCCGAATTAACGTCGATCTGCGCAGGTCAGTAGAGAAACTGTTCCGCGAGGATACGTTCTTCGAGGCTGCGGTCCGCATCAAACAACATGGTCATGGACGTGCTGCGGTCCTCGGCGATTTCCACTTGGGTCACGTCGCGCACCTCGAAACTATCCGCTGTCGCGCTGACCGGCCGCTTGGCGGGCTCAAGAATATCGATACTGATTTTTGCACGGTGCGGCAGCAGCGCACCGCGCCAGCGCCGCGGCCGGAACGCGCTGAGCGGCGTCATCGCCAGCAGCGCGGATTCAATCGGCAGGATCGGGCCGTGCGCTGAGAGATTATAGGCAGTGCTTCCAGCCGGCGTAGAAGTCAGAATGCCGTCGCAAATTAGTTCGTTCAGCCGCACCTTGCCGTCGACACGTATGCGCAGCTTCGCGGTTTGCCGCGTCTGGCGCAGCAGGGACACGTCGTTGAAGGCCAGGGCTTCAGTCTGTTCGCCATGCGATACAGCGCGCATCAGCAGCGGATGAATGCGTGCCGGAGTGGCGGCTTCCAACCGCTCCGGCAAGCCATCCTCGCGATACTCGTTCATCAGAAAGCCGATCGAACCGAAATTCATGCCGTAAATCGGCACGTCGCGGCCGAGGAAATGATGCAGCGTCTGGAGCATGAAGCCATCGCCGCCGAGCGCCACAATCACGGATGCATCCTCGCCCGCATCGCCGTAGCGCGCGCGCAGCTTTTCCAATGCGGCCACCGCTTCGGACGATTCGGATGCAGTAAAATGAATCTTCTGCGGCAAAGTCCGTTCAGCCGCCGGTCATCGACATCTGCCGCCCCACGGCAGGGCGATTGTGTCGCCGGTCAATGATGAAGTCATGGCCCTTGGGCTTGCGTGAAATGGCTTCGTCGATTGCAGCCTCAAGCACCGCATCGTCGCTGGAAGCCCTGAGGACGGCGCGCAGATCCGCCGAATCTTCCTGCCCGAGACACATGTACAGCATTCCGGTGCAGGTGAGCCGGACGCGATTGCAGCTTTCGCAGAAGTTATGGCTCAGCGGCGTGATGAAACCGAGCCGGCCGTTGGTCTCCTGCACCCGCACATACCGCGCGGGTCCACCCGTCCGCTCGAGCGTCGGATCAAGCGTGAATTGCTTCGCAAGTTCGGCTTTGACCAGCGACAGCGGCAGATATTGTTCGGTCCGATCGGCATCGATATCGCCCATCGGCATGGTCTCGATCAGGGTGATGTCCATCGCGCGCGCATGCGCCCAGCGGATGAGATCGGGGATTTCCTGGTCGTTCACCCCGCGAAGCGCGACGACATTGATTTTGATCTTGAGGCCGGCTTCCTGCGCCGCCTCGATCCCGGCCAGCACCTTGGGCAGATCGCCCCAGCGCGTGATCTCGCGGAATTTGACGGGGTCGAGTGTGTCGACCGAGACATTCACCCGCCGGACGCCGCAATCTGCGAGCTCTCCGGCAAATCGCCCGAGCTGGCTGCCATTGGTGGTCAGCGTCAACTCTTCGAGTTCACCCATTTTGACCCGGCTGCCGAGCGAGCGGATCAGCTTCATGACGTCGCGGCGGACCAAGGGCTCGCCGCCGGTCAGGCGCAGTTTGCGTACGCCTTTGCGGATAAAGGCGCCGCATAGCCGGTCGAGTTCCTCCAGCGACAACACGTCGGCCTTGGGAAGGAAGGTCATGTGTTCGGGCATGCAATAGACGCAGCGGAAATCGCAGCGGTCCGTCACCGAAACCCGCAAATAGCTGATATGGCGGCCAAATGGGTCGATCATGGGGTGTATTTAGCAGCCGCGGCGGCCAAATTCCAATCCATCCGGTCCAGTTCAGGCTGATGTTAACACAGGCTTGCGCCGATTAGGCCCGGAACCGTAAACGAAGCACGGCAACATGGGCGCGACAGTGATGAAATACGGCGTAGGCCAACCGGTTAGGCGCAAGGAAGACACAAGGCTGGTCACCGGCCGCGGCCAATATCTTGACGACCTGCATTTCGAAGGCCTGGCGCATGTCTGCTTTGTGCGCAGTCCCCACGCCCACGCCTTGATCCGGGGAATCGATATCGCGACGGCCGAGGCCATGCCGGGCGTCATCGCGATTCTCACCCCAAAAGACGTCGAGTGGACCGGGTATTTGCCGGTGCGCGTGCCATTCAAGAGCCGCGACGGGTCGGACCTGCGTCAATCGCCCAAGCGCCTGCTGCCGGATGACAAGGTGCGGTTTGCCGGCGAGGCGGTCGCCATGGTGGTGGCCGAAAC
Organism: uncultured Bordetella sp.; assembly: GCA_964446945.1. Classification (GTDB taxonomy): domain Bacteria; phylum Pseudomonadota; class Alphaproteobacteria; order Micropepsales; family Micropepsaceae; genus CAIYRG01. The sequence continues at coordinate 165,257 of CAYUQO010000009.1, forward strand.
CGCGGCACAGGCGAAGGACGCGGCCGACGCTGTGATGGTCGATTACGACCCCTTGGAAGCCGAGGTCTTTCCCGAAACCGCTTCGGCGGCGCCGCCGGTCTGGGATCATGCGCCGGGTAATCTCGCGTTCGACTGGGCCGATGGCAATGAAGCCGGTTGCAACGAAGCTTTCGCGCGCGCCGCATGCAAGGTGAAAATCGATGTGGTGCAAAATCGCATCGTGCCGGCGCCGATGGAGCCGCGGGGCGGCGTCGGGACCTATGACGCCAACGAAGATTTGCTCACGCTTTACACGCCGACGCAGGGATCGGCCGGCGTGCGGGACAAAGTTGCCCATGTCCTGAACCTGCCCGCGGACAAACTTCGCTTGATCACGCCTGATGTCGGGGGCGGCTTCGGGATGAAAAATTCGCTCGTGGTCGAGCTCGCATTGATCCTGATTGGGGCCAAACGCCACCGGCGTCCGGTTCGCTGGTCCGGCGAACGCCTCGAATCATTTCTCGCCGACGGCCACGGCCGCGATGTGCAAATGACCGGCGAAATGGCGCTCGACAAAGATGGCCACATCCTCGCGATGCGGCTCAACAGTTCCGCCAATCTCGGCGCCTACATGACCCATGTCGGGCCACTGATTCCGGCATTGGGTTTGCGCGTCATGGGTGGCGTCTATCGCGTGCCGGCCGTGCATGTGCGGGTGCGGGGATATTTCACCAACACAACGACGGTGACGTCCTATCGCGGAGCCGGACGTCCGGAGGCGATCTACATCACCGAACGGCTGATGGATCAGGCGGCAACGGCGCTGAATCTCGACCGGCTGGAAATCAGGCGGAGGAATCTCGTCACCCCAACCGAATTGCCCTACCGCAACTGGCGGGGGCTTTCGATCGATTCGGGTGACTTCGCCGGCAATCTCGACCTCGCCGCGCGAACGGCGGAATGGGAGACGTTCGACCGGCGCCGTCGCGAATCGGAATCGCACGGAAAAAAGCGGGGCAGGGGAGTCAGCTATTATTTCGAAGCCTCGGGCGGCCCTGCGGTCAGCGAACCCGTCGTGATGCGTTTTGCCCGCGACGGCAAGGTTGAGCTCGTGGTCGCGACGCAAACCAATGGCCAGGGTCATGACACGGTTTTTGCCCAGCTCGTACACGAGCAGCTCGGCGTGCCGTTCGATTCGGTCGTGGTGAGGCAGGGCGACACCATCGATGGCTTGTCCGGAGGCGGCACAGTCGGTTCGCGCTCGCTGCAAACCGCCGGCAGTGCTCTAACGCGCGCGATGGATCGCGTGATCGAGAAGGGCAAAGCCGCGGCGCGTCAGGTGCTTCAGGCCGGAACTGCCGAGGTGAATTTCACACGCGACGAACAGGGCGGCCGCTTCGAGGTCAGCGGGACGAAACGGAGCATCTCGCTTCCCGAGCTGGTCTCAGTCTTGCGGGAGGATCGCCTGCCGGGATTTGAAACGGGACTTGATGAATCAGCGAGCTTTGACTCCCCGCCGACTTTTCCCAATGGCTGCCATATCTGCGAAGTCGAGGTGGATCCGGACACCGGCACAGTCGAAATCTGCCGGTACGTCGTCATCGATGATGTGGGGCGCGTGATCAATCCGCTGATCGTGGACGGACAAATCCACGGCGGCATCGCCCAGGGACTCGGCCAGGCATTGATGGAGGATTGCCGTTACGATCCCGAATCCGGTCAGTTGTCGACGGCGAGCTTTGCGGACTATGTGCTGCCGCGTGCGGATCAGATGCCGGCGCTCGACATTCGTTACAATGAGGTGCTGTGCAAGACCAATCCGTTGGGAGTCAAAGGTGCGGGCGAGGCGGGGACCATCGGCTGTCTTCCGGCGATCATCGGCGCCATTTCGGACGCGGTGGGCGTCGCGCATATCGATATGCCCGCGACACCGCAAAAAATCTGGCGCGTCCTGCATGAGAAGCGAGAAGCGAGAAACTAGAAGCGAGAGAAATTCTCCTCCTCGCTCCTCGCTCTTCAATATTTATAGTCAAAGCCGACGGTGAATCCGTGCGAGCTGATGTTCACCTTCGTCGGAATGCCGGCGACGAAGAATCCCGGCTTGCTGCCATTCGTCCATCGGTATTCAACCGAGCCAAAGAGCTTTTCGGAAAATCCGATCTGCACGCCGCCGTGCAACTGATAGGCTTTCTGCCAATCCGTCTGGGTCTGTCCCAGGACCCGCGAATTGGCATCGACGAATCCGAATCCTCCGCCCACGAACGGTTTCAAATGCCATGAGCCGTTGTTGATCTCGTACAAACCATTGAGCATAACGCTGGTGGCGGCAGTATTGCCGCCGGTCGGAAGATTGCCGATCGAATGCTGATCGGGCGAGGCAATCGCAGAACCTTCAAGTTGCGTACTGAATTTGCCGAGTTTCAGATCAACAGTGCCGCCTGCCAGGTCGGATGAATTGGTGTGTGACAGGGCCGGCTGGCCGATGGCGCCAACCGGCGGCAAGAGGACCGCATCGTTGCCCGGGGAGTAGTTGAGGAGGGAAGTTTCAGCGGCTGCGCCGCTGATCATGATCACGAAACATACCGGTGAGAGCAGCAGGACTCGCACTTTGTTTCCCGGTCGTCACAACATTTTGTGTCGGAAGGAAAACGCGCAAGTTCCTCAATGGTTTGCGGCAAATCTTTTGTCACGCAGCGCGAACCCGCAAACCGGGACCGCGTTGGGCGCCGAAGGTATCCGCCTGCCCCACCGGTCCGATTATTCGCACGCGTACGGAGGAATTCTTACTCTGCTGCGGAGGAGGATTGGGCCGGTTGCGCCGCCAACCGGGCGACGCCCGAATAATCGGTTTTGCCGCTGCCCAGGACAGGGATTTCGTCGACGACCATAACGCGCTTTGGCACCGCCAGTTCCGGTACGCCGTGGTTTCGGACCCAAACCAGAAGTTCGCTGCGGTCTGCCCTCGGATTGGTCGTGACCAAGACGATGTTCTCCGCCCGGCGCTCGTCGCGAACGGCAATCGCGGCGTGGCAATAATCCGGCCAAAGCGCAGATGCGCAGTTTTCCACCACGGTCAGCGATACGGTTTCGCCGCCGATTTTCGCAAATCGCCGAAGCCTGCCGCGGATCGCCAGATAACCGTCCTCGTCCACCGAAACGATGTCGCCAGTATCGTGCCAGCCGCCGTCGGGCGGATGAATCGTGCCGGGTTTGTCTGTGTTCAGGTAACCCAGCATCACGTTGGGTCCGCGCACCAGCAACCGCCCGCCGTCTCGAATGCCGTCGACCGGCTCGATACGGGTTTCGAGACCCTGCATGAAATGTCCGACAGTGCCTGGACGATTGGCGTCGGGCTGGTTGGCCGAGATCACGGGAGAGGCTTCGGTGACGCCATAGCCTTCCAGCAGCTCGACCGGGCATTTGTGCCGGGCAAGCTGGCGCGTTTCGTCCCGCAGTCTCTCGGCGCCGCAAACGGCCAGACGCAGGCTGGCAAGGTCATCCTCAGCCGCAGCCCGGATATATTGCGAAACAAAGGTGTCGGTGGCGAGCAGGATAGTCGCGCCATATTCGCGAATCCGGCGCACAATTTCATGCGGCTGCCGCGGGGTCGGATGCATCACCGCCTTCACCCCGAGGAAAATCGGCATGAACGTTCCCACGGTCAGGCCGAAGCAGTGGAACACCGGCAGGGGATTGAACAGCACGTCATGCTGGAAAATTTCCAGATGCGAGTTCACCTGCTCGACATTGGCGAGAATATTGGCGTGCGACAGAACCACGCCTTTGGGTTCACCCTCGGTGCCGGATGTGAAAAGGATGGCTGCGGGCCGATCCGGCCGCTGGCGCGCTGCGACAGCACTGGGCGCAAATTTTCCGATCACGGCTGCGGCTTTGGCGCCCAATGGCAGCTGGTTGCGGACATCTTCGAGATAGATCAGCTTGCATTCGCGTCCGAGTTCGGCGGCGAGGGCATCGAATTTCCCCAGTTCGATAAACCGGTGCGCCGTCACAACCCGTTTGATATTGGCCATTTGCAGGGCGGTGCGGAGACTCTGCAGGCCGGCGGTGAAGTTTAGCATGGCGGGCACGCGGCCATAGGCCGAGATTGCGAACACGGCGATCGCGGCCGCTGCGCCCGTCGGCAGCATCACACCAACCGATTCTCCCTGCCGCGTCCCCTGTTTCAGCGCATAGCCCAAAGCCAGGGTTGCCCGAATGAGGTCGTGATAGGTGAGGACGCGTCCATCGGCATCGACCAGGATTTCCCGCCCGATGCCGAATTTGCCGGCGGCATCCAGCAGCGCCCGGAACAGGCTCCGCCGGGCGCGGGAGAAATCAGCTTTGGCAACCGGCTGCGCCACTGCTAGTCCCTGCTTCTTTGCGGCATGTATTATGCCCGAAAGCCCGGCCACGATCACTTGGCCGGTGGTCTTCCGATGTTTACATAGATTCGCACATGGCAACGATCATCGATCAACCCCGGGGCCTGCGTCCCCGCCATCCCGAAAAATCGCACCGGCCGGACAATATCCCGCCGCGAAAACCGGACTGGATCCGGGTCAAGGCGCCGTCAGGCCACGGCTTTATGCGCACCCGCTCCACCGTGCGAGAGCACGGTTTGCATACGGTTTGCGAAGAAGCGGGATGCCCGAATATCGGCGAATGCTGGGAACAGGCGCATGCCACCATGATGATCATGGGGGAGACCTGCACCCGCGCCTGCGGCTTCTGCAATGTGCGGACCGGGTTGCCAAGGCCGCTTGATCCTGATGAACCCGAAAGTGTCGCTCGCGCGGTGCAGAAGCTCGGGCTTAAGCATGTAGTCATCACCTCGGTCGATCGCGACGATCTCGAGGATGGCGGCGCGCGCCATTTTGCCGTGACCGTTGATCGTTTGCGTGCTCTGGCGCCCGAAACAACGGTCGAGATCCTGACTCCGGATTTTCTGCGCAAGCCCGGCGCGGTGGAAACTGTGATGGAGTCGCCGCCCGACGTATTCAATCACAATCTCGAAACCGTACCGCGTCTCTATCTCGGGATTCGCCCCGGTGCCCGTTATTACGCATCACTCAAACTTCTCGACCGGGTGAAGGACATCGATCCCGATGCGTTCACGAAATCAGGTTTGATGATCGGGCTCGGCGAAAGCCGTGAGGAAGTGATGCAGGTGATGGACGATCTGCGCACAGCGCGCGTGGATTTTCTCACCGTCGGCCAGTATCTGCAGCCGAGCCGCAAACACGCCGCGGTGGAACGCTTTGTGCCGCCGGACGAGTTCGCAGCTCTTGAGGCCACTGCGCGCGCCAAGGGTTTCCTGATGGTATCGGCGAGCCCTCTGACGCGTTCCTCCTATCATGCAGGGGAAGACTTTGCCCGTCTCAGGGCTGCCCGCCGCGCAGCCACGATGTGACCGGACGATGCCGCTGCATCGCGAAACGCGAATTGTTCCTTACACGGCAGAACAAATGTATGCGGTCGTCGCGGCGATCGACCGCTATCCGGAGTTCCTGCCCTGGTGTTCCGCAATCCGGATTACCGGACGCGAGACACAGGGCGACCTGGAATTCGTCACCGCCCGAATGGATGTTTCTTATCTGGCCTTCCGTGAAAGCTATGTCAGCCGGGTCAGGCTCGATTATCCCGCGCTGATGATCGAAGCCACCCATCTCGAAGGACCGTTCAAAAAGCTCGACACCCGCTGGCGTTTTACACCGCTGAAGAAGCACGGCTCGGAAGTGCATTTCCTGATCGATTTCAGCTTCAGAAATCCGGTGTTTCAGGCGGTCGCCGGGGCGGGTTTTGGTCTTGTCGCCGCCCGGATGCAGCAGGCCTTCATCACGCGCGCCGATTCGCTTTACGCGGAATCGCGGGTAGCTTCGAGCAGTAGCTGAAGGCCGGCCGTAACCGTCCGCATCCGGATTTCATCGCGCGAGATTTCGCCGAAGCGGCACTCGATATGCCGCGTTTTGCGGGCTTTTCCCGCCACCGCCAGATAAACCAGGCCGACCGGTTTTTCGGCGCTGCCGCCACCGGGGCCGGCAATGCCCGTGCAGGATACGGCAATGCCGGCGGCCGAATGCGTCAGTGCGCCTTCGGCCATTGCGCGCGCAACTTCCGCCGATACCGCGCCATGCTTTTCCAGCAGATCAGCCGGGACGCCCAGCATCTCCATCTTGGCCTGGTTGGCATACACAACAGCGCCGCGGTCGAACACGTCCGACGAGCCGGGAATTGCAGTCAGCGCGCCCGCGATCAATCCACCGGTGCAGCTTTCGGCTGTGGCGATGTGCAGACCCTTCGCACGGGCTTCGGCCAGCAACTTCGCGGCGAGATCGAGAACAGGTTCCGGGAACATCGTCATCCTCAGACCCATCCGGCGTAAATCGCGCCGAACACGACGAGCGCGGCATAAATCCCCGCCACCACGTCATCTGCGACAATGCCCGTGCCGCCCGGCAATCTTTGGTCCACCCACCATACCGGCCAGGGTTTCCAGATGTCGAACAGGCGGAAGGCGAGAAATGCGACGAAATAGGCTGGCCAATGTCTTCCATCCAGCGCTGCGGCCACGGGCACCAGTGCCAGCCATTGGCCGGCCACTTCGTCCAGAACGCAATCGCCCGGATCGAGGATTCGCCGCGCCCGCGCATAGGCGCCGCAAACCGGAATGCCGATCAGGGTGATTGCGATCAATACCGGCAGCAAAACCTTCCAGCCGAGAAGTACCAGCGGAATTCCGAAAACGGTTGCCACGGCTGAAGTCACGGTTCCCGGCGCGTAGGTTACCTTGCCGAGACCGAAGCAGGTGGCCAGCCATTCCGCGGATCGATTCATCGCCCAAACTAACGCATAGGTAAGCGGATGGTCGCGATGGCCTGCGCGGCCAGACCCTCGCGGCGCCCGGTGAAACCCAGCCCCTCGGTTGTCGTCGCCTTGATGCTGACCCGGTCAATGTCGATGGCGAGGATCTCCGCGACGCGCCGGCGCATGGCATCGCGGTGGGGCCCGATTTTCGGCCGTTCGCAGATCAGCGTGATGTCGGTATGCGCAATCACCCCGCCCAGATCGCGCACCAGTCCTGCGGCATGGACGAGGAAAATACTGGATTCGGCGCCGCGCCACTTTTCGTCCGTGGGCGGAAAGTGGCTGCCGATATCTCCCGCTCCAATCGCTCCCAAAATCGCGTCGGTGAGCGCGTGCAGGCCGGCATCGGCATCCGAATGTCCCTCCAGCCCAAAGTCATGCGGAATCTTGATGCCGCAGAGCCAGACATGGTTTCCTTGCGCGAACCGGTGGACATCAAAGCCGGTCCCGGTGCGCAGATCGGGGAGGGCCGAAACCGCCAAACGCTGGGCAAGTTCGAAATCCGAAGGAGTCGTGAGCTTGAGATTCATTTCTTCTCCTGCAACGCCGATGACGTTGAGGCCCGCGCGTTCGGCCAGTGCAATGTCGTCGGTGAAGGATTCTCCGGCATAGCGGCGATGGGCTTCCAGAATGGCCTTGAACGCAAAACCCTGCGGCGTCTGGGTGCGATACAACTCATCACGTGACACGATGCTGAATGCGCCAGCCTCTTTCCGCCGCAGCGTATCCGGCACCGGCACCATCGGCGCCACGGCATCGGCAGAGTTAAGCCCCTCGATGACCCGCGAAATGACGGCGGCAGAAACAAATGGACGCGCCGCATCATGAACCAGGACTTTGGCCGGTGAGATTTGCCCTGCAATCGCCTCGAGCCCGAGGCGCACCGAATCCTGCCGCCGTGGGCCGCCAATGATCGGTTCCGGTGTGGCCAAACCGGCAATCGCTGAACAGCAAAGCTCACGGTCCTGCGCTCGGATCACCGTGAAAATGGACTCGGCCCCGATTGCCCCTGCAAAGGCCTGGACCGTGTGCCGAAGCACGGGCCAACCAGCCAAATCTTTGTATTGTTTTGCTAAACCAGGCTGGCTTCCGGCTGCGGCAGCCCTTTCGCCGCTTCCGGCGGCAACGATCAGGACTACAGTGTCTGTCATGAGTCGCTGTGTAGCGGTTTTTTTGGAATCCGCCCATCCGAAGGCGATTGCCTAGCAGTTAGGCATGAAATAGCATTGCCCAAGTAATGGGCAGGTCACAAACCGCATCCTCCGTAAAGTCGATCGCCTCCAGCCGCCCGGCTGGGGTCACGGGTCTCGCCATTGCTGCCGCTCTGCCGATGCCCATTCTGGTCATCGGGCCCGGCAGTGAACTGGTTTACGCCAACCAGGCCGCCGAGCAGTTCTTCGATATGGGCGTGGGTTTGTTGCTCAAGCACAAACTCGCGGACCTGTTGCCGTTCGGGTGTCCACTCATCGAGTTGGTTGATCAAACCCGCGACCGCGGAGCTTCAATCGGCGAACGCGACGTCGACCTCTCCAATCCGAAACTCGGCGAACGCATCGCCGATGTGAACCTCACTCCGTCCGACGACGGGAATGTCATCCTCTTGCTGCAAGAGCGGGGTCTGGCGCAGCGCATCGACCGCCAATTGCTGTATCGCGGGGCGGCACGTTCGATGAGCGGAATGGCCGCGGTTCTGGCGCACGAAATCAAAAACCCGTTGGCGGGCATACGCGGCGCAGCGCAGTTGCTGGAAGATGCGGTGCCGGATTCGGAACGGCCGCTGACAAAGCTGATCTGCGACGAGGCCGATCGTATCCGTGTACTGATTGATCGCATGGAATCCTTCGGTGATGCGCGCGCGCTGACGCGCAATCCGGTGAATATCCATGAGGTCCTGGACCGCGTGAAACGCGTCGCCCAAACCAGCTTCGGGCGCGATGTCAGGATCGTCGAAGTCTTCGATCCTTCACTGCCGGCCGTTCCGGGCGACCACGACAGCCTGATCCAGGCCTTCATGAACATCATCCGCAATGCCGCCGATGCGGCGCCCACAGAGGGCGGAGAAATCGTGTTGACGACCGCCTATCGTCCGGGGGTGAAGATCGCCACGCCGGTTGCCGGCGCAACACCGGGAAAGCGCGTCAGCCTGCCGCTCGAAGTCACGGTGCGCGACAACGGGCCGGGAATTCCGCCGGATCTGCTGCCCTATATTTTCGATCCCTTCATCACCACGAAAGCCAGGGGCGCGGGGCTTGGACTCGCGCTGGTCGCCAAAATCATCGCCGATCATGGCGGCGTCATCGAATGTGAATCGCAACCGCGGCGGACCATCTTCCGCGTGCTTCTGCCCGTCGTCTCGACCGACATTCAGCCCGGAAACACCCATGCCTGACGCCACGATTCTCGTTTGTGACGATGATGCCGCCATCCGCACGGTGCTCAACCAGGCGCTTGGCCGGGCGGGCTATGACGTGCGAACAGCGGCCAATGCCGCAGGTTTGTGGCGTTGGGTATCCCAGGGCGAGGGCAATCTCGTGATTACCGACGTGGTGCTGCCCGACGAGAACGCCTTCGATCTTCTCCCACGGATAAAGCGGCTGAGGCCGGAATTGCCGGTCGTGGTCATGAGCGCGCAAAACAATATTCTCACCGCCATCACGGCGGCCGAACGTGGCGCCTACGAATATCTGCCCAAGCCTTTCGACCTCAAGGAATTGACCGCGGTGGTGCAACGGGCGCTGGCGCAGCCGGCGCGCCGGGAGCCGCCGCAGGAATCCGCACAAAGTGATGAGCGGCTGCCG
>CAYUQO010000010.1:0-174722 GCA_964446945.1 uncultured Bordetella sp.
AATCGCGCTACGACAAACAGGGTCCCGGCGGCGGCACCGCCGACTATATCAACTGCCCGATGACCGAGGAGCAGTACCGTGGCTTTGTCGCGGCATTGCTTTCCGGCGAGAAAACCCAATTCCACGAATGGGAAAAGTCGACACCCTATTTCGAGGGCTGCCTGCCGATTGAAGTCATGGCGGCGCGCGGCTTGGACACGTTGCGCTTCGGCCCGATGAAGCCGGTCGGCTTGCGCAATCCTGCTACTGGCGCGCGGCCTTATGCGGTGGTGCAGCTTCGCCAGGACAATGCGCTCGGTACCCTGTGGAACATGGTCGGATTCCAGACCAAGCTGAAGCATGGCGAACAGGTGCGGATTTTTCGCACCATTCCAGCGCTGGAGGATGCACGCTTTGCGCGGCTCGGCGGCATTCACCGCAACACCTTCCTGAATTCGCCGCGGCTGCTCGATCCCGAATTGCGGCTGAAATCCAACCTGGCCTGGCGCTTCGCAGGACAGATCACCGGCGTCGAGGGCTATGTTGAATCCGCCGCGATCGGATTGCTCGTGGGCCGCTTCGCCGCGGCACAGGCACGTGGCATGCACGCGGCACCGCCGCCTCCGGTAACTGCTCTCGGCGCGCTGCTCGCGCATATCACCACAGGTGCGGATGCGAAGAGTTTCCAGCCGATGAATGTGAATTACGGGCTGTTTCCTCCGCTGGCCGGTACGGAACGTGGCCGCGACAAGAAGAAGGCAGTGGCGCAACGCGCACTCGCCGCGCTCGGTGAATGGCTCGGCCAGCGCGCGGCGGCGGAGTAACCCCTTTCAAATCCGCCCTGTGATCACGGCGCGCAGCATGATCCATTGGCGCCGGAAACCTGCGATCTCCGTAGAATTCCGATAAGCATTGAAGCCGGGCCGGTTCAGTACACGGATAACCGCCGGAACCAGCGCTGCCGGCAGTATTGCGGGCAAATAGCGCCGCTCAACACGGTCCAGCTGCTGGTAATGCGCACGCGCAATTTCCGACATGCGCGCGATCAACGCGGTGGTCTCCGGTGACATGGGTCCGCGCAGGAGTTGATCGGGTGCAACACCCGCACGGGCCATTTCGTCCGCCGGCATTGCGATATGCGACCGCGCGGCGTGAAACGGCAAGGCGCGCAGCAGTCCGGTGATGGCATAAGCAATCCCCGCGTTTCTCGCATGCTTATCCAGCGCATCCCCTGCCCCAAGCACACGCGCAGCCAGCCGCATCAGATTTCCCGAAGTGGCATCCGCATAGGCTTCCAACTGCGGCAGATCGGCAAATGGCGCCGGATCGAGATCGAATTCGCGGGCGTTGATCAGATCATCGAAAAGAGACCGGTCCAGCCGATGCCGGCCCGCCGCGCTTGCCAGCGCCACAACAGTTTCAGTGCGCCCTGCGCGCGTCGCGCGCAAGTTGTTTGATTCCTCGCCAGCGCGGCCATGCCGCGCTGGTCGGGGCTCCCCGGCGTAAATCTCCTCGATGCGTTCGCGCCACCATTGCAGCCGGATCTGCCCCGCCACCGGGTTGCGCACTGTCCCGGCGGTTTTCGCGACTTCGTAATTGAAAGCGTAGAGCGCAAAGATGTCGGGCCGGACAGCTTCCGGCGCGAACAGCGCGGCGATATAGCGGTCGTAATCCTGCTTGCGGACAAGTGACTCGCAGTAACCGGCCACGACGACTCAAATTGTCATGGCCGGCCGCATTGCCGGGGCCTTACGCCAGATGTCCGGCAGAAACCATGCAGAACAGCATCGGCACCGACAGCATCGTGTTGGTGCGCGAAAACAGCCCCGCCGTGCGCGCTGCCTTTGCCTTCTGATCGGCGGGCAGGTCGGGCCAGGCATTGCCGATATTCAGCGCCTTCTGCTGGTTCGGCCAGATCACGAACCAGACATTGAACCACATGATGGTGCCCAGCCACATGCCGATGCCGATCAGCATCACTTTCAGGTCGATGAATCCCTCGATGGCGTCAATTGTGTAGGCCTGCAGCAGATAACCGTTCAGTGCGGCGAGAATAATGCCGAACGCCAGCGTCGCCATGGCGCCCCAGCGGAACCAGAACAGCGCCTCAGGCGTGATGAAGCGCGAAACCCCGCCCTTCAGCTCGTCCGGTATCTTCGGCATGGTCGGCGTCTGCACAAAATTGAAATAGTACAGAATGCCGATCCACATGATCCCGGACAGGATATGCAGCCAACGGACGAAAAACGGCCAGAAGACGTAATTGTTGAATTCGGTTTCGGCGATGTAGAGGATGAACACCAGGAACGCGAGCACGAAGCCGGCAATGACAGTGTTGCGCAAACTCAAGAGGATCGTCGGTATCATTATTCCCCCCGAAATGAATCAGCCCGCCAAAGTATAACATTCGCACCGCGCCACCTCCAATCAGCGCACGCAGCTGGAATCGTGACCCGATAACCACTTGCCTTTGCGGGGCGAACAAGGTCAGTTACGGGCATGACGCGAGTGGGCAGATTGACATTGTGCGCGCTCGTCCTGTTCGGGGCGACAGCTTTGTCTTCGGAGACCGGAGACAGCCCATTTCCGCCGGCGCTTTCGATCAATCCCTTTGCCGGATCAGACCCTTACCAGGATTGCATCAACGCCATTGCCAAAAAAGCCGATGACGCGTTCGAGATGGCCATGGCATGGCGCGACCACGGCGGCGGCATTCCCGCCGAACGCTGTGCCGCGCTGGCCCTGATCAGCCTGGATGAGCCCGGCGAAGCCGCTTCGCGCCTCGGCGCATTGGCAGAACGCAAGGATGCCGGATCGGCCGGATTGCGTGCTTCGCTGCTCGGCCAGGCCGGCAACGCATGGCTGCTGGCCAGTCAGCCGGAAAATGCCGAGGAGGCGTTTTCCGCCGCACTCAAACTGACCGCGCAGGACCCGGACTTATGGGTTGATCGCGCTCGCGCCCGCGCTGCCCGTGCCGATTGGCCCAATGCCGAAGCCGATCTCACCGTCGCCCTTGGACTCGATCGGACCAAAGCCGAGACATTTGTGCTCCGTGCCAGCGCGCGCAACGCACAGGGCAACAAGGACGGTTACAGGTCGGATATCGAGTCCGCGTTGTCGATCAATCCCAAATTCCCTGATGCGCTGGTCGAACGCGGCGCCATCAAGGCGGCAGCTGGGGACGCAGCAGGTGCCCGCGCGGACTGGCTGCAGGTTTTGGTCGACGCTCCCGACAGTCCCGCCGCCGATGCGGTGCGCACCCAGATCGAGGCGCTGGAAGTCCACGACCGCTAAATCCTATTTCGACTCCCTGTTCTCGCTTCCGGGCAAGTTTGCGCTGGTCACCGGAGGCGCGACGGGCATTGGACGCATGATCGCGGAAGCGCTGGTGCGCGCGGGGGCAACCGTGGTGATTGCGTCGCGCAAGCTCGACGCCTGCGAAGAAGCCGCCACCGCACTGAACCGATTGGGCGCCACCGGATCAGCCATCGCACTGGCCGCAGACATCTCGAACGAAACCGGTATTGTTGCTCTGGCCGATGAGATCGCCAGGCGCTACCCCCTTCTGTCTATCCTGATCAACAATGCCGGGCTGAGCTGGGGCGCACCGCTTGAAGACTTCCCCTATTCGGCGTGGAACCGGGTGATGTCGGTCAATGTCGCCGGAATGTTTACACTTACCCAGAAACTGCTGCCGGTGCTGTCGGCCAATGCGAGCGCACAGGATCCGTCGCGGGTGATCAATCTCGGCTCCGTGATGGGGGCGCAGCCGATGGGGGACCGTGTCTACTCCTACTCGGCATCCAAAGCCGCGGTGCATCACCTGACGCGAATACTCGCCAAAGAACTGGCGCCGCGGCGGGTGACGGTGAATGCATTGGCGCCGGGACTGTTCGAGAGCCGGATGACGGCCTTTGCGACAAAGGATGCTGAGCGGCTGCCGCGGATCACAGAGCGGATTCCATTGCGCCGGCTGGGCCGGCCCGAAGATATTGCCTCCGCCATGCTGTTTCTCTGCGGGCCGGCCGGCAGCTATGTCACGGGCGCCGTCATCCCGATCGATGGCGGTGTTGGGGTCGAGACCGGCCCGGACCTCTGGGGAACGCACGAGTAGCGAGAGAAGAGAAGCGAGGAGTGAGAGAGTCTAATCGCTCCTCCTTTGCTTCTCTTCTCGCTCCTCGTTTCTCGTTTCTCGCTCCTCCGTTCATGCGCTAAGCTCCGGAAAAACGGGAGGAATTTCGATGCGCGGGACGATGATGGACTACCCGCTGACGCTGACCACGATCCTGGAGCGCGCGGGCAAGTTTTTCCCCACCGTCGAGATCGTGTCGCGCGCACCAGACGGTTCAATCGCCCGCAGCAACTACGGCGAATTTTACCGGCGGGCGCGCAATCTCGCCGCGGGCTTGCAGCGGCTCGGCATGAAGCCGGGCGACCGTGTTGCTTCGATGATGTGGAATCACGCCCCGCATCTTGAAACGTTTTTCGGCGTCCCGTGTGCCGGGGGCATTCTCCACACGCTGAACATCCGGCTTCAGCCGCAGGAGATCGCCACAGTCGTCAACCACGCGCGTGACCGTTTCCTGATCATTGATGACGTTCTGCTGCCGCTATTGGCGCAGTTTCGCCACAAGGTCGATTTCGAACGCGTGATCGTGGTGCGCCACACACCGGCGCCGCTCGCAGCCGGCGACATCGATTACGAAGAACTCGCGCGCGGCGGCGGCGATGATTTCCGCTATCCCAAAATCGACGAGAATGACGGCGCAGCGATGAGCTTCACTTCCGGCACCACCGGCGCGCCGAAGGGTGTGGTCTATTCTCACCGCGCGCTCGTACTCCATTCCTTCGTCTGCGCGCTGAAGGAGGTCTGCAATATCGGTTACGACGATACGGTGCTGGTGATCGTGCCGATGTTTCACGTGAATGCCTGGGGCCTGCCGTTTACCGCCGCGATGCTGGGTGCGCGCCAGGTGCTTCCCGGTCCCAGGTATGATGCCGTCAGCCTGCTCGAATTAATGACGCGCGAAGGAGTGACGCTGGCCGGCGGTGTCCCGACGATATGGCTCGCCATTGCCGATGAACTGGAAAAGAATCCCGGCAAATGGAAGTTCGCCCGGCCAGTGCGGGCAGGCGTCGGCGGTTCGGCACCGCCGAAGGAACTGTTCCGCCGCCTGGATAAACACGGCATTGAGGTTAAGCATCTCTGGGGCATGACCGAATCCAGTCCGCTGGGGATCGCTGGGGGATTGAAGCCACATATCCGCGAATGGGACGAAGAGCGGCAACTTGAAATGCGAGCCAAACAGGGAATGCCCGCACCCTTTGTCGAAATTCGGCTGATGCGTCCCGACGGCGAAGCCCCGTGGAACGGCGAGACATCCGGCGAAATCGAAATGCGCGGGCCGTGGGTTGCGGCAAGCTATTACGACGATCCGTCGCAGAAAAACCGCTGGAGTCAGGACGGCTGGTTTCGTACCGGCGACGTCGCCACCATGGATGGCGACGGCTATGTGAAAATCGTCGACCGCGTCAAAGACCTGGTGAAATCGGGCGGCGAATGGATCAGCTCGGTCGATCTTGAAAACACGCTGATGGGCCACCCGGCAGTCAAGGAAGCCTGCGTCGTAGGCATTCCGCACCCGAAATGGCTCGAGCGCCCATTGGCTGCCGTTGTCCTGCGGGATGGCGCGACGGCGACGGACGACGAATTGCGCGCGTTTCTCGCAAGATCGTTTGGCAAATGGCAGTTGCCGGACGCATTTGTATTCGTTGACAGCATTCCGCGGACTTCGGTGGGCAAGTTCAAGAAAAGCGATCTTCGCGAGCGCTATGCCGGCTGGGATTGGACGAAATCTGCCCAATCGTGAAATTTTAGACAGGCTCTTCCGCCGGGCGCGGCAAAATTGTCCGCGATCATGGGCAGCCAATGCTTGCCGGAGGCGCGCCCGCGAACGTATGTTTGCGCCCGCTTACGCTCAAATTGAGGAAAATCGCATGCAATCCGCAGGTCCCGCTTTTGCCCGGCGCATGGCCGTCATGACAATCGCGCTGGTGGTGAGCGCCTTTTCATATTCGGCAATGGCGCAGACCAATCCGCTGGCGGGCACCTTTAAGCTGCTGACCGACAGATCGGTGTTCGGACCGGGCACGCCCCAGTACAAGGATTTGACCGTCACCTTTGCGGGCGATGTGATGAACATGACCGGCAAGGATGCCGACGGCAAAGACGTCAAGGCGACCTTTAATGCCGTGCCCGATGGCAAGCAGCACCCGATCACGGGAATCTCGGCCTATGATTCCGGCACCTGGACAAAGGTCAATGACACAACGGTCGCCTATAAATACTACAGGGGCCGCAATGTTGTTGCGACGGGGGCTCGCATCGTTGCGCCCGATGGGACATCGCTTCAGTTCCAGGAAAATGCCCTGGACAGAAACGGCAACCGGACCGCCCAGTCGCTGATCATGTTCGACAATCCGGATGCCCGCCTTGCCAAGCTGAACCAGCAGAATCAGGTCGTAGCTCCCAAGCCGGTGTTCACGCCGGAAGAAACCAGTGCGCTGGCCTTGCTGGACAAGATGGACAATGACGGCGCGATCCAGGCGCTGACGGCCATCATCAGCGCCCCCAAACCGACCCCAATGTTATATTACGATCACGTCAGCCGCGGCGTCGCTTACTTGCGCAAGGGCGATGAAGCCCAGGCGTTGGCCGACTTTGATGCCGCGGTGAAACTGAAGCCGGATGATGGCGACGCGCATTTCCGCCGGGCCGCAATCAAGTTTCAGCATATGGACTGGCAGGCCGCCATCGATGATCTGACACCCGCGATCCAGGCCGATCCGATGAATGCCGACGCCTATAATATGCGCAGCTTTGCCTATTACCGCCTGATGAAAAATGATGAAGGCGAGGCAGACACCCAAAAAGCCTGCGCGCTGAAGAAAGATTACTGCACCAACTGACGCAATCTTCAGCATTCCGCCAGGTTCGCTATCGCCTCTACGCGCGAGAGCGAACTGTCAGCCATCCCTCCTGCACAGCTCCCCGGTTCGCGCTAACATGGTGGCGTAACGCCGCCATTCAGGGTGATGCCAATGAAAGCTATGACGGCAGGGGCAGGCATTGCAGCTGTTCTGCTGCTTTGCGCCACGGCGGTGGCGCAGCCCTATCAGCCGCAGACCACCCCGCCCCCGGACTTCGCCAAAACCGTGATTCACACCCGCGATCTCGGGCATCGCACCTATATGATGGAGGGCGAAGGCGGCAATATCGTTGTTGCTGTTGGCGACGATGGCATCATCATGGTCGATGACGAATACGCGCCGCTGCACGACAAGATCAAAGCGGCGATCACGGCCATCACGCCGCAGCCGATCCGCTATCTCGTGCTCACTCATTTTCACCGCGACCACACCGGCGGAAACGAAGGTTTCGCGAAAGATGGCGCGGCGATTGTCACCCACGAGACGGTCGCGATGCATTTGAAAGAAGGCACGCGTAACGGAGTGACCGGAAATGTCGTTCCGCCGGCTCCCGACATCGCGCTGCCGAAACAGACTTATTCGGATGCCATGGCGGTTCAGGTCGCGGGGCAGAGCGCGCAACTCACCCATATCGCCGACGCCCATACCGACGGCGACACGGCCGTCTGGTTTCCGGATGCGAATGTGCTGGCCACCGGCGATATCGTCACGTTCGGCCGCTATCCCAACATCGATTATCTCTATGGCGGCAGCATCGACGGCATGATTGCCGGCGTCGACGCTGTGCTCGGCATGGCGAAAGACGATACCAAAATCGTTCCGGGCCACGGACCACTCGGCACCAGGGCCATGATCCAGGATTATCGCGCGATGCTGGTGACCCTGCGCGAACGCGTGCGCGATCTGATGCGCAAGGGTATGACGGAAGACGAAGTCGTCGCCGTACGCCCCACCGCCGATTACGACGCGAAGCTGCATGTCAGCACGCAGGCAGCGGGAAATTTCGTGCGTGTCGTATATCGCTCGCTGAAAAAATAATGGTGGAGGCTCGCATGGCAGACGATCGGGCGACCAAAAATATCTCTCGGCGGGTTATATGTGCGGCAGCGGCGGGGATTGCGCTGTTGCCGCAACCGGCTGCCGCGCAAAGGTGCCCTGCCCCGCCACGGGCAAAGGGACCGGCGGTGTGGCTCGATCTCGATCAGGCGGAACTGAACGACGCGTATGATCAATCGGTTTACGCATTCAACGCGCGCAACATTTCCGAACGGCGTGCGATCAACAGCGAAACCGCCATCGAGCATATCGGCAAGCCGATCCGCGCCATGTACGGCCGCAGCGAGATCGAGGGCATTGATGTTTTTCGCACGGGAAAAGCCAATGCGCCGACCATATTGTTCGTGCATGGCGGAGCCTGGCGCGGCGGCCGTGCGGCCGAGGACAGCTATATGGCCGAACCTTTCACCAGGGCCGGCGCAAACTTCCTGTTGATCGATTTCAACAATGTGCTGGAGACGAAGGGCGATCTTGCGCCCATGGTCGATCAGTTGCGCCGCGGTGTTGAATGGACGTACCACAATGCGCGCTCATTCGGCGGGGACCCGAACCGCCTCTATCTGATCGGTCATTCCTCGGGCTCGCACCTTGGCGGCTGTCTCGTCACGACGGATTGGTCCGCGCGCGGAATCCCGCCGGATGTGTTCAAAGGCGCGCTGCTGGGCAGCGGCATCTATGATCTGAAACCCGTGCGGCTGTCGAAGCGCGGTGACTATGTGAAGCTCACCGATCAGGCCGAGCAGGAATTCAGCCCGCAGCGGCATGTCGCGCAAATTCGAACACCTCTGACCCTCACTTATGGCAGCCTCGAAACCCCGGAATTCCAGCGTCAATCGCGCGATTTCCACGCGACCGTCGCAGCCGCAGGAAAGCCGGTGAAGCTGCTCGAAGGCATTGGCTATAACCATTATGAGACGCAGGAAACCCTCGGCAATCCGTATGGATTTATGGGCCGCGCCGCGATGCAGATGATCGGACTGAGTTAGGGTGCTGACGAAGGAACAGAATGATTTCCTGACGCAGACCGGCCCCGCTACGCCGATGGGCCGGCTGTTCCGCTGTTACTGGATTCCGGCACTGCTGGCGCGCGAATTGCCGCAAGACCGTTGTCCTCCGGTGCGCGTGAAGTTGCTATCGGAGCGCCTTGTCGCCTGGCGTGACAGCGAAGGACATTATTCGCTGGTTGACGAATTCTGCGCCCATCGCCGCACCTCACTCTGGATCGCGCGCAACGAAATCAGCGGACTGCGTTGCCCCTATCACGGTTGGAAATATGACTGGACGGGCCAATGTATCGAAGTTCCGTCCGAACCCGAAAACAGTCAGTTCTGCCGCCGGATCAAACTGAAATCCTATCCGCTGGTGAAACGCGGCGATGTGCTGTGGACCTATATGGGACCGAAGGAGCAGCAGCCGCCGCTGCCGGAATGGGAATTTTGCACGGTGCCGCCCACGCAGACCTACATTTCCAAGCGCTGGCAGGAATGCAATTGGCTGCAAGCGCTGGAGGGCGGGATCGATTCCAGCCACACCACATGGCTGCACAGCGGCGAACTCGAAAACGACCCGCTGTTTCGAGGCTCGAAAGGCAATGACTACAATCGCGGCGATGCAAGACCGGTCTTCGAAGTGGCCGAGAGCGATGGCGGCCTTCTGATCGGCGCACGGCGCAATGCCGAGAACGGCAACTATTATTGGCGGATCACCCAATGGATCATGCCCGCCGTCACCATGATTCCGCCGCGCGGGAACTACCCCGCCGGCGGCCATTTCTGGATTCCCATGGACGATGAAAACTGCTGGGTGTGGAATTGGGATTACCATCCGGTTCGTCCGCTGACGGATGAAGAACGCAGCGTGATGATCAACGGCGCGGGCCGTCACGTGATCTACGAAGCCGGCAACACGTTCCGTTCGCACGCCAATAAGGACAATGATTTCCTGATCGATCGCGAGGCGCAGCTTTCGGGCAGAAGCTACAGCGGCATTGCCGGCTTTGCGATGCAGGATTCTGCGGTGCAGGAGCTGATGGGTCCGGTTGTCGATCGCAGCCTGGAAAATCTTGTCGGCACCGACCGTGGTATCGTGATGGCGCGGCGCCGCCTGATGCGCGCAGCGCAGGCGCTGACTGCCAACAACGCTCCGCCGCCCGGCATAGATCCAGCCCACCAGCGGCAGCGCGCGGCGGCCATTGTTCTGCCACCGGACAAATTCTTTGCCGAGGCCGCCGCAGAGTTCCTCAAAGTGCGGCCCGGATTGCCGCACGCATCCGTATAAAGGCATACGGATTTGGCCAACATTTCACTGACACTGGCATGCGGCGCCTATGACCATATGGAGGCGCTGTCGCGCGGCATCGTGCGGCCGAACGGCGTCGAACTCACCTTCCTCGCAATGCAGTCGCCGCCGGAA
Organism: uncultured Bordetella sp.; assembly: GCA_964446945.1. GTDB lineage: Bacteria > Pseudomonadota > Alphaproteobacteria > Micropepsales > Micropepsaceae > CAIYRG01. The sequence continues at coordinate 10,438 of CAYUQO010000010.1, forward strand.
ATTTTCGCGCGGATGATCAAGACCAATGCCTTCGACATTTCGGAAATGTCGCTGTCGATGTATTTCACCCTGCGCGCCCGGGGCACATTTCCCTATGTAGCCTTGCCGGTATTCCCGGCGCGCGTATTCCGCCACGCTTATATTTTCATCAATCGCGAAAGTGGAATCGCGTCTCCCAAAAATCTCGAAGGCCAATGCATCGGCGTGCAGCAATACCGCCAAACCGCCGCTACCTGGATTCGCGGCATTCTGCAACATGAATATGGCGTCGATTTTTCACGCTGCTCCTGGATCGAAGGCGGCGTCAATGTCGCGCGCGCGCCGGACGAAGACATGGATTTGCGCCCGTCGAAGTCAATCGCTATCAAAAGCGCACCGCCGGGAAAGTCGATCAACGATCTGCTGCATTCAGGTGAGATTGCCGCCTATTTCGGCGCCCGCACACCCAAGGCGTTCCGGAACAACCCCGGAATCGTCCGGCTGTTTCCGGAGTACCGGAAAGTCGAGCGCGAATTTTATCAGCGCACCGGCATTTATCCGATCATGCACACGCTGGTCATGCGCGAGGCACTACACCGCGAAAAACCATGGGTCGCTGAGAACATGGTCGAAGCGTTCGAAGCATCGAAGCGGTGGGCACTGTCGCAAATGCGGTTTTCCGGCACCATGCGCTACATGCTGCCGTGGATGAATGACGACATCGAGGAAATCGATGCGCTATTCGGCAAAGATCCGTACCCTTACGGCATCGAGCCAAACCGGCGGACTCTCGAGACGCTGATGCAGTATCTTGTGGATCAGGATTTTGTCGCCGCACCGCGGCCGGAGATCGACGGATTCTTCACGCCGATTGTGCGCTGGGCGGAATAAATCGCAGGCGAAAACCAAGGGCAGTTTGCGACGTTCGGGTCGCAAACCGCCCTTGCCCGAGCCAAACTCGCTACCAGTTCTTCACGAGCGTAACGCCAATCGTCCGTCCGGAATTCGGCCGCGTCAGGTCGTAAGCCGTCACCTGCCGGCCGCCCGCCGTCGTCGGAATGTAATCAAACGGTGAATGCCGGTTCAGCAGATTCTGGACCGTGAGCTGAAGCGTCAGATTCTTCAGGTAGACATTGGCCGGGAGATCGCCGGTTTTGTAACCGAACGACAGATCGAACGTGATGAAATCCGGCTCGTAATTGGTGAAGTTGCTGATCGCGCAGGGATTTGTTCCACCGCCGACAGTGCCACCGGCGGTCGTGCATTGGAAATTGACATTCGGCGGTGCGCCTTCGACGGGTGAAAAGTAATGCGATTGGTAATTCATGAAACCGGAGACACTGTACGGACCGTCGCTCCAGCCCAGACGCGCGCGATAGACCAGCCTCGGCAGCGTCTCGACGCCGTTTTGGGCCACGCCGCCAACTGTTCCCAACGGACCGTTCAACCCATCGATGACCGGACCGCCGGTGACCGACTGAGTCCACCGGTGCAGGTAGTATGTGCCGGTGATGCCGGTATTCCAGGCGCCAAGATCGCCGAGATCGACGTCATAGCTCGCGCTCCAGTCGACGCCGGAGACATGCAGGAAGCCGCTGCCAAAGGTGCTTTGGTCTTCAAGCCACAAAACATTGCTGGCCTGACTCACCGGTACGGGGGCGCTCACATCGGTCAGCGCCGCCGTCACCATTGCTTCGAATGGCGCACAAGCCGTCGGAGTGGCATTGGTTGCCACCGGACAACCGAGATCGCTCGGCAGGATAAAACGGAACCGCTGTGTCGGATCGGCGAGAAGCGAAGTGTTGGGCGAGCCGCCGCCGGCCAAAGGATTGTTGATCTTCACGCTGTAATATGTCGCTTGCAGGTCAAAGCCGCGCAGGAAATCGATCGTCGGCGCGAACTCGACACCAGCGCTGTAGTTTGTCGACGTTTCGGGCGCCAATGCGGTGCCACCCTCGCGCGTCGCCGGCTGGTTGGTTGTGGCGTTGATATAGTTGCGCAACTGCGTGTGTGGACCACCGCCCCAGGCAATGCCGGCGGGGGCTGACCCGCAGGCATAACCCGCCGCGACGAGCGCGGCATCGAAGCTCCCGGGTTTCGCCTGGCCGCCGCTGCCGCAGGTGATCGTAAGTCCGGTGAATCCGGCGAACCCAAATGCCGTGTTGGAGTCGCTCACCACCGTCGAATATTCGCCGGCATTGGCAAAGCGGAACGATGTTCCCCACGAGCCGCGAAGCGTCATGCCGCTCAGCTCATCGACCAGCCATGTGAAGGCCAGCTTGGGATTGCTCGTGCCGCCTTTCAGTTGGCCGTTGGGACTGTTGTATTGGTCATGGCGCCAGGATGCTTCGAGATCCAATTTGCGTACCAGCGGCAAATTGAAATTGTCGCCGAACACCGGAACGTCGACTTGCGCAAATCCCGCCCACACGGTGTAGGGCTCGGGATCAACGCTCGCGGAGACGGTGTTGAGATCGGCCGGCACCGGTCCATACAGGCCGACACCCGGCGGCGTACTCGTCGGCGTAATGCTCTCGTTGTTGTAGCGCTGGCCGAGTACATTATCCGATTCATAGGTGCCACCGATGGCCGCTTTGACCTGCCCGGCAGGAACGTCGAACAGGGGCCCGTCGAATCGCCCGCCCTTCTCCTCAAGCTGCCAGATCGACTGGTTCCAGCGCTCGGATTCGAAGTAGGCAAGCGTGACCGGTGAGTTACACGCAAATGCCCGCGGATCGCAGAACAGATTCAGATATGGAACGCTCGCAGGTTTGGTGACGCCGCCGACGGTGTTGCCGAGCGCAATGCTCGCCCCATTGTCATTCACGGCGAAGGCAACATATTTGGATGTTTCATATGAGCGGGAATCATAGATCTGGCCCGTCCATGAAAACGGCAGATCGATATTCAATCCGAACTGGTAGCGCTGTGAAACTTCATAGAACGTCTGCGTGGGCGGAAGTTCCGTGTTCAGATCATATGAAACTTGCAATCCCGACGGAGCGCCGGACGGGTAATACGGATTCGAGGTCGGGACGGCAAAGGTGTGTATGCCGTTGGTCGAACCGGTGCTGTAAAACGACGGCGTAAGTTCGTTACCGCGCCGGTTGCTGTAAAATCCGGTGAAGAAGAATGAGACGCCCGGGAACAGCCGCTGGTCGAAGGTGGCGACGAACGAGTTTCTTTGTTGCCCTGCCAGCTCCCATCCCTGCTGCAGCGGATCGACCTCATTCTGGTCACCGGCGTTGCCCAGCAACTGCGCCCAGCTGATCGTCGACGCACTGCCACCACCCAGGGGTCCAATTCCATTGTTGAGGCTCGCGTTGAAAGCCGCACCGGTGCCGCGCGGAATCGAGAAACAATTGCTGCAGTTGGTTCCGGCGCCCGATACTCCGGCTCCGTTGTTGACCGACGGCTTTCCCGTCGAAACCACTCCGGGCAGCGAAGAGCCGATGGGAATTTGGTTGTCGAGTCCCCACGGCGTGTAATTCATCGTGAAGTTCGAATGGTCGTGTTTGATCGGGGCTTCGTTGATATATTCATAGGTCAGAGTGATATCGCCGCCGTCCCAGGTGCGGCCCCAGAGCTGCGATGCCTGATATTCCTGCCCCTGAATTTCCGGCGCCTGGAAGTGCAGCGTGGTCACCGCGCCGTCGAAACCGCGCTTGAGCACCACATTGATCACGCCGGCGATCGCGTCCGAACCATAGGTGGCCGACGCGCCGTCTGCGAGAATATCGACGCGGTCAAGCGCCAGGGCGGGAACGATCGACGGATCAATGGCGCACAGACCGTCCGCCTGCGGCGGAAACCGGACGCCGTCAATCATCAGCAGCGATCTCGGGCCGGTGCCGTCGAGGCCGCGAATATTGACACGCGTTTCACGTTCCTGATGGCCGCCGGAATTCACCGCCGATGGACCGGGCGCGACATTGGCCTGCGGCACGGTGCGAAACAGGTCGCCGATGAATACGTTGCCGGTTTCGGTGAAGTCCTGAACCCCAAGATTGGTGACCGGCACGCCCACCGCCGCTGCGCCATGAATCAGCGAACCGGTGACCAGCACCTGCTCCGGCACCGCGCCAGGCGCTGCCTGCGCCGCCTGTGCCGGCGGCATTTGCGCATGAACCGCAGTTGCCAAAGTCACAAGCGAAACCGAGCCCATAAGGGCCGCAATACGAGTCACTGCAGGATTCACTTCCCCCTCCCCCTGCGCGTTAGCCGCGCGTCCGTTGACCACCCAACACGAGAGCGGGGCCCCAATCGCCGCTCAGGTCACGGTATGCTCAACTAAAAGACGGAGCGATGCGGATCAATCGAATAGTTGTGTCAACTGATCTATCAAGACGCGAATTCGCCATGCGTTGCGATTATTTGGTACGTATTTGGCACAATTTCACAAGTTGTGGTTGCATGTAGTTACACGACTCGACAGGCTCGTCTCCGCTCACAAACTGCGTGACAGAGCGCCCAAGACATAATTTTCTGATCCGTTGACATGGACCCTGAACAAACCCGCAGCGCTGTCGAGGAGATCTACCGGCTTCACTCACGGCGCGTATACGCGACTCTGGTTCGCCTGCTGGGTGATTTTGATCTCGCGGAGGAGGCACTCCATGACGCGTTCCGCGCCGCACTTGAACAATGGTCGCGCGATGGCCTGCCCGCAAACCCGAGCGCCTGGCTGGTTTCGGCTGGCCGTTTCAAAGCCATCGATGCGCTGCGGCGCCGGCCGCATACCGCGGCGATTGATGAAAGTGCATTGCAGGCTGCGGCGCCGGCCGCCGAACCCGAGGACATTGAAGACGATCGCCTGCGGCTGATTTTCACCTGCTGCCATCCAGCGCTCGCGCCGGATGCGCAGGTCGCGCTGACCTTGCGCGAAGTCTGCGGGCTGACCACCGAAGAAATCGCGCATGCCTTCCTGACGCCGGCGCCGACGCTGGCGCAGCGGATTGTGCGCGCCAAGGCGAAGATCCGCGATGCACATATCCCCTACGAGGTCCCCGAGCCATCGCAACTGGCCGAACGGCTCGAGGCGGTGGCGCGTGTCGTCTATCTCGTATTCAACGCCGGCTACACGGCGCATGCGGGCGATGAGTTGACGCGCGCCGACCTTTCCGATGAAGCCATCCGGCTTGGCCGATTGTTGGCCGCGTTGCTGCCGGAGCCGGAGCTTTTCGGATTGCTGGGGCTGATGCTGTTGCAGGAGTCGCGGCGGCGCTCCCGCACAAATTCTGAGGGCGACCTGATCCTGCTGGAAGATCAGGATCGAAGCATGTGGGATCGCAATCTCATTGCGGAAGGGATTGCCCTGGTTGAACGGGCGCTCGGCTCGCGCCGATTTGGGCCTTACAGTGTGCAGGCGGCAATCGCTGCGGTGCATGCGGAAGCACCTGACGCCGCTGCAACCGACTGGACGCAGATTGTTGGGCTTTACGATGTGCTGTTTGGCCTTTCGCCTTCGCCCGTTGTCGCGCTCAACCGCGCGGTGGCGGTGGCGATGCGCGACGGTCCGTCCGCTGGACTGGCGCTCGTCGACAGACTTCTGGCCGAAGGCACTCTCGCACAATATCACCTCGCTCATGCGGCGCGCGCCGATCTGTGCCGGCGGCTGGGCCGCATAACCGACGCGATCACGGCCTATCAGAAAGCGCTCGAACTGGTGAGCCAGGGTCCGGAACGGCGCTTTCTCGAACGCCGGCTCGCCAGCCTGAAATAATCCAGAAATTTTCTAGGCCGATGTCGATTCCGTACCTGGGCAAACGACTAAGGGACGGAAGACCGCGGGGACAGCCCTGCCTAGCTTCAGGACCTTAATGCTGAAAGGAGATCACAATGTTCGAGATCGTCATGCTTGCTGCCCTCTCCGGCGTCGGCGGCATTCTCGTGGCCGCTTCGCTCGGCCCCAATAATTTCCGGATCCAGCGTTCGGCGCGCATTGGGGCGCGGCCGGAGCATATTTATCCCTTGATCAATGACCTTCGGGCATTCAACCGGTGGAACCCGTTTGCCCGAAAGGATCCGAACATGCAGGGGGCTTATCAGGGTCCGGCGGAAGGCCCCGGCGCGATTTACGACTTCAAGGGATCGGGACATACCGGCGAAGGCAGCATCGAAATTCTCGGCCATAAACCGGCCAGCGAAGTCACCATGCAGTTGAACATGCGAAAGCCGATGAAAGCGCAAAACCTGATCGTGTTCAGTCTGAAGCCTGCCGAGGACGCAACCGAAGTGACATGGCTGATGCAGGGCAAGGTGCCGTTCATGGGCAAAGTCCTGCATCTGCTGTTCAGTATGGACAAAATGGTCGGGCGTGACTTTGAATCCGGACTGGCCAATCTGAAATCCATTGCCGAACAGACGCCGTGAAGCGCGCCATGCGCAAGAGGACTGAAGTCATGAAATATCTCTGCCTCGTCTATGGTGAGGAATCGGCGATCATGGCGATGAATCCCGCCGAATGCGTGCGGTATGACGCGGCAATCCGGTCGGACGGACGCTGCATCGCATCGGAAGCGCTGCAACCCGTGAGCACGGCGACAACGGTGCGGGTGCGCGGCGGCAAATTGTCGGTCACCGACGGGCCGTTTGCCGAAACCAAGGAGCAGCTCGCCGGCTTTTATCTGATTGAGGCGCGCGATCTCAATGAAGCCATCCAGATCGCGTCAAAGATTCCTCCGGCGGAGGTGGGCTGCATCGAGGTGCGGCCGATCCGGCCAATCCGCGAAGATGTCGCCGCGGCCCAGGCGCGCTGATTAAATTCGGAACCTGACAAAAGCCCCTTTCTGGGGGGCTTTCGTTTTTGGGATCACCGCCCGGCCAGGAAATGCAGGGCGGTGCGCCCTGCTCCCCATGCCAGTGCGGCAACCGTGAGAGTCCGTACGATTGCCGCCCCGTTCTCGTGGCCGACATTCAGAAGAATGCCTACAGCCGCGAGCGTGCTGACAATCGCCGCGCCAATGCAGCCGCCATAATAAAGAATTTCGCCTGCACGATTTCGCATATCGGGCCAGTATAAATCCGTCTCGGGTACAATTTCGAGCCGACCCGGCACACGAAGTCCGCGGACGTGCTATTCTGCCGGTTGGAAGTTCGCGGAGGTATCGGGGTGAATTACACAAGCGCCATCGCCGCAGGTCTGATTGCGAACTGCGTCGCTATTTATTCCGCAGCAGCGGATTCACCACCGAGTTTTGCCCCCAATCCTTCTGTCGGCTGGGTATCGGGCGGCGTTCGGCTTCTGCCGCCGGCAAGCGGACCCGGCCCGGTTGGTCCGGCAAAGGGACAAAGGCTGGTCTCGAACAATGAGGAGCGCGCCACTGGAGCACAGCCGCGCTTCGCCATGGGCGATGAGACTGCGCCGATCCTTCAGCCATGGGCGCGCGATCGCCTCCACGAAAGAAACGCCCGCATATTGGCCGGTAAACCCGCATTCAGTCAGCAGGCGAGCTGCTGGCCGGCCGGCGTCCCGGCCTTTCTCACCTATGCGGTACAGCCGGTCTATTTTGTGCAGTCGCCGAAAGAAGTCCTGATGATCTGGCAGGCCGATCATCAGGTGCGCCACGTCTATATGAACGTCCCCCATTCGCCGCATCCGAAACCGTCCTGGTTCGGCGAATCCGTCGGCCATTATGAAGGTGATACCCTGGTTATCGACACGATTGGAAGCACGACCAGGACTTTTATCGACCAGTTCGACACGCCGCATACGGAACAACTGCACACGATCGAGCGCTACCGTATGACCGACAACGGCCTGCGCATGGAGGTGTCGCTGCATGTCGAAGATCCCGGTGCATTCACGACGCCCTGGAATGCCCGGCAAACCTATCGCCGGGTCGAACCGATCGTGGCCGAGCCTCCGGACGTGTTCAATCCGCTGTCTTCGACCTCGAACGCAGGGCCGATTCTGGAAGCCAGCTGCGCCGAAAACCCCGGCAGCCTCATGGGTGCCGACGCGCTCCCAATCCCGCAAACAACGAAGCCCGATTTCTGAGCAGGCTGACGTTAGTTTCTCTTGTCCCTGGGATGGCTGGTAAGCACGGCCATCATTTCGGGTGCAGCAGCAGCCATTTTCATCCATTCCACGGCCAATTCAATCCAGCCGTCCCTGACCCGGGGATCCGTGGCGGCCTGCGCGATTTCCAGACACTCCCTCGCTTCGCGCAGGCACTCATCCGATTGGCTCATGGGATCGACATCGTCAGTCGCGGGCGACGAGTTTTCAGCTGCATGTGCCGAGACCGGAGACGACATAAGCCTGCATTCTGGCGGGATCGCGTTCTCCTGCTTCTGCGATGTCGATGATTTTCCGCGCGACAATTTCCGTGATCGGGTCGATGCGTCCAGCCAGCCCCAGTTCACGGATCGTAGCGTGATAAGCCGCAGCGATGGCGCTCATCGCTGCTGGATCGAAAGACGCCGGAATCAAAGCGTGGATACCGGCGGCGGAATTCGCATTTGCGTCCGGAAAGACAGTCGAACTGGTCAAGGCGCGCTCCCCTGGCGACCACAGACGTGCTCACGGCCGAGCCGGTCCAACCGCGCGGCCATTGCAGCACTATCCCCAGACTACGCCGTCTGTCTCGCCTGCGGATTTGGTTCCCCCAGGAATATTAAGCGCTAATTGTCTGATGAATAAGCAGTCTTTGCCCATTGCAGCTTTGCGGTGAAAAGTGCCTTTGACGCATAAACAGCTGCTAGCTAATTATGCGGTTTATGAGTATAATTTTATATCCTGTTCCGGGCACTTTTCACGTGCCTTTTTGGGGGTGGAAATGGCGGAGGGCCGCGTAGAAAGGCTGCAGATCATGGTCTCGGATAACGAGCTGGAGGCCATCGATAACTGGCGCTTTCAGCGACACATGCCGAGCCGGGCCTCGGCCATCCGCGAACTGCTCAAACGCGGTCTGGCGGCAGAAGGGTTCGACCTCGCCCACCGGGACGTCAAATCGAAAGATTTCGGGATTTTGGCAAAACAGAAATCCAGAGTCGCCAAAGAACAGTCGGTAAAGTGAACAGCGCAAACCACCCGTAGCCACTTTGGCGAAAAGCGCTTAGGCTAGTCGAGAACCGTATTCGCGGGAGGCGTGACATGTCGCGCGTCGGTGGCACGGTGGTCGCGCTGGTCGCGAGCGCCATTTTTGCTTTCGCGGCGCATGCCCAAACGGGCGCAGCGCATTATCCCAAACCCGCCGAACTTCCCAACCCCTATCGGCTCGTGAAGGACTGGCCCGCGATACCCGCAAGCATGAATGGCGGACATTGGGGCGAGGTCATCCGCGTGCATGTCGCGCGCGATGGGAATATCTGGGTGTTCCATCGTTGCTTCAACACCGTGCCGCCGGGTCACGCGACCTGCATCGGACGCGGTGCGGCCAATCCCCCGATTCTGGAATTTTCGCCGGATGGAAAGCTGCTAAAAAGCTTCGGCGCCGGTCTGTTTGCCTATCCCCATGGTTTCACCCTCGATGGCGGCGGTAATCTCTGGACCAGCGATGTGAATGATGAGGCAACCGTGCTCGGCATGCCGGCAAGAAATGCGGCGGGCGTGCAGATGGGGCAGGAAGTGCTGAAGCTGAGTCCTGCGGGTCAGGTTCTGATGACCCTGGGCACAGAAGGCGTCTCGGGCAATGGTCCAAATACATTCGATCGCCCCACCGGTGTCGCGGTGGCCCCGAACGGCGATATCTTCGTCAGCGACGGACACGCGCCCAATGCACATAATTCCGCGCGCATCGTGAAATTTTCTCCCGATGGAAAATTCATCAAGAGCTGGGGACGCAAAGGATCGGCGCCGGGTGAATTCGACGAACCGCACGATATCTTCATCGGCGGCACGCAAAACCGCGTCTATGTCGCCGATCGCAAAAACAGACGCATTCAGGTCTTTGATCTCGACGGCAAATTCATCGCTGCCTGGCCGCAATTCGGCGAACCGAGTTCCGTCTTTGTCGGAAAAGACGACACGATCTATGTCGGCGCCGCATTCCCCGATCCGTCGGCGAAAAAAGGACTGCTCCGCGGCATCGTCGTCGGCAACGCGCGGGACGGATCGCTGAAGGCTTTCATTCCCGATCCCGCCGATCCGGACAGTCTCGATGTCGGGACGACCGCTTCGGGCATCGCCGCAGATGATGCCGGCAATATTTACGCGGCCGACGTCGCCGCCCACAATTTGCGGAAATATGTGCGGGTGAACTAGCGCGGTTGTCAGACGGTAAAGGTTTCCGCGGCGTTTGTTATCCCGGTGGTGGAACTTTCACGCGTTAGCATGTTCTTGATATCACGCAGGAAATTCGTAAATATCGGCCCCATAAAAAATCGGTAAAAGACCTGAGGGGGTCAGACATCGATGTCGACGAAAATCAGCGGTGACGTGCCGTGGCGATAGAGCTCGACGTTTCCGGATGCCTGAAACAAGCCAGGGAATTCATCGATCTGGCAAACGCATCAAACAATGCCGAACTGCGGTCAAATTATCTCGAACTGGCCAAGCATTACACCCAGCTCGCCGGAATCCTTCAGCGTGCGGCCGAGCCCGATTCAAAATCGGATAATCGCAAGCGCGACTCGACGGACTAGTTTACCGGCGATGCTTTCGATGCCCGGGCAAGGTTTTCGTAGACTCGCCCGCCCTTCATGACAAAAAGCACCCGCCGAACTGCGGTGGCGTCCTGGAGCGGATTGCCGTCCGTGGCGATAATATCGGCCTCCATTCCGGGAGCGATGGCGCCGATCTGGTTTTGCAGCCCAAGCGATTCCGCCGAAAGCGAGGTCGCGGAAATGATGCCCGCCATCGCATCCTGTCCGCCCGCCTGAACGCGGCGGACGAATTCTTCGTAGTTCCGCCCATGCGCTCCGGCGTTTGCGTCGGTGCCGTATATGATCTTCAGGCCTTTATGCGTCAGTGACTTCTTGAACGTGTCGAGCACGATCTGAATGCCCTTCTGCATGAAGGCAAAGCCTTCCTCGTTGTAATTGCCGATCCCGAGATATTTGGATTTGTTGTCGAAGTAATTCTGCAGCACCAGGCCGACATTCGGATCGTAATAGGTGCCGTGCTGCACCATCAGATCGAAAACAGGATCGGTCAGGTAAGCACCGTGTTCGATGGAGGTGCAGCCCGCCAACACGGCGGCGCGGGCTGAGGAGTCCGAATGCGCATGCACGATCACGCGCATGCCCTGCAGTTTTGCCTCGCCGCATGCCGCCTGGATTTGCGCATCGCTCATCGTCTGTTTGCCGCCTTCGCGAATGCTGGCGGAGGCAAATATCTTGATGAAGTCGGCACCCTGCATTTTCCGCTCACGGACGAGCTCGCGGATTCTGTCCGGCGGTCCGCTGGTATCGTAGAGCGGCTCGAGCGACGTCAGGATGCGCGGCCCCGGAATGAGCCCACGCGCAATGGCTTCGCGCAAATCCTTGTCCTCGGCGGCGCCGGGACTCTGGATCGTCGTGAAGCCGGCATTGAGGGTGGCCACAGCATTGTCCACAGCGCTGAGCATCGCATGGGTAGCCGGCTCATCCGTGCCCGCGTAACGGTCGCGATAGAAGTGGTGGTAAATGTGGGAATGCGTATCGATGAATCCCGGCATCACGGTGAGGCCGGTCAGATCATAGACCGCCGCTCCTGCGGGTACCGCACCGCCCAGCCGGACGATTTTCGACCCCTGAATGACGATCTGCGTATTCCGGATGATCTGGCCCTTGCCGTCGAGCACCATTGGCGCCTTCAGAACCACGGTCAGGCTCTGAGCCGCGGCGAGGCCGGGGATCAGAAGCAGAATGACGGCACAAAAAAAGCGGATCACCTTCAGCATGACGTCCCCTCTGCAAAATCCCATCATCCGGTGATCACACGCTGGTGCAGTCGCGATATGGCATCGAGTGCGGACAGCACCGCGCCTTCCTGCCAGGCGGTGAGATACGAAGCGTGCTCGCCTGCAAGCACGATGCGTCCATCGATCTCGCACAGATTCCGGTAGTGTTCGGCGCGCGGCCAGGCAACCGAGATTCCGGTTTCGAATTCGCGTGCATTTGCGGGTGAATCATTGCGCCATAGTCCAGCGCGCGCTGGATGCGTTGCCCCGATCAGTGCGATCAGATCGCGGCGGCGCATGGGCGCAAATCCCATTCAATATGCCATGGCATAGCAGTCGCGACGCGGATCGGCACCGGCGAGCCGGTTTCCGCTTGCGGGATCGATGACGACCGCGGTCGCGCAGCTCGCGATCGACCAGGCTTTAATGCGCGACACGTCATGGCCGCGCGCCTGCAGATCCGTGTAGACCGCGTCCGGAATCTGTGCCTCAACGTTCAGCTTGTTGAAGCCGCTGTCATGCGGCCAGAACGAGCCGTAAAAGTGCAGCGTCTGGATGCGCGGCCATTCGAATGCCTCATGCAGGTTCGGATACCATTCGGGCCAGAACTCCACGATATCCAGGAACGCCTGTATGATTGTCTGTTCCTGATTGTCGCCACCGGGTGTGCCGAGTGCCATGAAGGGCTGGCCGTTCTTCAGCACGATCGATGGCGTAAGCGTGTAGCGCGGCCGCGCGCGCGGACGGAGCTGTGCAGCGCGCGTCTTGTCGAGCCAGAACTGCTCACCGCGCACGCTCATGCCAATACCGGTGTCTCCAAGTATCACCGCGCCGCCGATCCAGCCGCCCGACGGAGTTGCGTCAAAGATGTTGCCATCCTTATCGATGACCGAAATGTGGGTGGTGTCCTTGGCGCCCGAGACGCGCTCGGGATCGGGGAGCCGCGGACTCGGCACCGCCTCGGCGAGATTGGCGGTCCAGTATGGCCACTGCTTGACCTTGGAGTCATAGGCCATGGGATTACCGGCGACGAAAGCGCGTGATGCGTGCTTCATGTCGATCAGTTTGGCGCGTTCTTTGGCATAGGCTTTGGACAACAAACCTTCGGCCGGCGTTGTGACGAAAGCCTGATCTCCGTAATAAGTATCGCGATCGGCATAAGCGAGCTTCAACGCTTCGGTCACCACGTGCAGGTAATCGGCGCTGTTGCGGCCCATCGACTTCAAATCGAAATTCTCGAGAACGTTGAGTGCTTCCAGCAGCGTCGGGCCCTGACTGCCGAAGCCATGCTTGTACACCTCGTAGCCGCGATAGGTGGTCATTGCCGGTGGTTCGACTTTGGCGAAGAACTCGGCAAAATCGCTTTTGTCGAATGGCGCGCCGTGCTTCTGCAGAAACCCGACCATGTCGTCGGCAATGTCGCCTTTGTAGAAGCGATCGCGAGCCGCGATGATGCCGGCGGCACGGCCGCGCGATTTCGCCGCGCGTTCCGCTTCGACCATTTTCTTCAGCGTGCGGGCGGTTGTGGGAAGCTTGATCGTTTCGCCCGGCGGCACCATGGAGCCATCGGGCCGCAGCCAGTATTTCTGATTGTCGGGCCACTTTTGGAAGAAATCGAGATTCTTCTTGATCGCGGCAGCGGTGCGCGGCCGCATCGGAAAGCCCTGTTCGGAATATTGTATCGCGCGCGCAGAGACTTCCTCAAAACTCATCGTCCCGTATTGCTCGAGGACTGTCAGAGCCGCGTGCAGCGCGCCGGGAACGACGGCAGGATCAAGTCCATAGCCGGTCAGATCCTTGTTGCGTGCATTGTACCAGTCGATGGTCGCACCTTTGGGCGCCCAGCCCTGACCGGCAATGGCAGTGACCTTTCCGGTATTCCTGGGATAGACGAGCACGAGAGCCTCGCCGCCCAGCGAATAGAAATCCTGTTCGACAACGCCCCCGACAAGCAGCGCGGCGACGCCGGCATCGAATGCGTTTCCACCCTTCTGGAGAATCTCGAAAGCGGCGGCGGCCGTCAGCGGATGACCGGCGGAGACACCGGCATTTGGCCCCATCACCGGCGGCCGTTCGGCAGCCTTGGCGGCATCGAATGTTCCAATGAGCAGTGTGAGTGACGCAATGAGAGCGAGACACCAGCGGCGCATCGGCGGACCCCATGGGTGAAAGATGCGATGCTTAAGCTTATCGGCCTTTGCTGCCTGCGCCAATCCGGCGAGATTTAGAAATCCGGTTTTTTGGCGGAGGGCACCGCGGCGACATCCGAACTGTGCGTGGCGCCGTAATTGCCGGACGTGAAATGATCCAGACCCGCGCTTTCCGCACAGATACTTTCATACCAAGTGCCGTTGCTGCGCCCGCCGGCAGAATTATTCTGCTTTGGATGCCATACAGCGAAGCGCTGCATGGCATTCCACGGCATGGTGAAGGCGCCCGGGTCCTCGACATGGATATCGACCTGCAGCCGCCTGCCCCCTTGCGTCATGTGAAAGCGTTCGATGACATGCAATTTGTCCGTATGCGGTGTCCGGTAATTGTCCACGAATGTCTTCGTGTTCTGGCCGATGGTGTCCACCACCAGCGTGTCGCCTTCGTAATGGCCGACGGACTCGCCATACCATGACGGCGCCGGATTCTTCGAATGCGGCACATTCATATAGATGTGCCGCACCTGGCTGTCGCCACGCCAGATCATCAGCACTTCTTTTGGCGTCTGTACGAAGAAAATCATCGGTGGGGCGACGCGGCGGAAGATTTCGAATTCGGGAACGCCGCCCGGAAAGCAGCGCTCGCGCGCCATGAACGGGACTTTGCCCGCACGCACCTCGTCATTGTCGCGCTGCATCTGCTGGCGCACCCAGGGCTGCAGGATCGGATTGTTCAAATCCGCGATGCGGTAGGTCGGCTTCGTCGAGGCAAAATCGTCGTTCGACTGCCGCTTTCCGTATTTCTGCAGCAACTCGGGATCATCCGTGGTGAAACCCGCATTGGGAACATACGGGTAGTCTTTGACCTGCATGACTGGTCCGGGGCCGGCGTCGGGCGGCAGGTAATTGTCGCCATCCGGGCGATCGGGATACCAGGAGGTGTGGTCGTCGGGCGCAAAATTGGGGATCGGCGTTGTCGCGGTTTGCGCCTGCAAACCCAGCAGCACAACGGCGCAGATCGCACCGGTTCGGCCAAGAACACGCACGGTAACCATGTGGCACCTCCCCTGTCTGATGCCAATCAATCGGCGAAGTCAGAAATCCGACGTTTTCGCCTCCGCCAGCGGCACGAGGCCCTGATTGAAATGGTCGTTATTGTTTTCCGCGCAGGGCGTCAGCGGCAGAGTCGTGTTTTCCCGCCGCAGCCAGCGCTGCACCGCGCGATATGGCGTGGTGAACGCGCCCGGATCCTCGACAAAGACCGACACATCGATCGATTTGGCATCCGGCGCCAGCTTCCAGCGCTCGATGACATGCAACTGCGTCGTGTGCGGCGTCCGGTAGTTATCGATGAAGAACTTGTCGTTCAGGCCAATTGTGTCGATGACCAGGGTATCGCCGCCTTCGTAATGGCCGACCGATTCTCCGTACCACGACGGTTTGATATTCTTCGAATGCGGCACGTCGAGATAGATGTGGCGTATCTCGGGCCCACCCGGATTGATAACGGTGATCTCCTTCGCCCCCTGCAGGAAATAAAACGGCTCGGCCGGGGAATAGGCGTCAAAACCGGGCACTCCGACCGGCCAGCAGCGCTCGCGCGCGCGGAACGGCACCTTGCCGGCGATCACTTCGTCATTGGCCTTCTTCATCGAAACCTTCTGCCAATCCTGCAGAATCGGATTGGACAGGTCGGCCACCCGATAGGTGGACTGGGGCCCCTTTCCGTTGGGCACATAAGGATAGCGCCGGTCGTAAGTCACGGGCCCCGGTCCGCCGCCGGGCGCCGCGAGCAGATCATCGGGACCCAAATTCCGGTCGAGCTGCCAGCCGGTTTTGTCCGTGTACATGAAAATCGGAACTTTATTTCCACCATCCGCCGCGAGCGCGGTCCCGGTGGCAAACATGGCAATTGCGGCTGCACCGGCGGACACAATTCTGGACATGGCTCTCTCCCGTCACCACGAGCACGAATATATACCATCCCGACCAACGCCGGATAGCGCAGCGCTCGGACATGCCCTCACGCCAAGGCTTCAGCCGCGGAATTCGGGCCGTTCATCAGTTCTGTCTCAAGGCGCGGACGATCGAGCGCGCCTTCCATTCGCGCAACCACCAAAGTGGCGACGCTGTTGCCGAGCACGTTGACGGGCACGAATGCAGACGACAACAGGCGATGAACTCCAAGGACCAGTCCGACGGCAGTGACAGGTACTGCGCCTGTTGCGGACAACGTCGTGGCCAGCATGACAATCGCCGAGCCGGCCACCCCTGCCCCGCCCATTGAGGTGATCAGCATAATACCGAGCAATTCGACCTGCTGCGTGATGGCCATGTGGATGCCGAGCGCCTGCGCGAGAAAAATCGACACCGTCGCGTAATACAGGCAACTGCCGTCGTGATTGAACGCATAGCCCGCGGGCAACACGAGCGACACGACAGATTCGCGGCAGCCCAGTTGGCGCAGCTTGCTGTTGATTTGCGGGAATACCGATTCACCCGAGCTGGTCCCCACGACCAGCAACAGTTCTGCGCCGAGATAGCGGATCAGGCGCGGGAAGTTGATGCGAAACGCCGCTGCGACCGGCCACAGCACAAGCACGATGAATAAGGCGCAGCAGATGTAGAAATGGGCGACCAGACGCCCGAGCGAAATCAGCGACGACGGACCAAATTTCCCGACCGCAAAGCCGATCGCGCCAAATGCCCCAATCGGCGCCACAACCATGACATAGGCGATCATGCGGAAGAAAATCCGTGACAGCGCGTCGATCCCTGCGACAACGGGCTTTCCACCTGGCCCGAGAGCCAGCAATGCAAATGCGAACAGCACCGACACGAACAGCACCGGCAACACGTCGCCGTTGGCGAAGGCGCCGAAAAATGTGTTCGGCACAATCCCGAGCAGGAAATCTGCAAATCCGACTTTTCTGGCGGATGCGGCAATCGCCGCCGCGCCGTTGTCGCGGAGCGACGCGGCGTCCACATGCATTCCTGCCCCCGGCTGCCAACAGTTGACCAGCACGAGCGCAAGCACCAGCGCGGCAGCGGCCATGATCTGAAAATACACCAGTGCCTTCACCGCAACGCGGCCGACGCTTCGGGCCTCGCGTACACTGGCGATGCCATGCACGACCGTGCAGAACACGATCGGCGCCACCAGCATGCGCACCAGCTTGATGAACAGGTCGCCCAGCGGCTTCATCAGCGTGGCGGATTCCGGCCAAATGACGCCAACGGCAATCCCGAGCAGCACCGCCAGCAAAATCTGCACCGACAGGTCCCCCAGCCAGGAGCGGCGCCGTGGAATGGAGATCGTCGTATCAGCCACGCTATTCGCCCTCACTGCGCAATCGCCAGTCAGCCGGTGTTGCCGCTTTGATCACATTGTCGCGTAAGGCATCAAGCGCGGAGTCGTTCGACCGTCGCGGCGATTTGCCCATTGTGATCGATCACATGCTAAAATTACCCTCAATTCGGCTGTTTCGCCGATGCTTTCGGAGGTGATCGATGATCAGAACTTTGGCCGTAATCGCGCTGTTGGCTACGTGTGCCCTGCCGGCGGAGGGCAATGCTCAATCCGCTCCTGCCGACACGATTCTGGTCAATGGGAAGATTGTCACGCTCGACGGCCGGTCGTCGATCGTCCAGGCGATTGCGATCAAAGACGGCAAGATACTGGCTGCCGGATCGGATGCAGAGATTCGCCGCGACGCCAACAACCAAACGCACATCGTCGATCTCGGCGGCCGCACGGTGATTCCCGGCTTGATGGACTCCCATCTCCATGCGCTTCGCGCCGGCCTCACCCATTCGGTCGAACTGAGCTGGGCCGGTATCCCCACGCTCGCAAAGGCTCTCGGCGCGATCCATGACGCTGCGCAAAAGCTGCCGCCCGGTGCATGGATCAAGATTGGTGGCGGATGGACTGAGCTTCAGTTTCAGGAAAAGCGCGGCCCAACCATTGCCGAGCTGGTCGCGGCAGCGCCCGACCGGCCTGTCTATGTTCAACGGCTGTACAATACGGCGTGGATCACGCCGGCCGGGTTGAAGCTGATGAAGCTGACGCCCGAAACTGAAATTCCGGGCGGGAAGGCGGAAAGGGACGCAACCGGCAATCTCACCGGCGTGTTCACGGGCGTCAACCGCACGTTCAACTTTTTCACCGCGAAGATTCCCCAACCGGATTTCGAACAGCAGCTCGCCGGCACAAAACTCTATTTCCGTGACATGAACCGTCTCGGCCTGACCGCCATCAATGATTTTCCCGGCGGCGGCATGCTGCCCGAACATTACCGGGCGGTTCAGACGCTCTGGCAGAAACACCAGATGACGCTGCGCGTCAGTTTCCACATCGGCACCGAGGGTCTTCCGAACGAACTCGACAGCGTCAAAGCGATGACGGCATTCACGCCGATGAATTTCGGCGACGACATGCTGCGTTTCCGCGGTATCGGCGAGGCCCTCACCCAGGGCATGTATGACGGATCGACTGTTGCCGTGCCATTCAATCCAACCGACAAGGACCGACAGGATTTCTGCGCCGTCGCACAATGGGCAGCCGAACACGGCATGAATGTGCAGCAGCATGCGGCGAGCGACAAAGCTGCCTCGATGATTCTCGATTGCTTCGAGGCGATCAACAAGCTGACGCCCATTGCTCCGCTGCGCTGGGCAATCGCGCATATCGAAAATGCCTCGGAGCGGACGCTCAGCCGGATGAAGGCGCTGAATATGGGATGGACCGTGCAGGACCGGCTGCTTTACGCCGGACCGATCGTGATGAAGGTGCTCGGGCCGGAAGCATCCAAGCGCACGCCGCCGATCAAGACGGCGCTGAACATGGGCCTGCACGTGGCTGCCGGCACCGACTCCGACCAGGTCTCGCCCTTCAATCCATTTGTCTCACTGCGTTGGCTTCTGGACGGGAAGATGATCGATGGCACGCCGATGCGCGGTCCGGAAGAAACACCGTCCCGGGAAGAGGCGCTTCGAATGTACACCATCAATGCCGCCTGGTTCACTTTCGATGAGGACAAGCGCGGTTCTCTGGAACCAGGCAAATACTCCGATCTCGCGGTTCTGTCTGACGACTACATGACCGTACCAACAGAAAAAGTCGGCGAACTGCACTCACTGCTGACATTGGTTGGCGGCAAAGCCGTATACGGCGAGGGCCCCTTCGCAAGCCTCGAGAGCAAGCCTTAGCCGTTCAGCTCGAATTGTCGGTTGCAAATTGAATCGAAAATCGCCTCTCCCCTTGTGGGAGAGGGCGGCGCGCCGCGCGGCGAAGTCGCGCCACCCGCCTACGCATAAAGCTACGGTGGGCGAGCAGGTGCTAAACTCGGCCGCCGAAACCTTGGCGAAGGCGGCTAGCGCGCCGGGTGAGGGGTGAGTTTGAGCAAGCTTGACACAGATCGCTCTACCTCAGACTCCGATTACCGGGCCCAGAGAAAAGGCAATGCGATCGCAAGCAAGACGATCGCTGTGAGGCCGGCGATAAACACAATCCGCTGCCATTTGCGTATCAGAATTATTTCGCCCTGACGCGCTTTTTCGGCCGGGTAGCCTGAGGCCAGCGGCTTGTCATCGTCATGGTCTCGTTCGGGTGTTTTCAGGTCCATGATTTCCACCCTGCCAGCTCAGACATTCGATAACTCACAGCGCGTTTTGTTTCCGCGACAGTGCTGCCATCAGAACAGCTTCTTGACCTGCATCAATGCAAATTCCACGGACTGGTGGATAGTCCCTCACGCGAATTGATCAGGAGAGTGGAAGATGGAAATGACAGCTAAACTGTTATCCGCCATGGCCGTCGCCGGCATTTTGGTCCTTCCCGCTCTGGCACAGCACGTCATGCCGCCTGTTACCGAAATTCAGAATGCCGTTAGCGCCGGATTCACACCCACCGAGTGGCACCAGATGACGCTAAGGGGCATGACGTCGAGCATGTTGGAAGGCAAGCCGGTTATCGGCATGGGCGGCGACAAGGTGGGGTATATTCTGGCCGTCAATGATCTCGGCCATATGGTCGAATTGCAGATGCCCGGCGATCGGGCAATCAGCATGCCGGAATCCGGGCTGCGCATGCAGGGCGGCAATGTTTATGCGACGCACATGGGCTGGCGTGGACGTACGGCGTCGATGAACTAGTAAAGCCCGCCTGGGCTGGCTGCACCGCCGGAACGACAGGGGCTGCTTCCGCTGCCCCTGTTGCCTGTTCAAAAATCCGGTGCCCTGGCGGTGGGGAGATCCGAAAGTTTGTTGTTGTAGTACTCGTTCGGATTTTCGGCGCACACGGCTTCCCCAATTGGATCAGACTTGGGAGCGTAAGTGAGAGTTCCGGAATAGGGCCTGGTGAATACGCCGCCGTCCTCGACCGTCACGTCGGCCTGCATGAATTTGCCGTTCTTGTGGCCGGACCAGACGTCACCCTGAAACAGCCAGTTCTCCTTTTGGTTCCGCTCCAGCGCGCCCTTCACCTCGTCATAATTGCGCAGGTGGTAGCGCTCGACCATGTGCAGCCGGCTGGTATAGGGCGTGCCGAAAAGATCCTGCATGGCGTAGGGACGATCGGTCCTGATCCCGACAGTGTCGATCACCAGCGTATCGCCTTCATAGTGACCGATAGAATCTCCGTACCAGGAAGGAGTCAGATGAGAGGTGTGACTGGCGTTGAGCCGGACGCGGCGCAGATGATCGCCATTGTAGATCATGATGACCTCGTCCGGCTTCTGGATCAGGGCGAGTTGGGCCTGTTTGAAAATGAACGGCGGCGGAAACGGCCAGCACTGGTTAGATGGGTTGTCATAGGTAATACCTTTGAGTGACAGCTCGCCGAAATGCTTCACCACATCTGCTGCCCAGGACTGCAGGATCGGATTTTTGTAATCACCAACAAGCTGATCGTAATCGCTGACCCCGGGCGCGCCGGGAGGTAATGCCTGCCCGCCGTCCGAATTCGCGGTCGATTGTGCCCAGCGCATGAGATTGGTGATCGGCCCCTGTCCCGAAGCCGGCGGTTCGAACCATGGGAAGGATGGGTGATTCCACACGCCTGCCAGATCGGGGATTGAAGTCGCCTGCCCAAATGCCGACGTCGTTGCCGCGGCCACCGCGACGACTGTCAGTACAAAAAATCTCCGCTTGAGAGGCATTGCTCAACCGCTTTCGGCCACTGCTTCCAAGGACATGGGTCGATCTTACAACAACAGCTGATTGCGTGCGACCCAATCGACAATCGCACCATTGGCATTTTCGCGATTTCAAAAATCGGGCCGAACTGCCACCGGCACCGAGACATCCTTCTCCGTACCGAATTTATGCGGATTCTCGGCGCAGATGCTTTCTTCCCATTCGGTCACCTGCGGCCGGTAGGTCATCGTGGCGCTCCATGGAGTGGTGAAGACTCCAGGATCTTCCACGGTGAAATAGAGTTGCAGCAACTTGCCCCGGTATTTCGGATCGATGGTGTCCAACTGCACCTGGAAATTCTCTTTCGCGTCCCGCTCGAGGCCTTCTTTGCCTTGCTGGTAATCAACCAGCCGATAGCGCTCGACGACGTGGAGCGCTTGTGTGTGCGGTGTACCGTACCAGTCGAGCATGGCGTAAGGGCCGACCTTGATGCCGACCGTGTCGACCACCAGAGTATCACCTTCGAAATGTCCAACCGAATCTCCATACCAGGATGGCGTGACGGGTGCCGGATGATGCTGGTTCATCCGCACATGACGAACTTCGTGATCTTCGTAATAGAGAAAGGTCATCTCATCCGGCCGCTGCAATAGCTGTATGGCCGTGGTGGTGAAGACAAATGGTATCCCGCCGGGCCAACACTGGTTGCGCGGAGTCGGATATCCCACGCCGGATAACGAAATGTCGCCGTGCTGCCTTACGACGTCCGCGGCCCAGGGCTGCAGGATCGGATTGCGGTAATCACCGACGAGCTGGCGATTGTCGCTGGTGATCCCGCGGCGGCGCAGATTCCTCAGAGAAGTCGGCCCGGAGGCAAGAGGCTCGAAACCGGTGATCGAGGTGTGCGCCCATGCGCCCGAAAGATCCGGAATCGGCGCGGATTCCGCAGCCCGCCCGATTCCGGGCATCGCGGCGATCAGAATCGCCGCACGGATCATGTTGCGGGCCGAATTCATGGACGCAAATCTACCGCCTTTGCGTGCCGGCCTGAAGAGGCGGCCGTCGGCTAGGTCAACCTTCCCGGGCGATTTTCCGATCCGACCAGCCGAAATGCGGCGCCAGCCGCTCAAGAACGGCGTCTGTGCTTCGCGCACAACGCACGCCAAGGAACGGGAAAAGCTCCGTTACGGCAGCAGCGAGTTTCTTGTCGAGTGCCTGGCGCAGCAGCTTTCTCGCCCGGAAGTGACGCGTCCTTACCGTTTCGGACTTGATGCCCAGCGCGACGGCTGTTTCCTCGATGCTGCATTCATCGATATCGCGCAGGACGAAAACCAGGCGGAAAGTTTCGGGCAATTCATCGACCGCATGCTCGAGCAGCTTGCGCAGTTGCGACCGGGTCATCTCGTGCTCCGGATCGCCTGATTGCGCCAGTGACGGGAACATCAGTATTTCGGCGCTTTTGACCTGCGCCTCCTCCACAGCGTCAATCGCAACCATGCGCCGGCGCCGCCGCAACCGGCCGCGCGCCTCATTTAGCGTAATGGCGGTGAGCCAGGTCAACAGACTGGAGTCCCCGCGGAAACTCGCAAAGTTTGAAAATGCCCGTGTATAGGCCTCCTGCAACGCGTCCTCCGCTTCGTCGGCATCGCGCAGCACACTGCGCGCGACGCGGAAAAGCCGCTGATTGCAGCGGGTCATAATCTCGCGAAAGGCTTCACGGTCGCCACCACGCGCGAGGTCGACAAGCTGGGCCTCCTCGAGGCCGCTGCAGTCCAGGGCTTTGGCTTGTGCGTTCATGGGCGCTCCAAAACGGGATTGGATGCTGCAGCCGGCAAAATGTTCCCGGTTTTTTTGGCTGCCAACCCGGG
Source organism: uncultured Bordetella sp. (assembly GCA_964446945.1). Lineage (GTDB taxonomy): Bacteria > Pseudomonadota > Alphaproteobacteria > Micropepsales > Micropepsaceae > CAIYRG01. The sequence continues at coordinate 33,394 of CAYUQO010000010.1, forward strand.
AACGGCCGCGGGGCGCCTCCATCCAATCGCTGTCGAACCAATATTGCAGGACAACCACCATGATACAAAGACTTGCTGTAGTGCTGGCACTGGCGCTCGCCGTCACGCCCGCCGGCGCGAAAGAAGACAAGCTCAACGACGCGCAGATCGCCCATATCGCCTACACCGCAGGCCAGATCGATATCCAGGCCGGCAATCTCGCGCTCGCCAAATCACATGACACTATGGTGCGCGACTTTGCCCAGGAGATGGTCCGCGATCACACGGCCGTCAATGACAAGGCGCTGGCGCTGGTCAAAAAGCTTGGCGTCACGCCGGAAGCCAATCCGGTCAGCACGTCCCTGACCGACGCGGCCGACAAAAAGCGTTCGGAGCTCGATCATCTCGATGGCGCGGCATTCGACCGGGCCTATGTCGAAAACGAAGTCGCGTACCATAAGACCGTCAATGGCGCGCTTTCCAAAACCTTGATTCCGGGTGCGTCAAACCCGGAGCTGAAACAGCTGCTGGAAACCGGACTGAAGCTGTTCGAGCAGCACCAGGAACATGCCGAACACCTGGCCATGAGCATGCACGCGTCCAAATGAATCCCACATCAAAATGGCAATACGGCATGGCCGTATCCCTCCTGGCGCTGTCCACGTCGGCGGCCGCGCCGCCGCCGGCCGCGCACAGGTTCCAGATTACCATCAATGATCTTGCGTTTGGCGCCTCACCCGCGGGAATCCGGATCGGCGATACCGTCGAATGGGATAACCAGGACATACTGGTACATTCCGTGACAGCGCAGGACCAAAGTTTCGATGGCGATGTGAAGCCAGGCGCAAAAATCAGTTTCACCATGCGCCGGGCCGGGGTGATCCGTTACATCTGCAAATATCATCCCGGCATGCAGGGCACTTTGAACGTCGGGCACTAAGAGTTCAGCTCAGCCGGCGAGTGATGTGCCACGGGATGCGCCGCCCAAGCGGCGCATCCCGAGTGGTTTGTGATCAAGAGTGAACACAAAATTTCACGCGGACGTACAGAGGTCGCAGAGATGTTGGTGACGTGCTCTGCAGAGGATATGCTTTCTCGGACACTGGACACCTCCGCGTTCTCCGCGGGCTCCGCGTGAGATGATTCCTTTTGATCGCAGACCGTTCTAGTTTCGCAGGTTGCGGAATGGCCAATGCGTAGGATACACGCAACTTACGTCTATACTCCAACCGCCGATGCTATCGAGGGCCAGTCATGACTATGCGCCCGCCTCTTCCGCCATTTACGCTCGAGACCGCGAAACAAAAAATCCGGATGGCGGAAGATGCGTGGAACAGCCGTGATCCCGAACGCGTCGCACTCGCCTATACAGAGGATAGCCGCTGGCGCAATCGGGCAGAATTCATTCATGGGCGCCCGGCGATCGTGGAATTCCTGCGGCGCAAATGGGCGCGCGAGTTGGACTACCGCCTGATCAAGGAATTGTGGGCATTCCACGACAATCGGATCGCGGTGCGCTTTCAATACGAATGGCACGACGATTCGAACAACTGGTTCCGGTCCTGCGGCAATGAACAATGGGAATTCGATGAGACCGGGCTGATGCGGCGGCGCGAAGCCAGCATCAACGATGTACCGATCACGCCGGCTGAGCGACTCTTCAACTGGAGCCCGCCGGGGCCACGCCCTGCCGAGCATCCCGGGCTCTCCGGGCTCGGTCTGTAGTGATCACCGCCGCCGACGTGCAGGCGGCCTCAGGCGTGCTTTGATGGGCGGTTTTGCGTGGTGGAATTCGCCGCGCTCGTCGTGGACGGCATTTCACGCCTCAGGTTGATGACGTCCTGATTTATGTAGGGCACGCGATTTGTCAGAATGTTGCGCAAATCGGGCGTCCCATACACCGTGCCGTTCCAGGCAGCGTTCGCGGCAATGTCCGTCACACTGACCGCGGTATCGGAATTCGGTCCGCCGGATGCCGACCACGCGACGATATCCGCGCCATGCCCCGACAGATCCTGCGGCGTCGCCGCAGAATAGTTGACGATATTTGTTCCCGGTGCCGGATTTGTCCGCACCGCCGGATTCGCCGCCGGCGCCGGATTTATCGTCGCTGTCGAATTTGTCCCCGGTACCGAATTTGTGGCTGGCGTCGAATTTGGTACCGGTGGCGAATTTACGCCCGATGTCGAAGTTGGTGCCGGTGTCAAATTGGCCGCCGGGGGCGAAGTGAGAGACCAGGGTGACGCATTCTCGAACTTCGCCATGGCGCGATCATTCATGATGAACAGGATCAACGATCCGCCATTGGCAATCACGTGAGGTCCAAGCGAGCCACCGCCAAGTGTGAAAAATACCGCGTTGGACCAGTGGCCATTATTGTTCGCCATCAGGACTGCAGACCCCCATGGCCCGGTTGACGGCGAGTTCCCGTGGCCGAAAGCGGGGACGATGAAAATTCCCCGGGCCTGCTGCATAAGCGCGGCCATTTTTGCATCGGATTTGAATCGTCCAACAACAGAGGAGACTCGCGACAGAAGGTTCTGCACGTCCATCCATTGCTTCGGATCCACAACATTCGGTACCCACGCAGTGTCGTCCGTGCTTGCCGTTTTTCCTTGCGTGATTACCGGTGCCGCCTGCGTGCTCGTCGCTGGCCCATTCGTGCCTGCCAGCGTTGCCGCTGGCACCGGAGGTGCTCCGTGCGTGCTCGCCCCTTTGCCTGCGGCCCATATTGGGGCGGTGACGGCTAGAGCCAAAAATAGTGGTGCAGCAATGGCAAAGCGGAGCACGGCGGAACCTCAGATTGGACCTTCGCTTCTTCAACGCGCGTGAGTTTTTGTCTGTTTCCCGATGACGGTGAATTCTATTTTTCGCCGCATTCACCGCTGGCAATCAGGAGCGTTGCTGCTCCTCCTCGAAGCGGAACCTTCCTTGCGCGGCGCAGCCAAAGCCACCGCGATCGTTGCCATTTGAGCAAGCGCAAAAAAACCCGCCGGCGATCGGCTGACAGGCTAGGGCAATCTGATGACGCGCGATCAGAACTCGCGCCTGGTGGCATGGCCGCCACCGGCCGACAGACTGGCTCTCACGCAGCCGGATTGCTGGGCGCCCGGGATTATTCCAGTCGGCGAGCGCGCACCCACCGTCCTGATTGCACAGGAAACCGAACCGGCTAATGTGGGAGAACGAAAAGCAGCCTGAGGCAAGCTGCGGAGTTGGTGAAGCACCCGCCGGAGTTCAAGATACATAATATGGGACTTCCGTCGTAATGGGACAGTTGAGGGAGGACGGTGGTGAATGGATGACAGGAAAGGCGAAGCCGCCGAATTCCGTGAGCGCGCCCAGCAATTACTCTGGATCGCGGACTTGGTGACGCGAGATGATGCCAGGAAAATTCTGTTTCAGGCCGCTGCCGAGTACCGGGACCGCGCATCTCAGTTGGAAGAAATGATCAATGCTGAACAAGCAAGGAAAACGGCACGCACCGTCCAATCGGTGGAAGTGATGCCGTCGAAGTGGACCATCCAGCCAAAACGGCGGGCTGACAAGCGCCGCTAGTGTGCTTTGATCAGGGCTTTGTGGCGGAAAGGGGGGGATTCGAACCCCCGGTACGGTTACCCGTACGCCGCATTTCGAGTGCGGTGCTTTCAACCGCTCAGCCACCTTTCCGCATGGGTCCCCGCTTTCGCGGGGATGGCAGTTTTTCTAACTCGCTTTCCCCGGATAGCGCTACGCGCTTCCGGGGCTTCGGCGCGCGAAAATAGCACTTTCAACCGCTCAGCCACCTTTCCGCTGACCGACTGAACTACTTGAGCGGGTCGCGGACTGCAAGCAAACTGGTATAATAGCGGTTGGAAGATTTTTCTGACTTCGGGAAGGTCTGGATGTTCAGTCCACATGGCGGGCTGAGCCGGCAAATCCGACTTTTGATCGCTGAGTTCGTCTTTAGAGGAGTAGTGACGATGGTGCTCACAAATTGGCTGAAGGGTGGAATCGCAGTTTGCGCGCTGTCGCTGGTGCTGCCCGCCGCGGCTGCAGAAAATACCGGTGTTCTCAAAGGCGTCGTCAAAGACGCAGCCGGCAAACCCGTTGCCGGCGCGTTTGTGAAGCTGCGCAATGCCGAGCGCCGTCTCACATTCATGGTGGTCAGCAAGGATGCCGGGCGGTTCGAGGCGAAGGACCTCCCCGCAGGGAAATACACCGCTGAGGGCGTCGGCCCCGAAATGGAAAGCAAAGTTTCGGCTCCGGTTGCCATCACATCCGGAGCAAGTGCGGACGTCAATCTTGCGCTGGTGGAAAAACGCGGTCCGGCCCTTCCGGCCGCGTGGCCCGACCAACTGCCGGTTTCGCAGGTTCCAAAACCGCAGGACATCAAATTGCCCGAGGGTCCAGGCAAAGCGCTCGTCGAGGCAAAGTGTAATATTTGCCATGACTCGGTTCGCATCGTGGCGACCCGGACCGACGCGAAGAATTGGGAACATACGATCTGGTCAATGCGCCAGAACATGCTCGCGGCGAAAGTTCCGGATATCACCGACGCCGAGGCCACGACGATAACCGCGTATCTGGCGAAGAATTTTCCCAGCGTGGTGCCTTACAATCCGAATAACCGCTTGCCGCGCACTGCCATTGAAGGCAAGTCGCGCGATTACCGCGTGGTCACCTTCCGGCTCGAACCCGAATTCGCCGAACCGCACGACATCGCCGTGGATCCGACTGGCATCGCATGGGCGGCCAAACGTGGCGGACAGGCCCTCGCGGGCGGAAAGCTGATCCGTTTCGATCCGCATACGCTCGATGTTACCGAGATCAACGCGCCAACCGGAGCCGCTCCACCGTCGCGCCGCCGTCTTGGCAATCCGCAGATCGGTCCCGACGGCGTGTTGTGGACCTCCGATGCGCCCAACCGGCGCTGGCTGAGCTTCGATACCAAGACCCGCAAGTTCATCACTTATTTCGTCCCCGATGGACATATCGCCGGCGGCAATGCCATGGCGCTGAATCATGCCAACGGCATGGTGTGGGCCTCGGACGAACGCAACGGCATCTATTCGCTGGATCCAAAAACCGGACAGTGGAATTTCTATCGCGCACCGACCAATGGCTCCGGTGCCTATGGCATCGCGCTGGCCGGCGATGGTTCACCATGGTTTGCCGAAGACAAGATTGACCGCATTGGCCATCTCGATCTCAAAACCGGCAAAATCGAAGAACTTCCCATCAAGGACCAGGGCGAAACGATTTATCCGCGGCGGATGAATTCGGATGGCGACGGCAACATCTGGGTCGGGTTGTGGGAAGCCGGCAAACTTCTGAAGATCGATTACAAGACCAAAAAAATGACGATCTTCACGCCGCCCACCAAAGATGCCGGATGCTATTCGGTGACCGTAGACAAGAAGAACAATATCGTGTGGGTGAGTGAGCAGCAGGTCGACAAAATCGGCCGCTTCGACCCGAAGACAAATACGTGGATGGAATTTGCCCTGCCCGACTCGCAGAGCGATCCACGCCGGATCGAGCTTGATCCCACCGATCCCAATCGGGTCTTCTTCAGCGGCAACTCGGCGAACCTGATCGGGTTCATCGAATATTTGCCGCAGAACGACGTCCACAGCTGACAGGAGATCCGTACGGGTCTTCGGAGTGAAATCTCCAGGACCCGTACTCTCCTGATTTAACGGAGCACCCCATGAAGAAGTCTCCCGTCATCGCTTGCGCTATCACGCTGATGCTGAGCGGTTTCGCCGCGCATGCCGCCTCCGGTTATCATTTGATCAAATCCATCCCGATCCCGGGCGATTGGACGTGGGACTATATCGGAATGGACAGCACGCACCGGCACGTGCTCGTCTCGCACGGGCCGCAATTGGAAATCCTGAATGCCGATACCTACAAGGTTGACGGCAAAATCGTCGCGCCGGACGTCGACTTTTCCAAACCCGAAACCCTTGCGCGCATGGATGTGCGCGGCGGAGCAGCCGCCGAAGATATCGGCCGCGGCTTCGTCCCGAATGCGCATGACGGAACGGTCTCCATTTTCGACCTGAATACGCTGAAGGTGCTTGCCACTGTGAAAGTCGGCGATAACCCTGACGGCTATCTCTATGATCCCGCGACCAAGCGCGGCTTTACCTTCAGCAATCGCATCAAGGGCGCGGTGGCCATCGACCTCCGCGATGCCAAAATGGCGGGAGAGGTTGCACTCGGCAGCAAGCCAGAAGCCGGCGCGGCCGATGGTAAAGGCCACATCTTCGTCAACCTGCAGGAAAAGGATCAGGTCGCCAAAATCGATTCGCGAAACTTGAAACTGGAAGCAACCTGGGCGACTGCGCCCTGCAAAGAGCCGACCAGCATGGCCATCGACGCCGCGAACAATCGTCTGTTTGTCGGCTGCCGCGGGGATTCTCCCATGCTTGTCGTGATGGATTCCACAAACGGGAAAATCATCACCAACCTGCCGATCGGCACCGGCACCGACGCGGCCGCTTTTGATGCCGAGAAAAAACTGGTCTTCACGTCCAACGGCGAGGGGACGATTACCGTCATTCAGGAACAGTCGCCGGATAAATACGCCGTCATCGATACGGTAAAGACGGAACCCGGCGCACGGACCATGACGCTGGACACCAAATCGCACAAGCTGTTCCTGATCACCGCCGACCGCGTGACTCCTCCCGCTGTCGCCGGTCAGCCGGCGCCCCGGCCGAAACAGGTTCCGGGCACATTCCGCGTCCTGGTGGTTGGCCCGTAATAGTTAAAGACGCACATCAGAGTTGATGGACGGACCTGCGCAGCTTCCGCAGGTCGATCGAGCCCAGTTCTGACCAAACTGTGTCAGGGTTGTATCGTGTTACAGGATGCAGCTTGTCAGTCTCCAGCGCCTTCTGTAGCAATTTCACGGAATATCCGGTGTAAATTTCAACCCGGTCAGGGAGGCGGCAGTGACGTTCAGCAAATTCTTGGTTCCCGGTGCGGCCCTTTTACTCGCAGCGGCCATCACGGCGCCGGCATTGGCCCATCACAGCTACGCAATGTTTGCCACCGACAAGAACATTCCCGTCGAAGGCACCGTGAAGCAGTTCATGTGGACCAATCCGCATAGCTGGATTCGTCTCGAAGTGATGGACCAGAACGGCAAACAGCAGGAATGGAATGTCGAAATGGGCTCGCTCACCATCCTGGTGAATCTGGGCTGGACTCCCAAGACCCTGCAGCCCGGCGACAAGATCAAAATGACCATCCATCCGATGAAGAGCGGTCTGCCCGGAGGCGATTTCGTCAGCCTCGATTCGGGCGGTCACGGCAATTACAAGAATGACGGAGGCTCGCAGAAGCGGCAGAAGGAACGCGCCGCCCATCGCGCCGCCGCCGACAGTTGAATTTGTTCGCCGCTGTCATTGATCGGTTCAGCTCATTTCAGGTGTAGAGTGCAAATGAAAAATCTTCGCATGCAAATGCTGTTGCCTGTCGCGACGGCTATTGCCCTTTGGCCTTTGTCGGCAACCCTGAACCTGGCGCACGCCGCCGCGCCCGCACCCGACATCAGCGGCGTCTATTGGGCGACAACATACAGCCCGCAAATCCAGCCTGTCGGCGGCGGCATGCCGCCCTACAAACCGGAAGCCTTGGCCCAATACAAAAAGAACATGGCCGCGTTCGCCGGCGCCAAGGTCGACGAGGACGACAGGTCGCGCAGCTATTGCCTTCCCGACGGCGTGCCACGCGCGCTTGAGGATCCCTACCCCTTCGAGATTGTTCAGGCCCCTGAACGCGGTGAAGTGTATCAGCTGTTCGAGATCAACCACATGATCCGGCGCGTCGATATGCAGAAACCTCTGCCGCCGGAGAAGGAGCTCGCGGTCCTTCCGTTTTATGCCGGCCATTCCGCCGGTCGCTGGGAAGGGGACACGCTGGTGATCGAAACCGCCGGCTACAACGACACGACATTTCTGGATAATTCCGGCGCTCCGCACAGTGATCAGTTGCGAACCACCGAACGCATCCGGAAACTACCGGACGGCAAAACGCTGGAAGACGTCGTGACCATCCACGACCCGGAAGTGTTCACCAAAGACTGGCAGGCGCGCTTTACCTATCAGGCGCGGCCCGATCTCAGGATCATGGACTGGAATTGCGGCGAAAAGCACCGCGACATTTCTCAGGTCAAAGGCGTGCACCCGCAATGACTGAATCGCCCAAGGGAAAACACCCGATGACCCTTTCTTCAGCTTTCGCGCACAGCGCCGCCGGTTTGGCGGTGGCGCTGGCCTTTGCCGGCGCACCAGCCGTTCCCGTGCACGCTGCCGATACCGCTGCCACAGCGAAAAGCGACGCCACCCCTGATTTCATGCAGGGCCGAAAAATGTGGGTGCTGGCCGGTGGGCCCAACTATCTCCCTGTCCCGGGCGGCAAGCTGCCCGGGCCGATCGAGGGAACCAACAAATACCGGCCCAAAATCACCGACCCGGTGGCGATAACGGATAATCCGCTGCTCCAACCCTGGGCCAAAAAAGTCATGGATGAAGCCAACCAGAAGGTCATCTCCGGCATCATCCCGTTCAATGCGGCATCACGCTGCTATCCCGGCGGCGTTCCCGGAATCCTGCTCTTCCCCGGCGAGCCGATGGAGATCGTGCAGACGCCGAAAGAAGTGCTGCTGATGTGGAAGCGCGACGCGCAAATCCAGCGGGTTTACCTGAATGTGCCACACAGCAAGAACCCACAATATTCCTGGTACGGAGAATCCGTCGGCCATTACGAGAACGGCGACACACTGGTGGTTGACACCATCGGACTGGATGACAAGGGCGGCACGAGTGCACTCGACCGCTTCCGCACGCCGCACACAAAGCAGCTGCATGTCATCGAGCGATTCAAGCTGACCAATGGCGGCAAGCGATTTGAGGTTCTCGTCCATGTCGAGGATCCCGGAACCTTCACATCGGCATGGGAAGGCTTGATCAAATTCGAACAGGGATACGAATACCGCAACGACCACTGGGAAGAAGACATTTGCGCCGAAGCCGGCGATGGCCTGATCCCGGTGCCCGGCGCCGTCCCCATCCCCAAAGCCACCAGGCACGACTTCTAATATCATCAGGAGGTGCAGTGATGCTCAGCAAATTCTTCGTTCCTTGTGCAGCCCTCGCATTTGCGGCTTCTCTCGCGATGCCGGCTTCAGCCCATCACAGCTATGCAATGTTCGCGGTCGACAAGAACATCCCGATCGAAGGCACGGTGAAGCAGTTCATGTGGACCAATCCGCATAGCTGGATTCGTCTCGAAGTGGCTGACGCCAACGGCAAACAGCAGGAATGGAATGTCGAGATGGGTTCGCTGACCATCCTGGTGAATCTGGGCTGGACTCCAAAGACCCTGCAGCCCGGCGACAAGATCAAGATGACCATCCACCCGATGAAGAGCGGGTTGCCGGGAGGCGATTTCGTGTCGCTCGATGCCGGCGGTCACGGCAAGATCATCAATGACGGCGGCACGCAGTTCCGCGAAAAACAACGCGCTGCGCACCGCGCCGCCAATAGCTGAACCAGATCGCCAGCTCATGAAAAAAAGCCCTGCCCGGTCACCCGGGCAGGGCTTTTGTGTTTGCGGCTCAGGTCCGTGCGGGCGCCTTGCCGGCGTAGGTTGCCACGATCTCACCGGCCGCAAGAACATGACCCTTCATGGCATTCACGACCGCGTCGCGGTCAGTCGTGTCGGGATTGAGTTTCAGGGTCTGATCGAGCGCGAACACCTCGAAATGGTAGGGGTGCGTTTCGCCTGCCGGCGGCTTCGGCCCGATATAACCGATCTTCTGCGCGATGTTCTTGCCCTGCAACGCGCCCATCGGGCTGATCAGTTTTGCTTTCCGTCCGAGACGTTCGGGCAGCGCCGTCGTGTCTGGCGGAATGTCGTACATGACCCAGTGAACAACCGGCTCGGCCCGTTTCACGCCGGTATCTTCCACCAGCACGACATAGGACTTCGTCCCCTCCGGACCTGCCGTCCAGCTTATCGGCGGTGACCAGTTATAGCCGTTCTGGGTGTACATGACGGGCAGCGTTCCGTTGTCGTGAAAGCTGAGCGAACTCACGGTGAGCTTGCCGATATTGCCGCTCCCAACGACCTCGAGCGCCGGTTGCGGATTCGATGTAGCCGTTGTTCCGGCGGCAATCACAGGAGATGTGGCAGCGCAACTGAGCGCGGCTGCGAGCGAGATGAGTGTACGGTTGACCATTGTGCCCTCCTTGCACAAAGCGTCCACGCGCTTCCCCAGCAATCTTCATGTGTGAAGTGATTTACACGGGACAGATTTCAAGACGCTCAAAACCGCGTGGACAATTTGTAATGCCGCGCTGTGACCGGCGTCACTAACCCGCCAGGGTGGTGATCCGATGAAATGCCCCGGGACCTTGCGCGAGAATCGAACTGAGGAAGGGCAAAAGAACTTCCATCTCTTCGCGAAACCCGAATGGCGGATTGACCACCAGCAGCCCGGTTGCGGTCATGGCCGGGCCCCTGCCCTCGCCCCGCGTCTGCGGTCGTGCCCCAACATCGATATCCATGCGTAACGCCGAACGAATCCCCGCATTGAGCAATTCTCCTTCTGTCGCTGAGACCAGCGGCAGAAGTTTCGCCGGATACCACAGCAGATAGATCCCGGTGGCGAAGCGCCGGTGCGCCGCAATCATGGCTTCCGCAGCGCGCGCGAATTCGTCTTCGCGCTCATAGGGCGGATCGATCAGAACAACTGCGCGCCGCTCCGGCGGCGGCAGCAGCCGTGGCAGCTCGCGATAGCCGTCCGCATGCAGCGCGCGTGCATTACTGACTCCCGCGAGCCCGCTTTTCAGGACTTCATATTCCTCCGGGTGAAACTCGATTGCGACCAGACGGTCACTGCTGCGCAGCATGCGCGCGGCGATCAGCGGCGAACCCGGATAGCGCCCTTCGCCGAATGACCGGACAATATCGACATAGGGAGCCGCCATGCCGGGGACCGATGGCAGCGCGAGCAACCGCCCTATTCCATCCGCTGCCTCGCCGGTCTTCTGCGCCTCGGTGCTTGCCGTGTCATAGACCCCACGTCCGGCATGCGTGTCGATGACCGCGAACGGCTTGTCCTTCTTCTTCAGGTGCGAAATGACCGAGACAAGCGCCGCGTGTTTGACGACATCGGCAAAATTGCCGGCATGATATGCGTGCCGGTAATTCATCGCGATTTAGGCTCAGTCTTTGGCGCGTTCGAGATATGCGCCATCTTCGGTCTGCACCACGACGCGTGTGCCGGCCGAGATATGCGGCGGCACCATGGTGCGCACGCCGTTCGACAGCACTGCCGGCTTGAACGACGAGGAAGCCGTCTGGCCCTTCACCACGGGCTCCGTCTCGACCACCTCCAGCGTCACCCGCGCCGGCAGTTCGATCGAAATCGGGACGCCGTTATGCTGGCTCATGCTGACTTCCATATTCTCGGTCAGGTAAGCGGCGGCGTCACCAAGAATATCTTTCGACACATGGATCTGTTCATAGGACTTCGGGTCCATGAACACGAAGGAATCGCCATCCTGGTAAAGGTAGTTATAGGTGCCTTCGTCGATGAAGGCCTTTTCGACCGCGTCGGTCGTCTTGTAGCGTTCATTGGTCTTGACCCCATCGGAGATGCGGCGCATTTCCAGATGGGTGACCGGCGTGCCTTTACCCGGATGGATATTTTCGGCCCGGATCACAACGTAAAGCTTGCCGTCCTTCTCAACGACATTGCCCTTGCGTATGCTGCTGGCGATCACTGAAACCACGAATATCGTCCTTCTTTGTTATGGGCCGCGGGCCGGAATGGCGCGCGTCATAGCAGGTGCTTTTGCTCCGTCCAAGGCGCGCCGCGCATGATATCCCGATCCCCCTGGTGGGACAGGAAGCTGCATGCCGGGCGCCGGCCTCTGCTGGAAACACGGGCGCGAATCCGGCGGGCGATCCGTGACCGGTTTGAGGATTCCGGCTTCACCGAAGTGGAATGCGCGGCGCTGCAAATTTCTCCCGGCAACGAAGCCCATTTGCACGCTTTCGCCTGTGACCGCATCGCCCCGGATGGCACCTGCCGGCGCCTGTTTCTTCATACTTCTCCGGAGTTTGCCTGCAAGAAGCTGCTGGCTGCCGGCGAAGAGCGAATCTTCACTTTTTCGCAGGTCTACCGGAATCGCGAGCACGGTTCGATCAATGTGCCGGAATTCACCATGCTGGAATGGTATCGGGCGCACGAGACCTACGATTCCGTGATCAGCGACTGCGCGGGCATACTGAAACTCGCCGTGCAAGTCACCGGCGAACGGTATTTCCGCTACCGCGGGCGCGAAGCGGATGCCGCGGCCGGGCCGGAGCGCATCTCGGTTGCGGACGCATTCGCGCGCTACGCGGGAATCGACCTTCTGTCCTGTCTGGACGCGGATGGCGCATCCGATCGCGAAACCTTTGTCCAGAGCGCAACACGCGCCGGAATCGAAACCGCTGCTGACGAGAGTTGGTCGGATGTTTTCAGCCGTGTACTGACCGAGCGCATCGAACCCCGGCTTGGAATCGGCCGGCCCACAATCCTCGACCGCTATCCCCGGTGCGAAGCGGCACTGGCGCGGCCCGCGGGCGATGATCCGCGACTTTCCGAACGCTTCGAGCTTTATGTCTGCGGCGTCGAACTGGCCAATGGCTTTGGCGAATTGACCGATGCTGATGAACAGCGCCGGCGCTTCGAGGAAGAGATGCGTGTGAAGCAGACCCGCTATGGCGAAACTTACCCGTTGGACGAAGATTTTCTCGCCGCGCTCAGCGAAATGCCGGAAGCATCGGGCGTGGCGCTGGGCTTCGACCGGCTGGTAATGCTCGCAACCGGCTGCGGCGATGTCCGCCACGTGATGTGGACCCCTCCGGTGGACTGACCGATATGTCCGATGAAACGGAGACAAAAGCCGCTTTCACTTCCGTCCGCGAATTGGCGGATGCGGCATTGATCGCGCCCGACCGGCTCGCGGCGCTCGACATGGTTGCGGCGCGATATGCCATCGCACTTACGCCCGCCATGGCGGAGCTGATCGACCCGGCAGATCCGGAGGATCCGATTGCCCGTCAATTCCTTCCCTCTGAATCCGAACTCGAACAGCAGCCGGAGGAGCGCAACGATCCGATCGGCGACGAACGCCACAGCCCGCTGAAAGGCCTCGTGCATCGCTATCGCGATCGCGTGCTGCTGAAACCGACGCTGGTTTGCCCGGTCTATTGCCGCTTCTGCTTCCGGCGCGAGACGGTCGGCCCCGGCGCCGGCCAGATGCTGACCACGGATGAACTCGATGCCGCCCTTTCCTATATCGCGCAACATCCGGAAATCTGGGAAGTCATCGTCACCGGCGGCGATCCGCTGATGCTGTCGCCGCGCCGGCTTGAACAGATCACGCAGCGCCTCGCCGCGATCGAGCATGTCAAAGTCGTGCGCTGGCACAGCCGCGTGCCGGTCGCCGATCCCGCACGCATCACCGCGGCTGTGGTGCGGGCCATCGGCGGCGCCAAAACGACCTATGTCGTGCTGCACGTCAACCATCCGCGCGAGCTTGCTCCAGCAGCGATTGCCGCCACCGCAAGATTCATCGATGCGGGAATTCCGGTGCTCAGCCAAAGCGTGCTGCTGAAAAGCATCAATGATGATGTCGAGACTCTTGCGTCGCTGATGCGCGCCCTGGTTGCAGCGCGAATCAAACCCTATTACCTGCACCACATGGACCTCGCGCCCGGAACGGCGCATTTCCGGACCAGCATCGCCGAGGGCCGGGCGCTAATGGCCGAATTGCGCCGCGCCGTTTCAGGCCTCGCCGTGCCGCATTATGTGCTCGACATTCCCGGCGGCTTCGCCAAGGCCCAGCTTGCGGCGGGCGAAGTTGAACTCACCGGCACGGGAGCACGCCTGTTGGACGCCGCTGGCGAATGGCACGAGTATCCGGATCACCAAGCCCGGGGCGTCATCCCATCAAGCTTTCGGTAATCTGCGGCGCAGTCTCTGTTTTTGTCCGCTCCTTCCGCGTTTTTTCTATGAAGTCTGAGGAGTGGGACTCATGAAAACCACTGCGAAACTCATCTCTGCGCTTGTGATCGCAACCGCGACCGCGTTCTCTGCTCCGGCTTATGCGGCTTGCAGCAGCCAGCTGGATCAACCCTGGCTCGGCAGTAACGCCGTGTTGTTGAACGGAATGTCGTCCGGCATGCTGCACGGCCGCGAAGTGATCGGAATGGGCGGACAGCGCCTTGGTCGGGTTGTCAGCGTCAACCGTGTCGATGGCACCGTCAGGGTCAGGACGCCAGGAGGGGCGAGAGTCACCTTACCGTCGGCGGGTCTGCGCAGCTTCGGCGGCGACCTGCTCGCACTGAACATGACGCGCCGCGATATGCGCGACTGGGCGCGCCGGCAGGGATAACCATTAACGCTTCATCAATCCGCCTCTTCGGGGCGGTGGGACACTCCCGCCGCCCCTTGTTTTCATTGTGAAAATCTACTACTGCCGGTTGCTAGAAATTTTCCGTTACCGTGGTCCGATGGTGTAAATTGGGATCACGGGAATCGAAAGCTTGGGCGGACAGTTCTTGTATTGGCATAGGGCAAGAAGACCGCGCTTTCGGACAGGTCATTCTCAACATTTCCGGATGGTGCGACGACAGAGCTGAAGCGCGCGTCTACGCGTGCGGTGGGGGAACAAACGGTCACGGATATGGACGGTAATACGGCAACTGCACAGAATACGGGCGTGCTTGATCCCTCTATCCGGCCGACGGTGCCGGGACTTCCCGCCACCAACATTTCCGATCCGAACTACTTCCACAAAGTGGTCGACTGCCAGTGGGCATGCCCGGCGCATACTCCGGTCCCGGAATATATCCGGCTGATTGCGTCGGGGCGTTACGCCGACGCCTATATGATCAACTGGCACTCCAATGTGTTTCCCGGAATTCTCGGGCGCACATGTGACAGGCCCTGCGAACCGGCCTGCCGCCGCGGGCGCGTGGAGGAAGGCGCAAAGACGGCACAGCCGGTGGCGATCTGCCGCCTCAAGCGCGTCGCTGCCTACAATAAGAACGATATCCGCGATCGCTTGCCGGCCGCCGCGAAGCAGCGCAACGGCAAACGCATCGCTCTCATCGGCGCCGGGCCCGCGTCGCTCACCGTCGCGCGCGACCTGCTGCCGCTCGGTTACACCTGCGTGCTCTACGACCAGGATCCATCGGCCGGCGGGATGATGCGCACGCAAATCCCGAAATTCCGCCTGCCCGAAACCGTGCTCGACGAAGAGGTCAATTACATCCTCGACCTGCAGCCGGAATTGCGTCTCGGCGAGCGCGTCAGTTCGCTAAAAGCCATCCTCAACGAAGGCTATGACGCGATCTTTGTCGGTTGCGGCGCGCCGCGCGGGCGCGAACTCGATATTCCCGGACGCAAGGAAGCCGCCACGAATATCCATATCGGCATCGACTGGCTGTCGAGCGTTTCGTTCGGCCACATCAACAGTATCGGCAAGCGCGTCATCGTCCTCGGCGGCGGCAACACCGCGATGGATTGCTGCCGCACGTCACGGCGTCTCGGCGGCGACGATGTCAAAGTCGTGGTGCGCTCGGGTTTCGAGGAAATGAAAGCGTCGCCCTGGGAAAAAGATGACGCGATGAGTGAAGGCATCCCGATCTTCAATTTCCTGGTGCCGAAGGAATTCACCCACGACAATGGCCGGCTGACCGGCGTGCTGTTCGAAAAAGTCCGCGCCGAATACGACGCCAAGGGCCGCCGTAAATTGGTCAATGCCGGCGAACCGGACATCCATATGGAATGCGACGATGTGCTGGTCGCGGTCGGACAGGAAAATGCCTTCCCCTGGATCGAACGCGATCTCGGCATCGAATTCGATCGCTGGGACATGCCCAAGGTCAGCAGCATCACCATGCAATCGACGCATCCGAAGATCTTCTTCGGTGGCGATGCCGCCTTCGGGCCCAAGAACATTATCTGGGCGGTCGCGCATGGCCACGACGCGGCAATCTCGATTGACCTTTTGTGCACCGGCCAGGATGTCAATGTCCGCCCGCCGCCGCACGTGAATCTGTCCAGCCAGAAAATGGGCATTCACGAATGGAGCTATGACAACGCAATCTCGCTCGACAAGCGTTACAAGGTCCCGCACGCACCACCGGAAGTGACGCTGAAGGATGTGCGCAAGGAAGTCGAACTCGGGTTCGACGTGAAGCAGGCATTCCTCGAAGCCGAACGTTGCCTGAATTGCGATGTGCAGACGGTCTTCGAGGCGCCGAAATGCATCGAATGCGACGCCTGCGTCGATATCTGCCCGATGGACTGCATCACCTTCACGGACAATGGGCCGGCGAAGGAATTGCACCAGCGGCTGACCGCTCCGCCGCTGCACCCCGACACCCAGGATCTCTACATCTCCACCCGGCTGCAGACCGGTCGCGTGATGGTGAAAGACGAAGACGTCTGCCTGCATTGCGGGCTCTGCGCCGAACGCTGCCCGACCGGCGCCTGGGACATGCAGAAATTCCTCTTCGACAGCCCGCAGGTCGGCTGCCATGTCTAAACCGATCCGCGCGGTCAACGACTTCGTCGTCAAATTTGCCAATGTGAACGGCTCTGGTTCGGCATCGGCGAACGAATTGTTCGCCAAGGCGATCATGCGCATGGGCGTGCCGATCGCCACGCGCAACATTTTCCCGTCCAACATCCAGGGCCTACCCACCTGGTTCGAAGTGCGCGTCTCGGCGGCAGGCTGGATTGGCCGGCGTGGCGGTTGCGATCTGATGATCGCAATGAACCCGCAGACCTGGGACAAGGACGTCGCCTCGATCGATCCCGGCGGCTATCTGTTCTACGATTCCTCCAAGCCGATGCCGGAATCGAAATTCCGCAGCGACGTGAACGTTATCGGCATGCCACTGACGGAAATCGTCAATCGCACCTACACCGACCCGCGTCAGCGCCAGCTGTTCAAGAACATCATCTATGTCGGTGCGCTCTCCGCCATCCTCGACATCGAAAAGGCGACGGTCGAACAACTGATCCGACAGCAATATGGCTCCAAGCAGGCGCTGCTCGATTCCAACATTAAGGCCCTGTCGATGGGCTACGAATATGCCAAAGAGCATCTTGCCGGACTGTGCGGTCTGAAAGTTGCGAAGTCGGATGCGGTCGGAAACAAAATCCTGATTGGCGGCAATGATGCGGCGGCGCTCGGCTGCGTCTATGGCGGCGCGACGGTTGCCGCCTGGTATCCGATCACGCCTTCGACTTCGCTCGCCGAAGCCTTCTCGAAATGGTGCCGCAAACTCCGCGTCGATCCGGAGACGAAGAAGAACCGCTTCGCCATCGTGCAGGCCGAAGATGAGATCGCCGCCATCGGCGTTGTCATTGGCGCCGGCTGGAACGGCGCGCGCTCCTTCACCGCGACTTCCGGCCCCGGAATATCGCTGATGCAGGAATTTTTCGGCCTCGCCTATTTTGCCGAAATCCCTGCGGTGATTTTCGACGTCCAGCGCGGCGGTCCATCGACCGGCATGCCGACACGCACCCAGCAGGCCGATCTCCTGCTCTGCGCCTATGCCAGCCATGGCGACACCAAGCATGTGATGCTGTTTCCGCAGGATCCGCGCGAGTTGTTTGAAATGGCGGCGATGTCATTCGATCTGGCGGAACGGCTGCAGACGCCGATCTTCGTCATGGAAGACCTCGATATCGGCATGAATGACTGGCTGTGCGAGCCGCTGGCATGGGATGACGCGCGCGCCTATGACCGCGGCAAGATCATGACCGCCGAAGAACTTGAGGCCGGCAAGACTTTCGGCCGCTATCTCGACGTCGACGGCGATGCGATTCCCTATCGCACGCTGCCCGGCACGCATCCGACCAAGGGCGCCTATTTCACCCGCGGTACTTCGCGCGACCGATTCGCGAAATACAGCGAAGAGGGGTCGGTCTATGTCGACAATATGCAGCGCCTGTTGCGCAAATTCGAAACCGCGAAAAGCGTGGTGCCGGCGCCGGTGCTGAAACGCGCGCGGGAGGCTGCGCGGCACGGCGTGATTTATTTCGGTTCGACATCGGCGCCCATGGCCGAAGCCATGGCATCGCTCGACAAGGCCGGAACCCATCTCGACACTTTGCGCATTCGCGCCTTCCCGTTCAGCGATGAAGTGGTCGATTTCATCACCTCACATGACCAGGTATTCGTGGTCGAACAGAACCGCGATGCGCAGTTGCGCAGTCTTCTCGTCAATGAATGCGCCGTCGATCCGGCGCGGCTGATTTCGGTGCTGCATTATGACGGCACGCCGGTGACCGCCCGCTTCATCATCTCCGCAATTTCCGAGCGCCTGCACCTGCGCGCCAAAGAGGCCGCCGAATGACCTATCTCGCCAAACCGAAATTCCACCACCCCGGCCTGCCGAAAAACGCGCTCGGCTTTACCCATCGCGATTACGAAGGCTCGATTTCGACGCTCTGCGCCGGATGCGGCCATGACTCGATCAGCGCCTCGGTCATCCAGGCCTGCTTTGAGCTCAATATCGAACCGCACCGTCTGGCCAAGCTGTCCGGCATCGGCTGCTCGTCCAAGACGCCGGACTATTTTCTCGGCCAGAGCCACGGCTTCAATTCCGTGCACGGACGCATGCCTTCGGTGCTCACCGGCGCCAATCTCGCCAACAAGGAACTGATCTATCTCGGCGTATCGGGCGACGGCGATTCCGCCTCGATTGGGCTCGGCCAGTTCATGCACTGCGTTCGCCGCGGCGTGAACATGCTCTACATCACGGAAAACAATGGGGTGTACGGGCTGACCAAGGGCCAGTTCTCGGCCACCGCGGACCGCGGCTCAAAGAGCAAGTCCGGCGGCATCAACAACGACGCGGCGCTCGACCTCGTTGGCCTCGCGCTGATGATCGGCGCCACTTTCGTCGCGCGCAGCTTTTCCGGCGACAAGAAGCAGTTGGTGCCGCTCATCATGGCCGGTTTGAGCCACAACGGCCCGGCCTTCATCGACGTGATCAGCCCATGTGTCGCCTTCAACAATCATCCGGGTTCGACCAAGAGCTTCGAATTCGTGCGCGCGCACAATGAAGCTGTGAACCGGCTCGATTTCATGGACCCGCGCGAACCGATCACCGTCGATTACGAACCCGGTACGACGACCGACGTGACGTTGCATGACGGATCGAAGCTGCGGCTGGCGAAACTGCACGCCGATTACGACCCGCATGATCGCATCGCCGCGCTGACCTATTTGCAGCAGCGCGACAGCGCAGGCGAGTTGGTGACCGGGCTGATTTATATGGACGAGTCACCGCGCGACATGCATCAGGCGCTGAACACGGTCGATGTGCCGCTCAACACGCTCAATGCCAAAGAGCTGTGCCCCGGCTCCTCCGCCCTCGAAAAAATCAACTCCACCCTGCGCTAACCAAGCCGGGCACGCGCACAGATTTTAACCTCCGCCTTGTGGGAGGTCGAAATTTGCGCAGCAAATTTCGGGTGGGTGTGAAAGCTCGCACATTCTCCACGGGCGATGTGGATAGCATCGATGCCATCCAGCGCGGCTGCAACACTCCTCTTGGTGAGCCCGAGCGTCAGCCCTCGGACTCGGTCACTCCTTCGCCGTCCACCGCAAAACCGGCTTCCGTGCCGCCGCGGTTTCATCCAGCCGCCGTCGCGGCGCAAATACCGGCGCCTGCCGGAAGGCCTCGGCATTCCCGGCTTTCGCTTCGGCCGCAAACGCCCGCATCACCGCAATGAAGCGGTCCAGCGTGCGCCTGGATTCGCTCTCGGTCGGCTCGACCAGCATCGCGCCATGCACCGTCAGCGGGAAATACACCGTCATCGGATGGAAGCCTTCGTCGATCAGACGCTTGGCGATATCCAGTGTGGTGACGCCGCTGCCCTTGAGGAATTCGTCATCGAACAGCGCCTCATGCATGCACGGCCCTTCATAGGGCGCGCTGACGACATCCTTCAGCGATGCAAGGATGTAATTCGCCGATAATACGGCGTCGCCCGAAGCCTGTTTCAGCCCATCCTTGCCATGCGACAGCATATAGGCGAGCGCGCGCACGAACATTCCCATCTGGCCATGAAAGGCCGACATGCGGCCCAGCGGCTTTGCGTCCGGCGCGTCGCCCCTGTGCTCCACCAGCCGCAATCCATCTCCGTCATGGATCACCAGGGGCAGCGGCGCGAATGGCGCCAGCCGCTCCGAGAACACCACCGGCCCTGCTCCCGGCCCGCCGCCGCCATGCGGTGTCGAGAAGGTCTTGTGCAGGTTGATATGCATCGCGTCGACGCCGAGATCGCCCGGCTTCACGCGGCCCATGATGGCGTTGAAATTGGCCCCGTCGCAGTAAAAGTAAGCGCCCACGGCATGCAGCGCTTCCGCAATCGCCACCATGTCGCGCTCGAACAATCCGCTAGTATTGGGATTGGTCAGCATCAGCCCCGCGACTTCGGATGACGCGGCCTGCTTCAGGGCAGCGAGATCGACGCGCCCCTCCTCCGTCGCGCGGATGGTTTTGACGGTGAAGCCGCACAGCGCCGCGGTCGCCGGATTCGTGCCATGCGCTGATTCCGGCACCAGAACGATGCGCCGCTTGTCGCCGCGCGCATCCAGCGCGGCGCGGATTGCAATCAGCCCACACAATTCGCCATGCGCGCCGGCCTTGGGCGTCATGCTCACCGCCGGCATACCGGTCAGTTCTTTCAGCCAGTGCGCCAGCTCGTCAATCAGCACCAGCGCGCCCCGCACTGTCTTTTGCGGCTGCAGCGGATGGATGTCCGCAAAGCCTGTGAGCCGCGCCAGCTTTTCGCCGAGACGCGGATTGTGCTTCATGGTGCACGAACCCAGCGGATAAAAGCCGGTATCGATCGCCGCGTTCATCTGCGACAGCCGCACATAATGGCGCACCGCTTCCGGCTCCGACAGGCCGGGAAGGCCGATCTCATCCGTGCGTTCCAACCCGCCGAGATGATCCGCAGCCAATTCGACATCGGGAATATCGACGCCGCAGACCGCCGTTCGGCCGCGCTCGAAAATCAGCGGCTCCTCATGCACGAGTGCATGATCGCCGGAATATGTGCCGCCGGCCGGATTACTCACGCCACCACCGCTGTTGGGCAGGTCATGGATGTTCATGGCGCCAGCACCGTTGCGAGTTCGCGCGCATAGCGGTTGATGTCGTGCTCCGTATTGGTCTCGGTCGCGGCGACGATCAACAGCGATTCACATTCCAGGGCGCCGTCATAAAGGCGCGATGCCGGTACACCGCCCATCACATTCGATTCCAGCAGCGCATCCACCACCTCCGCCGCGGGCTTCGGCAGACGCAATGTGAACTCGTTGAAAAACGCCGGCGCCACCAGTTCGACGCCGGGAATCGCCGCGAGCCGGTCCGCCAGTGCCGTTGCGCGCGCATGATTCAGCCGCGCGAGCTTGCGCAAGCCGATATCGCCGAGCAGCGTCAGATGGATCGTGAACGCCAGCGCGCACAGACCGGAATTGGTGCAGATATTGCTGGTCGCCTTTTCGCGGCGAATGTGCTGTTCGCGCGCCGACAGCGTCAGCACAAAGCCGCGCCGCCCATTCGCATCCACCGTCTGGCCGGCGAGCCGCCCCGGCATCTGCCGCAGATATTCCTGCCTGGTGGCAAACAGGCCGACATAGGGTCCGCCAAAACTCAGCGCGTTGCCGAGCGACTGCCCCTCGCCCACGACAATATCGGCGCCCATCGCGCCCGGCGGCCGGATCAGCCCCAGCGATACGGCCTCGGTGAACACGGCGACCAGCAGCGCGCCTTTGGCATGGGCGGCTTCCGCCAGCGGCGTGAGATCGCGTACCGTTCCGAACACGTCCGGATTCTGCACCACGACGCATGCGGTCTTCTCGTCGATCAGTGCCGCCAGGTCTTCGGTCTTGCCGGGCGACACCGGCGCGGTGACAATCTCGCCCGCAAGTCCCGCCATGGTGCGGATCGTCTCGGCATAATGCGGATGCAGATTGCCGGACAACACCGCGCGGTCGCGCCCAGTCACACGATGCGCCATCAGCACCGCTTCGGCGGCGCCGGTCGAACCGTCATACATCGAGGCATTCGCCACCGGCATCGCCGTCAGCAATGCCACCTGGGTTTGGAATTCGAACAGAGTCTGTAGCGTGCCCTGGGCGATCTCCGGCTGATACGGGGTATAGGACGTGAGGAATTCCGAGCGCTGGATCAGGTAATCGACCGAAGCCGGAATGTGATGCCGGTACGCTCCCGCGCCACAAAAAAATGCGCATTGCGCTGCGCTCGTGTTCTGCGCCGCAAAGCGGGTGAGAATACGCTCGACTTCCGCTTCGCCCTGATGCGGCGGCAAATCGAATTCCGGATCGCGTACGGATCCCGGCACATCGCGGAACAGATCGGCAATCTCTGCAGCCCCGATCCGGCCCAGCATCTCGCGCCGGTCTTCATCCGTGAGCGGAAGATACCGCATCACAAACCCTTCAGATAATTGTCATATTGCTGCCGCGTCATCAGCCGGTTGAATTGCGCCGCGTCGGTCATTTTTATGCGAAAGAACCAGGCCTGTTCGGGATCGGAATTGATCCGGCCGAGATCGTTTTCCAGGTCGCGATTGGCCTCAGTCACCTCGCCCGCCAGCGGCGTGTAGATTTCGCTCGCCGCCTTCACGCTTTCCACCACCGCGGCTTCACCGCCGGCATCCAGCTTCTTGCCCGTCTGCGGCAGCTCGACATGGACAATGTCGCCGAGCTGATCGGCGGCATAGCGCGTGATGCCGACGCTGGCGATGCCGTTCTCGGCTTTGATCCATTCGTGACTCTCCGTAAACCGCAGTTCGGCCATGTCACCCGCTCTTTCTCACATAATGATGTGGCACAAAGGGCAGCGGCGATACCACTGCCGCCCGCGCCTGACCGCGCACCATCGCCGCGAGTTCCGTCCCGTCACCGGCATGGTCCGCAGCAACATAGCCCATTGCGATGGGCCCGCCCGCGCTCGGGCCGAATCCGCCACTGGTCACCCGCCCCACTCCCGCGCCCGCGCCATCCACCAATTCGGCGCCTTCGCGCGCCGGGGTCTTGTCTTTCAGCACCAGACCCACACGCTTGCGGCGAGCACCATTCATGAGTTCGCCCATGATGCGCTCCGCAGCCGGAAAATCGCGCGCCAGTTTGCGGCGCTTGCCGATGGTCCAGGCAAGGTCCGCCTCGATCGGGCTCGTGGTCTCGTCAATGTCATGTCCGTACAAACAGAGGCCCGCTTCCAGCCGCAGCGTGTCGCGCGCGCCCAGCCCAATCGGCAGCACTTCCGGCTCGGCCAGCAATTTCCGCGCGACATGTTCCGCATCGCCCGCGGCAAGCGAAATCTCAAACCCATCCTCGCCGGTATAGCCGGAACGGCTGATAATCGCAGGCGCGCCGGCCACCGTCATTTCCGCAACTTTCAGGAATGTCAGTGCCGCCGCGCCTTGCGCGTGCCGCGCCAGCACGCTTTCCGCCTGCGGCCCCTGCAGCGCCAGCAGCGCCCGGTCCGCTTGCGGCTCGATGGTGATAGCGCCATTCAGGTGTCCAGCGATGAATACGAAGTCGCTGTCTTTGGCGGCCGCATTCACGATCAGATAGAGCCATTTGCGCCCCATGAGGCGCGCGACCATAAAATCATCCCGGATTCCGCCGTCGCTGTTGAGCAGCAACCCGTAGCGCATCTGCCCGTCGCGCAAACCCGCAACATCCGCCGGCGTCACCAGTTCCAGCGAGCGCGCCGGATCGGAACCATGCAGAAAAGCCTGTCCCATATGGGAAACATCAAACAACCCGGCCGCTTTCCGTGTGTGCAGATGCTCGTTCAGGATTCCCGCACGGTATTGCACCGGCATTTCGTAGCCGGCAAACGGCACCATCCGCGCGCCGAGCGACACATGCAGCTCATGCAGCGGCGTTCTCTTCAGAGCGGAACCGGATTCAGCCATTGTTCGGGAACAGCCTGCGGAACCGGGGAATCGAGAACTGAAACATACGAAAAGCAGCGTGCAACAGCCATTCCCCGGAACAAAACGCCGATTATGGGAACTTGGACGTTCTTAAGCCCAAAATTCCTGCCATTACGCGTTAAAGAAACTGATATTGGCCGGCACCAGACCCGCCAGGGAGTGTATTTCTCATGTCCAAAACCTATCGCTCCGCATCCGACGCCCTCGCAGGTCTGCTGCGCGACGGCATGACCATTGCCGCCGGTGGCTTCGGCCTCTGCGGCATACCCGAACATTGCATTGAAGCCATCCAGAGTTCCGGCGTCACCGGCCTCACCCTGGTCAGCAACAATGCGGGCGTCGATGGCTTTGGCCTCGGCAAGTTGATGGAAAAAGGCCAGATCAGAAAAATGATCTCGTCCTATGTCGGCGAGAACAAATTGTTTGCCGAGCTGTATCTCGCGGGAAAACTCGAAGTCGAATTCACGCCGCAGGGCACGCTGGCCGAACGGATGCGCGCCGGCGGCGCTGGAATCGCCGGCTTCTATACCCGGACTGGCGTTGGCACATTGGCCGAACATGGCAAGGAAGTGCGCGAATTCGATGGGCATAAATATGTGCTGGAGCGCGGCATCGTCTGCGACCTCGCGATCGTCAAGGCGTGGAAAGGGGATGAAGAAGGCAATCTGATTTACCGCAAGACGGCGCGGAATTTTAATCCCGTGGCGGCGATGTGCGGCAAGGTCACGGTCGCCGAAGTCGAACAATTGCTGCCGATCGGCAAAATCGATCCGGACGTGGTCGGCACGCCCGGCATCTTTGTGCAGCGGATTTTCGAGGGGCGCAATTTCGAAAAGCGCATCGAACAGCGCACCATGCGGAAGGTGGCCTGACATGCCCTGGACCCGCGAACAGATGGCCGAACGCGCCGCCAAAGAGCTCAAGGAAGGATTCTACGTCAATCTCGGCATCGGCATTCCGACACTGGTGGCGAATTACATTCCGCAAGGCATGCGCATCGTGCTGCACAGCGAGAACGGCATGCTCGGCATCGGGCCCTTTCCGACCGAGAACGAAATCGATCCCGACCTCATCAATGCCGGCAAGCAGACGGTCACCGAGCTGCCCTATTCCAGCTATTTCGACAGCGCGACCTCGTTCGCGATGATCCGCGGCGGGCACATTGATCTCGCGATTCTCGGCGCGATGCAGATCTCTGAAACCGGCGATATCGCCAATTGGATGGTGCCGGGGAAGATGATCAAGGGCATGGGCGGCGCCATGGATCTGGTTGCCGGCGCCAAACGCGTGCTGGTGCTGATGGAGCACACCGCGAAGAACGAGGCCAAGCTGGTGAAGAAATGCACGCTGCCACTCACCGGCGAGAAGGTGGTGAACAAGATCATCACCGATCTGGCGGAATTCGAGTTTCGCGATACTGGCCTGACATTGACCGCGCTCGCGCCCGGAGTTACCGAATCCGACGTCCGCCAACGCACCGAAGCCACCTACAAAATTCAGCTGTCTTCGGCATAAAAATCAGTGTCATTCCCGGCGAAGATCGCGAAGCGATCCGAGGTAAGGCCCGGCGCGCCTTGCGCGCCTCATTTTTGATTCTGCCGCGGCGCGATGCGCCGCGTGCGGGCATCCGCGCCGCGTCTGCGGCGCGAAGAAATCCTTCGGACACCGCCGCGCACATAGCTTTTTTGATTCGCCAGTGCGGCTATGCCGCACAGGTCGGGGCTGCTATTCACCCTGCATGACCAACGCAGTTCTTTACGCCCTCGCCGTCGCCATCTGGGGCTCGACATGGCTGGCGATCAAATTCGAGCTCGGCACTGTCGCGCCGGTCGTTTCCGTGGTGTGGCGCTTTGCGATTGCGGCCGCCATCACGCTTCTAATCGCCTGGGCGCGGCGGAACAGATTGCGGTTTTCGCTGCGCCAGCATTTCTCGATTGCATTGGCGGGCCTACCGCTATTTGGCCTCAGCTATCTCTGCGTTTATGCCGGCGAGCAATTCATCACTTCCGGCCTGATGGCCCTGATCTATTCGTTGATCGTGATCTGGACGCTGCTGGGATCACGGCTGTTGTTCGGCACCCCGATTTCGGCAATGGCCTCGGCGGCGGCGCTGCTCGGCATCGGCGGCCTCGCGCTGGTGTTCTGGCCCGAGATTCTCGCGCTCTTGCAGGGACGCGGCAGCCCGCTGGGACTGGAACTGGGATTGCTCGGGTCAATGTTGTCCGCGGCCGGCGCATTGGCAGCATCCCGCAACGAGCGCAATGGAATACCAGTATTCGCCGGCATGGGATGGGCAATGCTCTACGGCGCCATCTCTGCGGCCCTGTTTGCCGCCGCCACCGGGCAGAGCTTCACTTTTGACCGGTCCGCCGGCTACCTCGCCTCACTCGGCTATCTCACATTTTTCGGATCGGTGATCGCATTTGCGGCCTATCTGACTCTCCAAAGCCGCGTCGGTCCCTATCGCGCCAGTTACGCTTCGATTGTGATTCCGGTCGTGGCGCTGATCCTGTCGACGTTCTTCGAGCACCTGCAATGGCAGATGAACATGGTCGCAGGCGTCATCATGTGTCTGAGCGGAAATCTACTGGCGCATCTTCCGCAGCCCGAAGCCGCCGCCAATGCTGCGTGATTACGCGCGTAGCTAATGAATTTTTCGTTCACCTTCCCCCTTGCGGGGGAAGGTGCCGGTAGCCTCGCGAAGCGGGGCGTCGGACCGGCGGAAGGGGGGGGAGGACGAGGCAACAAACAGCGGTTTACATCCGCTCCGGCACCGTAATGCCGAGAATGCCGAGCAGCCGCTCGGTTTCAGCCAGCGTCAACTCGCACAAACCCAGCCGCGCGCCGCGCAACGCTTCATCCGTCTCCGACAGGATGTGATGCTCGGTGTAGAAGCGGCTGAAATTCTGTGCGAGGCGAAAGACAAAATCGCAGATCAGGTTCGGCGTGCGCTTTGCTTCGGCGGATTCCAGCGCCTCCGGCATGGTCAACATCTGCAGCGCCAGCGCGCGCTCTTCTTCCGACCGGATCACCGGCGGCGCGGATGAGTGCCCCTCGTCGCGCGCCTTGCGCAGAATCGATTTGATCCGTACCGCCGCATACTGCAGATAGGGCCCGGTCTTGCCTTCGAACTTCGTGAAGCGTTCGAGATCGAACACATAGCTCGAAACCCGGTTGTTGGAGAGATCGGCGAATTTGATCGCGGCAATCCCCACCGCCTGCGCAATCTGCGACCGCTCGTTTTCCGGATAATCGGCTGCAAGCCCGGCCTCGGCGAGACGCTTCTGCGCCTCATCCGTCGCCATCGAAATCAGGTCGTACAGCTTCATCACGCCGCCCGCGCGGGTCTTGAACGGCTTACCGTCCTTGCCGTTCAGCGTGCCGAAACCGATATGTTCGAGCGCGGCATGCCCGGCCAGTCCGGCCTTTTTCGCGGCGCGAAACACCTGCAGGAAATGCAGATGCTGCCGCTGATCCACGACATAGAGGATCAGGTCGGGATCGTGTTCCTTCACCCGCTGCACGATGGTAGCAATATCGGTGGTCGCGTAATTCACCGCGCCGTCCGACTTCATGAGGATCAGCGGCGGCACTTCGGACGTGTCGGACGGCTCTGCCACATCGACAATCAGCGCGCCTTCGTCCATGCGCGCAAAGCCGCGCTGTTTCAGATCTTCGATAATGCCCGGGATCAGCGGATCGGCGTCGGATTCGCCTTTCCATTCGTCGAAGTGGATCCCGAGGCTGCCATATTCCCGATCCAGCCCTTCGGCCGACACTTTGAGGAAATGTTGCCACAGCGCGCGATAACCGGGCCGGCCCGCCTGCAATTCCACCGTGGCCTGCCGCGCCGCCTCGAGCCGCGCCGGGTCGCTTTTGCACGCCGCCGCAGCTTCCGGATACAGGCGCTCCAGATCGTCCATGGTGACCGGCGATTTGTCCGGATACGGAGAACGGTCCGCCGGATCGAAATAAGGCAGATCGGGATTGCGGATCGCGATCTCGGAAATGAGCTGCCCCATCTGCAGCCCCCAGTCGCCGAGATGCACATCGCTGATCACATTCCAGCCATTGGCGCGAAACAGATGCTGCAGACAGTCGCCGATGATCGCCGACCGCAGATGGCCGACATGCATCGGCTTGGCGACATTGGGTCCGCCGAAATCCAACACCAAAGTCTTCCGTGCGCCACTCTGCGCCGCCGCGCGTTCCGGCTGCGCTGCAAGATCCTGAAGCCGCGCCTGAAGCACTTCGTCTTTCAGTCTGAGATTGATGAAGCCCGGCCCGGCAATGGCGGCCTCGGCGACCATCCCGGATTTGGCGAGCCGCGCGCGAATGCGTTCGGCGATCGCCCGCGGATTCGCCTTGGCCAATTTCGCCGCCGCGAGCGCGCCATTGCACTGGAATTGCGCCAGATCGGGCCGGTCGGAAACCTGCACCTGGCCGAGTTCAGCCGGCAAGCCTTCAGCCGCGAACGCGGCGCCCGCGATCGCGCAGAGTTCGGACAGCAGGGATGTCATCGCATCACGGCTGGGCCGGCAGGGACCGCGCGCGGAAGCCGGTTATAGGCGAGCTCGTCCGGCGTCAGTTGAAACCCGGTGAGAATCTCGTAATCCGATGGCCGCCGATCCTCTGCCAGGGGCACCGGGAAATTGGACACGGTCTCGGTGTAAGTCGCGTTTGGACGTCCCGACATCTGCGGGTCAGAATTGTAGACGTTCTTCACCAGCACATTGTTGTCGGAATCGATGATCGCGACAAAGAACGGCAATTGCGGATCGGCGCCGGTCAGGGCCGGACCGCGCGATGCCCTGATCGCAAACTTGACGGTGACCACGAGCGTGTTCGCCACCCGGTCGTAATTACAATCGAGTCGTGCCTGCGACATCTGGGCCTGAAAGGCGACATCCGCTGGTCGCGTCATCGCTGCCGGCGTGCCGGGCCTCAGCTTGGTCACGCTGGCGGCGTCGGACAGTACCCCTGTCGCCGGACAGACCGGCCCGGGATCCAGCGTGATCTGCGGCTGACTGTTGAACAACCCGTTGATTGTATCGCAACCGCAAAGGGGCAAAACACCCACAAATACAAGCGGGACCAGCACGCGACGCATGGGACTGTCCATCAATAGATCGGGCCTTCATACCCTCCCCCTGCGACACGGTCAAAACCGGGACCGCGAGACGGCACTTACTGTGGCTAATTCGCCTGCCAAAATGGACCATCGGCCATAGTGCGGCTAGAAACACCGCATGGCCGTCTATACCGACGTTTCATTTGAAGACCTGAAGCTGTTCCTTGCCGATTATGACCTCGGCGAAGCGCATGTGTTCAAGGGTATCGCCGAGGGCGTGTCCAACTCGAACTATTTCCTCCAGACATCGACCGGCTCCTACATTCTCACGCTCTATGAAATGCGGGTCGAAGAGGCAGACCTGCCCTATTATCTCGGTCTGATGCAGCATCTGGCGCGTCACGGCGTGCCTTGCCCCCTCCCCGTTGTCAGCCGCAACGGCAGCATGACGGGGATATTGAACCGGCGCCCGGCGGCGATCCTGACTTTTCTCGACGGCGTCTCGCTGCGCCGCCCGACAACCCAGCACTGTCAGGCTGCAGGAAAGGCAATGGCCGAATTTCATGCCGCCGGAATGGATTTCCCACAGCGCCGGGACAACGCGCTCGGCCCGCAGGGTTGGAAAAAGCTCGCCGATGATTGCGCCGATTCCGCCAATAGCGTCGCGGCCGGTTTGCGCGATCTGATCGCCGAGGAAGTCGCCGCGCTCAGCTCAATCTGGCCCGCCAGTCTGCCGCAGGGTGCGATTCATGCCGACCTGTTCCCCGACAATGTGCTGTTCGTCAATGACCGCATTTCCGGGATCATCGATCTCTATTTCGCCTGCAACGACTCGCTGGCCTATGATGTTGCGGTCGCGCTCAACGCCTGGTGCTTCGAAACAGACGGCGCCTTCAATCTCACCAATGGACAGGCACTGGTCGGCGGCTATGAAAGCGCCCGCAAGCTGACGCGCCAAGAACGCGATGCGCTGCCGATCCTGTGCCGCGGCGCCGCCCTGCGGTTTCTCCTCACCCGCCTCTATGACTGGGTGAACCATAACCCCGACGCGCTGGTCCGGCCCAAGGATCCGCGCGAGTTCCTTCGCCGGCTGCGTTTTCACCGCGCGGTCAAGGACGCGAAGGCCTACGGGTTATGAGTTCGCCGGAGCCCGAAGGCGCTGCGGTGCAGATCTTCACCGACGGCGCTTGCAGCGGCAATCCCGGTCCCGGCGGATGGGCGGCGATCCTGCGCTTCGGCGATCATGAGAAGGAGATTTTTGGCGGCGACCCGCAAACCACCAACAATCGCATGGAGCTGACCGCCGCTATCAGGGGACTGGAAGCGCTCAAACGCGCCTGCACTGTCACGCTCTACACCGACTCCCGCTACGTCATGGACGGCATCGTGCAGTGGATGCCGCGCTGGAAAAAGAATGGCTGGAAAACCGCCGGCAAAAAGCCGGTGAAGAACGGCGATCTCTGGGCGGCACTCGATGCGGCAGCATCGCGCCACAAAATCACCTGGCGTTGGGTCGAGGGCCATTCCGGCCATCTGGAGAATGAACGCGCCGATCTCCTCGCCCGCTCCGCCATCCCGCGCCGGCAGAACTGAACAAGGGTTCCGCTCGACGAAGTGCGATTCCGAAATTATGAACCTGCAATCGAATGCAGGATGCTGAGACGTGCCGGACAAGCCCACTCCAGCGCATGCGCTGATGACCACAGCCGGTCTCGTCCTGTCTGGCCGCCGTAGCGGGTGGGTTGTCGACGTGATTGCGCTTGCGCTGGTATTGGCGGGATGCGCAATCGATTTCTACACCGATCCCGATTACACACCGCTGCCGTTTTTCATCCTGCCCGTCATCTACATCGCGTGGTCGTCGCCTCATCCGTGGACAGGTTGGATTTGCATTGCCGTCACCACGGTCAGCAATTTCGTCCTCGCATATCTCCACAGTTCGGGTGCAAGCAATGCGCCTTATTACGATGCACTGACCCGAATCCTCACGCTCGTTGTGATCTACTGGATTGCGCTCCGGCTGCGGACAGCCACGCGCGAGTTGCGGAGCGCCAGATCCCGGCTTGAAGAACTCAACCATGAAAAAAATTTGCTGTTCGGCGTGATCTCGCACGATCTCCGCGGCACACTCGGCGTGATGCTTGCCTCCGCGCGGTTGATGAAACGTTCAGCGGCCCAGCTGTCGCAGGACAGGATCGAGATGATCGCGGATCAGACTCAAGCCTCTGCGCAAAACTCACTCACTTTGCTGGAGGACTTGCTCGAATGGTCGCGCCTCCAGATCAGTGGCGCAACTCTCCAGGCTAAACCCGTTAGTGTCCCGGCGGTGATCGATGCCTGTTTCGGCGCCGCCAGACAATCGGCCGAAGACAAAAAAATCCGCCTTGTCACCGGAGACGTACCCGGCTCGCTCACCGCACTGGCGGACGAGCGCGCGATGCGCGTGGTCCTGCGGAATATTATCGGCAATGCACTGAAATTCACCGGCGAAGGTGGCGAGGTCTGCATTTCCGCCTGGCCTGCGGATGCGCAAATCGTCATCTCGGTGCAGGACAGTGGAACGGGGATCGCCGAAGACAAACTGCAGGAACTGAATTCAACCGGTGCATTGTTATCAAAACGCGGAGTCCGGGGCGAGACCGGAACAGGTTTCGGCCTGGCCATGTCCAAAGACATCGTCGCCGGATTTGGGGGGCAAATCACCGCCCGGAGCGCCCTCGGAAAAGGCTCCACATTCCTGATCTCTTTTCCGCGCGCTGAATAATCCGCGCTGCCGCGGGAATAATGCGGCAGGAAAACCCGTCTGAATACCGACCCGCCGCAGCAATTGCGGTATAATTCACGAGTGATTCCAGAGGGGGAAATCATGCCGCCAGCCAATGTTCTCGCAGGGATCGATACACTGCTTGCGATTTTCGTGACCCTGATAATGGGTGGGCGCGTCGGCTATATGCGCGGCAAATGTAAAATCGACGCGCCGGCCACTGTCGGTCATCCGGACTTCGAGCGCGCCTTCCGCATCCATTCCAACACGATCGAGAACCTGATCCTGTTCGTACCGCTGCTGTGGGTTGCCAGTATTTTCTATGGCGGCACCATCCCGTTTTGGCTCGGCCTCGCCTGGGTTGTCACCCGGCTGATCTATGCCTGGGGCTATTCACAGCAGAACACCCAGCTGCGCGGCCCAGGTATGGGACTTGGATTCCTGTGCCTGATTGGGCTGATCGTGCTCTCAGCAATCGGCTTAGCGACCGGAAGCCACTAACCCACTTTCCTCTCCCCTTGAGGGAGAGGAATGCAGCGCCCGTGTTTGCGCAGCAAACGCGCTTTGGCACTGCTGGGTGAGGGGAACGTCGACGGGTTGAGGACCTAAAGCAGGTCCTTAGTTCATGACCGATCTTAGGATGTACCGATTCGGCGTTTCGCGATCCGATCGATTTCAACCAGTTCGGCGATAAGCTCCGGCAGGTCGCGCAGGTTCACCATGTTCGGGCCGTCCGACGGTGCATGGTCCGGATCCTGGTGTGTTTCCATGAACACCGCGGCGACACCGACCGCAACCGCTGCGCGCGCCAGCACTGGCACCATCTCCCGGTCGCCGCCGGAACGCGTGCCCTGCCCGCCCGGCTGCTGCACCGAATGCGTTGCGTCGAACACCACCGGCGCACCGAATGACGCGAGAACCGGCAGCGCGCGCATGTCGGACACGAGCGTATTGTAGCCGAATGAAGCGCCGCGTTCGGTCGTCAGCACATTAGGATTGCCCGCGCCGGTGATCTTGGCGATCACATTCTTCATGTCCCAGGGCGCGAGAAACTGCCCTTTCTTGACGTTCACCACGCGCCCGGTTTGCGCCGCCGCGATCAGCAGATCCGTCTGCCGGCAAAGAAATGCCGGAATTTGCAAAACGTCCACCGATTCCGCAACGACACCGCATTGCCCGCGCTCATGTACATCGGTCAGCACCGGAATGCCGACGCGTTCCCGCACCTCTGCGAGAATCGGCAGCGCCGAGTCGAGTCCCAGCCCGCGTTCGGACTGCGCGCTCGTCCGGTTCGCCTTGTCGAAGCTCGTCTTGTAGATGAGACCGACGCCGGCTTTCGTCGCGATTTCCTTCAGCGCCGTCGCCATTTCCAGCGCATGCGCGCGCGATTCCAGCGCACAGGGACCGGCGATGATCGAAAGCGGCATGGCATTGCCGATTTCGACCGCGCCGACGCGCACAACCGGATTGGGCGCAGTCATGGCTTTGTCCCCGGCATCGGCTTCAGTTCAGACAGCGCAACGCCGCGGCCAATCTGCTCCAGCTGCCACGCGTCGAGCCGCTCCTGCTCTGCACCTTTTTCCGCGGCTTGCTGCGCAATACCGAATGGCACAATCACCACTCCATCACCGTCGGCGACCACAATATCGCCGGGAAAAACCGCTACGCCGCCGCAGCCGATCGGCTCCTGCCACGCGGCCAGCATGAGATGCGCCGCCGGCGGAGGAGCGGTGATGCCTGTGGTCCAGATCGGCATGCCGGTCGCAATCAAACCGTTGCGGTCGCGCACTGCCCCATCGGTGACAATTCCGGCGACTCCGCGTTTCACCATCCGGGCGACAACGATGTCGCCGAACGTCGCTGCATCCATGGTGCTGCGCGCATCCGCAATCGCAATCGCTCCGGACTCCATCTCTTCGACCGCATCGCGGTTGACGGGAAGCTTTTTCGCAAAAGCCCCTGGCACACATTCGCGTGCCGGGATGAATCGCATAGTGAAGGCGCGGCCGGCGACACGCGCAAAATCCGCTTTCAGTGGCATCGGACCGCGCACCCACTGATTGGAAAGGCCCATTTTCAGCATCACGCCCGCGAGCGACGCGGTGGCGATATGCCGGAATTGCTCGATCAATACACCGTCACTCATTAAGACACCCAAAACTTCCCCTTCCCTCCTTGCGGGGGAAGGTGTCCCCCGAAGCCGCTTGCGGCGAAGGAGGACGGAAGTGGGGTTGGCTCGAGCAGACTCACACCAACCGGCTTTGACGAATCGCAGCGTCGATAAAGGATGCGAATAGCGGATGCGGATCGAGCGGCTTGGATTTCAGCTCGGGGTGAAACTGCACCCCGACGAACCAGGGATGGTCGGGAATCTCGATGATCTCCGGCAAAATGCCGTCCGGCGACAGTCCGGAGAACACCACCCCATGCTGCTCAAGTTGCTGCTTGTATTCAATGTTCACTTCGTAACGGTGCCGGTGGCGTTCGGAAATATGAGTCGATCCGTAGATCTGCGCGACGCGGCTTCCGGGTCTTAAGTTTGCCTCATAGGCGCCAAGACGCATCGTACCGCCGAGATCGGCGCGCTCGTTCCGGCGCTCGACCTCATTGCCCCTGACCCATTCTGTCATCAGCGCAATCACCGGATGCCGCGGATGGCCGAACTCGGTTGATCCGGCGCCGGGCAGACCTGCGAGATTGCGCGCCGCTTCAATCACCGCCATCTGCATGCCGAAGCAAATGCCGAAAAACGGTACCTGGCGTTCGCGGGCAAATTTCACCGCCTGGATTTTCCCTTCGGTGCCGCGTTCGCCGAATCCACCGGGCACCAGAATCCCGTTGCGGTCCTCGAGATGCGCCGCCGCGTCGCCTTTCTCGAAAACCTCCGACTCGATCCAGTCCACCTCCACCCTGACATTGTTGGCGAGGCCGCCATGAGTCAGCGCCTCGATCAGGGATTTGTAGGAATCGCGGACCTGTGTGTATTTCCCGACGACCGCGATTCTCACCTCGCCTTCCGGCTTCAACACGCGGTCCACCACAGCCTGCCAGCGGGATAGATCGGGCGGCGGCGCATCCTGCAGCCCGAATACGTTGAGCACCTGGGTGTCGAAGCCTTCCGCGTGATAGCGCAAGGGTGCGTCGTAAATCGTCTCGAGATTGGCCGCGGGGATCACCCGTTCCGGGCGGACATTGCAGAACAGCGCGATCTTGCGCCGGTCGTCCTGCGAGATTTCGCGGTCGGAGCGGCACAGCAGCACATCGGGCTGGATGCCGATGCCGCGCAATTCCTTGACCGAATGTTGCGTCGGTTTGGTCTTCAGTTCGCCTGCCGAGGAAATATACGGCACCAGAGTGAGGTGGACGAAGGCGGTCCGCTCGGGACCGAGCTCGTTGCCGAGCTGACGAATCGCTTCGAAGAACGGCAGACCCTCGATGTCACCAACCGTCCCGCCGATCTCGCACAGCAGGAAATCCACATTGTCGTGGCCTGCCATGATGAATTCCTTGATCGCATCGGTGACATGCGGAATCACCTGCACCGTGCTGCCGAGATACAGCCCCTGGCGCTCGCGCGCGATGATGCCCTGATAAATACGGCCAGCGGTAACATTGTCCGATTTGGACGAAGCAACGCCGGTGAAGCGCTCGTAATGCCCGAGATCGAGGTCGGTCTCCGCGCCATCGTCCGTGACATAGACTTCGCCGTGCTGATACGGGCTCATCGTGCCCGGATCGACATTCAGGTAAGGATCGAGCTTGCGCAGACGGACGGAATAACCGCGCGCCTGCAAAAGCGCCCCAAGTGCTGCGGAAGCCAAGCCTTTTCCGAGAGAAGAGACCACGCCGCCGGTTATGAAGATCAACCGCGCCATGGAATTGCACCTTGGCGCAAGGCGCGTGGTCGCTCAAGCGCTTTTCCGGGAAGACTCACTTAAAAAACTGCCTTGATCTTTGACGCGACTCAGCGCGCCGGTGGAACCGATGGCAAAGCCGGAGCCGCAGGCGTTGTCGCCGGTGGCAGAGGCGTACCAGCTGCGGGATTCGTCGGCGGAAGTGTCGGTGATTGCCGCGACGGAAGCGTCGGCGGCGCAGCGGGCCTTCCCGGAAGCGTCGTCCCGGAATTGGTCGCCGGATTGAGAATGGATGCCGGCCGGCGTGCGCCAAGCGTGAGCATGGTCAGGGCCAGGCTGGTGACGAAAAATACCATCCCGAGAATTGCCGTCGTGCGGGTGAGCGTGCTCGCCGCACCGCGCTGCGAAAACAGCCCGCCAAGGCCCGAGCCGCTGCCGCCGATACCGAGCGCCCCGCCTTCGGAGCGCTGCATCAGCACCACGAGAATCAGCGCCACCGCGACAAACAGGTGAATAATGATCAGTACGGCTTGCATGAGGACATGGGGGATAGGCTGTGCGGGAACCTGCCGTCAATAACAAAACGCAGATTTGACCCCAGCGTTTTCCGCAGAAGTGGTTGCCGGTTCGGCGCAGAAAACGCGCCAATTCAAAGACATCAGGGCATTTTGCGATTACGGAAAATCGCAAAATGCCCTGTATTAACGGGAAGGAATGGAGTTGAGAATCGAAAGAAAATCGGCCGCTTTCAGACTGGCGCCGCCAATCAAGGCGCCGCCGACATCAGGCAAGGACAGGATTTGCCCGGCATTATCCGGCTTCACCGACCCGCCATATAGAATCCGGATCTGCGCCCCCTCCTGGCCGAAGCGTTCATTCAACACGGCGCGAACCGCTTCATGCATCTCGACGATGTCCTGTGGTTTCGGCGTGCGTCCGGTTCCGATCGCCCACACCGGCTCATAGGCGACAATGAGTTCGGCAGGCTTGAATTTCGATTTCATGCTTTCGCTGAGTTGCCGTCTCACCACCGAAACCGCCTCGCCGCGGTCGCGCTGAGCCTCGCTCTCGCCGATGCACAGGATGGGCGACAGCCCCGCGCGCGAAGCCGCGGCGAGTTTCCCGGCAACGATGCGGTCGGTCTCGCCATGATACTGGCGGCGCTCCGAATGTCCAACAATCACCGCCGTGGCGCCGGCATCGCGCAGCATCTCTGCCGAGATGTCGCCCGTAAACGCGCCTGAACTTTCGGCGTGGCAATCCTGGCCGCCAATCTCGATCGGTGCGCTCTCGACGGTTCTTGCCGCCTCGGCAATGAGGGTCGCGGGCGGGCAAATGATGATGTCTGCCGCCGGCTTCTGGCCGACGCTGCGCATCAGCGCGCGGATTTCCGCCAGCGAACCATGCAGGCCATTCATCTTCCAATTACCCGCCAGAAGCGTACGCATCAATTCTCCCTGGCGGCGCCGAGCAGGCCCGACTGTCGAACCGCGATCACACGAATGAACATCACTCCGGGGCGGGTGTCGCCAATTGGGCGCCTTTCGGGATGGTATAGACAGCGAGAATTTTCAATGGCGATGCGCCATTTTTCACACTGTGCCTGACCCCTGCTTCCAGCCTGAAGCTCTGGCCCGCCTTCACATGCGTAGTGCCTTTGCCTTCGATGACAAAATCACATTCGCCCTGCAACACATAGGAGACTTCGACGCCCGGGTGTGTGTGACGGGCGGCCACCATATTGGGGGAGATATCGGCCACCGCCAATATGACGGTGTAGTTGCTGCCCGGAACATCGGTTTGCTGCAATATCGTTCTGGTGGGCGCATAGTTGTTTTCGGCCGCGAAGGGTGCGGGCGACAGCAGAATGCAGCCCAGAACCGCCGCGGCAACGGGCAATGCGCGAGACATAGCCAAAGGCTCCGTGATTTCGCGGGAAATTAACAGTGTTGCCCGGGCGCGTCGATGGCCGAGGCGCATTGCGATTTCCTTCGATCGCAATGCGCCATGGTTTTTATTGCCGCGTTTTGCGCCGAACCGGCCACCACTTCCGCCGAAAACGCTTCAGGAGAGTCGCTCGATCGCCGCCTTCGGCAATGCCGCGATAAGTTCCGAAACACTCCTGTGCAGCACCGGATGCCGCCACGCCGGCGCAACGTCATGCAGCGGACAAAGCACAAACAGTCGCATATGCATTCGTGGATGGGGTAGCTCGGGCGGACCCTGCTCGACCCTTTGGTCGTAATCGACAATGTCGAGATCAAGCGACCTCGGCGCATTGGCGGCGCCGCGTTGGCGGCCAAACTCCGCCTCGATATCATGCAGCACCGCCAGCAATTGCACAGGATCAAGTTCCGTTCGCACGCTGGCGACCGCATTGATGAAGGGCGGATCAGAAGGGTCAGGCCACGCGGCGGATTTGTAGAAACCAGATTGCCTTTCAACCGTTATGCCCCTTTGGACCAACCGAAACAGTGCCTGTCTCAGGGTTTCCGTTGGTGTCCCCGCGGGGGAAGGGAGATTGGCTCCAAGCGCGATCAGGATCACGTCCTCGACCCTCATTGTTTTTGACGCAACCGGTCAATTACGGCCGGGCGGTTGAGTTCAGCGATTTGATGGAGGACATACAATGCTGTTCTATCCTCAGGAAAAGATTGCTCTTTTCGTGGATGGAGCCAATCTTTATGGCGCTGCCAAAGGCCTGCAATTCGACATCGACTACAAACGGCTGCTGGAGCTCTTTGCGCGCAAGGGCCTCCTGGTCAGGGCGTTTTACTACACCGCACTCGCCGAGGAGCAGGAGTTTTCCCCGTTACGGCCGCTGATCGACTGGCTTGATTATAACGGCTTCACCGTCGTCACCAAGCCGCTCAAGGAATACACCGACGCGCAAGGACGCCGCCGGGTCAAGGGCAATATGGATATCGAGCTCGCCATCGATGTCATGGAGATGTCGGAACGCATCGATCACGTGGTGATCTTTTCCGGCGACGGTGATTTCAGGAAACTCGTCGAAGCGGTTCAGCGCCGGGGAAAACGCGTCTCCGTCTGTTCGACCATTCGCACCCAGCCGCCGATGGTGGCGGATGAATTGCGCCGCCAGGCCGACAATTTCATCGAGCTGGAAGAACTCAAGCCGATGATCATGCGCGAAGGCGGCCAACGGACCGCGCCTCACTTCCAGAACCATCTCGAAACCGCTTAATAAAAACGCTTGTCATCCCCGGCGAGGCGCGAAGCGCCGAGGGAAGGCCCGGCGCGCTTTGCGCGCCTATCTTTTAGTTCTGCCGCGGCGCAAAGCGCCGCGCGCGGGCATCCGCCGCGCGTCTGCGGCGCGAAGAAATCCTTTCGCGGCCGGTTACTCGACCACCACTTGCATTTGCTTCCCCACTGCGGTGGAAACTCGCCGCCGTGAGCAAAGCCGCTGCACAAGACTATCTGCCGCCGCCGGATTGTCCGCGCTGTCCGCGTCTGGCCGAATTCCGGCAGCGCAACCGCACCTGCTTTCCGGCATTCTTCAACAACCCCGTGCCGAGTTTCGGCAGTTTGGACGCGCGGCTGTTGATCGTCGGTCTTGCGCCGGGGCTGAAAGGCGCCAACCAGACCGGGCGCCCCTTTACCGGCGATTATGCGGGCGAGTTGCTCTATGGCGCATTGCGGCGGCTCGGACTGGCGAGCGGCAACTACAAAGCGCGGCCGGATGATGGCCTGACGCTAAACAGCGTGCGGATCAGCAATGCGGTGCGTTGCGTGCCGCCCGAGAACAAGCCGCTACCGGACGAAATCAACGCGTGCCGGGCTTTTCTTGTCGCCGAAATCGCCGCAATGCGAAATCTCGCCGCCATCCTGACGCTCGGGCAGATCGCCCATCAAAGCGTCGTCACCGCGCTCAATCTCAAACGCAAGGATCATGCGTTCGCGCATGGTGCGCAATACCGCGCGGCCAATCTCGCACTCGTCGCGAGCTATCACTGCTCACGCTACAACACGAATACCGGTGTGTTGACGCCGGCCATGTTCGACTCCGCATTGGGCGCGGCAAAAACCGCGGCTGGTCTATGAAGCTGGCACGCCCGTCGGCAGATTGAACATGCCCTCGTTCAGCGTGTCGATATAGGCCAACACGTCGCTGGTTTTCACCACGTCGGCATATTTCGCGTTCATGTCGCACAGCGTGATTGCATGGCTCGCCTCGCTGCGATCGAAGCAGCCATCCTCAACCATCGCAACGCGATAATTATAGCTGAACGCATCGAGTACGGTGGCGCGAACGCAACCCGACGTCGTCGTTCCGGTCACAATGACGCTGTCGCAATTGAGCTGGGTCAGATAGCCCGTCATCGGCGTGCCGAAAAATCCCGATGGCTTCAATTTGTAGATCACAAGGTCCTTCGGCTCCGGAGCGATCTCGTCGACGATGTCGTAGCCGTGCCGGTTACTCGCGGTTTTCGGCGACTCCTTGCTGCGTGAATTCTTGTTGGCCCATCCGCCGGCATCCCAATTGTCGGGCCGCCGCACTCCGGTCGTGTAGATCACCGGCAATCCCTTGGCATGCGCCGCATCGATCAGCTTCCTGATCTGCGCAATGGCCACCCAGCTTTCCGCGCCGCAGGAATTGCGCCAGCGTTTTATCGATTCCAGGATCGGCTCGGGTTTGTCGCCGCAAAAAGCGTAACTGACGTCAATGACGAGCAGCGCCGGTCGCTTGCCGAAGCCCGCATGCGCGCCATAGCCGGCCGCTTCGAAAATGATCTTGTCCCGTTCGGTGAGAAACTTGTTCCAGATCGGTTCGGCCATCCACGTCCACTCCCATTATTGAATTCAACTATAGCGTTCTTCTTTCCACGGATCGCCTTCATTGTGATAGCCGCGGACCTCCCAGAAACCGGGTTTGTCCTCTGCGGCGAATTCGATCCTTGTCACCCATTTCGGGCTTTTCCAGAAATACCAGTCGGGAATAATCACCCGCACCGGGCCGCCATGCTCGCGCGGGATCGGCTTTCCTTCCCATTGATGAGCGAGGAGCACATTGGGCTCCTCGAACACGGCGCGTTTGACATTCGTCGTGTAGCTGTCGCGTGCGGTGAACAGTACAAAGCGCGCCTCGGGTTTCGGCCGCACCAACTCGATGATGTGGTGCGCCGAAACACCCCGCCAGTGATTGTCGTAACGGCTCCATTGCGTGACACAGTGGATATCCGAGACGAAATCCTCCTGCGGCTGGGCCATGAATTCATCCAGGGTCCAGATCACCGGGTTTTCCACGAGCCCGCCGATCTCGAGCCGGTAATCCTCCGGGCGGATAATAGGCTGGACCCCGAGATCCAGAACCGGCCAATTCGTCACTTCCTTCTGGCCGGGCGGCAGGCGGTTGACGCGGCCGAAATCCGGACGGCCGGTGAGCAAACGCCCCTGCTTCGCCCAGTCTTCTTTCGAACGAATCAGCTTGTCCTTGATCTGTCCGATGAGACCGGGCTCGTCGTCCTCTTCGTCCGGCATTGCGTTCATCCCTTCGCGCGAATCAGCCGCGCCTTGTCGCGGGCCCAATCGCGCGCTTTCTCCGTCTCGCGTTTGTCGTGCAGTTTCTTGCCGCGCGCCAATCCGAGTTCAACCTTTGCCCGCCCCTTCAAATTGAAATACAGCCGCAAAGGCACCAGCGTCATACCCTCGCGCTGTACCGCGGATGAAAGCCTGCGCACTTCCGATTTCCGCACCAGAAGTTTGCGCACACGCCGCGGCTCGTGATTGAAGCGATTGGCCATGGTGTATTCGGGGATATAGGAATTGACCAACAGGATTTCGCCATCCTTTGCCTGCGCATAGGATTCGCCGATATTGGCCTTTCCGGTGCGCAGACTCTTCACTTCGCTGCCGGTCAGAACCACGCCCGCTTCGAGGCTGGACTCGATGAAATATTGGTGCCGGGCCTTGCGGTTGTCGGCGACCACCCGTTCGCCGCTGTCTTTTTTCTTTTTGGCCACTATTTCAGCAGGCCCGCAGACTGCATGGCGGCGCGCACAATCTCTTTGCCATGCTCACTCAGCGGCATGATCGGCAGACGTGACTCCGGGCCGCACAGGCCGAGAAGCGAAGCGGCATATTTCGTGGGCGCCGGACTCGCCTCGCAGAACAAGGCATCATGTAGTGGCATCAGCCGGTCCTGGACGGCGAGTGCCGCTGCGAAATCGCCCTTGAGACAGGCATTCTGAAAATCCGCGCAAAGCTTGGGCGCAACATTGGCCGTGACGGAAATGCAGCCGCGGCCACCATGGGCCATGAATCCCAGCGCCGATCCGTCGTCTCCCGAGAGCCGAAGGAAAGACTTTGGCACTGCCGCACGATCGCGGCTCGCCCGTGCAACACTACCGGTTGCGTCCTTCACGCCGATGATATTCGCAACCTGCGCGAGGCGGGCGATCGTCTCGACCGAAATCTCAACCACGCTGCGGCCGGGGATGTTGTAGAGGATGATCGGAATGTCCACCGCCTCGGCGATGGAGGCAAAATGACGGTACAGGCCCTCCTGGGTCGGCTTATTGTAATAGGGCGCGACCGACAGCACGGCATCCGCGCCCGCCTGTTTCGCGTGACGGGTGAGCTCGATGGCTTCGCTGGTCGCGTTGGAACCGGCGCCGGCAATTACTGGAACGCGGCCCGCGGCCGCCTCAACGCAGATCTCCACAACCCGCTGATGTCCGCGATGATCAAGGGTTGGCGATTCGCCTGTGGTTCCGACCGGAACGAGACCATGTGTCCCCTGGCCGAGTTGCCATTCGACGAATCGCTTGAGCGCTTCCGCATCGATTTCGCCGCCCTTGAATGGCGTGATCAGCGCGGTGATGGAACCCTGGATGCGGTCATTAACGGCAGTCATATTGGCCTTT
Source organism: uncultured Bordetella sp. (assembly GCA_964446945.1). Classification (GTDB taxonomy): domain Bacteria; phylum Pseudomonadota; class Alphaproteobacteria; order Micropepsales; family Micropepsaceae; genus CAIYRG01. The sequence goes on from CAYUQO010000010.1 coordinate 76,010, forward strand.
GATTTGCGTGTGTGGCCCGGTGCGCTGGGAAACTTAGTCTTTCACGACGCAACGCGCAAAGATTTGGGCGGTGCAGAGTCAAAATATCGGGAACGAGGTTTTTATCCAGGCGTAGCGTGATAGACTGGCCGTCTCGCATTCACAGACGATCCGCGCACGATGAATTTTCGTCGCAAATTTCCCGTCCAAGCCAGACAGGTTCTGCCTGCCGCGGTGATTCTTGCGCTCACCGCCGGCCCCTCCGTGCCGCTGGTGCTTGCCCATTCGGCGAACCGGTATACCGGTCCGCTTTTTCCTTCGCTGATGCTGGCGCAATATGAGACGGCGATTCCGGCTTCACCGGCGCCGCCACCCGCGCCAGACTCATCGCGCCCTGCCCTGCCGGTGCCAACGGCACCCGTGGTTCAGCGACTCGCCCTTCCGGCGCCCGATGCGCCGCCAGCCGACGGCAATATTCCGCCCGCGGCCAAACCGGATCCTTCGCCCGACGCATTGTTGCTTGAGCAGGCTGTGACGGCAGCGGTCAGGGATGATTGGTCAGCCGCACAGACCTATGCCGCAGAGACCGCCAATCCCGTCGTGCGTGACATCATTCAGTGGAAATATCTGGTGGATGAGGACAGCGGCGCCAGCTTCGACGCGATTGATGCATTCCTCAAGGACCATCCGCGCTGGCCGCGCCTGAACGCGCTCATCATCCGGGCCGAGAAGACGATGCCCGCCGATCTCGACCCCAGGCAGGTGATCGCCTGGTACGGCACCCGGACACCGCTGTCGGGCCTCGGCATGATCCGTCTCGGCGAAGCTCTGATGAGCACCGGGCGTGTGACCGACGGTGTTGCGCTGATCAAAAGGGCATGGATCGAGTTCACCTATGCGCCATTTGACGAAAACAACATCATGGCTGCGCATGGCGACATACTGACGCCCGAAGTGCAGAATCTCCGGCTCGATCATCTCCTGGCCCGCGGTGATGTCGGTGGCGCCAAACGCCAGCTTCCCCGGGTGAATGCGGCGCAGCGGCGCCTGGCGACGGCACGGCTGGAGATTCAGGGCAATCCGGCCAGCGTGAAATCCGTGCTCGCAAAACTGCCGGTCTCCGATCAGGCAGATCCGGAATTCATGCTCGATGTCGCCAAGGCACTGCGCCGCCGGGGCGACGATGACGACGCCTGGGTCGTGATGGAAAAGGCCCCAACGAATACAAAAGCGCTGATGCTGCCTGAACGCTGGTCCGCCGAACGGCAGATCATGGCGCGAGATGCGCTGAAGGCGGGCGACGTCGATCTCGCTTACCGGTTTGCCTCGGCGCCGGTGCTGGATTCTTCGGCGGGCGGCACCTTCATGGATGGCGAATTTCTCGCCGGCTGGATTGCGCTGCGCTTTCTGCACAATACCGAATTCGCGTATCAGCACTTCGGCCGCTTGCTGAACGGTGTGACCTATCCGATCAGCGTCGCCCGCGCGCATTACTGGCTCGGCCGCACGGCGGAAGCAGCCGGCGACATGACCCGCGCGGCGCAGGAATATTCCAGGGCTGCCGAGAATCCCGAGACTTTCTACGGCGAGCTTGCTCTCGCCAAAATCGCCGACAATCCGGTGCTCAAAGTCACCGATGCGACGAGTGCGCCGGCGCCAATGGCCCGTGCCGCATTTGATCAGGATGAACGCGTGCGAGCCATCCGGCTACTGGCCGAAATCGGCGACCGCGCCGACCTGCGCCAGTTCGCAACCGCGCTCGACAATGACCCGCCCCTACCAGACCAGCTTCAGATGCTGGCGCAATTGCTGGCACAGACCGGCGATATCGCCATGAGCGTTCGTGCTGCAAAGGCGGCGAGCTATGCCGGGTACATCATTCCCGGTTATCTGCACCCGATTGTCGCTCTGCCGAATACCGGCGAAGGACCCGAACCGGCGCTAGTGCTGGCGATTGCCCGTCAGGAAAGCGAATTCGATCCGGTTGTGGTGAGCACTGCGGGCGCCCGCGGACTGATGCAGGTCATGCCGGCATCGGCCAAACGGGCTGCCGACAGGCTTGGGATCTCGTATCGTCTCGGCGATCTGACCGCGAACCCGACGTATAATATCCAGCTTGGGATGGCGGTGCTGAGTCAGTATCTCGACCAATGGGACGGCTCGTACATTCTTGCGATTGCCACCTACAATGCCGGGCCGGTCAATGTTTCGAAGTGGGTCGAGACTTATGGCGACCCGCGCAACCCGGGCGTCGATCCGGTGGACTGGATCGAGTCGATCCCATTCCCCGAGACCCGCAATTACGTCCAGCGTGTGATCGAAAATGTCGAAGTCTACCGTAACCGGCTCGGCAATACTGACCGGCCGCTGTCGATCATCGCCGATCTTTACCGCCCGGGTACGGTCGAAGCCGACAGCACCAAACCGATTCCGCTGACCCCGCCCGCGGTTCAGGCCAGCGAACTGATCCCCGTTCCGGCCGAGCATTAGAAAAAGAAGAAGCCGCGGCTTCCCGTCAGGGAAACCGCGGCTTGATAGGAACGGCCCCTGCCTACATTCCGGCGGGTGCGGCCTTCTTGGCGGTACGGCGCTTCGCAGGTTTCTTCGCTGCTTTGCGCGCCGGCTTCTTCGCCGCCTTGCTTGCAACCCGGCGCTTCGCTTTACGCGCCGGCTTCTTTGCGGCCTTGCGCGCAGGCTTCTTCGCTGCGGCCTTGCGAACGGTCGTCCGCTTGGCTGCTTTCCTACGTGCGGGCCTTTTCTTTGCAGTCATCGGCATTGAAACGACTCCCTCTAGAGTTTGGTTGGCGCGACATGCACCTCCCAAAAACGAGTGCAAATATGAGGATGTTGCGTGGGCGAAGCAATACCGCCGGTTTTGCGCCGATTCGTCTGTCAAGGGGAAATGCAAAAAAATCCCGGTTTTATTGACTTTTTTGCAATATTCCGTGAACTGACTAAAATTTGGTGAAAAGCCTTGACAAGGACCGCCCTGTACATTTTTGGACAGAATCCGCGAATCACCCCTCTTCGGGCAAGCCCAGCCGCCGCCTTAAGATTGCGTTCACCTTCTGCGGATTCGCCTTTCCGGAAGTCATTTTCATCACCTGTCCGACGAACCATGCGGCCGCCTTCGGCTTCGATTTGACCTCTTCGACCCGTGCCGGGTTGACAGCGAGAACAGACTCGACAGCGGCTTCGATGGCGCTGTCATCGGTCATCTGCTTCAGCCCGCGGGATTCGACGATCTGTTTTGGTGAGCCGGTCCGCTCATTCCATTCGATGTCGAGCACGTCCTTGGCGATCTTGCCCGAGATCACACCGCCCGCGACCATGGCCAGAATCTCGGCATTGGCTTTGGCCGACACCGGGCCCGAGGCGACGGTCAGTCCGACCTTGTTCAGCCGCCCGAAATATTCATTATTGAGCCAGTTGGCCGCCGCCTTCGCATCCGCGCCATCCGCAAGCATTTCCTCGAAGTAATCCGCGGCCTCGCGCTCGGCCACCAGCACGGAAGCGTCATAGGCCGACAGGCCCGCAGCCACATAGCGTGCCTTCTTCTGGTCCGGCAGCTCCGGCAGGCTGCGCGCGATGTCATCGACAAAGGCCTGGTCGAGAACGAGCGGCAGCAGATCGGGATCGGGAAAGTAGCGGTAATCGGGCGAGTCCTCCTTGGAACGCATGGAGCGTGTTTCGCCAGTCTTCGAATCGAACAGGCGGGTTTCCTGACGCACCATGCCGCCGCTTTCGATGAGATCGATCTGGCGCCGCGCCTCATATTCGACCGCCTGCCCGACAAAGCGCATCGAGTTCACATTCTTGATCTCGCAACGGGTGCCGAGTTTGTCACCGGGCCGGCGCACCGACACATTCACATCGGCACGCATCGAGCCCTGCTCCATATTGCCGTCGCAGGTGCCGAGATAGCGCACGATTGCACGCAGCTTGCCGAGAAATGCCGATGCTTCGGCGGATGAGCGCATATCAGGACGGCTGACGATTTCCATCAGGGCCACGCCGGCCCGATTGAGATCGACATAGGTATAATCCGGATTCTGGTCGTGCAGGCTTTTGCCCGCGTCCTGTTCGAGATGCAGCCGCTCGATGCCGACATGCACCACTTCGCCGTCCGGCATGTCGAGGTCGACATGGCCTTCGCCGACAACCGGATCCTTGTATTGCGAAATCTGATAGCCGGCCGGGAGATCGGGATAGAAATAGTTTTTGCGGTCAAATACCGAGTTCAGATTGATCTTCGCCTTGAGGCCCAATCCGGTCCGCACCGCCTGTTCGACACAGTACCGGTTGATCACCGGAAGCATGCCGGGAAAGGCGGCATCGACGAAGCTGACCTGCGCATTGGGTGCGGCGCCGAATTCAGTGGACGCGCCCGAGAACAGTTTGGCTTTCGAGGCGACCTGCGCATGCACCTCCATGCCGATGACGACTTCCCACGGGCCGGTACTGCCCTCAATCAGTTTGGCGTTGGGCTGGCTCATACCGGTCTCCACCACACATCGGGTGCTGCGCTGAACGAAGCTGCGCGCTCGATTGCGCGGCCGGCCCTGAGCACCGTGGCTTCATCAAAGGCGCGGCCGATCACCTGAAGCCCGAGCGGCAATCCGTCATGTGACAGTCCCGCAGGCACGGAGATGCCCGGCAGGCCTGCGAGATTGACCGTCACGGTGAACACATCGTTGAGATACATCGCGACAGGATCCGCGGTTTTCTCGCCAAGACCAAAAGCCGGTGTCGGCGTTGCCGGTGTGAGCAGCACATCGCATTGCTCGAACGCCTTGGCGAAATCGCGTGCGATCAGAGTGCGTACTTTCTGTGCCCGCAGGTAATAGGCATCGTAATAGCCGGCGGAGAGCACATAGGTGCCGATCATGATGCGCCGTTTGACTTCGCGGCCAAAACCCTCGGCGCGAGTCTTTTCGTATAATTCAATGAGATCGTCGGTGCTTTTGGCGCGATAGCCGAAGCGCATTCCGTCATAGCGTGCGAGGTTGGACGATGCCTCGGCGGGCGCGACAATATAATATGCAGGCAGCGCATATTTGGTGTGCGGCAGGCTGACCTCGCGCAACTCCGCGCCCTGATCCTTCAGCCATCGGGCGCCCTTGTGCCACAACTCGTCGATTTCGGAAGAGGCGCCGGTGACCCGGTATTCCTTCGGAATTCCGATGCGCAACCCCTTCACGCCCGATTCGAGTCCGGCTTCGTAATCCGGCACCGGCGTGTCCACGCTGGTGGAATCCAGCGGATCGGCGCTGGCCATCGCCCTCAGCATGATTGCGGCATCGCGCACCGTGCGGGTCATCGGTCCGGCCTGATCGAGCGAGGAAGCAAAGGCGACAATGCCCCAGCGCGAGCACCGCCCATAGGTTGGCTTCAATCCGACGATGCCGGTGACCGCGGCAGGCTGGCGAATGGACCCGCCGGTGTCGGTGCCCGTGGCGGCGAGCGCAAGGCGTGCTGCGACTGCTGTGGCCGATCCGCCGGATGAACCGCCGGGCACGAGATCATCATTGCGGCCCCGCGCGCGCCAGGGATTGGTGACCGGCCCAAAATATGACGTCTCATTCGACGATCCCATGGCGAATTCGTCGAGATTGGTCTTGCCGAGCAGGATCGCACCGGCATTCCACAGGTTACGGCTGACGGTGGATTCATATGGCGGCACGAAATTTTCGAGAATCCGGCTGCCCGCCGTGGTGCGGACATTGGCGGTGCAAAACAGATCCTTGATTGCCAGCGGCAGTCCTTCGAGTGGCCGCGCAGTGCCGCTCTGGATTCGCTGTTCGGACTCGTTCGCCTGTTCGAGAGCGCGTTCCGGTGTTTCGGTGATGAATGCGTTGAGACGCCGCGCATTCGACACCGCTTTGAGATGCGCCTCGGTCAGTTCGCGTGCGCTGAGCTGTTTTGCGCGCAATGCATCGCGCGCTTCCGCCAGCGTGAGTCCGGTCGGGTCTGATTGCACCATCACTCGACCACTTTTGGTACGAGGAAAAAGCCCTCATCCGACAGCGGCGCATTTTTCAGCACGTCCTGGGCCCGGCCGCCGTCGGTGATGGTGTCGGCACGCATTTTCAGCCGCTGTTCCACCACGCTGGTCATCGGCGGAACACCGTCAACATCGACTTCGGCCAGCTGTTCGACCCAGGCGAGCAGCGCATTGAGTTCTTTTTCCATCAGCGCGACCTCGCCGTCATCGACGGCGATACGGGCGAGCCGCGCAATGCGCCTCACGGTCTTGGTGTCGACGGCCATGCTAGTATCGTGGTTTCGAAAATCGCATGGTTTCTATATAGCGCACAGCGCGAATTCCGAAACCGAAACAAGGACCGGGTCTCCAAACGGCACGATGAGCGTAATCGGTCTCGAGCAATTGCCGGGGGTTTTGCAGCCGGACCAGAGGCTGCTTGGCCTCGATCTCGGCGAGAAAACCATCGGACTCGCGCTATCCGACACATTATTGACCGTCGCAACGCCACTGAAGACGCTCAAGCGGGGAAAGTTCACCGCCGATGCGGCGGAAATCCTGTCGCTGATTGGCGAACATGGTATCGGCGCGGTCATCGTTGGATTCCCACTGAATATGGACGGATCGGAAGGACCATCGGCGCAATCGGCGAAGGCCTTTGCGCGAAATTTCGCCGGGGCCGCCAACTGTCCGGTTGTTCTCGTCGATGAACGTCTGTCGACTGCGGCGGTCACGCGAACGCTGCTGCATGCCGACGCCTCACGCGCCCGACGTCGCGAGGTGGTCGACAAAATGGCGGCCGCGTACATCCTCCAGGGTGCTCTCGACCGGCTGCGGGTTCTCAAGCCCCGTTGATCCTGGCATCCCTCAGCGTGAACACATTTTAACGCAAAATTACGAGCAAACTCAGTGACGTGCGTGTAAGCTTACAAACAGCTTACAGCGTAATGGCACCATTGGAGTCATGAACACAACCAAGGAAACCGTCGTGGAGTACCGGCAGCGGGCAGCCGAGCTGCGGGTTCTGGCCGGCAAAATGCGGGATGAAAACCGCCGCGAGATGATTCGCGACATTGCGGCCAACTACGACAAAATCGCGGATCAGTTCGAGGACCTGGACGGGAAATAGTTTCGCGCAGCCTCCATAGAGAACTGCGAGCATCGTCCAGGCGCGAAGCGCTACGACGGATCGCCCCTCCTCCAAGGGAAGGTTAAACTCGACCTTAGTCCCTTTGAAGGGCTTGGACGATCTTCTTCGCGACATCCGCGCGATGCGCATCGTCACGATAGGCAACGCGTTTCCAGATCATGCGATGTGCGAACAGCCCGTCGCCTTTCTTGCGCGGCACAATATGGAAATGCACATGTGGCACGCTCTGGCTGATGCGGTTGTTGAGCGCGATGAAACTGCCATCGGCGCTCATCGCTTCGATCACGGCAGCGGAAAGCCGTTTGATATGCGTGGCCAGACCGGCGGCCATTTCGTCGGGCAGCGCTTCGAGCGTTGCGTAGTGGCCGGTCGGAACCAGAAGCACGTGTCCCAGCGCCAGCGGACGATAATCGAGAAACGCGACGGATAATTCGTCACTGAACACCAATAATGCCGGTTCGGTGCCTGCGATAATGCCGCAGAAGCGGCAAATGCGTCCCGTGCCCGGCGAGTTTTTCCTAGCCATGGCGCGAAAGCTCTGGATTAAAGAATAAGGCGGAGCGGAATGCTTTGCGTGAGCGCACGCCTGCGCCTATAAGCCCGCTTTGATGCAGGAACTCAGGCACGTTACCTCGATTAATGATCTCACCATCGATGAGATCGAGACAATATTTTCCGTGGCGTCGGAATATCTGCGCGAGTTGCGCGATCCTCATCTGCCCCATCGCATCGGCCGCAGCATAACCGCAGGTTCGGGGGCAATTCTCGCGACCTTGTTTTACGAGCCGAGCACGCGCACGCGACTGTCGTTCGAGAGTGCGATGCTCCGGCTGGGCGGCAAATCGATCAGCAGCGCCGATCCGGCAACCAGTTCGGCGGCCAAAGGCGAAAGCCTCGCAGATACCGTTCGGGTCGCGTCGAATTACGCCGACATGCTGGCGATTCGACACCCGCGCGATGGCGCAGCCAAGCTCGCCGCCTGCTATGCCAGCGTGCCGGTGGTGAATGCCGGCGACGGCGCGCACGAACATCCAACGCAGACGCTGTGCGACCTGTTCACGCTGTTGCAGGAAGGCAAGAATCTCAAACATCTGAATGTCGCGATTTCGGGCGATCTCAAGGGCAGCCGGACGATCCACTCCTTTGTATATGCGCTGGCCCGGTTCGGCGCGAATATCATGCTGATGCCGGCGAAAGGTATGGAACTGCCTGAGCATGTACATTGGCGGTTGAAAAACGAGCTGAACTGTTTTGCCGTCCCGCGCGCCCGTTATGAAAAAGACAATGCCTCGGTGGATGTGCTGTACATGACGGCGGACCAGCCGCATCAGCTCTCGCTGATTTCCGACACTGAGGGCAAGCCGCGCAAAAATATCGACGCCATGTATGTGACGCGGTTTCAGAAGGAGCGCTGGGCCGGCAAGCCGGAAGAATATCCGACGATCGACCAGCGTTTCCTCAAGGACAAGAAATTTTCCCGGACCAGTATCATGCATCCGCTGCCGCGTGTCGGCGAACTCGACATAGCGCTGGATTCCGACCGCCGGGCTGCCTATTTCCGGCAGGCTGCCTTTGGCGTGCCAATTCGCATGGCGCTGATTTCGCTGCTGCTGGGCTTTGCGCGCGAGAAGGGGTTGAAGAAATTCCCCGGCGGGTTCAGGCCGGAACGCCACGACGTTTTCGACCAGACCGAGCCGGAAGGACTGATTTGCGCCAATTCCAACTGCATCGTGCACGATGCAATGGAAGGGAAATATGCGCGCAACCGCTTTGAACTCGTAGCGCCACAACGGCTGCGCTGTTTCTATTGTGAGACCGACGTTGCGGAGTTCGTCGTCGGCAACCGCAAGACGCGGCATTTTTCCACCGACGTGCCGATCCCGCGCGATTACGTGCGCAATGGGCGCGATATCGTTCTGTTCGGGGACGCAGATTCGGCGACGTCGGCGGGCTATTCGCAAGCGAAGCGGCGACGCAAAACCGCCCATGCTTGAGTCACTCGCGCTGGTCCATTGGGACACCGCCTGGCCTTACCTGCTTGCGACTTTTATCGCCTCGTATTTTTTGGGCTCCATTCCATTCGGCCTGATCTTTGCCCGACTCTCGGGCGCCGGTGACATCCGCAAGATCGGGTCGGGCAATATTGGCGCCACCAATGTGCTGCGCAGCGGCAAGCGCTGGGCGGCGGCCGCCACTTTGTTGTTCGATGCCGGCAAAGCGCTGCTTGCTGTCACGCTGGCAGAATTGTGGTTTGGCCTGGACGTCTTTCCCGTCATCGCCGGATTCGGCGCCTTCATCGGTCACCTCTATCCGGTGTGGCTGAATTTCAAAGGCGGCAAAGGTGTCGCGAGCTTCATCGGCATTGCCATTGGCCTTAACTGGGTGATTGGACTCGTCACCTGCCTGACCTGGCTCGGCGTCGCCTGGTCGTTCCGCATGTCGTCGTTGGCAGCATTGGTTGCGGCGGCCATGACTCCGGTCTATTTCGCGCTGATCGGCGAATATCTGTTTGCGGTGCTCGCAGTGGTGCTGGCGGTGTTGATCTTCTATTCGCACCGGACAAATCTTCAGCGTCTGAGGCGCGGCGAAGAACCCAAAATCGGCAGGAAGTAGTGGCAAAGAAAACGCTCTCGCCGGATGAGCGATTGGCATGGCTGCGCCTTGCGCGCACCGATAACATCGGTCCCGCGACTTTTGCCGCGCTGCTCGCGCGCTTTCCCGATGTACGCGAAGCACTCGATGCCGCGCCGCGGCTGGCGCGCCGCGGCGGACGGCGTGAATTGGAGATCACGGCAGAAGCGGATGCGAAAGCCGAACTCGAGCGGCTGACGCGTTTGCATGGCCGAATGCTGGCCTGTGTCGAACCCGAATTCCCGTTGGCGCTTGCGGCGCTCGACCCGCCGCCACCGGTGATTTCGGTGATCGGCGATATCCCGCTGTTCCAGCGCGAAATGGTGGCGGTCGTCGGCGCGCGCAATGCATCGGGTCTCGGGATCAAACTGGCCGGTGTGATTGCCGGCGATCTCTCGCGCGCGGGCCTCGTGGTCGTTTCCGGCATGGCGCGCGGCATTGACCACGCGGCCCATCGGGCGGCGCTGGAGCACGGCACGATTGCGGTGCTCGCCGGCGGGGTTGATGTGGTCTATCCGCCGGAACATCGCGAGCTCTATGACGAGATTTCCAGGCGCGGCGCGGTCATCTCCGAAATGCCGATTGGCATGGCCCCCCTGCCCCGGCACTTTCCGCGGCGCAACCGGCTGATTTCCGGTCTGTCGCGGGGAGTCGTTGTGATCGAAGCGGCCGAACGGTCTGGTTCGCTGATCACTGCTCATTATGCGATCGAACAGGGACGCGAAGTATTCGCGGTGCCGGGTTCGCCGCTCGATCCGCGTGCCAAAGGGGCCAATCGCCTGATCCGCGACGGCGCACTGTTGACCGAATCGGCCGAAGATGTGCTGAACGCGCTATCACCGCTGTTGAAGCAGGGGTTCCGCGAGCCCATGACGCGCGAAGCGCCCGCGCCGCGAATGGATTCCGCAATCGAGGCCGAGGCTGACCAGGTCCGGTCGGCGATTCAGGAAAAGCTCGGCGCAGCCCCGGTCGAAGTGGACGAACTGGTGCGGCAGACCGGCGCCCCGGCAGAGGCGGTGACAACGGCACTCCTCGAACTGGAACTCGCCGGTCTCGTCCAGCGCCATCCGGGGAACCGCGTCTCCTGGAAGTAAGAGAAGCGAGTGACGAGGAGCGAGCGCCTACATATTTCTCCGTCGGCCGGCGGCCGCTCCCCTCCCCGGAAATGCACGTGTTTCCAACCCTCCCCCAAGGGGAGGGTTGAGGCTAACGCAACTGTAGGTTGCAATGGCTGCGTGTTACCAAGTTGACACCTTGGGCGGCTTGCGCCCATGGTCCGGCCCCGCGCCGGAATAGTTAACCATTCCCGGACAAACTCTCGCTTCGCACACACGTAATCTCCGGGACCATGGCTGAGCCTTCCAGTGTTGTCGTCGTCGAATCTCCTGCCAAAGCCAAGACAATCAACAAATATCTTGGCCGGAATTACCGCGTTCTGGCGAGCTATGGTCACGTTCGCGATTTGCCCGCCAAAACTGGCTCAGTCGATCCCGATCACGATTTCAAGATGGTGTGGGAGACCGAGCCCAAGGCCCAGAAGCGGCTGAAGGAGATCGCCGACGCGGTCAAAGGCGCGGACCGGCTGATTCTCGCCACCGACCCCGACCGCGAGGGCGAAGCGATTTCGTGGCATGTGTTGGAGGCGCTGAAGGCGCGCCGCGCGCTGGGTCACACCGAGGTGCAGCGCGTGGTTTTCAACGCCGTCACCAAATCGGCCGTGCTCGATGCGATCGCCCATCCACGTGAAATCAATGAAGAGCTGGTGGACGCCTATCTGGCGCGCCGGGCGCTGGACTATCTGGTTGGGTTCACATTGTCGCCGGTGCTGTGGCGGAAATTGCCGGGTGCGCGCTCGGCGGGCCGCGTGCAATCGGTGGCGCTGCGACTGATCTGCGAGCGTGAAATCGAGATCGAGAGCTTCACGCCGCAGGAATACTGGTCGGTGGAAGCGGTGTTCTCGACGCCGGAAGGTCATTTCACCGCGCGGCTGGTCGAACTCGACGGCAAGAAGGTCGACAAGCTGTCCCTCGCCAATGCGGAAGACGCCCAGCGCGCGGTCGATGCGATCCGCGCCGGACGGTTTGCCATCAGCGACATTGAGAAGAAGCCGGTGAAACGCCATCCTTGGGCGCCGTTCATCACTTCGACATTGCAGCAGGAAGCAGCGCGCAAGCTCGGGTTCCCGGCGGCGCGCACGATGAAGCTGGCGCAGTCGCTCTATGAGGGCGTCAATCTCGGCGGCGATGTCACGGGCCTGATCACCTATATGCGGACCGACGGCACGTCGATGGTCGGCGAAGCCATTGCCGAAAGCCGGCGCGTGATCGGCGATCTGCATGGCGATCGTTATGTGCCGGAGAAGCCGCGCGTTTACACGTCCAAGGTGAAGAACGCCCAGGAAGCGCATGAGGCGATCCGCCCGACGAGTTTTGCGCGCACGCCGGAAAAGGTCGCGCGCTATCTGCAAAGCGACGAAGCACGGCTTTACGAGCTGATCTGGAAACGCGCGCTGGCGAGCCAGATGGAATCGGCGGAGCAGGAACGCACGACTGTCACTGTAGCGGCGGATAATAAACGCGCGGTACTGCGCGCCACGGGCACGGTCACATTGTTCGACGGCTTCCTGAAGCTGTATCAGGAAGGCCGCGACGACGACGGAGATGGCGAAGACGGACGCCTCCCGAAGCTCGCGACCGGCGATCGTCCGAAGCTGGATGATGTCAAGCAGGAGCAGCATTTCACCGAGCCTCCACCGCGCTACAGCGAGGCAAGTCTGGTGAAACGGCTGGAAGAACTCGGCATCGGACGGCCTTCGACCTATGCGAGCATCCTCTCGGTGTTGCGCGACCGCGCCTATGTGCGCATGGACCGCAACCGCTTCGTGCCGGAGGACAAGGGACGCGTCGTGACCGCGTTCCTGACCAGTTTCTTCCGCCGCTATGTCGAATATGATTTCACTGCCGATCTCGAAGAAAAGCTCGACGAGGTTTCGGCCGGCACGCTGTCCTGGAAACAATTGCTGCGCGACTTCTGGAAGAATTTCCATGCGGCGACCGAAGAGACCAAGGATCTGAAATTCGCCGAGGTGATCGATTCACTGAACGAGATTCTCGGCCCGCATATTTTTCCGGAACGCCAAGATGGCGGCGATCCGCGCGCCTGCCCCACCTGCGGGAATGGGACGCTGAGTCTGAAGCTCTCCAAGTTCGGCGCATTTATCGGCTGCTCGAATTATCCGGATTGCCGCTACACGCGCCAATTGGGACCCGGTGGAGAGGGCAATGGAGTTGAGCCCCGCGAACTCGGCATCGATCCAGAGACGGGGGAACAGATCCATCTCAAGGTCGGGCGCTTCGGCCCCTATGTGCAGCGTGGCGAAGGCAGCAAAGACGAAAAGCCGGCGCGGTCGAGCATCCCCAAAAGTTTCTCTCTTGAGAATATGGATTTGCAAACCGCGTTGAAGCTGTTGTCGCTGCCGCGCGAAGTGGGTGTGCATCCGGAAAGCGGAAAACCGATCATGGCCGGCTTTGGCCGGTTCGGGCCATATATCTCGCATGATGGCACATATGCTTCGCTGGAATCGGCGGAAGATGTCTTCACTGTCGGAATCAATCGCGCGGTGACGTTGCTGGCCGAGCGCAAGGCACGCGGACCGCGCGCGCGAGGTGGTCAGGCGCTGAAGGAATTGGGCGCGCATCCGGAATCGGGTGTGATGATCAAGATCATGAAGGGCCGTTACGGCCCCTATGTCAGCGATGGCAAGCTGAACGCCACGATCCCGAAGGATCAGGCTCCGGAATCGGTCACCATGGAGGAAGCGGTGGCGCTGCTCGCCGCTCGCGCGGAAAGGACCGGGAAAAAGCCCGCGCGCGCGAAGAAAGCCGCCGCGGCAGAACCGAAGACCGAAAAGAAATCACCCGCGCGTGCAAAGAAGAATGCCGCGCCGGAAGTGCAGGCGGAAAAGAAAACACCCACGCGCAAAAGCCGAAAGAAAACTGTCGCGGCGGAGACGGAATAGAGGTGGGCGATTCGGCTGCGGGTTCTTGCACACTCGCCTCCGCTCTCGATTTTACGCAACGGCTTGGTGAGGTCTGGTCTCGCGAGATCGGCGGGCGGTTGTGCGGGATTTACCGGATTGGAAGCCTCGCGCATGGCGGGTTCAACGGCCGGTACAGCGACATCGATGTTGCCATCATAGTTGACGAGCCATTGACCCCCGACGAGCTCGACCTGATGCATGCACGGGCGTGGGAAGTCTCGAGTGCGCTCGCAGCAAAACTCTCGATTTTCTGGGCGGATCGCAGCTTCCGTGCCGGCCGTTTTCCCCCGCTGGACTGGATGGATTATCTCGACCATCGCGTAGCGGTCATTGAGAGAGAACGCATCGAGCCGGAGCGGCCAAAGCTTGCTGACATTCGTGCCTGGTTGCGGGGCCTGCCGCTCGCCAACTGGACCGGACAGGTTCACCACTTCATGTCTCAGTCCGCGCTCGGCCCCGCAGACCATAAACCGTATGTCCGGTGCTTACTCTATCCCGCTCGTTTCATTTACAGCTGGGCGACCGGAGCAATGGCTTCCAACGATGATGCCGTTGCTTTCGTCCGGACTGCCGGTGTTGCGGGACTCGATACTGAGCTCATCACCCGGGCGCTACAGTTCCGGCAGCAGTCGCGCGATCTCGACGATCTTCTTCCCGAACGGATGAAACTGGCCGGACAGCTTTCGGCCTGCACCGGTGTTGTCAGCCAAAGCTGACAGAGCCGGCCCCCGTTCGCACTGTCTTCATTTGAATTTCGAGCGCTAACCCGCCGCAGTATCAGCAAATTTGAACTAAACCGAATTGTAACTTTTGTTGTGTGACAATAGTCACACAGCCGCCTTGCAAACTGACGCGAGGCGATTTCACGGGCACAAGCGCTTACCACTCTTTCAAATTTGGGAGACCAAATTCGATGGATGTCCGTACACGATTTTTGGGCTCTGCCCAGAGTTTCTGCCGCTCTCGATCCGGCAATGTCGCAATCATTTCCGCTCTGTGCATGCCCATGCTCGTGGGTTTTTGCGGGTTGGGCGTTGACACGGCCTTTTGGTATTACAAGCAGCGGCAACTCCAGGGCGCCACGGATATCGCGGCATTCGGCGCGGCGACCGCTTTGAATGCGGGCGCGAGTTCGTCGGCCATTTCAGCGCAGGCCAAGTCCGATGCGACCACCAATGGCTGGGACAGCGTCAACGGTTCAATTAGCGTCAATAATCCTCCAACATCAGGCACGCACGAGACGACCGATTCAGTCGAGGTCATCCTTTCCGAACCCGTGCCAAGGTACTTTTCCGGGCTTTTCTCTTCGTCCTCCACGGTGACGATCCAGACGCGCGCAGTCGGAACCAAGAATGGGTCCCATGTTGCCTGCGTCATCGCGCTCAGCACGACTGCATCGCCGGCCATCAACGTCAGCGGATCAGGCAATCTGGACTCCTCCAACTGCGACGTCATATCCGACTCCACGACAACTGACGCGATTTCTGTGGGCGGGTCGGCGTCAATGACCGTCCCCTGCGCTGTGTCCGTCGTCAGCAGTACCCTGACTTCAGGCGTGCACCTGACGAAATGCACGTCCATGACGAACGGCGCCCCGCCGGGTAGAGATCCATACGCATCGTGGCGGAGCCGTCGGTCCCAGGCGCGTGCCAGACAGTGTCGAACAAGCAGACAAGCTTTTCGCCGGGCTATTATTGCAGCGGCATCACGATCAACTGGAGTGACGCCACCACATTCGCGCCCGGCACCTATTACATCAGTGGCGGGCCTCTCAAGATCAACGGCGGCGCAAATATCACGGCCACGGGTGTGACGTTTTACATGGCCAGCGGCAACACGGTTCAAATGGCGGGCGGCTCCAACGTGAATATCTCTGCGCCTACCAGCGGCACCTATTCGGGTATCGCCTTCTTCGGCGCCCGGGCCGATACGACCAGCTCTCCAAGCTTCGGGGGCGGCTCCGGACAGGTGATCACGGGCGTTATCTACTTCCCCAGCCAAAGTGTCGGTTATTCCGGCAACACTTCGTCGGCCAGCCAATGCACTCAGGTGGTTGGTTATACAGTGACAGTCTCGGGTAACGCGGATTTCCAGGGCACGTGCCCGGGAGATGGCATGTCGACTGTAAATGTGACGGAGGGCGCGCCAGGCGCGGTCACGCTCAGCGAATAATGTGAATGAGTATCATCCAGTGCCGCACGGCAGCTTAGGGTCAACAGCGGAACTAGTGCCGGAATCTCTTCAGAAGGATTGCCAGGCGCCGCCGGTCGGCGCCTGCCCTACTCCGGCCTTCGTGTAATCGCACACACCCGCCGGGCGCCGGCGCACTCATGCGCACTGCGCGGCGTTTTAAAAATCCGGATGAAGCGCGGTGGGGACGTGTTCGAAGCCCTGATGAAGCACGTCGGTGTTGTTTTCCGCGCACACGGTCTCCGCCCAGGGCCGCCTGACATGCATGTAGGTGACATTCGCAGTCCACGGCGTGGTGAACACTTTCGGGTCTTCGACTCGCACCTCGACGCGCAAGCCGTTGTCATATTTATCATCGACCAGCGCCGCGCCGTTGGGGCGTATGAATGCCGACCTGCCCTCGCCGCCGCACACGCAGCCATCGCGCTGCTCCTGTTGGATCAGCGCGTCCTTCGCCTCATTGGTGGTGATCAGGCGGTAGCGCTCGATGACATGCATCATGTCGCTTTGCGGCGTACCAAAGCGGTCGGCTGTCGTCCACGGCATCACTTTGATGCCGACCGTATCCACGACCAGCGTGCCACCTTCGTAGTGGCCAATGGAATCGCCGGTGGCAGTCGGTTTCAGATTGCGTGGATGCGCGGAATTCATGCGCACATGCCGCACCTGCTGATTATTATTGTAAAGTATGACGACTTCGTCGTTGCGCTGCAGCAGCTGCATGCCGAGCTGAATCGAGAAGAGGTATGGCGGCGAATATACCGCACACTGATTGGACGGATCGGGAAAGTCGTGACCTGAGGCCGACATTTCGCCGCGCTGTTTCACCACCGCGGCGGCTTCGGGCCGCAAGATCGGGTTCATGTAATCGCCGACGAGCGGCACCGGATCGCCAACCACGATGGGCTCGCTCGCCAGCGCTCCGGCGCGGCGCAGATTGCGCAGCGGCTGTGGACCCGGGGCGCTGCTGGGCTCGAGATTGAATACGCTGCGGCCCCACATGCCCGAGAAATCCGGAATCGCATTCTGGGCATTGGTGATCGCAGGCAGTGCCAGCGCTGCCGCCACGGTGCTGAGTAACAAGAACGTCTTCATGCGCGCCTCCCCGGCCGCCCAACCAATGGAAATTCACAATTTCAGGCTAGCACAGGCGGTTAGGAGCTACCACAGGTTGGACCAGCGACTCGCCTACCGAGCTGTGGTTTGCGCAAGGCGGGCGCAGTAACTCCCCCTTCCCCGCTACGCGGTCCCCCTCCCCCGTAAACGGGGGAGGAAAGCGCGGGAGTGCGGCGTGTCAGGAGTCAGTTCAGTTCGCCGCGTTTGGCCATGGTGGCGATGCGGTCGCCGATGCGGCACGCCAGCGCCTGAATGGTCAGCGAGGGATTCACGCCGGCGCTGGTGGGAAACAGCGAACCATCGCAAATCCAGAGATTGGGAATGTCCCAGGTGCGGCCATCGGCATTGGTGACGCTTGCGGCGGGATCGGTGCCCATCCGGCAGCCACCGAGCAGATGCGCGGTGTCAGCCTGGTGCCAGATATCCTTCCCGCCCGCCGCCTCGAGACAATCGCGCATGAAGCGCAGCGAGTGTTCGTAAAGTTTCTTGTCGTCTTCACCGTAACCGAAAGTCACGCGCGCGATTTTGAGTCCGAATTCGTCTTCCTCATCGGCGAGTTCAATGCGGTTTTTCTCCTGCGGCAGAACCTCGCCGACGATCTTCAGTCCCGCATAGTGATTGTATTTCGCCATTTCGTTGCGCAGATCCATGCCCCAGAGTCCGTGGCTGCCCGCGACAGCATGCGACCACTCCATCGGCAGCGGCCCCTGGCTCAGGAAACAATAGCCGCCGGGAAAATCCTTTCCGCTTCTCGTGTAATTCCAGTGTTCGCAGATCGCCATGCAGGGTGGGCCTTTGTACCACCGGATTTCCTCATCCATCACTCCCCAGATGGCGTGGTTCGATTGCGGCATGAAATATTTGCCGACGAGTCCGCTGCTGTTGGCGAGACCGTCCGGGAACATGGGACAGGCGGAATTCAGCAGCAGCCGCGGCGTTTCGATGGCATAGCCCGCGACCACAACATTGCGCGCGCGCTGCCGCCGCCATTGTCCTTCGCGGTGATAGAGCACTCCGGTTGCACGGCCATCACTTCCGATTTCGACGCGCCCAACCATGGCGAGATCGCGGATTTCCGCACCCGCCGCGATCGCGCGCGGAATCCAGGTGACGAGCACGCTCTGCTTGGCATTTGTCGAGCAGCCGATGACGCAAAAGCCGCGATAGACGCAAGGATGCGCGCGGCCGCGCGGCGCAGAGAGGGTTGCCAGTGGCGTCGCAGCCCAGCCCACTCCCAGTTTTTCGCAGCCGCGCGCGAGCACGAGCCCCGCGGCGTTGACCTCATGCGGACGATAGGGGTAGCGCGGGCGCTCGGGACCCCAGGGATAATTCACCGGCCCGGAGATCTTCAGCGCCTCTTCGACTTCACCGTAATAGCGCCACATTTCGCCGGGCTCGATCGGCCAATCCACCGCGTAACCAAGCCGGGAGCGCGCTTTCAACTGGTCCGGATTGATGCGCAGCGACACCATGGTGAAATGCACGGTGCTTCCGCCAACACCGCGGCCACTGTTGTTGCTGCCAAGCTCAACCGGATCATCGCCCCCCGTGATGCGTTCCGAACGCCAGTAGAGTCTCTGCTGGTGCAGTTCGTCGGAGGCGAAATCTTCGAGCGGACGCCAGAATGGGCCGGCATCAAAGGCGACGACGGAAAATCCCGCTTCGGCCAGTTTGCAGGCAAGCGTACCGCCGCCCGCTCCGGTGCCGACAATGGCAAAGTCGACTTCATCCTCGTCGCGATGGCAGCGCATGGGAATCCAGCCGCCGGCCCGAAAGATGTCGGGTGCAAGGCCGTTGGTGGCGCGCGGGGCATCAGTCATGGGCTTCGATGGCCTCCCACGGATCGCGGCGATCGAAGCCAAGGCGGACATAGCCGCGCGGCGAAGCTGGTCCGCCGAAACCGATCTCATTCCACGCGGCGGGATGGGCATAGTAGATGTTCGCCACCTGCCGCAGCATGATCTCGAAGAATTTCTTCGCCGGCAGATCGTGCCAGGCGTCGCTGCGCACATCGCCGTGCTGGATTGCGCGCAGGGTTGCGTCTTTGAGATTGTCCGCGAGTTCGCCAAAACCCGTGCCGTGCCGCGCCCGGCTCTCGGCGTCCACAGCCGCGATGCCACGGCGCCAGGCCTCACGCATCGGCGGCATGTTTTCGAAGCGGTAGCCGTCACCCTGATTCCTGTGCAGTTTCCAGTCGATGAACGGGGTGATCGGGACCGGCGTGTCAGCCCGATCCGGCTGCGGAATGAGACGGTCGCAAATCGCCTGCAGCGTGTTCCATTCCTGCTCGCTGAAGAAATTGCGCTCGGGCACATTCTCCAGCCGGTCCTTGATCACGTCGCGCGTCTGTTTGTTCCACGACGGCGAATCCCATTTTTCGAGCACGTCGTAGCCGGGGAAGCGCTGGGGTATTTCGTTGCTCATGCGCCGTCCATCAGTTGCAGTCCGGCCAATCCTGCGAGCGCGACGCCGGTGAATGATGGTGGAGCCGGAAGCGGCGGTCCGTTCAGCAGGTTTTGGCTCAGATTGCGAAAACCGCCCATGTTGCGGCTGATGCCGAAGAGGTGGAATCCGACTCCGGCAATACCGAGCGCGAGGGTCGCCTGCAGCAGCCTGCGGGCGACCCGAATCATTCTTGGACGGACGAGAGTCAGCCCAAGCCCAGCCGCCGCAATGAGCGGAATGGTCACCGGCGCATACATGAAGGGATCCTGATATGCGCCGCGGAAATGCATCAGCGCCGCTTCCGCCACCGTGCCGACAAGCGCAACGGCGGATGCCGCAGCAATGACAGGGCCTGCAGGTCCACCCAGCAGCGCCGGGGTGCGGTCTGTTTGCGCCAGCAGGCGCGATGCTGCGAGGCCCGACATACCGGCGAGCGCCAGCGCAAAGGGAGCGCCGACCGGCGCGCCATAAAACAGGTTCAGCCAGTCGATGCCACCTTCGCGTTTGGTGAGGTTGTAAACATGAAAACCGAATCCGGCGGTGCCGATGGCGAAGGCAAATGCGCAGAGCGATTTGCCGGCGAGGCCAAGCCGTTCGGGCCGAAAGGCCGCATGCGCGCTGCTTCCGAGCAGAGCCGCAGAAGTGAGCGGCGCCACATACATGCCGGAATTCTGGTACGCGCCGCGATAATGCTCCAACGCGCTGTCGACGAGCACGCTGAAGGAAAGAATTGCGGCTGCGCCCGACAGGCGGCGCGAAGCAAGCTGATGTGCTTCAGGGGCAGGCTGAGTGCGCGGCCGGCGGAATGTGCGCCAGAGCGCGAGCCCGGCCAGCGTGGCGACCGCCCCGATCAGAGCCGCGGCGCCGAGCTTGCGGGCAGTTGATGCCGGCTGCGGGGGCTGAGGCGGAATGGTCAACGGTGCAACAGGATAGCGCGCGTTCGTCCGCGCCACCGCGGCCGTGGACGAAACGGCGCCGGAGGTCGCCTGATGCGGCCTCATGCCGGTCAGCGACGGATGGGATCGTGCGGGCTCCAGCACCATGGGATTACCGCGTGAAGAGATTTTCGAGAATCTCTTTGGCGGATTGAGCGATGATCCGCGCCTCGCCCGGATCGCCCTTGATGAGGGTAGAGCTGAAGGCCTTGGCGTTCTTCAGCGTGATGTGCGGAGGCAGCGGGGGAATTTCCGGATCGGTGAATGCTTCCAGCACCACCGGCCGGTCGGCAGCGAAGGCTTCACGCCAGGCATCCGCCACGTGATCGGGATGATCGACAAAGATTCCCTTCAACCCGAGCAGTTCGGCATAGCTGGAAAAGCGCACATCCGGCACATCCTGCGAAGCCTCGAACTTGGGGTCGCCGCTTTGTGCGCGCATTTCCCAGGTCACCTGGTTGAGGTCGCGATTGTTCAGCACGAGGACAACGAGGCGTGGATCGGACCACTTCTTCCAGTATTTCGCGATGGTGATGAGTCCATTCATGCCGTTCATCTGCATGGCGCCATCGCCGACGATGGCCAGCACCGTACGGTCCGGATGGGCGAATTTTGCCGCAATCGCGTAGGGCATGCCGGGGCCCATGGTGGCGAGCGAGCCGGAAACCGATGCCATCATTCCGCGGCGAATCTTGATGTCGCGCGCGAACCAGTTCGTCCCCGAACCGGTATCGCAGGCAATGATCGTTTTTTCGGGCAGCAACGGCGACAATTCCCAGAACACACGCTGGGGATTGAGCGGCTCACCATCATTCATGGCGTGCTTTTCCAGCAGTTTCCACCAGCGCTCGACGCTTTTCTCAATCTTCCCGCGCCAGGAACGGTCCTGCTTCTGTTCCAGCAGCGGCAGCAGCGCACGCAGCGTCGCGGCGGAGTCACCGATCAGATTGACTTCCATGGGATAGCGCATGCTGACCATGCGGGGATCGATATCGATCTGCACGCCTTTTGCCTGTCCTTCCGGCGGCAGGAATTCGACATAGGGGAAACGCGACCCGATCATGAACAGCGTGTCGCAGCCCATCATCAGCTCATAGCTCGGCCGCGTGCCGAGCAGACCGATCGAGCCCGTGCAGTATGGAAGATCATCGGGAAGGCAGGCTTTCCCGAGCAGAGCCTTCGCGACTCCTGCGCCGAGTTTTTCCGCGACCTGCATCAGTTCGTCTGTCGCCTTCAACGCCCCTGCGCCGGCGAGAATCGCGACCTTTTTCCCGGCATTGAGAATGCGCGCGGCGCGCTCGAGATCGGCTTTCGACGGCAGAATCTCCGGGATGCTGTAACCGGCGCCGGTCCACACTGCGCCATGCATTTGCGGTGGCGATTCGACTGCCTTCATTTCCTGCACGTCTTTCGGAAGAATGACGCAAGTCACGGTGCGTTCGGCTTTGGCGATACGCGCGGCGCGGTCGATCAATTGCCGGACCTGCGCCGGCGTCGTCGCCATGTGGACGAATTCGCCGGCAACATCCTTAAACAATGAGATGAGGTCGACTTCCTGCTGATAATTGGCGCCGAGTGCGGTGCGCGCCTGTTGGCCGACAATGGCGAGTACCGGCTGGTGGTCCATGCGGGCGTCATAGAGCCCGTTCAGCAGATGGATGGCACCCGGACCCGATGTGGCGACGCAGACCCCGAGTTCGCCGGTGAATTTGGCATGGGCACAGGCCATGAAGGCGGCCATTTCCTCGTGGCGCACCTGGACGAATTCGAAACGGTCCTTGGCGCGCTCCAGTCCACCGATCAGACCGTTGATGCCGTCGCCGGGGAACCCGAATATGCGCTTCACGCCCCATTGGGAGAGACGTTCCCAGACAAAATCGCCGACGGTCCTGGCCATGTGAGCACCTTTTATTTTCGCGAGCGCGAGAATTCCCGAAACGGACATTAATCTAACAGCATCACCATGGGCGCGTTCCGGACCGCGCGCAGATGTGCACTGGCCGTGGTTCCCGATCGTTCCGTACACATCTTCGCGAATGGACCTGCGGTGGTTTTGGGCGGTGCGCGCAGCGCGCGCGAGTCGCCTTGACATAATATAGGACTTCTCCTATTCATAGGATGAAACCGCCTGGAGCGCTGGATGAGAGAGGTGACGAGACTCGAGCAAAAGGAGGTGACGGAGGTTCCGGTCCGGCAGCGCGTGCTGGATCAGATCCGCCGCATTGCCGCGGAGCAAGGCGGCACACCGCCGGGAAAATACCTGTTCAATCGCATGACCGGATTCTCCCATTCGCTGTGGCAGGGGCAGATTTGGCTGAAGTGGAGCGATGCGGTCAGGGAAGCGGGATTCGTGCCGAATCTGCGGACTCCGCGTCTTCAGGATCAGGAATTGCTGGCCGATTATGCGGCAGCGATACGGGCAACCGGGCGCGTTCCGACCCATGCCGAACTGGTCGTGTACCGCAAATCCGGCGGACGGCTCGCCGGTCACCACACTTACCAAAATCATTTCGGCGGCAAACCGGCGCTGTTGCGGGCGGTGAAACGCTGGGCCGAAGCGGACCCGGGATGGGAGGATGTTGCGGCGATTCTTGGCGACAGCGGCGTGAAAGAGCCGGCAATCGCAAAGGACGGAGGAGCGGTTTACCTGCTCAAATCAGGATTCTTCTACAAAATCGGCTGCAGCCGGACGCCGGAACAGCGGACGCAGGTCATCGCCAGAGCTTTGCCGGCAAAGGCCAAACTTTTGCACGTGATCGAAACCGATGATCCACATGGCGTGGAAGCCTATTGGCACCGGCGCTTCGCGAACAAGCGAAAGGGCGGAGAATGGTTTCACCTGTCGCATGAGGAAGTCGCGGCGTTCCGCGCACGGAGGTTTCAGTAGGATCATGCGGATCCCCCCTCCGTCGCGCATGCGCGCGACACCTCCCCCGCACGCGGGGGAGGAAAGACATCGCGTTCGTCCGACCGTGCATGACGAGGAATTTTACGCGGAAAAGTGGTAATATTAACGAATGGCGACAGCGGTGAACCGCACGGTGATCCTGAACAATGGCGTGGAGATACCCACGTTGGGACTCGGCGTGTGGCAAATGCGCGAGGGGGCGGAGACCGAAAACGCCGTGCGCTGGGCGCTCGATGCCGGTTACCGCATGATCGATACCGCGAGACTGTATGGCAACGAGCGCAGCGTAGGGCGCGCCGTGCGCGCCAGCGGAATTCCGCGCGAGGAGATTTTCGTCACCACCAAACTCTTTCCCACGGGTTTCTTCAATCCGGAGAAGGCGTTCGAGACGAGTTTTGCAAAGCTCGATATCGGCTATATCGATCTGTATCTGATCCATAATCCGGTCAGCTTCCTCCCCGGATTTCGCGGATTGCGAACGCGGGCCTGGAATGTGCTGGAGAAGCTGCTGGCGAGCGGCCGGGTGTGCGCCATTGGGATCAGCAATTATTCGATTGCTACCATCGACGAAGTGCTGGCGGCAGGAACCATTGTTCCCGCGGTCAACCAGGTGTTGTTCAATCCGTTCGCCTATAAGGGAGCGCTGCTGAATTACTGCAAGTCGAAGAATATCGTCGTGCAAGCCTATAGCCCGCTGACCCGGGCAAAACGGCTGAGCCATCCGGTGATCCGCAAGATTGCGGACGCGCATGGCAAAACACCGGCGCAAGTGCTGATCCACTGGGCTCTGCAGCACGGCACGGTGGTGATTCCCAAATCGTCAAATCACGGACGAATCGCTGCCAATGCGCAGGTGTATGATTTCGCGCTGACGGATGGCGAGATGAGGGAGTTGGATGGGTTGACATCCTGACTTGTCACGGCCCGCGCAGGCGGGCCGCATGCAACCCCGATCCTCAACCCTTCGAAATTCTCCCCTCATCCAGCAGCGCCAGTGCGCGCGTAGCATTGCTACGCGCGGGCGTTGCAACCTTCTCCCTCAAGGGGAGAAGAAAGTCAGTCGGCGATGGGAGTTGGCCGGAGCTGGAAGTGGATGACTTTCGGGGTTTGGCCCTTGCCGCCTTCGATATGCGTGCTGGCGCTGCCCGAGAATGTCGCCCAGATGCCGTGGCCTTTCCAGCCGGCTTTCGCATCGTCGATCCGACCGTCCATACCCTTGGCGAAGAATCCCATCGGGTAAGGGACGCGGAGCGTCACGAACTTGCCACCGCTATAGGCGAACAGGGAGTCCGAAAGATTGCCGGTCGCAATCGGCACATCCTTGCCGAGACCGAGTGTATCGAAGCGGTCCACCCAGTCGTAATAGGGCGCTTCGGCGCTGCCGCCCTTCATCGCCACGCCCTTGAATTGCGGAGCGGGAATGGTGTGCAGCTTCCAGCCTTCCGGACAGGCTTTCCCGGTCGCCGCAACCGGTCCGGTCAGCGGGCCTTTGCATAAGCGGCGATCAAAGCTGGCGAGGTGCCCGCTGGCAAGCACCGCCCATAACACACCGTCGCTGGTGACATCGGCGCCGCGCGGGCTGAATCCTGAATCCGGATTCTTCGGATCGTTCCACGGCACTTCGTAGAACTCGGTCAGCTTTGTCTTCGGATCGAAGCGCAGTGCGGTGCCGGGGAAGCCCAGCACGACCGCCCAGATGCTGCCATCGACCGGATTGGCCGAAACCGAATACAGCCCCTGCAGCACGCGCTTGTCCTTCTTCGGATCAACCGGCTGATTGGGCTCGACATAGTCGTCCACTTTGCCGTTTCCGTTGACATCGACAATGAACGGCGCCCAGCCTTGGCTCGCCTGTTCGTCGTGCGTTGCATCCCATTTTCTGGTGTCGAACCAGCCGATCACCGGATCGGTCGGGCTGCCGCTGGAGAACCAGATCACGCCGTTGTTGTCGAAATTCAGATGATGCGTCGTGAAGCAGAGATCGAAGGTGGTGATCTTTTTCGTTTTCGGATCGTACATCTGCAACTGGCGTTGCGATTGATCGAGCGGGAAATTTTCCGCCGACGCAAGATGCGAGCCCTTTTTGCAGAAGGCGGGATTAGCAGCCGGGCGGATGCGCGAGGTGAGCCAGATGCGGCCGTTATCGTCCATCATGGGATTGTGGTTGATGCTGTGGCTGTCCCAGACCGGCTGTTCCGCCCAATAGGGAGACGGTGCATAGATCGGCGCCGATTTTGTGGTCGGGGTGTTCGGGTCGCGCCATTCGGTTTTGATCAAGCCGGTCTTGCTGTTCACCGGATCAAGCCAGGCGACGTAATCGGAGCTCAGCTCGGGCGAGCCATAGATGATGCCGCCGGAATTCAGTGACGGATTGCGTTTGTCCGTGGACGTCAGATCATGCATGTAGGACGTCGGAGTCGACCAGTCCCACAAAGTGAGCACAAGGTTGCGTTCGACGCCGGCGGGGCGTGACGGTTTTGCAGAGGGCAATTCGCCTTTGGCGATGCGGTCGGTCCAGTCGCCGAACAGCGACAGCGCGCGCGACGGATCGAGATCGCCGATCGCATTCACCATGAGCGCACCAGGCTGTCCCGACTGGATGCGCCGTTCCCATGCCGCGGCCGAGGAATCGAAATGGCCGAGTTGCGGTTCGAGTTCGCGGGTCGCCTTGTCGCCGAGCTGGTGGCAGGAATTGCAGCCATCGGTCTTGATGAACCGCAGCCACTGGCCCTGATCCCGCAGGCTCACCGGCATGTGGTTGCCGGAAGCGCCGGTGCCGGGAAACAGATTGGCCTCGGGGATTTTCAGCAACGACCACCAGTAAACTGCGGGATAATATTGCGCCGCGGCGGCTTCGGTCGGCGCAGCGACCGCTTTCAGCTCAAGTTGTTTGCCGGGCGCGGATTTCACTTTGGGCGAATCGACAAGCCCATAGCCGCGGACCCAGATGTCGTAATTGGCTTTCGGGAGATCGGGCAGCAGGTAACGGCCCTGATCGTCGGTGACGACGATTTTCACATATTTGGTCGGCAGGTCGCGGGTTTCGGCAATGACCCAGACGCCGGCTTCGGGGCCGCGCGCGCCGGTGACCGTGCCGGAGATGTCGTTGGCCGGTTGGGCGAGTGCGGGGCTTGCGAGAAGAAGGGCGGCGAAGCTGGCGGACAGTGCGAGCGATGAGCGGGTCATAGGCGACTCCGGGGATGGCGTGTGGGGGAGTGTAGCAGCTTACGCGGGAGGTGAAACAGAACCGTCGCCAGTCTTAACTCTCACCTTCCCCCCTTGCGGGGGAAGGCGGCCGCAGCGCGCGTTTTTGCGCGCGCGAATGGCGGCCGGAAGGGGGGTGCGCGGCGGACTCGAGCAGCGCGCGTCGAACCTCCCGCGCGACGTCTTCAGCGGATTGAAACACCTCGTCGTTCGTGAATCGCACGACTCGGAATCCCTGCTCGCGGAACCACTGCGTGCGATGATAGTCGCGCCAGACATTCTCCTCTTCGAAGTGTTGGCTGCCATCGACTTGGTTGCGGCGAAGTACGCTCCACAGCACGCGCTCTGCGTCTGTCATTTTTCGGCGCAGCTCGCGGGCTCGTAGTTGGCCCATACGCCCCCCTTCCGTCGCTCTGAGCGCGCTATTGCGCGCGAGCGACTTTCGGGCTGAAATCGCCTCCGGCGATTTCTTTACGCCCTCAATCCCCCGCAAGGGGGGAAGGTGAAAATTTTTCCTAATTCGGGCGCTGGAGCAGTGCCGAGGCGGATTTATGGGCAAGGACGGCGTCCGGCAGGCGCTGAAGCGCCGCGGTGTATTTCCGGCCGAATTCATCTTCGGGATTGGGCGTCAGAAGCAGCGTGCGAATCTGCGCCAGTAAGGTGCCAGCACGAGTAGCGGCATCCGGTCCATCGGATTCAGTCAGCTCATCGATCAGGACGATCAATTCGGAGATGCGCCGCAACCAGGCGAATTGCGCATCGCCGATGACGAGCTCCAGCATTTTTGCCGGCGCGATGCGGCCGTGCTCGCGTTCATATGAAGCGCGTTCATCGTCGAGCAGGATTTTGTGCAGGCGCAGCAGCGCGGTGTGAAGTTGCTGCAACTGCTGCAGTGTGGCGGGGGGGAGGGGGCTTTTGGTGGTCATGTGACTGTCATTCCCCCCTTCCGTCACCCATAGCCGCCTTGCGGGCGGCGGGCGACACCTTCCCCCGCAAGGGGGGAAGGAGAAGGGCGCGGTTTAAAAGTCGGGGGTTGTGGCTTCGGCAAGCGTAGCGCCGGGGACAAACTGCAGCGCGTTGCGGCTGTCGCAAACCGCTTCGATCAGGGGACCTTCGTCGGGAGTGGCAAGTACCGCGATCTTGGCCCCGGACTTCTGCGCATTCGTCGCAACCAGTTCATATTTGCGATAACGCATCACCGCATTCCACGGCGTGGTGAAAGCGCCCGGATCTTCGACATGCAGATCGACCTGCATTTCCTTGCCGCCGTCGATCAAATGGAATCGCTCGACGGTGTGCAGCTGCGCGGTGTGGGGTGTGTGGAACCGGTCGATATGGGTCTTGTCGTTGAAGCCGATGGTGTCCACCACCAGCGTATCGCCCTCATAATGACCGATGGAATCTCCCCACCATGAACGCCCGGGATCCGGACGGTGCCCGCCGGTCAGGTAGATGTGGCGAACTTCCGCGAAGCTCTCATTCATCATCACGACATCGTCTTTGCCCTGCACGATGTACATCGGCCGCGTCGACGGCTGGACCAGGAACTGCGTCACCCCGCCGGGGAGACATTGCGCGTGCTGGGTGATGATGGGTTTGCCGGCCAGCGTTTCCGCATCCACTTTCCGGAGCACATCCGCCGCCCACGGCTTCAGAATAGGCGATTTGGGATCACCCATGGGGTAAGTCGGCTGTTTTCCGGTCGCGCGAAAATCGTCGTTGGTGATCAGCGGATGTTCGGGATCCTGCAACACCGGACCGGGGCCGGATGGCGGCGGCAGCAACACCTCGGAATAAGCGTACCATTGGGTGTCGGGCGTTGGCCCGAAATCCGGCGGGGCGGCGATGGCGGCGGAGACGGAAATTGCCGCAGCAACTGAGGTCGAGATTGCAAGCAAGGCACGGGTCATGGGTGATCGAGGTCCGCGGGTCAAAAGAAGCTGAGAGTGTAGAGCAAATTGGATGGATGTGTCGTGGGGGCCGATCCGATTAAAGAATCATTCCGACCGACGGTGGCCGGTCCCCTCCCCGAAAACGCGATTGCGTTTTCGGCCCTCCCCCAAGGGGAGGGCTGATTCGTGTTCAGAAGTCCGGGGTATTGGCGACAGGGATCGAGGCGCCGGGAATGAATTGCAGCGAAATCGGGCTGTCGGCGCAAACCGCTTCGCTCAGCGGGCCGTCATCGGGCGTCGCGAGCGCCGCAAGCTGCAGGCCCGAGCGTTTCGCGTTGCGTGCCACCAGCTCAAACTGGCGATAGCGCATCACTGCATTCCAGGGCGTCGTGAAAGCGCCGGGATCCTCGATATGGAAATCGATCTGCAACTCACGGCCGCTATCCACAAGATGGAAGCGCTCAACCGTATGGAGTTGTGCCGTGTGCGGGGTGTGAAAACCGTCGACATAGGTCTTGTCGTTAAAGCCGATGGTATCCACAACCAGAGTATCGCCTTCGTAGTGGCCGATCGATTCTCCGTACCAGGACGGCTTCGGATTCGGGCTGTGGTGATCGGTCAGGAAGATGTGCCGAACTTCGCCGAAGCTTTCGAGGATCAGCGTGACCTCATTCTTGCCCTGGAGGATGAACATGGGCCGCGTCATCGGTTCGAGGTCGAAATTGGTCACGCCGATCGCGCGGCATTCCGCGTGCTGGCCGACGACGGGTGTTCCGGCGAGGGCCTTGGCGTTGACTTTCCGCACCTCTTCGGCCGCCCAAGGCTGAAGAATGGGATTGGTCGTGTCCCCGATGGCGTTGGTCGGCTGTCTACCGCTGGCGCGGAAATCGTCATTGGTGACGCGCGGATATTTCGGATCCTGCATGACCGGGCCAGGGCCGGACGGCGGGCGCATGAACTCGCGGGTATAGGCAAACCAGCCCGAACTCGCCGTCGGCGCGAAATTGGGAATCGCGTATGCGGAAGTCGCGGAGAATGCGGTGAGGAGAATGGCAGCGGTGAGTGTACGCATCTTGGCCGCTCCTGAATTAGGCCCGGAAAGTATAGCAGGATTTGCGGGGTGCGGGGTGGAATATCCCCCTCCGTCACGCCGCTGCGCGGCGCGCCACCTCCCCGTAAACGGAGGAGGAAAGCGCGTGCGTAAGCCAGCAAGGCTGGAGTTAGTGGGCGAGTGGATCGGGACGGTACTGGACGTGGACGACTTTGCTGGTCTGACCCTTGCCGCCTTCAAGATGCGGCTGGGAGCGGCCGGAATATTGTGACCACAGACCCTTGCCCTTCCAGCCGGCATTCATGTCGTCAATGCGGCCGTCGAGATTCTTGGCGAAGAAGCTCATCGGATAGGGGATGCGGATCACGACAAACTTGCCGTTGACCAGCGCGTTGAGCGAATCCGAATTGTTGCCGGTTGCAATTGGGACATTCTCGCCCAAACCGAAGACATTGTGCTGATCAACCCAGACATAATAAGGCGCTTCGGCCGATGCGCCGGGCGTGCCCTTGGGCAGATTCTCGAAGTCCGGTCCGGGCATCTGATAGAATTTGAAGCCCTCCGGACAGAGGTTCTGCGGATCGGCTGCCCGCGGTCCATTGAGCGGACCCTTGCACAGACGACGGTCGAAGCTGACCAGATCGCCGCTCGCCAGCACGGCCCAGAATACGCCGTTGCTGTCGATATCGGAGCCGCGCGGAGAGAATCCCGACTGCGGGTTCTTCGCATTCTTGTACGGGAATTCGTAATATTCCGTAAGCTGAGTTTTGGGATCGAAGCGCGCAACGCCGCCGGGGAATCCGGTCACACCGCCCCAGATGGTGCCGTCGGCCGGATTCGGGCTGACGCCGTAGAATCCGAGATAGAGGCGCTTGTCCTTCTTCGGATCGTCGGGCTGACCCGGGTCGGTCCATGCGTCGCGCTTGCCGTCACCATTGGTGTCGATGATGAATGGCGACCAGCCCTGGCTGTCCTTGTCGTCGTGGGTCGCGTCCCATTTCTTGATATCGATCCATCCGAGCACGTCGGACGGGCCGCCGGAGCTGAACCACAGCACGTCGTTCTTGTCGAACTGCAGATGGTGCGTGTTGAAGCAGAGATCAATCATGTCGATCTTGCGCGTTTTCGGATCATAAACTTCGAGCTGACGGTTGGACTTCGTCAGGGGGTAAGCCTTGGCCGATGCGAGGTCCGAACCCTGTTTGCAGAAAGCCGGTTCGGTATTGGTGGGACGGATGCGCGCCGTCATCCAGACGCGGCCCTTCTCGTCGAACATGGGATTGTGGATGATGGTGTGCGAATCCCAGATCGGCTCGTTGCCCCAATAGGGCGACGGCTGAAGGATGGTTGCGGTCTTTTCGCTCGGCGTCTTGGGATCGCGGTATTCCGACTTGATGAAGCCGGATTTGTTGTCGACCGGATCGAGCCACGGCACGTTGTCCGAGCTCACTTCCGGCGCGCCATAGATCAACCCATGCGCGTTCACCGTCGGGTTGCGCTTGTCGGTCGAAATGGTGTCGTGGAGATACATTGTGGGCGTGGCCCAGTCCCATTCCGTGACCACCATGTTGCGTTCCATGCCGGTCGGACGCGGCGGATCGGCTTTCGGCAATTCGCCCTTGGCGACGCGGTCGGTCCAGTCGCCGAGCAGCGCGAGCTGCCGCGGCACGTCGAACTTGCCGATCTCGTCCATCATGCTGGTGCCGGCCTGGCCGGATTGCAGACGGCGTTCCCAGGCTTCCGCGCTGGTGTTGAAGTGACCCAGATTCGGCGGCAGCGTGCGGGTGGCGAGGTCGCCCAACTGATGACAATGGCCGCAGCCATCGGTCTTGGTCACGCGCAGCCACTGGCCCTGATCTTTCAGCAGCGTCGACATGTTGTTGCCCGAAGGGCCGGTTCCGGGGAACAGGCTTTTGTCGGGAATCTTCATCATCGAATACCAGTAGATGCCGGGATAATATTGCGCCGCGGCAGCGCGTGTCGGCGCCTGCACGGATTTCAACTCGACGGTCTTGCCGGTCTGGACTTTCGTCCGCGGGCTGTCGACCAGACCATAGCCGCGCACCCAGACGTCATAGGTCGCCTTCGGCAGATCGGGAATAACAAACCGTCCCTGGTCGTCGGTGGCGACGATCTTCACATATTTGGTCGGCAGGTCGCGGGTTTCGGCAATCACCCACACGCCGGCTTCGGGCCCCTTCACGCCGGTGACAACGCCGCCAATGTCGTCGGCATCGATTTTCACCTGCGCAGCGGTACCCTGGGCCGCGGCAGGAGTGATCGAAATACCGCTCATCAGTGCGGCAAAACTCGCCGTCATCATCGCGGCGCACAGCGTGGTCCTGATAGTCATGTGATCTCCCTCACCCTCGCGTGGTGGTACTGCGAGTTTGTGCAACCTGTATAGCCGATTTGGGTGGGGTCGACGAGGCGGGAATCGCAAAGAAAATGCCCGATTCCCCCTGCACCGCCAAGCGGCCCCTCAAATCACCCCACCCCTTTGCCCCTCCCCGTCAAAGGGAGGGGGAACGCCCCGCGCGCGTTGCGCGCTTCTGTTTGATTTCGCCGGTGCGGCCACGCCGCACCGGTCGGCGCGCGCCACGCTGATCGCGGGCGCGCGCCGACTTTCAGTCGGCGATGGGAGTCGGGCGGATCTGGAAGTGGACGACCTTGCTGGTTTCGCCCTTGCCGCCCTCGATATGCGTCGGCGCGAGGTTGGAAAAGGCCGACCACAGTCCCTTGCCTTTCCAGCCGGCTTTCGCGTCGTCGATGCGCCCATCCAAACCCTTGGCGAAATAGCCCAGTGGATAAGGTACGCGCAGCACGACCCACTTGCCGTCCACCAGCGCAGCCAGCGAATCGGACTCGTTGCCGGTAGCAATCGGCGTATTCGCACCGAGGCCGGACGTGTCGTGCTGATCGACCCAGTCGTAATAGGGCGCTTCGGCGACCGCGCCGGGATCGCCCGGTTTGAAACCCTCAAATACCGGCCCGGGCATGTGATAGATCTTCCAGCCTTCAGGGCAGAGATTTTGCGGATCGGCAAGCGCCGGTCCCTTCAGCGGGCCCTTGCACAGCCGGCGATCGAAGCGGGCAAGATCGCCACTGGCGAGCGCGGTCCAGACCACGCCGTCACTGGTGATATCCGCGCCCCGCGGACTGAAGCCCGCGTCTTTGGTCTTCGCGTTCTTCCACGGCACTTCGTAGTACTCGCTCAATTGCGTCTTTGGATCGAAGCGCACAATACCGCCGGGAAAGCCCAGCACCGTGCCCCACACCGACCCATCGGCCGGATTCGGACTGACGCTGTAAATCCCGGCGATGATCCGCATATCCTTGCCGGGATTGACCTTGCCTTTCGGCTCGACCCAGCCCTCATCGCGCTTGCCGTTGCCGTTGGTGTCGAGAATGAACGGCGCCCAGCCCTGGCTTCGTTCCGCGTCATGGCTGGCGTCCCATTTCTTCACGTCGAGCCAGCCGATGACGTCGTTGTCGCTGCCGCCGCCCGAGCTGAACCACAGGACATCATTCTTGTCGAACTGCAGATGATGGGTCGAAAAGCACAGGTCGATCATGTCGATCCGGTGCGTTTTCGGATCATAGACTTCGGCCTGCCGGCCGGAACGGGTCAGCGGATATACGTTCGCATACGGATTGTTCGAACCCGATTTGCAGAATGCCGGATCTGCCTGCGGACGGATGCGCGCGGTCAGCCACAACCGGCCCCTGTCGTCATACATCGGATTGTGGATGACGGTGTGGCTGTCCCAGATCGGCTCCGTGCCCCAATAGGCGGATGCGCCGTAAATCGGATTCGATTTCGTTGTCGGCGTCTTCGGGTCACGCCATTCCGTTTTCAGGACACCCGATTTGTTGTCGACCGGATCAAGCCAGGGAATGGAATCCGAACTCCAGTCGGTTGACCCGTAGATGATGCCGTGCGCGTTCACGCCGGGATTGCGGCGGTCGGTGGCAATCTCGTCATGCACATATGCCTGCGGCGTGTTCCAGTCCCATTCGGTGATGACGACATTGCGTTCGATGCCGGCCGGGCGCGGCGGATCCATGCGCGGCAACTCACCTTTGGCGACGCGGGTGGTCCAGTCGGCAAACAGCGTAAGTGCGCGCTGCGTATCGAAACGGCCGACGGCGCCCATCATATTGGAACTGGCCTGGCCGGATTGCAGTCGCCGCTCCCAGGCTTCGGCACCGGTGTTGAAATGACCGAGCGCAGGGGGAATGGTGCGCGTGGCCTTGTCGCCCAATTGGTGGCACGAGTTGCAGCCATCGGTTTTCAGATTGCGCAGCCACTGGCCCTGATCCAGCATCTGCTGCGACATGCCGTTGCCGGAAGGCCCGGTGCCGGGGAACAGATTCGCCGCGGGCACTTTCAGCATCGAGTACCAATATTGGGCGGGGTAATATTCCGCGGCGGCGGCGCGCGTCGGCGCTTGCACCGGTTTCAGTTCGACGGTCTTGCCGGGCTGAACTCTGCTCTTCGGCGAATCGATAAGGCCATAGCCGCGCACCCAGACGTCATAACTCGCCTTCGGAAGATCGGGCATGACGAAGCGGCCCTGATCGTCCGTGACCACAATTTTCACGTAGCGCGTGGGAAGATCGCGCGTTTCGGCAATTACCCATACGCCTGCTTCGGGGCCTTTCGCGCCGGTGACGACACCGCCGATGCCGGCGGCGTTGATTTTCACCAGGCTCGCAGCGGCAGAGCCTTGCGCCTTCGCGCCGGTTACAGAAACAGCGGAGAACAGAACCGCAAAACTCGCCGTCATCATGGCGGCGCAAAGCGTGCATCTGGTCGTCATGTCGATTCCCTCACCGTCGCGTGGTGACGATCGCCGATTGTACACCGAATGTGCCGGGCGGACGATGTGGAGCGCAGGAAAGAAAAAGGGCGGGTGGCCACACCCGCCCTTTTTTGTTTTGGCCCGAGGAAAAGCCCCCCTCCCTTTGCCCTCCCCCGCGCTTCGCGGGGGGAGGGGAACGCTCGGACGCGCCACGCTGATCGCGGGCGCGCGCCAGCTTTCAGCTGGCGAGAGGATTCGGACGGATCTGGAAGTGGACGACCTTGCTGGTCTGACCCTTGCCGCCTTCGATATGAGTCGGAGCGCGGTCAGAGAAGGTTGACCACAGTCCCCGGCCCTTCCATCCGGCATTGGCATCGTCGATGCGGCCGTCGAGGTTCTTGGCGAAGAAGCCCAGCGGATAAGGAACGCGCAGGACGACCCATTTGCCGTTGACCAGCGCCGACAGTGAATCGGACTCGTTGCCGGTGGCGATCGGAATGTTCTCGCCGAGACCGGACGTGTTGTGCTGATCGACCCAGTCGTAATAGGGCGCTTCGGCGACCGCACCAGGATCGCCCTGCTTGAACCCGTCAAAAACCGGCCCAGGCATGTGGAAGATCTTCCAGCCTTCCGGGCAGACGTTCTGGAAATCTGCCAGAGCGGGCCCCTTCAGCGGGCCTTTGCACAGACGCCGGTCGAAGCTCGCCAGATCGCCGCTCGCCAGCACCGACCACACAACACCATCGCTGGTGATGTCGGCGCCGCGCGGGCTGAACCCGGCTTCCTTCGTCTTCGCATTCTTCCATGGCACTTCATAAACTTCGCTGAGCTGCGTCTTTGGATCGTAGCGCACGAGACCGCCCGGGAAGCCGAGCACTGTTCCCCACACCGATCCGTCGGCCGGGTTCGGGCTGACGCTGTATAGGCCGGTGATCACGCGCATGTCTTTCGCCGGGTCCATTTTGCCTTTCGGCTCGACCCAACCCACGTCGCGCTTGCCATTGCCATTGGTGTCGAGAATGAACGGCGCCCAGCCCTGGCTCGCCTCGGCGCTGTGTGTGGCGTCCCATTTCTTCACATCGAGCCAGCCGACGGCTTCGTTGTTGCCGCCGCCCGAGCTGAACCACAGGATGTCGTTCTTGTCGAACTGCAGATGATGGGTCGAGAAGCACAGGTCGACCATGTCGATCTTGCGCGTCTTCGGGTCATACACTTCAGCCTGGCGTCCGGACCGGCTGAGCGGGAAAACCTTCGCATACGGATTGTTTGATCCTGCCTTGCAGAACGCCGGATCGGCCTGCGGACGAATGCGCGCGGTCAGCCACAGACGGCCTTTTTCGTCATACATCGGATTGTGGGTGACGGTGTGGCTGTCCCAGATCGCCTGCTCGCCCCAATAGGCCGAGGCGCCATAGATCGGGTCGGTCTTGGTGGTCGGCGTGTTGGGATCGCGGAATTCGGTCTTCAACAGACCGGATTTGTTGTCCACCGGATCGAGCCACGGAATGAAGTCCGAGCTCGCTTCGGTCGCGCCGTAGATCAGTCCGTGCGCGTTGAGCGTCGGATTGCGCCGGTCGGTGGCGATTTCGTCATGCAGATAGGCCTGGGGTGTGTTCCAGTCCCATTCTGTGACGACGATATTGCGTTCGATACCGGCCGGACGCGGCGGATCCATGCGCGGCAATTCACCTTTGGCGACGCGATCGGTCCAGTCGCCGAACTGCGCCAATGCGCGCTGCGTATCGAAGCGGCCGATCGCACCCATCATCGGGCCGCTGGCCTGCCCGGATTGCAGGCGCCGTTCCCATGCCGCGGCGCTGGTGTCGAAATGACCGAGCGCGGTCGGGATTGTGCGTGTGGCCTTGTCACCCAATTGATGGCAGGCGACGCAGCCGTCGGTCTTCAATTCGCGCAGCCACATGCCCTGGTCCTGCATCTGCTGCGACATTCCGTTGCCGGAAGGTCCGGTGCCGGGGAAAAGGTTGGCAGCAGGAATCTTCAGCATCGAATACCAGTATTGCGCCGGATAATATTGTGCAGCGGCGGCACGGTCCGGGGCCGCAACGGCTTTGAGGTCCAGAGTCTTGCCCGGCTGCGATTTCACCTTCGGTGAATCGACGAGGCCATAGCCGCGCACCCACACGT
This sequence comes from uncultured Bordetella sp., assembly GCA_964446945.1. Lineage (GTDB taxonomy): Bacteria > Pseudomonadota > Alphaproteobacteria > Micropepsales > Micropepsaceae > CAIYRG01. The sequence goes on from CAYUQO010000010.1 coordinate 112,483, forward strand.
CGTACGTGCCCTTCGGCAGGTCGGGCATCAGATAACGGCCCTGATCGTCGGTCACGACGATCTTCACAAATTTCGTCGGCAGATCCTTGGTTTCGGCAATGACCCAGACGCCGGCTTCCGGCCCTTTGGCGCCGGTGACGACTCCACCAATATCACTGGCCTGCACGCGCACCTGTGTTCCGGCCGCGGGTTGGGCGGATGCCGAAGTGATCGGTGCGGCGCAGAGCAAGGCCGCAAAGCTCGCACTCAGCATTCCGGTAACGGCTGTTCTAGTCCTCATTTCGTTTCCCTCACCTGTCGCGTGTGCCCAAGAGCTGCACGTGGAGCCGGTTGTATACCGTATTTGCAGGATGAGTACGAGGCTCCGTTTTGATGCCGAATTGTACCGGCAGCGATTATTCGGCAGCCTGTGGCATGGACCAGACCATACGCGAGGCGGGCAGCCGCACGCGGACCCTGGTACCTGCGCCCTTGACGCTGGTGATGACAAGTTCACCGCCGTGCAATTCTGTCAGCCGGCGCGCCAGCGGCAATCCCAGACCGGCGCCTTCATATTTCTTGATGATCGCGTTCTCGACCTGCCCAAAAGGTTGAAGCGCCAGAGTCAATTCGTCCGGTGACATGCCGATGCCGGTGTCGGAAACCTCAAGGCTGAGGCAATTACCGTCACACGCGACGGTGACACTGACACGCCCAACCTCTGTGAACTTCACCGCATTGGAGAGGAGATTGATCAGGACCTGCCGCAGCCTTACGCGGTCGCCCTTCAGCATCGGCCGTGCGCGGGGAATGTCTGCACCAAGCTCGACCTGCTTCCGGTTGGCCTGAACGCGCACCGCCGTAATGCTCTCCGCGACAAGATCGGCAGGATCGATGATCTCTTCGTTCAGATCGGTCCGTCCGGCTTCGATTTTCGAGATGTCGAGCAGGTTGCTGATGATCTCCAGGAGATGCTCGCCGGCCCGGCAGATGTCGCCGGCATATTCCGCATAGGCCGGTTTGCCCACCGGCCCCATGATCTGTCCACTGATCAGTTGCGAAAATCCGATGATCGCATTGAGCGGAGTCCTCAGCTCGTGACTCATATTGGCCAGGAACAGCGACTTTGCCTGGTTGGCAACCTCGGCACGTTCTTTGCTCTCGAGCAGTTCGGCATAAGCGCTCTGCAACTTGCCGCGTTCGGCGATGAGTTGCACGTCACGTTCGGCGCGGTTACCGATCTCAACGACAAGATAGAGCGCAAAGCCGCAGAGCAGCAAACAGGCGCTGACCGCGAGAAAATAGAGCATCCGCTCATGCGCGCGCGCGAGTGTGAGACTTTCATCGTAACCGAGGCCCACGGTCAGGAGCAGCGGATAGTCCCAGCCGCGGCGGTAAGAATAAATGCGGGTAATGTGATCCACCGGACTCTTCAGGACATACGAGCCGCCGCCGTTTTCAGCGGCTGACTGCGCCCGTCCCGCCCGCGTTCTTCCAATGGCGTTGCTGTCGAGGCCGTTGGGATTTGCCCTGCCGAAGCGGGCGAGAACCCTTCCTTCGGTGTTCGTCAGCACAATGACGCCGTTGTCACCCAGATCGATCGACTTGTAGAGCGTCACCAGTTTTGCCGGCGACACAAAGAACGCCAGCACGCCGATCAGGTGGCCGTCCGGCGCAACCACTCGTCTGCTGATCGGAATCAACATCTCGCCGTGCGCAGGGTCCCTGACAGGAACTCCAATGAAGAGCCCCTTGAAATTGCCGTCGCGCTGAATGCGAAAATATTCCTCATCATCTGCGGATAGCGCAGGCAGCGACGGCGCCCAGGTACCGGCAATGATCTTCCCGCTGGGCGAAAGGAACGCTGCCTCTTCGACCGGAGCGTTCAGAATGGGAAACTGGCGCGCCAGCTCGTAAAGATGCGCGTTGCCCCCGCGCCCGGACAGGCGATTTGCCACCGCCTGCATCGTGCCATCGATCCCGTCGAGCGTATGCGTGACGTCTTCGTCGAAGGCGTAGGCGAGATTGGTGGTGCTGGCTTCGGCGGCCTTTACCGCAGAGTCATGCGATTGAATGACGGAGGTGCCGACCGCGATCCACATCGCGATCACCACGATGGTTACAACCGCGGCAATGCCCCATGTCAGCACGCGCGCACGGTGCCGTGGGTCGAACTCTGCCAAATTCCCCCTCAAGAGCAGGTGCTCCGGCGCAGAATAATCCGCCCAATTTGGCGTATCGCATTTAACAAAACCATAATCATCAGAGCCTATTCTGGTAACAATTCCGGCTGAGGGGATGTCCATGAAGGCCGCGCGATCATTAACATTAACCATGTCCATGGTGAGCGTCGCGATGACTCTTGGCGCGTGCGCAACAGTAACCGATCCGTTGCAATTGCTGGACACGTCCACGGTCTTCAAACCCGCGCCGAAGCCGGCCGAATTGTCCATGCAGGCAGAACCGGTCGCAGTGGCAATGAAGACGGATTACGTGCAGCAGATTGAAGATCTGCAGGCTGATAATCTGGAATTGATGAAAGAGCTTGCTGACGCACGAAACCAAACCACGAAGCTGAAAAGACAGCTTAAGGACGCAATGCAGGACAATTCATTGCTGAGAGATCTCGCCGCCAGGAAGATGCGGTAGGCGCGCAGCTGCGCCCATAACAAACTGATAACAAAAAGGGCGGGTGTGAACCCGCCCTTTTTTAACTGTGACCGAAGTCACCCCTCCCTGTGCACCTTAGTCGGCCAGAGGATTCGGCCTGACCTGGAAATGCACAACCTTGCTGGTCTGTCCTTTGCCGCCTTCGATATGCGCGGCAGACCGGTCCGAATAGGTCGAGAAGATTCCCTTCCCTTTCCAACCGGCGCTGGCGTCGTCGATGCGTCCATCCATGCCCTTGGCGAAATAGCCCATCGGGTATGGCACGCGCATTGTCACCCACTTGGCGTCGACGAGCGCGAACAGCGCATCCGACTCATTGCCGGTGGCAATCGGAACGTTCTTGCCGAGTCCCAGCGTATCGTACTGGTCAACCCAATCGTAATACGGGGCTTCGGCGCTGCCGTCGGTCACCTGAATCCCGCGGAATTGCGGGCCGGGGATCGTATACAGCTTCCAACCTTCCGGGCAGGCCTTGCCGGTGGCGGCGATCGGTCCGTTGAGCGGGCCTTTGCACAGACGGCGGTCGAAGCTCGCCATATGTCCGCTGGCCAAAGCTGCCCACACGACGCCATTGCTGTCGATGTCCATGCCGCGCGGGCTGAAGCCGGAATGCGGATTCTTCGGGTCCTTGTACGGGACTTCGTAGAATTCCGTCAGCTTCGTTTTGGGATCGAAGCGGGCAACGCCGCCGGGGAAGCCGAGATAGGAGCCCCACACGGTGCCGTCAGACGGACTCGGCGAAGCGCCATAGAAGCCGACCTGGACATGCTTGTCCTTCTTCGGATCGACCGGATCCTTCAGGCCGACATAATCGCCGGCTTTGCCGTCGGCATTGGTGTCGATGATAAACGGCGCCCAACCCTGGCTCGCCGCTTCGTCATGAGTGGCGTCCCACTTCCTGGTGTCGAACCAGCCGATGACTTCGTCATTGGTGTTGCCGCTCGAGAACCACATCACGCCATTCTTGTCGAGCTGGAGATGATGCGTGCCGAAGCAGAGATCGATCGGTGTGGCCTTCTTTGTCTTCGGATCATAGACTTCGAGCTGGCGCCCCGAACGGCTGAGTGGGAATGCCTGCGCCGACGGGTTGGTTGAGCCCGCTTTGCAGAAGGCCGGTTCCTGATTGGCCGGACGAATGCGCGCCGTCAGCCACAAGCGGCCCTTGTCGTCCATCCAGGGATTGTGGATGACGGTATGGCTGTCCCACACCGCGTCGGAACCCCAGTAAGGCGAGTCGGCGTAAATCGGCGAAGTCTTGGTCGACGGCGTTTTCGGATCACGCCATTCGGACTTGATCAGGCCAGACTTGTTGTCCACCGGATCGAGCCACGGAATGTAGTCCGAGCTTTCTTCCGGCGAGCCGTAGATCAGGCCATGGGCGTTGACCGTCGGATTGCGGCGGTCGGTCGAAATCTCGTCATGCAGGTAGGTGGTCGGCGTCGACCAGTCCCATTCGGTGACGATGACATTGCGCTCCATGCCGGCCGGGCGCGACGGCTTCGCGAAAGGCAATTCGCCTTTCTTCACGCGGTCGGTCCAGTCCGCGAGATTGGCAAGCGCGCGCGACGTATCGAAATTGCCGATACCGTTCATCATCAGCGCGCTGGCCTGGCCCGATTGCAGACGGCGTTCCCAAGCGGCCTGCGAAGTCTCGAAATGCCCGAGCTGGGGTTCGAGTTCGCGGGTCGCCTTGTCGCCGATCTGGTGGCAGGAATTGCAGCTGTCGGTCTTCATGTAGCGCAGCCACATGCCCTGGTCCTTCAGGGAGACCGGCATTCCGTTGCCTCCGGCACCCGTGCCCGGGAACAGGTTGGCATCCGGCACTTTCACCATCGAGTACCAGTAGATCGCGGGATAATATTGTGCGGCGGCGGCTTCGTTGGGCGCTGCGACGGATTTCAGATTGACGGTCTTGCCGAGTCCGGTTTTGGTCCGTGGACTGTCGATCAGCCCGTAACCCCGGACGAAGACATCATAATTTGCCTTCGGCAGGCCGGGAATGAGATACCGGCCCTGGTCGTCGGTGACGACGATTTTCACGTATTTGGTCGGCAGGTCGCGAGTTTCTGCGACCACCCACACGCCGGCTTCCGGGCCTTTTGCTCCGGTGACGACGCCGCCGATTTCGTCGGCTTTGACCTGGACGGCAGCATTGGCCGCCGGTTGGGCGCTCGCAGCCATCGGGGCAGCAAAAAACATTGCAGTCCCAAGGAGACTGGCCGCCAAAATGTGTAATGACGATTTATGCATGCTCATACCTCGTTCCTTCCTCCCATGCGTGCAGCGATACGGGGTTTGGCAGAAATGCGGGAATATAGTCTATAGCCATTTCCCGCCCCGGCATAGACCGGCTGTGGCTCAATGAGGCGCCCTTGGCGAAATCCCGAAAAGACACCCGAGCGGTTTTGACGCGCGAAACCGTGCTGGAACATCTGGCGGCACATCCCGGCGATACCAAACGCGACCTGGTGCGTGCGCTGGGCGTCAAGGGCGCGGAACGGCAGGTTTTGAAACAGATTTTGGCCGAACTTGCCGAACAGGGTGCGGTCGAGCGCGGACGGAAGCGCAGCTATGTTCCAGCCGGCGCATTGCCGGATATGGCGGTGCTGGAAATCTTCGCTGAAGACGCTGACGGCGAACCGCTGGCGCGACCGGCGCAATGGGAGGGTCAGGGTGCGCCGCCTTCGGTACTTGTGCTGCCTGGACGGGACGAAGTTTCGGCACCCGGCCGGGGCGAACGGATTCTGGCGCGAATCAGCCGCCACAAAACCGAAGGTCACTACGAAGCGCGCATCATCAAGCGATTGGGTGCCAGCGCGCACCGCGCGCTGGGCGTGCTGAAGATCCAACCGGGGCAATTGCCGCGCGTCGAGCCGGTGGACCGCAAGTCGCGTCATGCCTTCATGCTCGACCGGAACAGCGTTGCCGGATTGCGCGATGGCGACCTCGTGACGGTTGAGCCAGAAGCACGGCGCGGCGTGGGCGGCCCGAGAGCGCGCGTTGTCGAACGCCACGGTTCGATTCGCGAGCCGCGCTCGATCAGCCTGATTGCGATTCATGCCCACGGCATCCCGACCGATTTTCCCGGCGTGGCGTTGGCCGAAGCAGACAAGAGCAAACCGGCATCGCCGGCGGGGCGTACCGATTTGCGCAAAATTGCGCTGGTGACAATCGATCCGGAAGACGCGCGCGACCATGATGATGCGGTGTGGGCCGGGCCCGATCCCGATACCGCCAACAAGGGGGGGCACATTGTCATTGTCGCGATTGCGGATGTCGCGCATTACGTGCGCACCGGTTCGGTGCTTGACAAGGAAGCGCTAAAACGCGGCAATTCGGTCTATTTTCCCGATCGGGTGGTGCCGATGCTACCCGATGCGCTGTCGGCGGACCTGTGTTCGCTGCGCGAAGGCGAAGACCGGCCGTGCCTCGCGGTGCGCATGGTCTTCGATGCGCACGGCACGAAGCGACGGCATGAATTCCTGCGCGCGATGATGCGTTCGGCGGCGCGCCTGACCTATGCGGAAGCGCAGCGCGCATTCGACGGAAAGCCGGATGCGAAATGCCGGCACCTGCAGCAAGTCGTGATGGAGCCGCTGTGGCAGGCTTACCGTACGCTGACCAAAGAGCGGGACCGGCGTTCGCCGCTCGACCTCGATTTGCCCGAGCGCAGAATCGTTTTCGGGGCGGACGGGCAGATCGCGTCGGTCGCGTTCCGCGAGCGGCTGGAATCCATGCGTCTGATCGAGGAATTCATGATCATGGCGAATGTCGCGGCAGCGGAATCGCTGGAGAAGGCGCGGCAGCCGCTGATCTATCGCGTCCATGAAGAACCCAGCCGGGAAAAGCTGGTCGCGTTCGGCGACTATCTCAGATCGATCGGCATGTCATTTGCCAAAGGCCAGGTAGTCAAGCCTGGCACGTTCAACCGTATTCTCGAGCGCGCCAAAGGCACGCCGCAGGAAGAGGTGATCAACGAAGTCACTTTGCGGACCCAGGCGCAGGCGATCTATGCGCCGGAGAACGTCGGCCATTTCGGGCTCAATCTCGCGCGCTATGCGCATTTTACCTCTCCCATCCGGCGCTATGCCGACCTTGTGGTCCATCGCGGCTTGATCCGTGCACTGAAACTCGGCGATGGCGGCCTCAGCGACGGCGATTCGGCGCGGCTTTCCGAAATTGCCGATCACGTGTCGATGACCGAGCGGCGGGCCATGGCGGCCGAACGTGATTCCACCGACCGTTATCTCGCCGCCTATATGCAGGATCGCGTCGGGGCCGTGTTCACCGGGCGGATTTCGGGCGTGACGCGCTTTGGACTGTTCGTGCGGTTGAGTGAAACCGGCGCCGACGGGCTGCTCCCGATCCGCTCGCTCGGCCTGGAATTCTTCAAACATGACGAGAAGCGGCACGCATTGATCGGCGAGCGCAGCGGCACGGCATATAATCTTGGCGACACGATCAGCGTGCGCCTCGCGGAAGCGGCGCCGGTCACCGGTGGTTTGCGCTTCGAACTGGCAGAAGAAGAAGGCTGGAGCGAAGGGACGGCTGGCCGCAAAAGCCGCAAACCTGTGCAGCGCCGCCGGCGCTGATATCTGTTTAGCCAATTCGAAAGATCAAGATTTCACGCAGAGACGCGGAGATCACAGAGATACTGGTGATGCTGCCAGCAGGCGAGCGACTTCGCCGTCGCAAGCTGGACATCTCCGCGCCCCTCCGCGGGCTGTGCGTGAGATCATTTTTTCTCGCCGGGTTTGTGCTGTTCCCATTTACCGGCAGGATTTTGCCGCCAGAACGCCACCTGGTGCCCGCCAGCCAGTGCCTCGCGCCAGGATGTGCGGGCTGCGGCGAGAATCTCCTCATCCTGACCATTGAACAGGAGGACGATGCGCGCATATCCGGCAAAGCGCGGGGCTTGCCATTGTGACGGGACTTCGCCACCAGCGAGGAACAGGACCGAGGATGTGTTCGGGTTTTCTTCACCCGTGGTCAGGTAGACGGGCTGCAGCGACGAATGGTCCGTGCCCTCCGTCCCATGGGCGAGAAAGCTCTGATCGGAAAAGGTCCACAGGTGATTGTCGAGCGCATTCATCCGCTCTTTGGAATCGGTGCGCACGACCGCACGCCAGCCACGCTCGATGGTGCGTTCAAGCAGACCGGGGAGGATATCTTCGATGCTTTTGCGTTCGAGGCAGTAAAACAGGATTTCCATTTAATCCGAGTACTGATCGACAAGACGATTGATCAGGCGGACGCCCCAGCCAGTCCCCCATGACGGGATCAGCGGTTTTTGTTCGCCGTCCTGCCAGGCGACGCCGGCGATGTCGAGATGCGCCCAGGGCACCTTGTTGACGAAGCGTTGCAAAATCTGCGCCGCGGTGATCGAGCCCGCATGGGGCCCGCCGATATTTTTCATATCGGCGATTTTCGACTTCACCATCTGGTCATAGGCGTCGCCGAGCGGCAGGCGCCAGACCGGTTCACCCTCGGCGGCTCCAGCTTTGACGATCGCTTTCGCAAGATCGTCATTGTTGCAGAACAGGCCCGCATGCTCGGCGCCAAGCGCGACCAGAATGGCGCCGGTCAACGTCGCGAGGTCGACCATGAAGCGCGGAGCGAAGCGCGACTGGGTGTACCAGAGCGCATCCGCAAGGACGAGGCGGCCTTCGGCATCGGTGTTGAGGATTTCGATCGTCTGTCCCGACATGGTCTTGACCACATCGTTCGGGCGCTGGGCGTTGCTGCCGGTCATGTTTTCGACAAGTCCGATGACGCCGACCACGTCGACGCGCGCCTTTCTGAGCGCGAGCGTGCGCATCGCCCCCGTAACAGCCGCGGCCCCGGCCATGTCGCCTTTCATGCCCATCATCGAAGCGGCGGGTTTGAGGGACAGCCCGCCGGAATCGAAACAGACGCCCTTGCCGACAAAGGCAAGCGGAGCGCCGCGCTTTGCCGACTTCCCGCCGCGGCGGCCGTTCCACCGCATGACGACCAGCCGCGAATCATGCGCGCTCCCCTGCCCCACCCCGAGAAGCGTATTCATGCCGAGCTTTTTCATCGCCGGCACATCGAGGATTTCGACCGACACGCCGAGCTTGCGCAGCTCGGCGCAGCGCCGAGCGAACTCATCCGGATACAGAACATTTGCCGGTTCGTTGACGAGATCGCGGGCGAGAAACATGCCTTCGGCCAGCGCCGAAAGTCCGGCCCAAAGCTTGCGGGAGCCCGCCGGATCGGGAGTGGAGACCACCACGCGCTTCAGCGTCGGGCGTTCCTCGTCCTTGATGCTGCGGTAGATATCGAAACGGTAGCTGCGAAGCATCGCGCCGAATGCGAGATGCGCCGCGAGGTCCGCCTCGGACAGCGGCGACTTCTTCTGCCGGTCGAGTTGGAACGTCAGGACCTCTTCGCCGCCCACCAGCAGGCGCCCGGCAATGGACGCGGCGAGGCGCTCGGCCGCGGCAGCGCCGAATTCTTCAGCTTTGCCGAGACCCGCGAGGATCAGCCGTGTCGCGCTGATCCCGGCCGGGACCAGGAGCTCCAGGCTGTGGCCGGGCTGCCCCTTGAAGCGCCCGGCGGCGATCGCGCGCGCGACCGCCCCGTTGGTGGCCTTGTCGGCGGCGGCGGCCGAATCGGTCAGTTTCCCGCCATCGAGGATGCCGACCACAAGCGCGCCCTGCTGAATCGCGCGCGGCCGGTCAAATGAAATTTCCATTCCCCCGCTCCGTGAATACATTCGCCCACCAGATAGCAGATGCACGAATGCGCGACGCAATTTTTCTGACGAATCGGGCGAATTCTGGTAGGCAGACCGTATGCGCAGCCTGTTCTTCTACATCCTTCGCCAGATCATCGGGCCGTTTCTGCTGTTTACGGTGATCCTGACGCTGGTGATCTGGATGACCCAATCGCTGCGGTTGCTGGATGTGGTGATCAACCGTGGCCAGTCCGCGGGGCTGTTTGCCTGGCTGACCATGCTGATGCTGCCGAGCCTGCTGGTTGTGATCGTGCCTATCGCATTCTTTGGCGCGGCATTATTCGTGCTGAGCCGGCTCAATTCCGACAGCGAGTTGGTCGTGATGTGGTCGTCGGGCGTCAGTCGGCTGCAGACGGCGCTGCCGGTGCTGAGCGCCGCCGTGGTAGCGATGGGAATCACTTACGCGTGCAGCCTGTACCTGATGCCGCTGGGCCAGCGGGCCATGAACGAAAAATTGTTCGATATCCGCGCCGATATCGGCGCGGCGATCCTGCGCGAAGGCACCTTCAACTCGCCCAGCAACGGGCTGACGGTGTTCATTCGCGATATCACCCCGCGCGGCGAAATCCGCGGCATCCTTGTGCATGACAACCGGCAGCCGCAGCACCCGTCGACCTATCTCGCCGAGTCCGGCGTGCTGGCGCAGACGCCGAACGGGCCGCGCCTGATCATGATCAACGGCCATATTGAACGGTCCGAACAGGGCGGCGCACGCCTGTCGCTGCTGAAATTCGACCGCTATGTGTTCGACCTCGACCAGTTTGGCGGACCCCAGCGCGGCGCGGAACGCGATGCCAGCGAAAATTACCTGGCGGATTTGCTGCATCCACCGGCCGAGCTGAACGAGCGACAGCGGGCGGGTTTCCTGGCGGAGGCGCACAACCGGATCACGGCGCCCCTGTACTGCATTGCATTCGCGCTGATCGCGCTGGTGGCGACCGGCAGAGGGCCGATGACGCGCGGGGGTTATGCATTGCGCCTGACAGTGGCGGCGCTGTTTGGGACCTGTCTCCGGCTGCTCGGTTACATGGCGCAGGGTGTGACGGCACGCAATCCGGCCATGATGTTCCTGCTCTATCTGTTGCCGATCGGCGGGACTGTGCTGGCGATGGCTGCGCTGACGGAAATACGCCTGCCGACACTCCTCCAATTCGGCGCGCGTGCCAGAGCTGGTGGCCATCCGGCATGAACTGGTCGCCGACCCTGATGGCCTATCTGGCGCGGCGCTTCATCCTGTCGGTGGGGGGTGTTTTCGCCGCGCTTTCGGCGCTCGCTTTGTCGCTCGATCTGGCGGATCAGTTCACGCGCAACAGTGAACGCGGAATACCCGCGAGCGTGGTCGTGACCATGAGCCTGCTGAAATTGCCGGATGTCGCGGAAAAGCTTCTACCCTTTGCGGTTCTCCTGGGCGCCGTGCTTGCCTTTGCGCGCATGTCGAAGAGCCATGAACTGGTCGCGGTGCGCGCGTCGGGCATCTCAGCCTGGGAATTTCTCGCTCCGCCACTGGCCGTGTCGATCATGCTCGGGGTGGGGGCGATGACGCTGTTCAGCCCGATGGCGGCATCATTCCTGGCGCAATATTCTCGCCTCGAGGCTCGCTATGTACATGGCCAGGCGTCACAGCTTTCGGTGTCCTCGACCGGTCTGTGGTTGCGCCAGGGCGACGGCGCACATCAATCGGTTGTTCATGCGCTTCGCGTCGCCGATCAGGGCGTACATCTCGAAGACATCATTATATTCAATTATGAGGGGCAGGATCGCTATGCCGGGCGCATCGATGCCGCATCGGCCGACCTCCAAAAAGGCCACTGGCATTTGCGCAATGCCTGGGTGAGCGGCGTGGATGGCCGGCCTCAACACCGCGACACCTATGATCTGCCGACCGATTTGACGCCGCAGGAGATCGAGGAAAGTTTCGCCTCGCCCGATACCATTTCGTTCTGGGAATTGCCGCGCTTCATCTCCAATGCCGAGGCGGCGGGATTTTCGGCGGTGCGGCACAAGATCTACTGGTACTCGCTGCTGGTATTGCCGCTGCTGTTTGCTGCGATGGTATTCATGGCGGCGAGTTTTTCGCTGCACCTGGTTCGTCTCGGCGGACAGACAAGGCTGATAATTGTGGCCATCATGTCCGGTTTCGGCGTGTATTTTCTTGGCAATCTGACCAGCGCGCTGGGCCAGTCCGGAATGCTTCCGCCGCCGCTCGCGGCGGCTGCCCCCGCCGCAGCGGCCCTGCTCCTCGGCATGACGCTTCTGTTTCATGAGGAGGACGGGTGAAATTACTGGCCTTCGCGCTGGCCGCATCCCATCGCGCTGCAATCGCCTCTGGCGCTTGCCGATTGCGCGATGGGGCCCCGAAGCGGCGCTCCGCTATTTCTCGCTTCTCGCTCCTCGTTCCTCGCTTCTCACTTCTTGGCATCGCCATTTTGACCGGCGGCGCAGCGCCACAACTTGCGCCGGTAAAGCAATTGTTTCTGCAGGCCGATCAGGTGACCTATGACGCGACCAAGGGGGTGGTCACGGCGCAGGGACATGTTGAAATTTCAAGCGACGACCGCACGCTGATTGCCGATCAGGTCACCTACAACGAAAACACAGATGTCGTCACGGCGTCGGGCAATGTCAGCATCCAGGATGCGGCCGGCAATGTTGCCTATGCCAATAGTGTGGAATTGACGCGGGATTACCGCGAGGGCGCGTTGCAGGGTTTTTCCGCGCTGCTGGGGCAAAGAGGCAGGCTGGCGGGAAATTCGGCGGAACGCCGCGAAGGACGATTCACCATCGCCAACGGCGCCGTCTACACGCCGTGTGAACTCTGCGCCGAAGACGGCAATGCGACGCCGACCTGGGAAATCCGGGCCGCCCGCGTCGTGCACGACCAGCTCGAAAAGAGAGTCTGGTTCGAGGATGCCTCCGTGGAATTTCTCGGTGTCCCGGTTCTGTGGCTGCCGCTGTTCTCGCAAGCCGATCCATCGGTGCGTTACCAGAACGGCTTTTTGTTGCCGGATGTGGGCGACACCGGCCTGCTCGGACCGTTCATCAAGCTGCCCTACTACGTCAATTTCTCCGATAGCGCCGATCTGACAGTTGTGCCATTCCTGACGGTGACGTCGGGCCAGTCTCTGCAGGGTGAATACCGCGAACGGTTCGCTTCGGGCGGCGGGTTTTGGGTCCAACCTTATCTGACCTATGACGAACACGCGGGTGATGAGCCAGGCCAGGCCACGTGGATGAGCGGCTTGTTCGGACAAGGCTGGCTTCCGCTCACCGAAGACTGGCGCGTTGGCTTCGATGCCCAACTGTCTTCAAACCAGACCTATCTGCACCGCTACAACATTTCCGACACCGATCGCCTGACCAATGACGTCTATTCCGACTTCGTTGACGGGCGAAGCCGCGGCGAAATCATCAGCTATTATTTCCAGAGTCTGAGAGCTACGGATTTCCAGTCGGAAATCCCGCTGGTGCTGCCTTCGCTCTCCTACACCTATATTCCCCAGGACCGGATCTGGGGCGGCCGGCTGAAAGTGGATGCCAGCACACTGTATCTCAACCGTGGCAGCGGCACCGATGTGTTTCGCGGCTCAACCGATGTCGATTGGCTGTTTCCCTACACCACATCAGATGGTCAGGTTTTCACCGGGGAGGCATTCTCGCGGGCGGATGCCTATTACGTGCAGGACGCGCTGGCGGAAACGCCCAGTGCGCCATCGAACAGCGAGACCATCACCCGCGGCCTTGCCTATGCGATGTTCGAGTGGCGCTGGCCTTTCGCACGTGAACTCAACACCAGCTTCCTGCCTGACGACGGCACGCTGGTGGTGGAACCGATTGCGCAACTTGTCACGGCAACGAACGGCGGCAATCCGAGGGGGCTGCCCGACGAGGACAGCATCGCCTATTCGCTGTCGGCCACCAATCTGCTGGCGCCCAACCCATCGCCCGGACTGGATTTGTGGACCGGCGGCACGCGCACGACATTCGGACTGCGATCGACCGCGCTGCTGCCCGGCGGGCAAGTAACCGGCATGCTGGGCGAGCAATATCGCTTTACCACCCAGCCCGACCTGCCCCCTGCATTACAACTCAACAATAATGCGTCGAATGTTGTCGGCCGCATCACCGCCGATTTCCAGAACTTTGAGCTCACCCATCAGTTCAGTTTCGATCCGCGCAACGGCACGATCCAGCAGAACGAACTCTACCTCACCGCCCGTTTCGGCCTTTCGAATATCCAGTTGAGTTACGTGAAGCTGCCCCCCGGTGTGGCCGATCCGACATTGGGCGAGCAGGAGCAGATCAATCTGAACACGACGGTCATTCTGTACCGGAACTGGGGCGTATTTGGCGTCGCGCAGCGGGACCTTGCGAATGGCAGGATGCTGCAGGCGGGCTTCGGCGTGACTTACGACAATGATTGTTTTGTCGCAGCTTTGGGTTTCAACCGCCGCTACACGACCATCCTGAACCTGCCGCCATCGTCATCGATTGTATTTCACATCGGGCTGAAAACAGGTTCCGGCGCAGCGATTAACTAACTTGCAGCGGCAGTTGAAATGCGTAGATTTGTCAATAATCCGGCGGAGTAGCCGCAGAAGCGTTGAAGAGGCAACCGTGCCCAACCGCAAGTATTCAATACGCGCGCTGTACATCAGTGGGATCGTCTGTCTGCCGCTGACGGCCGCGGCCCAGACATCGACCCTCGAACTCCTGCCCGGGGGTACCGCACTGCCGCCCGGAGTCACGGTGCCGGCCCCACCGGCTATCGTGCCGGATGCCGCACCTGCGCCCGAAGCGCCGGCGGCCCCTACGGCAGCGGCACCAGCCGCGCCGCCGGAAGCGTCAACTCCAGCAGCGGCCGCAGCCCCGGCTCAGCCGGCCACTCCGGAGCAAGTCAATATTACGGCGCCAAGGTCGAGCGGTATTGCCGCCATCGTCAATGACACGGTGATTTCCGATTACGATCTGGATCAGCGCACGGCGCTGTTCGTCGCCACTTCCGGCGTGCGTCCGACCAAGGAAAATCTGACCCAGATTCGCGGTCAGGTGCTGCGCTCTCTGGAAGACGAAGTGCTGGAGCTGCAAGAGGCCAACAAGCACAAGATCACCGTCACCAAGGCGGATGTGGAAAAGGCGCTGAAGAACATCGCCGACGACAATCACGTCACGATCGACCAGATCAGCATGACAATCAAGGAAGCCGGCGTATCGCCGGATATCTTCCGCCAGCAGCTCGCGGCACAACTGACCTGGCAAAGGCTGGTTTCCGCACGCTACAGCAGCGATGTGCAGATCAGCGATCAGCAGGTCGAAGAAGCGATGGCGCGGCTCAAAGAAGGTGCCGACAAACCGCAATTCGAGGTTTCGGAAATTTTTCTCGCGGTCGATCGTCCAGAGGACGAAACCACGATCAGGAACAGCGCGGAACAGATCTCGAATCAGATCAAGCAGGGCGCGCCATTTGCCGCGGTGGCCGGACAGTTCAGCCAGTCGCCTTCAGCCGCGGATGGCGGCGATATCGGCTGGGTGGTTCAGGGTCAGTTGCCGGACGAGATCGATAAGACGCTGACCGGTATGCATCCGGGTGACATTTCCGCGCCGATCAAGTCGGAAGGTGGTTATTACGTTGTCCTGCTGCGCGACCGGAAGGAGCCACTCGGCACGAAGGTCGAGGAAAAGCCGGAGGCGCCGATTACCGCCGACTCGACCGTGCCTCTGGCGCGTCTGCTGATTCCGGTACCGGCGGCGGCGGATCAGGCGAGCAAAGACCGCGCCATGCAGTTTGCAACCGGCATCAAGGCGCAGATGAAGTCCTGCCAGGATCTTTCCAATATCGCGAAGCAGATCGAGGGGACGAAGTTTGAGGAACTCGGTCCAACCCAGCCCAAAAATCTCGCGACCAATATTGCGGAAGCGCTGGAGAAATCGCATTCCGGCGAGGTGATTACGCCGTTCTTCGATACGGTCGGTCTGGAAATCTTCATGCGCTGCGACCCGGCACCGCAAAAGATCGTGGCGGTGCAGCTCCCGACGCATGACGAGTTGCAGCAGCAATTGTTCGTTCAGCAAATGGCGATCCTCGGCAAGAGCTATCTTCGCGATCTCAGGCGCGATGCCGTTGTCGAAAACCGGTGACGGGCGAGCGAGCCGCCGTCCGATACTGATCAGCCAGGGCGAACCGTCGGGCATTGGTCCCGAAATCGCGGTCAAAGCTTTTGCGCGATTGAACGGCAATATTGCCGGCCGGCCGTTGCGGATTGCGGGCACACCGGCGCTTCTTCGCGATACCGCCGCGCGGCTCAATCTCGACAGTCCATCATTGCGTGAAGCCATCATCGAAACAGGGCCCGCTGTGAATGCCGAGCCGGGCCGGCCGTCGGCGCACAACGCCGGTGCGGTAACCGCGGCGATCGAATATTGCGTTCGTGCCTGTCTTGACGGCGAAGCCGCTGCCCTCGTGACGGCGCCAATCCAGAAATCGGTTCTGACCGAAGCCGGCTTCGGATTTCCGGGGCACACGGAATTTCTCGCCGCTTTGACCGGAGCAAAGCAGGCGGTAATGATGCTCGCCTCCTCGGATATCGATCCGCCGCTTCGGGTTGTGCCCTACACGATCCACATTGCTCTCGCGGAGGTTTTCCGTCGGCTCGATCCGGATGCGATTGCCGCCACGGCGGGCATCATTTTGCACTCGCTCCGTAGCGATTTCGGCATTTCCAATCCGCGGCTGGCGATTGCGGGGATCAATCCCCATGCCGGCGAAGACGGCACCATGGGACGCGAGGAGATCGAGATTCTCGGGCCCGTGATTGACGGCCTGCGCAAAGCGGGTCACTCCGTGCTGGGACCCCGCTCGGCCGACACCATGTTCCATGCCGATGCGCGACGCACCTATGACGCTGCGCTCTGCATGTTTCACGATCAGGCGCTGATACCGATCAAGACGCTGGCGTTTGATACGGGCGTCAATGTCACGCTCGGACTGCCGATCGTGCGCACCTCGCCCGATCACGGCACCGCGCTGGATATCGCAGGCCGAGGCATTGCCAATGAGGCGAGCATGATCGCGGCAATTCGCATGGCGGCGGACATCGCCGACAGGCGCGGGTTGTGACCGAAGACAGTTTGCCGTCGCTGCGCGAAGTGTTGGCCACATATGGAATCGCGCCGCGCAAAAGCCTCGGCCAGAATTTCATCTTCGACCTCAATCTGACGCGGCGGATTGCCCGCGAGGCCAAAATCGACGGCGACACGGTTTATGAAGTCGGCCCTGGACCGGGTGGATTGACGCGCGCGCTGTTGAGCGAGGGCGCGGCACACGTCGTCGCGGTCGAGCGCGACCGCCGCGCGATTCCGGCGCTGGAACAGATCGCATCTGCCTGGCCGGGCAAACTGCACATCGTCGAAGACGACGCATTGGATGTGGCTGAACCGCAGATGTTGGCGCAGCACGGCGCAGTGCTGCCCGTTCCAGTAGTTGCCAATCTGCCGTTCAACACCGGCACGGCGCTTCTGATCAAATGGCTAACCGGCGCCTGGCCGCCATGGTGGTCTAGCCTGACGCTGATGTTCCAAAAAGAAGTGGCGGAGCGGGTTTGCGCCGCCCCCGGCGCTGAAGCATACGGACGATTATCGGTCCTGGCGCAATGGCGTGCATCGGCACGCATTCTATTCGCGGTTTCGCGTCACGCCTTCATTCCACCGCCGAAAATCACGGCCGCAGTGCTGCGCATCGAACCCCTCCCCGCGCCGCGTTATCCGGCGAATCTTTCGGATCTGGAGAAAGTCACGGCGGCCGCATTCGGCCAGCGGCGGAAAATGCTGCGGAGCAGCCTCAAATCGCTGGTGCCCAATCCCGATGCGTTGCTGGACGCCGCCGGCGTTCCGGCCACCGAGCGCCCGGAAAACCTCGACATCGCGCAATTCTGCGCCCTCGCACGGGCCTACGGGAAGTTACGCAACCAGCCACAAATAAAACCGCAACGTGATAAGGAAAATCCCGCTCCCGAGTAGGGCGAGAAATTCGATCAAAAGAAGAGTCGCTGGAGCTTGGGCCACGGCTAAAACAAACAGCGCCAAGAAGGCGGAAATTACTAATCCGATCCCGTAGGACAAAAAGAGCTCGCGGTGGGACAGCAGCTTGGATGGGGATCGCTGCGCGAAGCTTGTCTTGGCCGAGGCGCGGGTCAGCGCGAGCAACGCAAGTCCAACAGCAATGTAAACCCATGTCCTTGGTCCTGCCGCTGGCGGGAACAAAAGTACATGGCAGCTGCCAAAACTAAGCCGACCAGGAACGCGGAAATTCCCCTAAAGCTGATACTTCAGCGGCACCTGACTGCTCTTCTTCTGAACGCCCGAAAATATGCACGTCTCCCAATCCTGCGGTCGGCCGCCCCAACGCGGTGGTTAGTTTCGCAGGCCGAAGGTGACCAGTGTGTGGCCTGAGATCACCGAAATAAATTGCTTGCCATCCACCTGCCAGGTGACCGGCGCCATCACAATCGAGCCGCCAAGATTGGTCTTCCACAGCTCCTTACCGGTCTTGGCATCGAGTGCGTAGAAGTAACCTTCGCGTCCGCCGGTGAACAGCAGATCGCTTGCGGTCGTCAGCATGCCGGCATCGGTCACGTCATATTGCGGGAACGTCCAGACGCGCTTGCCGGTATGCGGATCAACGGCGATGGTCGCTCCGCTGGCAACCTCGCTCGTCCAATTGTTGATCGGCCCTTTGCGCCCAACGCCGATGGTTGGCGAGCTCGGAACCGGCGCGAACACGCTTTGACCACCGCCCGGGAATGTGCGGCCGGCGGTATATTGCGAATCCTCGCGGCGGAATATGCTTCCGTAGTTTTCCCAGACCGAGAAATACATGAGCCCGGTTCGGGGGCTGTAGGACGGCGGATACCAGTTGGTGCCGCCCTGCACGCCCGGCCAGGTCGGCATTCCTGCCGGCTGCCGTGTCATGATCGGATGGCCGTTCTTGTCTAGCCCCTTTGACCAGTTCACTTTGACAAATGGCGCGCCGAGAAGAAATTTTCCGGTCGTGCGATCCAGCACATAGAAATAGCCGTTGCGATTGGCCCACAACATCGCCTTCACTGGCTTGCCCTGCCAATCGATGTCGGCAAGGACCGGGATTTGCACCGAGTCATAATCATACGGATCGTTGGGCGTGAACTGGAAGTGCCACTTCAATTTCCCCGTGCCGGGATCCAGCGCCACGACACTGTCCGAGTACAGATTATCTCCCGGCCGCTGATCGGGATTCCAGTCGGGACCCGGATTGCCGACGCCCCAATAGAGCGTGTTCAAATCCGGATCATATGATCCGGTGACCCAGGCGGACGCACCGCCGGTTTTCCAGTCGTCTCCGTGCCACGTTTCATGACCGGGTTCGCCCGGGCCGGGGATGGTATTGAAGCGCCATGCCTGTTTGCCGGTCTTCGCGTCATAGGCGGCGATGAAACCGCGGATGCCGAACTCGCCGCCGCCGGTGCCGACAATGACTTTGTCCTTGATGATCAACGGCGCCATGGTGACCGAATAGCCCGCTTTGTGATCGGCGACTTCGGTATTCCAGATCGAATGGCCGGTTTTGGCATCGATGGCGACGAGATGCGCATCCAGCGTGCCCATGTACAGCGTATCGCCGAGCATCGCGACGCCGCGATTGTTGGCGCCGCAGCAGACATGCGAATCACCGGCGGGCGTGTAGTGATAAATCCAGAACAGCCGGCCGGTTCTGGCATCCACCGCCATGACGTCATTCGGACGTTCGGTCAGATACATGACGCCATCGACCACGAGCGGGTTTGATTCCCAGGCCCCGAACACCTGATCCTGAACCATCCACTTCAATTCGAGGTCGCGGAGATTCGCCGGCGTGATCTGTGAGAGAGAGCTGAACCGCTTGCTGTCATATCCGCCGTTATAGGTGAGCCAGTTTTGCGGCTCGGCGGAGGCGTGGAGGATTCGCTCGGCGGTGAGTTGAGCGGCCGCCGGAGTGGCTATGGTAATGGCGGCGAGCAGCGTCATCGCTGCGCGGGCGAGATTGCGCATGGCTACCCTTTCAGTGAGAGGAGATATGCCAACAGATCGGCGGTTTCTGCCGTCGACAATTTGCCGGCAAATGATGGCATTTCGGATGTCTTGCCAATCTCGAAATTCTGGATGTCGCGTTTCGACAGTGAGATCAAACGTCCGTCGCGGGTGATCAGTTGGACGGTTTCGGTATCCTCATTCAACCGGCGGCCCTGGATCGTGCTGCCATCGCGCATGACAACACTGATGGGACGATTGATCGGCTGCATGGCTGCGGAGGGCTGCAGGATCGAATGCTGGATGACGGAGGGTTTCCGGATTGCGCCGATATCGCTGAGATCGGGCGCAGCCCGCGATCCGTTGCCATGGACGCGGTGACATGCCGTGCATCCGCCCTTGCCGTCGAAAATCGCCTTGCCGCGGCCGGCATTGCCGACGGCAAAACTGGCCCCGTCAAGATCAAATCCGGAGCGGATATAGGCGATGATGGAATCAAGCTCTGCGGGCCGGAACTGAAATGGCGGCATGCCGGCGGCGGCGATCCCATTGGTGACGGTGCGCCGGATATCCGCGTCGCTCGAAATCCGGCGGAATTGCTGACGCGCGAGATTGATTCCCGCGACACCATCACCATTGTTGCCGTGGCAGAGCGCGCATTGCGATCCGTAGAGGCGATAACCGGCCTGGATATTTGCCGTGCTGTATTGCTGGGCAAAAGCCGATTCAGTCTGGCCCGAAAACCCGAACAGGATTCCCGCAACCGAAAACACAAGGCCCGCAATGACACCGGATGATCGCATCGCCTGCCCCCCACATTTGCAGGCGACGATCTTAATCGAAGATCGGGTTCCGTGCGACAGCGCGCTGACGGCGGCGTCGTTTCAATTCTGAATTCGCATGGATACTGATATAGTGATGAAGGGAATTTCAGAAAAACAGCGGAGAGGTTCGGGATGTTCGCCCCACAATGGCCGGCCGGTGGACGCGCGACTGTTTGCGGTCTCTTCATCACTGGCGTGCTGCTTGCCGGAAGCGCCGTGAGTGTGACATTGGCCGCGGCGGCAAATACCGGGCCGGGAATCCCCGATTTTGAAGTCGCGGGGGATATGGGCTGGCATGAGGCCGGAGGCCTGTTGCTGCCACCGCCGAGTGGACCTGGGCCGGTCACCAATGATCCGCACTATCCATATCGGTTCGGACGGACCTATGCGATCGCCGACACTTCCAATCCTATCCTGCAGCCCTGGGCGGCGGAGCAGATGCAAAAAGCCAATGCCGCAGTGCTGGCCGGACAGATCGGCTTCCGTGCGCGCGAGCGCTGCCTGCCCGGTGGGGTTCCGGGATTCGACGTCTACGCAAGGGTAGAGGAATATTATTTCTTGCAGACCCCGAGGGAAGTCACCCTGCTCAACTCCGGCGGCCCTGAGATTCGCCACATCTTCCTGAATGTCCCGCATTCGGCGAATCCGAAAATATCCTGGTACGGAGAGTCTGTCGGGCATTACGAAGGCGGCGACACCCTGGTGGTCGATACGATCGGTCTCTCGCCGAAGGCCTATGTCGATGATTACCGCACGCCGCACACCGACAAATTGCACGTGGTGGAACGTTTCAAAGTGAGCGCCGACCACAAGAATCTGGAAGTCCTGATTACAGTCGATGATCCCGGCGCCTTCACGACGCAATGGTCGGCAATTCAGCGCTTTGATCTTCGGAAGCGGCCCCTGACCGAAAGTCCGTGCGCGGAAAACAACGAGAATTTCTTCAATTACAAGCAGCCGACGATGCCGACGGCAGATAAACCGGATTTCTAGTCCGGGGGCGGAGGGCATTTAAGTGACTTCAAACTCACCCCTCACCCGGAGCGCCAGTGGCGCGACTTCGTCGCGCGGCGCTCCGCCCTCTCCCACAAGGGGAGAGGTGAGACTGGGTTCAGATTGAGGGTTGGCGGGGCTTGGGCGGCGTGCTGCGGTCAAGAACCATGAACCTGGTATCCGGATCGCATTTGTTTTCCGGACACGACATGCCCCATGCATAGGTGTCGTAGTCGAAGAAATACATGCGGATGGTGTTGCCCTGAACCGTCGTCATGTCGACGCGATACCCGTCAGGTTTGACCTCGCTGTCGTCAAATCCCTCGTGGAACGTCTTGTAGGCGTCTTCGAATTCCGCGCCCTTCACCCGCTCGACCTGGATTTTCGTGAAATAGATCTGGTTGCCAAGTTTTTCCGGATTCTTGTCCATGGTCTGGGCCGGGATGAAGACGGGGTCGAGATCGGGCGCGAGCCACATCCAGCCCTTATGGCTGGCCAGCATGTGGCCAAACGGGGTGCAGACGATCTGGGCCCATCTGCTCAGCGGCGATGGAAGCGTCGTGACAGCATCGGCCGGAGAACCGGTGCAATCATGGGTTTGCGCGGCATCGGAAATGGCGGGTGCGGTATCCGAAGCGGCGGCGGTGGCACTGGCATGAAATCCCGCCATTATTGTCAGTGCACTGAAAGAGACCAGGGCCAGCCGCGTCAGCATTGACGGAATCCTTCCGGTTTGTGAGCGCGGGCTGCCTCACATACGCGGCCCGCACGATGTTCTCTGATTCGTGAAACGTACCGGGACGAGGATGGGTTCACGCAAACGTGCGGTTTGGGTGTGATGTGACTGTGACCGTGAATCGCGATCAGGGGGGTCCAAAGCTCCCCTCACCCAGCCGCGCCAGTACGCACTTGCGTCCCGCAAGTGCGGGCGCGGCGTCCCTCTCCCTCAGGGGGAGAGGAGAATCTCGGGATTATTCGACATTTTGGACCTGTTCGCGCAACTGGTCGATTACGGCCTTCAGTGCGAGTCCGGTATGGGTGAGCTGAATGTCCGAGGACTTCGAACATAGAGTATTGGCCTCGCGGTTGAATTCCTGGGCCAGGAAATCCAGCTTCCGGCCGGCGGCATCGCCGCTTGCGATCAGGGTCCGGGCTTCGGCGGTATGGGCCGAAAGCCGGTCGAGTTCTTCCGTTAAATCCGCCCGGGCGGCGATCATTGCGACTTCCTGTGCGAGGCGCTCTTCGGACAGATTGGCGCCGGGCGCCAGCAATTCCTTGAGCTGAGCCATAATGCGGTCACGGATCACGGCGGGCTGCCGCCCGCTGAGTTCCCGGGCTTCACCGGTCAGCCGTTCGATTTCATCAACCCGGTTCAACAGGACCGCTTGCAGTTTGGCGCCTTCCGCGGCACGCGCCGTATGCAGCCGGTCAAAAGCATCGGCCAGGCTTTCAAGCAGCGCCGCATCTCGCGCCAGCCTCGCTTCATCATTGAGCGCCAGATTTTCTTCCTGGATGATGACGCCGCGGAGCGCGAGAATGCCATCGACCCGGGCGGCGGCAAGTCCGGTTTCTTCCTGGATGCGCTTCGCAATCCGGACCGCGTCGGCCAAAGCCGCAGGATCGACGCGAAAGCCGCGCGCGGTTTCTTCCGATGCGACCGTCAGCACGACCTGCAGCGAGCCGCGTTTGAAGCGCTCGGCCGCCAAGGTGCGCGCGCCGGCCTCAAGTCCCTCAAAGCCCGGCGGTATGCGAAAACGCGCATCGAGACCGCGCCCGTTCACGCTTTTGGCTTCCCAGCGCCAGCGCAAGTTCTGGTGCATGCCGCGCGCCTCGGCAAATCCGGTCATGCTGTTGAGTGTCAAAGTGTGGTCCCCTTCAAAGCGCGCGTAACTTCCCCCCTCCGTCGCTTCGCGACGACCCTCCCCCGTGAACGGGGGAGGAAATTGCCGGGAGAGGTGACGTTAGCGGACGAGTTTGTCATCCACATGTGTGGATTTGGCCTGCTCCTGCAGCGTGCGCCAATGCGCGACATTTTTTTCGTGCTCTGCCTTGGTGCGCGCAAACACATGCCCGCCGCTGCCATCGGCGACGAAATAGAGGTCCGGCGAGTCATCCGGAGTCAAAACGGCGGCAATGGACTCGCGTCCCGGATTGCAGATCGGCGTCGGCGGCAATCCGTCGATCTGATAGGTACTGTAAGGATTGGGCATTTCAAGTTCGGTCTTCTGGATATCATGGCCGAGCGCGACACCTCCGGTCAGCCCGTAGATGATCGTCGGATCGGCCTCCAGTTTCATTCCGGCCTTTAGGCGGTTGATATACACCGCAGCCACATGGGGACGTTCGGATGCGATCGCGGTTTCTTTCTCCACGATGGACGCAAGTTTGATGGCATCATCGGGCGAATTGAACGGCAGGCCCGGTTTGCGCATCGGCCAGAGCTTGTCGATCAGATCACTTTGCGCCTTGTGCATGCGCTTGACGATTTGCGCGCGCGGCGTTCCGAGCTCGAACAGGTAGGTTTCGGGAAGCAGACTGCCTTCGGGCACAGATGGCGATTTTCCGGCCAGTGCGGAATCAGAGTCGATCAAACTCACCGCCATGCTGGACGTGAGTCCCTCCGCAATCGTGAGCCGGTGCTCGATGACTTTGTGCGTCACCAGCATGTCCACGACGGCGGCTTCGCTGGCATGCGCGGGAAAGCCATATTCACCGGCTTTGAGCTGGTGCGCCCTGCCGCGCAGGAAGACACCGGCATCGAAGGCCACACCGCTGCGCACCACCCCGTTCGACGCGAGTTCTCGCGCAATGCCCGCGAGACTGCTGCCGGGTTTGACAACAACGACGGTTCGCACCTCGGCAGGTCCGGGCTGAACGAAATACTGTCCTTCCGCCCACACCGCGATTCCTGCGGCAGCCGGCACGAAGCCGAGCAGGAATGCGATGGCGAGCGCCGGCCGCATCGCCGCTATCCAGCCGCCGCGAGCACGAGGCTGGCATTGGTGCCGCCGAAACCGAAGGAGTTCGACAGCACCGTCTGGATCGGCATTTTTTTGGCCTTGTGCGGCACGAGGTCGATCACGCTTTCGACCGACGGGTTGTCGAGATTGATCGTCGGCGGCGCGATGGAATCGCGAATCGCCAAAGTGCAGAAGATCGCCTCGACTGCGCCCGCCGCGCCCAGCAAATGACCGATCGAGGATTTGGTCGATGACATTGCGAGCTTCGCGGCGGCATTGCCGAAGACGCGCTCCACCGCACGCAATTCGATCTCATCGCCCAGTGGCGTCGATGTTCCGTGGGCATTGATGTAATCGACGTCGGAGGGGCTGATTCCGGCATGCTTCAGCGCCATGGTCATGGCACGGAAAGCGCCGTCGCCGTCTTCGGCGGGTGCGGTGATGTGGTGCGCATCCCCTGACAGGCCATAGCCCTTCACCTCAGCATAGATTTTCGCCCCGCGCGCTTTGGCGTGCTCATATTCCTCCAGCATCACGATGCCGGCGCCGGCGCCCATCACGAATCCATCGCGGTCCTTATCATAGGGCCTGGACGCCTTTTCGGGAGTCTCGTTGAAAGCGGTGGAAAGCGCGCGGCAGGCGACAAAGCCTGCGATACCCAACCGGCAGATCGCCGATTCGGTGCCGCCGGCCAGCATCACATCGGCATCGTCCAGCGCAATCAGCCGCGCAGCGTCACCGATCGCATGCGCGCCGGTAGAACAGGCGGTGACAACCGAATGATTCGGTCCCTTGTAGCCGAAGCGAATCGAAGCATAACCCGAAGCGAGATTGATCAGCCGCCCCGGGATGAAGAACGGCGAAAGCCGGCGCGGGCCTTTTTCGTGGACAAGAATTGCGGCCTGCTCGATGCCGTCTAGGCCGCCAATTCCCGAACCGATCAGGACACCGGAACGGTTTTGCTGATCCGGTGTCTCGGCGCGATAACCCGAATCGTCCACCGCCTGCTGCGCCGCAGCCAGCGCATAGACGATAAAGTCGTCAACACGGCGTTGCTCCTTCGTATCGACCCATTGATCCGGATTGAATGTGCCATCCGAACCGTCGCCGCGCGGGACGTCGCAAGCGATTCGCGCCGGCAAATCGTCCACCTTGAAGCGGGTGATCGGACCCGCACCGGAGCGGCCTTCGAGGAGACGAGACCACGAGACTTCAACACCGCAACCCAGTGGCGTGACGAGGCCCAACCCGGTGATGACAACCCGGCGTAACTGGCTCATCGGAACCAACGCAACTCGATAGCCGAGGTCTTCATCCGGTGGTCAACTCTGGGCTTTCTCGATGAACTTCACGGCGTCTCCGACGGTCACGATCGATTCGGCGGCGTCGTCGGGAATCTCGATCCCGAATTCTTCCTCGAACGCCATGACCAGTTCGACAGTGTCGAGACTGTCGGCCCCGAGGTCCTCAATAAAGCTTGCCCCTTCGGTGACCTTGTCGCTCTCCACGTTGAGGTGTTCGACGACAATTTTCTTCACGCGCTCCGACACGTCGCTCATTTGTTTCGGCCTCTTACTTGTCGTTGTGGTTTCTATCCCGTGGCTCAATGATCCGGACGCCAACCCCCGCGCCGGTCAAGCCACGGCTGTGAAAGCCGCGTTTGGTATCATAATCTTTCCGCCCGCGGCAAACTGTCAAAATCTCGTGGCGAATCCCGCTAGAGCATGGCCATGCCACCATTCACATGCAGGGTCGCGCCGGTGACATAACGCGCCTCCTCACTGGCGAGGTAAAGCACGGCCGCGGCGACGTCATTGGGCTCGCCAATGCGGCCCATTGGCACCCGCGGCAGAATCTGCGCTTTTTGTTCCGGCGTCAGCACATCGGTCATGGAAGTGGCGATGAAACCTGGCGCAACGCAATTGACGGTGATGTTGCGCGCCGCGACTTCCGCCGCGAGCGCCTTGGTCATGCCGAGAAGACCGGCCTTGGCTGCCGCGTAATTCGCCTGACCCGGATTTCCGGTACTGCCCACAACGGACGTCACGGTGATGATTCGGCCCCAGCGCCGCCGCACCATCTGACGCAAAACCGCGCGGCACAGCTTGAATGGGGCCGTCAGATTGACCGCGACGACCTGTTCCCAGTCTTCATCCTTCATGCGCATGAACAGGTTGTCGCGCGTGATGCCGGCATTGTTGACGAGGATGTCGATCGGCGCGCCGGAAGCGGCTTCCGCTTTGGCAATCAGTCCGTCGGCTTCGGCCGGTATCGCGAGATTGGAGGGAACCGGGAATGCACGGCCGTCACCGAGTTCCGCCGCCAGTTTTTCCAATTGCTCCGTACGCGTTCCGGACAGGACGGCGCGCGCCCCCTGGCCGTGCAAAGCCCTGGCGATGGCTGCTCCGATTCCGCCCGAAGCGCCAGTCACAAGCGCGGTTTTTCCCGACAGGTCGAACATGGGGTCTGGTGTCCCGATTCTGAAATTCGCTCGGTCTCTATATCGGCATCCATGCGAATTTCAGAATCGAAAGGACACCAGAAAATTATCGATGCTGCTGTCGTTTCGGTTTCGAAGTTCGCAAAGCGGGTTCTATATCGAAATCGTGCGAACTTCGAAACCACGACAGCAGTCTCTCAGAGCGTCGCAGCAAAACTTTCGATGTCTTTTGGCGAATCGATGCTGACAGTCGCCAGTTCCGGATCGATTCGCCGGACCATGCCGGTCAGGACTTTCCCGCCGCCCGCTTCCACCGTGGTCGCAACACCAAGCGCGCGGAATCCCGCTACGGTCTCACGCCAGCGCACGCGCGAAGTGATTTGTTCCACCAGCAGGCGGCGGATGGTTTCCGGTTCCGACACTTCGGCGGCGGTGACATTGCTGACCACGGGCACGGCAGGCGGACGGATCAGGACCTGCTCAAGTGCATCCCGCATGGCGTCGCCGGCGGATTTGAGCAGTGGCGAATGATTGGGCGTGCTGACTGGGAGCGGAATGGCACGTTTCGCGCCCTTCGACTTGGCAATTTCGGCAGCCCTGGCGAGCGCAGCAGTTTCACCGGAAATCACCACCTGCCCCGGTGCATTGTCATTGGCGACAACAATGACGCCGGCGCTGGAGGCCTCGTCCACGACTTTGGCGGCGTCGTCGATGGAAATGCCAAGCAAGGCCGTCATGCCTCCGCTGCCAACCGGAGCTGCCGCCTGCATGGCCTTCCCACGAATCCGCACCAGCCGCGCTGTGTCCGGGAGCGTGAACGCGCCGGCGGCACACAGGGCGGAATATTCGCCGAGCGAGTGACCGGCAACGAGACGCGCATGCCGGGCCAGATCGAGACCGGCCTCGCGCTGCAACACGCGAATGATGGCCATCGAATAAGCCATGATGGCGGGCTGGGTGTTCTCGGTCAGCTCCAGATCCGAAGCTGGTCCTTCCCACATCAGCCGGGACAGACGTTGATCGAGCGCCTCGTCCACCTCTTCGAACACTTCACGAGCAGGCGCGAAAGCCTCGGCGAAAGCCTTGCCCATTCCGACCGACTGGCTTCCCTGGCCGGGAAAAATGAATGCTCGCACCGATTCCTCCGAGTCTCCCGATTCTGGTGCGATTTCGGTTTCGAAATTCGCAATGTTCGTTCGATATCGACATCACACGAACATCGAAACCACGACACCAGTGCGAGCGATCCGCATAAAGTGGTGCCGACGCTGGCGCAAGCGGGGCATTCGTCCCAATTGCATCAATTGCCGAATGAACCCATATCGGGAGGCGGCCCGGCTGAATACCAGGCGCCCATCCGTCCAGAAATCTGTTCGAGGTGGGGCTGAGAGCGTCGGAAACGCGCTCTCTTGAGCCGGGCCTATCAAGCTTTACGCGGACCGCTTCTTTTTCCTGTTGGCCGATGGCTTTTTCGATTTGGCGAGTTGCTTTTTGCCCTTGAGCGACGGCTTTTTCGCCTTTGCGAGCTGGGTCTTCTGCTTCGTCATTCGGGCGCGAATGGCGTAAGCGCGGCGGAGTGCTTTGGCCTTGGCGGATTTCGGTTCGGCGGACTTGCCCTGCTTCGATTCCGCGGTAGCGGCAGATTTGTCGACTTGCGACGCCTGAATGCTTTGGTGGTCCAGATCCACCGCCGCGGCAGCATGAAGCCCGCGCACCGGTGAAACGGCGAGAATGATGGCGGCGGCCGCAGTCAGGATTGCGATCCTCATATTTCATGTCCCCTTGAGATGACTGAGCATAGCCAAAGTCGCCGATAAGAACAATACGTGAACGCAAGCTCCCGTGGGTTGCGAGTCCGGCGGCTTTTCCGCTATAGGCCAGCGCCTCAACGGGTGCGGTCGCAAGATCCGCGGGAGCTTTCCCGCGGGCGTGCCGGATGGTCCGGTCTCTTTGCGATCCGACGCGCAGCGGCAGACCCACTGCCCATGCGTGCCGCACCTCAACAAGGGAACGCCTGAACATGGCTCTTTATGAGCATATGCTGATTGCGCGTCAGGATATCAGCGCGCAAGCGGTGGATGCGCTCGCCACGCATCTCAAAACGATCATCGAGAATGAAGGCGGCAAGCTCGAGAAACAGGAATACTGGGGTCTCCGCAC
Source organism: uncultured Bordetella sp. (assembly GCA_964446945.1). GTDB lineage: Bacteria > Pseudomonadota > Alphaproteobacteria > Micropepsales > Micropepsaceae > CAIYRG01. The sequence goes on from CAYUQO010000010.1 coordinate 141,304, forward strand.
TCTGGCCTATCGCATCAAGAAAAACCGCAAGGGCCATTACGTCCTGCTGAATCTGAATGCGCCGGCCAACGCGATTGCCGAACTGGAACGGCAATTGAAGATCAATGAAGACGTGCTGCGCTTCATCACCACGCGCGTCGAAGCATTCGAGCAGTCGAATTCCAGCCGCAAGCGCGAAGGGGAAGCCCGCGACCGCAAGCGTGAAGATGGCGCTGGCGAAACCGAAGCCGCCGCAGGAGCCGCAGCATGAGCACCCAACCCGCACTGACCCGCCGTCCGTTCTTCCGCCGCCGCAAGACCTGCCCCTTCTCAGGCGAGAATGCGCCGAAGATCGACTACAAGGACGTCAAACTGCTGCAGCGCTATATTTCCGAGCGCGGCAAAATCGTCCCGTCGCGCATCACCGCGGTCTGCGCCAAGAAACAGCGTGAACTGGCCAAAGCGATCAAGCGCGCCCGTTTCATGGCGCTGCTGCCTTACGTCATCCGATAGGTGCAACATGCAAGTGGTTCTGATGGAGCGGGTTGAGAAACTCGGACAAATCGGCGACGTGGTGAAGGTGAAGGACGGCTTCGCCCGCAATTATCTGCTGCCGAAAAAGAAGGCGCTGCGGGCGACCAAGGCCAATCTCGCCTATTTCGAAACGCAGCGCGCGCAGCTCGAAGCGCGCAATCTGGAGCAGCGCAAGGAAGCCGAAAAGGTCGGTGGTAAGCTCAAGGGCAAGACATTTGTCCTGCTGCGCCAGGCGGGTGATCGCGGCCAGTTATACGGTTCGGTGTCGCCGCGCGACATCGCCGATGCGATCACCGCAGGCGGGTTCAGCATCGCACGCACCCAGGTGCCGATCGACAAGGCGATCAAGACGATCGGGATGCATGAGGTTTCCGTCGTGCTGCATCCGGAGGTTCGGGTCCATGTGACGATGAACGTGGCGCGCACCGAAGATGAGGCCGAGCGTCAGGCGCGCGGCGAAGATGTGCTGGCCGAACAGGTTGAAGCCGAGGAAGTCACCACCAACGCCGAAGCCGTGTTCGAGGAAGGCGCCGGACCCGCAATGGAGGCGGAGGGGGAACAGGAATAACATTTATTGCCGCGCAGACGCGCGGCTGATGCCCACGCGCGGCGCACGCGCCGCGGCGACTTCAATAGTCAGGCGCGCGAAGCGCGCCGGGCCTTCCCTCGCACTGCTGCGCAGTGCTCGCCGGGGATGACAATATGTGCGAAAGGCCCTGCGGGAGCAATTCCGCAGGGCCTTTGTTTTTGCGGCAACTACTGAATGACGTTGTTGTTCGCGCGGTTGTCCTGATTGTTCTTGAACGCATGGCCGTTGGGCAGAGACGCAGAAACATATTGGCCGCCATGCGAACCGTCTTTAAGCGGATGCATCACGACAGTGATCTTGTCGCCCGGCTTGACGGAATCGGGCTTCCAGCCCTGCTGTGCAATCTGACCGACACCGCCCATCTCGAATGACCATTCGACCGCTTTGCCGGACTTTTCATCCAGCGCCATGACGTGCAGCCAAGCATGCGGGTTGGTCCATTCCAACTCTTTCACTTCTCCGGTCATGGTAATGTTCTTGTCGTGATCGAACATCGAGAACGAATGATGCGCCAAAGCCGGCATCGCCAGGCACACGGAGGCGACGGCTGCAGTCGCGATGACCCTGAAATTCATATCTGCGGTTCCCCTGATGGCGCTTCCTGGATAGTAAGCGCAGTCTATAGCACGGCGGCACGGACGATGCATGTGTTTCAATTGGGCAAGACAAGCATGGCCATTTATGGCAACTTTGGTTGAATTCAGAATTGGGAGGCGGCACTTGCGTTTGACTGGAGTTTTGCTCGCTGCGGCGAGTCTTGTCCTGGTCTCAGGGACGGCATTTTCGGCGTGGAAAGAGCATCCCTACAACGACCTCGGTTTTGCCGTCGAGTTTCCCAATGAACCGACCACGGCGATGGGCACCTATCACACTGTGCTCATCGGTTCGGCGCCGGTTCACATCTACAGCCGCAAGGAAGCGGACGCGGATTATGTTGCCAGCGTGGTGGATCTGCAGGATCGCGCCGCGGATGGCGCCAGCCTGTTGATCGAGGCGGAATTTGAACTGTCGCTGCTGGGCGATGTGAGCGCGAATGAGGTCTCTCGCGTCGAGCCGGGAAAGGACGCGATATTCGGCCACTTCATCACCATCGATTGCCGCAGCGACAAGGCCCCCGATCAGCCTGGCCAGACCGAGGCAGCGCGCAAGTGGTACAAGGAGGTGAGCGGTCTCGACTGCCCGGACAAGGCGCGGCTGACAGTCAATCTTCTGTTCACTCGCGGGCGGCTCTACATCATCCAGGGATTGAATGATCCGAATGCGGACGGCACGACGGCGCTCAGTCCGGCGGCATTGCGCTTCGCCAATTCGGTCAGCCTGTTTCCGCCGAATGGAAAACGGAATCGGGCCGACGGCGCCGGCGGCGGCTAGAGCGGTCCTCCCGTTCCAATTCGCGAAAAGGGGCACAAAAGTGCCCCTTTTTGCTTGTCCGGCACAGGGCGGCGCGCTTCCCGCAAACGTGATATAGAGTGATCTAAATTTTTGTAATTGGCGCATTTTCCCCCGGACCAGCAACCATCTCCGCCCGAACCGGAGACCCGCTCGGCGGAAAGTGCAGTAGGGGTAACCCATGTCGGTACATGATCAGACGGCCCGGATTACGGTCCCGCAAATTCGCGCCCGCAAAGGCGGGACGCCCGTCGTCTGCCTCACCTGCTACCACGCCCACACCGCCCGGCTGCTCGACAATCATGTCGATGTGATGCTGGTCGGCGACTCGCTCGGCATGGTGATGCATGGAATGGAGACGACACTTGGGGTGTCGCTCGAGCTGATGATTCTGCATTGCCAGGCGGTAATGCGCGGCAGCCGGCGGGCGCTTGTGGTGCTCGACATGCCGTTTGGATCTTATGAGGAAAGCCCGGAAATCGCGTTCCGCAACGGCGCGCGCGCGATGAAGGAAACCGGCTGCACTGCGTTGAAGATTGAAGGTGGCGCTCGGATGGCGGGGACCATCCGTTATCTGACGGAACGGGGAATTCCGGTGATGGCGCATATCGGTCTAATGCCGCAAATGGTTCAGGTGATGGGCGGCTTCCGCACCACCGGCCGCGATGAGTCGGAATGGCCGGCGCTGGAAGCCGATGCTGCAGCCGTTGCGGAAGCCGGCGCATTTGCGGTGGTGCTCGAAGGCATGGCCGAACCGCTGGCGGCGAAAATCACCGCCGACATTGCAATTCCCACCATCGGGATCGGGGCTTCGCCGCAATGCGACGGTCAAATCCTGGTGATGGAAGACATGCTGGGTCTCAATCCGCGTCCGCCGCGTTTCGTGCGCGAATATGCCCAGCTTGGCCCTGCCATCGAAGCGGCGGTGGCCAAATATGCCGATGACGTCAGGAATCGGCGTTTTCCCGGTCAGGAAAACGTCTATGCCATGCGCAAGCAGTCGAAGTGAATTCGGCCAGTCGGCTCGTGCTGTTTTCTGCCGCTTTTCTGCTGTACCAAGACCGGGCGCGGGCGGCTGGATCGTGCCCCGCAGGCTGAAATCTGAGAAGCAAGGAATCCGCAGTGAGCGACATCTTCCAGGAAGTTGAAGAAGACGTACGCCGCGAAAGGTACGAAAAACTCTGGAAAGAGTACGGCAACTATATCATCGCGCTGGCGATCCTGATCGTTGCCGCGGTTGCCGCCTGGCAGGTCTGGCAGCGCTACGATCTCAGTCAGCGCCAGAAGGTCTCCGACGAGTTGCAGAAGGCCGATCAGGTCGCAAGTTCGGGCAATTACGTGTCGGCGGAGACCCAGCTTGCACCGATCGCAAAAAGCGCGCCCGGCGGATATGCGGATCTCGCCAAATTCCGGCTCGCCGGTGTTTATCTTGCAGAAGGTAAGCGCGACCAGTCTGTCGATCTGCTGCGCCAGCTCACCTCCGCGTTCGATCCCATTCTTGCGAGCGCCGCGCGCGTGCGGCTGGCCTGGACGCTCGCCGATGCATCGCCGAAAGCGGATATCGTCACGCTGCTGCAGCCGCTGATGGCCAAGGACAATCCGTGGCGCTTTGCTGCCTCGGAAGTGATCGCCTATGTCGATCTGAAGGACGGTAACCGGACTCAGGCGATCAACGAATATCAGCAGCTCGCGCAGGATACGGCGGCGCCGCAAACTCTGCGCCAACGCGCCGGCGGCATTTCCGAATTTCTCAAAGCCAATCCGCAGGGCACCGTGGCCGCACCTCAGACAGGTGGCAACGCCGCAGAGGCGCCTGCCAAATCTGCGGCGCCGACAGCCGCACCACCACCAGCAGTCCAGGGAAAGAAGCCGTGAGGTTGTCGCGTAAAGTCACTATTGCTCTGCTGCTCGCCGGGGCGACCGTATTGTCCGGCTGTGACACCTACAACGCCGTGGCGGACTTCTTCGCCCTCGGGACAAAGAAAACCAAAATCCAGGGCGAGCGGATTTCGATTATCGCTTCGGATGCGGAGTTGACCGCCGACCCGCAACTGGCCTCGTCGAAAATGGACCTTCCGCCGCCGCGGAAAAATGCCGATTGGCCCGAGCCCGGCGGCACGCCGGACAATGTCATGGGCAACCTCATGGCGGACGGCCCGCTGGAGCAATTGTGGAGCGCCTCCGCAGGCAAGGGTACCGATTCTGATTCCCGCCTGACCGCGCCGCCAATCGTCGCCGATGGCATGGTCTATGTCCTCGATGCGGACACCCATGTGTATGCGTTCGACGCGAAGACCGGAAAACCGGCGTGGGACAAAAATCTCGCGCCCGATCTCAGGGTCGGTCCATCATCCTTTTTTGGACTCATCGGGCCCGATAAGGTCGATCCGGCCAAAGGCTTTGGCGGCGGGCTCGCTTATGACGGCGGCAAGCTGATTGCCGCCACCGGCTTCGCCAATGTGATCGCACTCGATGCGCATACCGGTAAGCAATTGTGGAAAGTCGATACCACGGTGCCGGTGCACTCGGCTCCGGTTGTCGTGGACGGACGAGTTTACGTCGTCACCCAGGAGAACGAGACGCAGGCGCTGGATGCGTCCGACGGGCACCAATTGTGGTCGCATCACGGCACGGTCGAAAGCGCCGGCGTTTTGTCGAGCGCGAGTGTCGGCGTGTCCGGCGACACCGTCGTCGTTCCGTACAGCTCGGGCGAACTATTTGCGCTGCGGGCCGAAAACGGCACACCCGCCTGGAATGATACGCTTACCCGCAACGGCAATGTCACATCGCTGACCATCATCAACGACATTGCCGGGCGCCCGGTGATTGACCGCAATCTGGTCTTTGCCATCAGCCATTCCGGAACCTTGGCGGCGATCAATTTCCGCTCGGGCTCGCGCGCATGGACGCGCAATATTGCGGGAATTCAGACTCCGTTGGTTGCGGGCGAATATGTGTTTGTGGTTTCGACGGACGGACAGGTGGTTTGCCTTAATCGCGCCGACGGCCGTGTACGCTGGACCGCATCGCTGCCGGCGTTCGAGGATCCGGTCGGCAAGCGCGGGCCGATCGTCTGGGCGGGCCCCTTGCTCGTTTCGAACTTCCTCGTCCTCGTATCAAACAATGGCAAAGCGGAGTTGCTGTCGCCCTATACGGGAGCAAAACTCGGCGAGACCGCGATACCGGACGGCACTTTCATTCCGCCTGTCGTCGCCAATGGAATCATGTATGTGCTAACCAACGACGCGCAGCTGGTTGCGTTGCGGTAGCACACACGACACAGCCCTCGCCCGGCGCGCGCTCGCTACGCTCGCTGTCCCCACCCCCAACGCGCTTCGCGCGTTGGACCCTCCCTCAAGGGGAGGGTAGGAAAGCACGGATGAATCGCGATGCCGCTGACCGTGGCGATAGTCGGACGTCCCAATGTGGGGAAGTCGACTTTGTTCAACCGGCTGTCGGGCACACGGCGCGCGATCGTCGATGACACGCCCGGAGTAACCCGCGACCGCAGCATCGCCGAAAGCGATTTTGCCGGAATTCCCCTGCGCCTGATTGATACCGCGGGATTTGACAAGGGCGCGCCCGGCAGTCTCACCGCGCGCATGCTGGCGCAAACCGAAGCAGCGATTTCGGACAGCGATGTGTGCCTGTTCGTGATCGATGCACGGGCGGGACTTACGGCTGGCGACGAACTGGTTGCAGGCGCGCTGCGCAAGAGTGGCAAGCCCGTCCTGCTGATCGCGAACAAGGCAGAAAGTGCAGCCGCCGCCGAGGCGAATATCCTGGAGGCATCGTCGCTCGGGCTGGGTGATGCGATTGCAATGTCCGCCGAGCACGGAATTGGCCTCGGTGATCTGCACGAGGCGCTTGCCCCGTTCGCGGAACAAGCCGCGGAACCTGCGCCGGAAAGCGTCGACGACGAAACAAAACCGCTGCGGCTCGCCATTGTGGGCCGGCCGAATGTCGGCAAATCAAGTCTCTTAAACCGGCTGGTCGGTAGCGAGCGTTCGCTCACGGGCCCCGAAGCCGGCATCACGCGTGACGCCGTGTTGGCAGAATTGACGTTTGATGGCCGCGAAATCCTGCTGCACGACACCGCTGGATTGCGCAAGAAATCCCATGTGGTTGAGAAGCTCGAAAAGCTCTCAACCGGATCCACGCTCAATGCGATCCGATTCGCCGATTGCGTCATTCTCGTGCTCGACTCGCTGCACGCGCTCGAGAAGCAGGACCTGACGATTGCCGATTTGATCGCGCAGGAGGGCCGATCTCTCGTCGTCGCCGCCAACAAATGGGACCTTGTCGAGCACCGCCCGGCAGCGATGGCGGAGTTGCGCGAGAAGACCGATCGGTTATTGCCGCAAATTGCCGGCGCGCCGATCGTCGGATTGTCGGCGCTCACCGGCGAAGGCGTGGACCGCTTGCTGCCTGCGGTTTTCGAAGCCGACCGGATCTGGAATGAACGTGTCCCGACGGCGCTGCTGAACCGTTTTCTGGAGTCCGCCCTCGCCCGCCATCCGCCGCCGGCGATCAGGGGCCGGCGCATTCGCATCCGCTATATGCTTCAGGCGAAAGCCCGTCCTCCAACTTTCGTTCTGTTCGGCAATCAGCTCAGTGCGCTGCCAGATTCGTACCTGCGCTATCTGGTGAACGGTTTGCGCTCGGCATTCGGCATGACCGGAACGCCAATCCGCCTGAACCTGCGCGCGACAAAAAACCCCTACGCGAAATAAAATAGATTTCACGCGGAGACGCGGAGCTCGCGGAGCGTGACGCGACTTGGCTTCTCCGGAGAAAAAGTCACCAGTATCTCTGTGGTCTCCGCGACTCCGCGTGAGATCTATTTGCGGAAGCTGATGAGTTCGGCGTTGCGCGTGCAGTCCGGCGACAGCAATTCGACGATCAGCGGCGCCATGTCTTCGGGTGTGGGCAGCGTCAGAGGATCTTCACCGGGAAATGCCTCAGCCCGCATCGCTGTTCGTGTCGGTCCGGGATTGAGAGCATTGGCGCGAACATTGGTGCCGTTGCATTCTGCGGCATAGGTGAAAGTCAGCACTTCGAGCGCAGCCTTGGTGATGGCATAACCGCCCCAGTAAGCGCGGTTGAAATGTGCGGCGCCCGAACTCACGAACAGCACACGGCCGGCGTCGGATTTCCGCAGGAGCGGATCAAGAGCGCGCAGCAATCGCCAATTGGCGGTGAGATTGATCGCGATCAGTTCATCCCAGGCGCGCGGATTCATGTGCGTGAGCGGCGTGATGGGACCAAGAATTCCGGCATTGCCAAACAGCCCGTCGAGTTTTCCCCAGCGTTCGAAAAGCGCGGCAGGTATGCGGTCGATGCCGGCGAAATCCTTGAGGTCCAGCGGAACCAGGCTTGCAGTCCCACCCGCCTGTTTGATTTCGTCGTCCAACTGTTCGAGCGCGTCGATCTTGCGTGCAATCGCGACCACATGCGCCCCGGCTTTGGCGAGCGCCAGCGCCGCGGCACGGCCGATGCCGCGCGACCCTCCGGTCACGACGACGACGCGACCGGATAAAGTCACGCAGGTTCCATCAACAGGGACAATTGGCGGCGCTGTTCATGCGCATCCGCCGGCTCGATCGGATAGTCGCCGGAGAAGCACGCATCGCAAAATTGCGGCGTGCCGGTATCGCGGGTCGCCGCGCCGGTCGCTCGGTACAGTCCATCGATCGAAATGAACGCGAGCGAATCGGCGCGAATGAATTCGCGCATGCCTTCGAGATCGAGTTTGTGCGCGAGCAGATCGTTCTGGTTCGGCGTGTCCACGCCGTAGAAGCAGGAATGGGTTGTGGGCGGACTCGCGATGCGGAAATGCACCTCGGCTGCTCCCGCATCGCGCACCATTTCCACGATCTTCTTCGACGTCGTACCGCGCACGATGGAATCATCGACCAGGACAATTCGCTTGCCCTTCAGCTTTTCACGGTTGGCATTGTGCTTCAGCTTGACGCCGAGATGGCGAATGCGATCCGACGGCTCAATGAATGTCCGGCCGACATAGTGATTGCGGATGATGCCGAGTTCGAACGGAATGCCGGATGCCGCCGCATAGCCCAGCGCTGCGGGCAGACCGGAGTCGGGGACTGGAATGACCATATCGGCGGCCGCCGGTGCTTCACGGGCGAGTTCCATGCCGATGTGTTTGCGCACTTCGTAGACATTCCTGCCTTCGACGACCGAGTCGGGCCGCGCGAAATAGACATATTCGAAAATGCAGAAGCGCCGCCGCCGTGGCGGGAACGGGCGCAGCGATTCGATTCCGTCTTTGGTGATGACGACCATCTCGCCCGGTTCGACATCGCGGACGAATTCCGCGCCGATGATGTCGAGCGCGCAGGTCTCTGAGGCAAAAATCCAGGCATTGTCCAACCGGCCAAGGACGAGCGGACGAACGCCATAGGCGTCGCGCACGCCAATCATTTTTTTCGAGGTCAGCGCGACCAGCGAGTAGGCGCCTTCGACGCGCTTCAGCGCATCGATCAGCTTCTCGACAATCAGCTCGTAATGGCTTCTGGCGACCAGATGAATGATCGCTTCGGTATCGGATGTGGACTGGAAGATCGCCCCTTCGCGCACGAGATCGCGGCGCAGCATGTGCGCATTGGTGAGATTGCCGTTGTGCGCCAGCGCGAGGCCGCCTCCCGTGAGGTCGGCGAACATCGGCTGAATGTTGCGCCCGCTGGACCCGCCGGTCGTAGAATAGCGCACATGTCCGATGGCATAGGCACCGCGCAGGTTTTCGGTATGGCCATGCTTGCCGAACACATCGCCGACCAGGCCCTGGTGACGTTCCGACATGAACTGCCGGCCGTCGAAACTCACAATGCCTGCGGCTTCCTGACCACGATGCTGCAGCGCGTGCAGGCCCAATGCGGTCAGGGCGGCGGCATCGTCATGGCCGTACACGCCGAAGACTCCACATTCCTCATGCAGCTTGTCATCGGCTGTGATCATCGGATTCGCTTCATTGCCCCGTTCAAGTGTGTAGCGTGTGCTGGCGCGCTCCGGAAGAGGCGGTATTACCCGCTTTGCGGCCGTTCTGCCCGGGCATGAGGGTGCGCAACACGTCACTGGTGTCGCGAATCACCGGGTACAGACGCGATTTTACCAGCATGTCGGGGTGGTTCCGCGCGGGAACAAGGGAGGCGAAGGCCAGATAAGCAAGGCTGATGATCACGAGACCGCGTCCGGCGCCAAAAACAAAACCCAGCGCGCGATCCATCGTGCCGATATGCGATTTCCGCACCGCCTGGGCCAGCCGCGCTGTCGCCAGCGAAAGCGGAATGAATATGACCAGAAACAAGCCAAGTGCGACGACGACCCATTGCAGCCAGGTAGCCGAAATATAGGGGCCCACGTAAGGCAGAACGAGTGGCGAAAGCCGCAGCGAGGCATAACCGGCGATCAGCCAGTCCACAATGGAGAAGGTTTCCTGAACCAATCCGCGGAACATCGCAAATAGCGCGGAAATCAGGATGATCGCAATCGCCACATAGTCCACAGGGGTCAGGGACAGGTGCGCCATGATTCGTTTACTCCGCTACGCCAGTTTACCATGCCTGCCTCGCCCCTGTGGTCACGGTTCAGGCATTTGCCAACAGGTTGGCGAGATGCGCGACGTTGCGAACTTGAGTCACTTCCAAAGGCACGGGTGAAATCCTCGCAGCCGCAGGCAATAGGGCCCGGCTAAAGCCGAGCTTTGCGGCTTCTCTAAGACGCGCATCGGCGAATGGCGCCGGACGAATGTCGCCGGACAGGGCAATTTCTCCGAAAATCACGCAGTCCTTCGGCAGTGGACGGCCGGTAAATGCGGAGATCAAGGCTGCGGCGGCGGCCAGATCGGCTGCCGGCTCGGCGATTTTCAGGCCGCCCGCGACGTTGAGGTAAACATCGGAAGCGGAAATTCCAACGCCGCCGCGGGCTTCCAGCACGGCCAAAACCATGGCGAGGCGACCCGGATCCCATCCTACTACGGCGCGGCGCGCAGTGCCGTAACCGGTGGCTGCGGCAAGTGCCTGCACTTCGCACAGCAAAGGCCGAGTCCCCTCCATGCCGGCGAAAACCGCGGCACCTGCGGATGTGGCGGAGCGATCGCCGAGGAACAGTGCCGAAGGATTCGGCACCTCCGCCAGACCGGCGCCGGTCATTTCGAACACGCCGATTTCGTCCGTCGCACCAAAGCGGTTCTTCACCGCGCGCAGGATGCGAAACTGATGCGCCCGCTCGCCTTCAAAGTAGAGCACCGCATCGACCAGGTGCTCGACCGCCTTGGGTCCGGCGATCTGACCATCCTTGGTGACATGGCCGATCAGGATCACCGCTGCTTCCGAGGTTTTGGCGTAGCGAACGAGGTCATGCGTCGCGGTGCGGACCTGGGTGATGGTGCCGGGCGCGGCGTCCAGCGCCGAACTCCAGATGGTCTGGATCGAATCGATGATGACGATTTCGGGCGATGGTCCGGCGGAAAGGGTCGCAAGGATATCTTCGACACAAGTCGCGGCTCCGAGCTGAAGTGGAGCATCCGAAAGCCCCATTCGCGCGGCGCGCAAGCGAAGCTGCGGCAGGGCTTCTTCACCCGAAATGTAAACCGCGCGACGGCCGGATTTCACGAAGGATGCGGAAACCTGCAGCAGCAATGTCGACTTTCCGACCCCGGGATCGCCACCGAGCAGCAACGCCGAAGAAGGAACAAGGCCGCCCCCGGTGACGCGATCGAATTCCGCTACGCCGGTGACGCGCCGCTCGGGATCGGCCGCGGTTGTGAGCAGCGTCTCGAGCGTGAACGTGCGGCCTTTGGCATTGCGGCGCGCGGAAGGTCCCGCGGGCAAGGCGCGCGCCTCTTCGGCCAGACTGTTCCATGCACCGCATTCATCGCAACGGCCCGACCATTTCGGCTGAACGGCGCCGCAGGCCTGACACATGTATCCTGGCGTTTTTGCCTTCACGGAATCACTGCCGCACTTCCATTTTGATCGGTCCGGTAGCCGAACCATGAATGAACTGGTCGAGATAGGGATTGCCGCTGTGATCCATCTCGGCGGTGGCGCCGTCCCAGATGATCTTTCCCTTGTAGAGCATCGCGATCCGGTTGGAGATCTTGCGCGCACTGGCGATGTCATGGGTGATCGATAGCGCGGTGACGCCAAGATCGTGCACCGTGGTCGCGATCAGGTCATTGATGATGTCGGCCATGATCGGATCGAGCCCGGTGGTCGGTTCGTCGAAGAAAATGATTTCCGGATCGGCGGCAATTGCGCGCGCCAGTCCGACGCGCTTTTGCATGCCGCCGGACAGTTCCGCCGGCGACAAGTTGGCGACATCGGCTCCCAGTCCGACTTTGGCCAATTTTTCTATGGCGATTTCGCGGGCGCGCCGGCGCGACACACCGTGGCCCTGAATCAATCCGAATGCGACATTCTCCCAGACCGGCAGGCTGTCGAACAGCGCCCCTCCCTGGAACAGCATGCCGAATTTACGCAGATAAGCGTCACGGCCGCGGCCCGAAAGGCCGGTCACTTCCTGTCCTTCCACTTTGATCGACCCGGCGTCGGGTTGAAGAATTCCGAGCACGCATTTGATGGTGACGGATTTGCCGCTGCCCGAACCGCCAAGAATCACGACCGAATCCCCGGGCTGAATGACGAGATTCACGCCGTCGAGCACGATCTTGCGCCCGAACTTTTTCCTGACGCCGCGCAATTCGATTTTGGGAACGCCGTTCACGAAAAGCCTATCGGGAAAAAATCAGCGACGTCATCAGATAGTTCGACGCCAGAATCAGAATCGACGCAGACACCACCGCGTTGGTAGTCGCCGCACCGACTCCCTGCGCGCCACCTTTGGAATAGAAGCCGTTGTAACAGCCCATCAGTGCAATGATGAAACCGAATACGGCCGCCTTGATGAGACCCGACGTGACGTCGCCTTGGGTAAGGAAATTGGCGGTGTTCTTCAGGTATACCGAACCGTTGAAATTCAGGGCTTTCGTGGCGACCACGTAACCGCCGAAGACTCCGATGGAGTCTGCAATTGCAACCAGAATCGGCATGCTGATAACGCCTGCGATCAGGCGTGGCGTCACCAGATATTTGACCGGATTGGTCGACAGCGTTGTGAGCGCGTCGATCTGTTCTGTCACCCGCATGGTGCCGAGTTCGGCCGCGATCGCCGCAGAGACGCGGCCGGCAACCATCAACCCGCCAATGACCGGACCGAGTTCCCGGGTGATGCCGATCACCACGATCTGCGGCACAAATGATTCAGCCCCGTAGCGGCTGCCGCCGACAAAGATTTGCAGGCACAGCACGGCTCCGGTGAAAAACGCGGTCAAGCCGACAACAGGGAGCGAGAAATAGCCGACGCGGATCATCTGCTGCAGAATGATCTTCCAGTAGATTGGCGGCCGGATGCAGTGCGAAATGCCGTCCACCATGAAGATGGCGAGCCGGCCCGCAGCGGCGAACAGCGCGAGGACAACCCGCCCGACGGCGGCAAAAATGTTCATGGTTTCGATCAGGCGGGTGGGGCGGCTTTGCACGTTTTCCGAATCGCAAAATTGACAGGGAGTTGTCGCATTTTCGCGACCAAAACGGCAATCGCGAACCCCAGCGCGTTTTCCGCCGAAGTGGTTACCGGTTCGGCGCAGAAAACGCGCCAATTAAAAATAACCAGGGCATTTTGCGACTCAAGGTAATCGCAAAATGTCCGGGTTAAAGATCAATGTAGTGGCGGTGCACGCGGGGCCCGATTGAGGTCAGGATTTCGTGGGTGATGGTACCGGCGGCATCCGCCACTTCTTCGAGTGTGACCGTTTCGCCCATAAACTCCACCTCGGTTCCGCGGGTCACCAGATTTGGTGGCACATTGGTCACATCCAGGACCGTCAAATCCATGGAGATGCGGCCGGCATAGGGAACGAAATAACCGGCAATGGCCGCGCGGCCACGCAGGGCGATGCTGCGCATAAGGCCGTCGGCATAACCGGTGGCGACGGTGGCGAGAAGCGCGGGTTTTTCAGCCGTGTAACTGGCGCCGTAGCCGACCGAATCGCCGGCCTGGACGGCGCGAATCTGAAGCACGCGGCCGGTGAGAATGCCGACCGTGCGGTACGGATTGGGCCGTGACGCCATCGGATTGCCGCCATAGATGGCGAGCCCGGGGCGCACGAGGTCGAACAGGAAATCGCGCCCAAGTTCGATGCCGGCCGATGCCGACAGGGTGGCCGGGGCCGAGGGCAGCAATGCCAGCGCCGCCTTGAACCGTGCCAACTGGGCCCAGTTCATCTCGCGATCCGGTTCATCGGCACGCGCAAGATGGCTCATGATCAGCACGAGCTTGATGCCATCCAGCAAATGGCGGATGTCTGCAACAAGCGCTGACAGTTCGTCGTGCGACAGGCCGGACCGGTTCATTCCGGTATCGACATGCAGCACGGCTTCGAGTTCGCGCCGTTCGCGCCGCGCAAGGGCCGACCATTCGACAATTTCATCCAGCGAGTTCAGGACTGGCGTGAGGCCGTGCGAAAGCAGCGCCGGCGCGGCGCCGGCAGCGATCCCGTCAAGGACGAAAATCCGTACGCGAGGAAGCAAGCCGCGAAGTGCGATCCCCTCCTCCATCCGCGCAACGAACAATGTGTCAGCGCCGGCATTGACGAGAGCATGCGCCACCGGCGCGAGACCCATGCCGTAAGCATTGGCCTTGACGACAGGAGCAACGGCCGCCGGCCCGGCGCGGCGCAAGCTCTCGCGGTAATTGGCGGCCAGTGATCCGAGCCGCACCGTCAATTGGGCGGTTGTTTCGGAAGGTGTTGTTGGCGAAATCAATCCAGCGTCCATAACTCACACGAGCCGGCAAATGACCGGCACGCACCATCGCCGTTATTGCAGCGTCAGGCAATTCCTTCTGCAATGGAACCACGGATATCTACGGGAACGAAAAAAGTTCCAGCCGTGAAAATGGAGCAGCCGGCTCGATCTGGCGCGGGCCGGCGATGACGAGGAGGCTGCTTTGAACGCGGAGGTTTATTCAGACGGAGCCGGTGGCTGCCTCGGCAACGCCGGAAGCCAGCGTTTGCGTTTCGACGATGTGCAGCACTGCCTGCAACCGGTCGGCAATATCTCTTTGCCCGGCGGCCTTGGCGACATTGAGCGCCGAAAGCACCTTGTCCTTGAGTCCGAGATTCATTTCCGGAACGCTTTCGACGTCGATTTCATAACCGACGCGAGCTTCCGCGCGGATTTTGATTCCGGTTTCGGCGAGCTTCTTGCGCAGCGAGTGAACGGCTACACGAATCGATACCGGCGCAGTTTCCGGTTCAGTTGCTCCGTATACGCGCTCAATCAAAGTCCCAAGCGGCACAACACGCGCGCGGTTCAGCAGCAGCAGATGGAGGATGTCGGCTTCGTGGGGGGAAAGCTTGATGAGTTTCGACTGGAAGAAAATTGCGTTGCGATTGTAGTCGAACTCGAACCGTTGGTGCGGCACGCAATCAACGAGTTTCAGTCGCGCACTCATTGGGGCCCCCCCCGCTAGATCAACGCTACACATTAACACACTGTTAAGTGTATTATGATGAGCCCACGGTACGAATCAAGCAAACATTGGTTAATGTGAGGGACTCGCAGCGTTACAGTTCATGCCTAAGGCCACGACAACGCTTCAAAAGTTCCGTGTACTACGCAGTGGGGGCGACTTCCCTATTCGACGGGTGTTCGCTTCCTATTTGTTACCAATTCATGAAGGCTATGCTTCGACCGTAGGTCGCGCCACTAATGTCCGGCCTCGGCCGGACGGGACTCGACCATTTGCAGAACGGCCTGCAGGCGGTCGGCAACGTCGCTTTCACCCGCGGCTTTGGCCACGTTGAGCGCCGAAAGGATTTTGTTTTTCAGGCCGAGACTCATTTCCGGGACGTTGTCGACGTCGATCTCATAGCCGACGCGGGCGATGGCCCGAATCCGGATGCCGGTGTCGACCAGTTTCTTGCGCAAGGAATGGACCGCAACGCGGATGGAGACCGGTGCCGTCTCCGGTTCGGTTGCTCCGTATACCTGCTCAATCAGGACGCCCAGCGGAACAACACGCGGCCGGTTGAGCAGGAGCAAATGCAGAATATCGGCTTCGTGTGGCGAAAGCCGGATCTGGTTGGATTCGAAATAGACGACGTTCCGGTTGTAGTCGAACTCGAATCGCCGGCTTGGAGTGCAATCGACCAGCTTCAAACGCGCACGCATCAGGCCCCCGTGCAAAAGCAGTTAAGGGACTATTAACTATATCCGCGGTCGTTGCATTCGGAATCGGCGCGCTGCGCTGTGATAAATTTGAGCCACAGTTCTGACGACTCAAACGGTCGCTTTGTGCTCCATTTCGCGTTCCAGCGGCAGGATTTTGGCGCTGACGCGCTGCTTGCCCGGAAACTCGTCGACAATGGCCTTCTGCCACAGAATATCCTGCACCACATGCGTCAAATGCGACACGGTGCGGAGCGCATAGGCAGAAGTCGCGACCATGACGGCGAAGGTGATCTGGTTGTAGATCGTCAGAGCAAGGTTCGAAAGCAGAATGGTCACGCCGAGCGCGCTGACCGTCAGCGCCAGAATATGAATCCAACGGACAAAATGGATGTACACGATATAGCCGGGCATGAGTTCTTCCGCGACCAGATAGGAGAAGAACCCCGGAGCACTGATCGCCTCATACATTCTGATCAGTCCGGTCCAGCCGGTGGTTAGAAGCATGCCGTTGGTCAAAACGAGGACGAGATAGACCACAGCGGCGAGGTTGTGGTGTTCAGGGGACCAGAATTCAGCCGGCAGACTCCAGGCTGCGCCAGCGCCCAGGGACAGGCAAAGGAGTGGCCAGACCGGCAGCAGCGAACTCCAGTGCCAATCGCCTGCGGATTTCCCGATCGCTTTCGGCAACGCGGTCAGAAAGCCCGGCATTTCGAGCTTGACGATCATGTACCCCCTCCGACCGTCCGGAGCCGCCACATTACAACGCTGTTAAGCGGGACGCTAGTGTCGGGGTTTCGAAGTCCGATTAACGAATGGTTGCTGTTCTTCCGATTTCAAATTCGGGCGGCGGGCCGCACCACTGCGACGTTCGCGAATCCGGCGCTTTCAGTCCGAAATCGTCATTTCCGACGAGGCGGTGAGCGTCTTTGATGTCAGATAGTCAAAACCGGGGAGGAATGGCACAAAACTGTAAGTGAGACTCACAGTCACGTCGCTGCCCGGCTTGTTGTCCGGGGTGAATGTGGTCGAGACTGTCACTGCTTTCGGATCGATCAAAACGATCTGGCTTTTGACATAGGTCGAGATGTCGCTGGCGCTGGCCGGTGACGCACTGGCAGATCCCCGGACCATGGCATACCGCGCGCCCATCTTGGCGGCATCGGACAGCGCGATGTTGGACCAGGCGTAATGACTGAGCTCGATGATGCCGTAGAGCATGGACATCAAAACGGGCGCAGCGAAAGCGAACTCCACCGCGGTCGCCCCACGCCGCGACTTCCGGAGCCGCCCCAGCCATCTGTGCAGACACATCGCCAGCGCCCTACTTTAACCGCACCATGACGGTGCTGGTCAGGTTCAGCGGGTTGGTCGTGAACGGATAGCTGATAAGAGTCGTGTACTTTTCAGAAACCGTGACTTGCGCATAGGTCCAAACCGAACCACCGGTACAGCTTCCGGTGCAGGAGACCGAACTTCCGGTTGGGCAGGTGCACGCCTGCTGGGCCGTGACACTCAAGGCATTATTCGTATCGCTTGCATCGTTGCGGGCGGCCTGGATCATGCCGGTGTAGTTCGTGAAATCCGCCATACCGGTCAGCGCAAATGCCGCGCCGGCGCGCGCGGCATTTGACAAGCGCTCCTGTTGTAACAAAGCGTTGCCGAAATCCCAGGCCCCGGTGATCAGGCTGCCGAGCACCGGCGCCAGAATTGCAAGTTCCACCGCGGCCGTACCACGGTTTTCCAGTCGCATGCGCCGAATGAATGTTCGCATGGCTGTTCCTATTCCGTGAGCGCCACGCGCGGCATGGTCATGACGGACGGCAATGGGACAGAACGCACGCCGATGGTGAATGTATTGCTGCCGTTGAAGGTCACCGTGTTGCCGATGACTCCGGTGTACGGATACTCATCCGATGTATTGCTCGAGCCATTGATGACGATGTTCTGGTTGCCGAAATACAGCACGCCGTCGATGTTCGCGGCAACGCTGCCATTGATCGTGTTGGTGATGCTGCCGGTGGCGGCCGAATGGTCCTGGTAGAATGCGATTCCGGCCAGAGGGCCGGTTGAGGGAGCAGTGATATTGACGCTGGCATTGCCGCTGAATGTGACAGCATCCTCGGCAACATGCACGCCCGTAGCGCCCGAGAGATAAAATGCCACACCGCCGGTGGCATTGATCACCGAGCTTCCCTGAGCCTGCAGCGGTCCGTCGCGGAGAATGTAAACGCCCGGCTGAAACGTCACCGTTGCACTGCCGGTGAGCGTAATTCCGCCGCAATACACGCCAGGCGAAATCGTCGTACTCTTATTATACGAGGAGTTGTTGTAATCGCAGGCGGCGTTGACGTTGGTCGGCGCAAGGTTCGTGGGCAAAGGGTAAAGCGGGTCCGACTCGCTCTGACATGAAGTCGGCAGCGGATTCACAGATGCCGAACTGCTGATGGAATAGCTGCCTGGCCCGCACAGCCCTTCGGTCTGAATCGTTCCACTGCCATTGACGATGGTCGCGGTTGAGCTCGTCGAGTCCACGACTACGCCGCACTGGTTTCCGATCAGGCTGCCGCTGCCATTATGGGCGAACGCGCCCGATGCGGTGCCATTGGTCGCCAGAATGCACAGCGGAGCTCCACCAGGCACCACGGATGCCTGCGCCGTGACGGTTATGGTGGGCGCGTTGGCGAGGAACAGCGCCGAGAATAAAAGCGTCGCCGGTTTGCTTATGGTGGCCGTCGCCGTGTCCGCACTGACGCTGACGTTCACGGTAATGCCGTTGCCGGTGGTGAACCCGTTCAACTGCGCATCCGTGGTGCCGGCGGAAACCGCCTGTGCCTGGGTGCCATTGGCGTAGATTTCCGTGGCGGCGCCAATCGCCGCCGCATCGGCGGCTTCCTGCATGGCCCGGCGGGTCATATACCAGTCGCCGGCGTCGATAGTGAGCCCACTGACGCCGAGAATCGCGGTGGCCATCAGTCCTACGGTAAAACTGATCGCGCCACGGCGGTCCGCAAGAACGGATCGCGACAGATTGCGCCAAAAATGCAGTGTACGGACTATTTTCAGGGCGAGCATGCGCAAAATTGCCAGGGTCGTGCGATGCTCACTCCAGAATATCGATGTAAAAAGGTGGTTAAAAAATTCCACCGTCCCGGGGCCGGGAGTGACGTCCTGTTAAGCCATAACTCAGTTTTAACAGCCTGCAGGACGCTGAGCCCGGCTGCATAATCGTGGTTAACAGAATTCGACTGCCGAAAGCAGCGAGTTACCTTCAGTTAAGTTGTAACTCCGATTTAACAGCGGTGGGTTCGGATGCCCCAGCCGTCAAAACGGCGGCGCTCAACACAACCTTCAAGGAAGGACCTGCCATGTTGAACCTGCTCTCCCGTTTGCGGCGTGATGAATCCGGCGCTACCGCGATTGAATATGGGCTGATCGCGGGACTGATTGCGGTCGTGATCATCGGCGCGGTGACAACGATCGGCACCAATCTGTCGACAAAATTCACGGACATCGCAAACAGCCTGAAGTGATTGACGACGCCGGCTATTCCTGGCCGGCGAAAGTGTTCCGGTGCCGCGCATGAATGGCGGCGCCGGCTGGGCATCGGCATTCGAATGGCGCGAACGACGCGGATGCCGGTCTCGCGTGGAGGGGGAATTTTCGGGCATGGTGTACGCTCTGCTCACCGACCGGCTCGTTTGCTCGGCTTTTCTGGCCCTGCTTGCCTGGGCAGCGTGCAGCGATGCGGCGACATTCAAAATTCCCGATGCGGCCTCCCTGGGCGTGCTGCTCCTCTACCCCTTGCACATCATTGCCAGTCCCGCCGCCACGGGTTGGCCGGTCGCGATCGGCATCGCGGTCCTCGTGTTTGCGGTTGGTGCGATTCTGTTCGCACGCGGAATCTGGGGCGGCGGTGACGTAAAGCTGCTGACGGGTGTCGCCTTGTGGGCCGGGCCGCACGCAATTCTTCCAGTCCTGATGGTTATAGCGTTGGCCGGCGGCGCTCTCGGCGTGCTCGCCGGCGTGATGCTGTATGCGCAGCGCTGGCGCGCGGCAGCAGAAAATGCACCGGCTGTCGCAGGTATGCCCCTGCCCTATGGCGTGGCCATCGCATGCGGCGGGGCATTTGCCGCCATGCAGCTACTGCACTCCTGAACACGGGTGAGATCATGAAGTTACGACCCATGCTGTTTGGCGGACTGGCGATCATCACCTGCCTCGCCACAATTTACACGGCGGAAACCTGGTTGTCGTCGCAGCGGCAAGCGGTTGTCGCGCAAGCCGATCCGGCAAAACCCATGGCATATGTCCTGGTCGCGACGAGAGTGCTTCCCACTGGAGCATTCGTGCGGGCGGAAGACCTGCGCTGGCAGGCCTGGCCGGCAGAGGCGGCGAATGACAGCTATCTGTACAAGGACAAAGCCGGCAATGCGCTCCAGGAAGAAACCGGAGCTGTCGTTCGCCAGCGTATCGCGGCCGGCGAGCCGGTTACTCCCGGCATGCTGATGAAGCCGGGCGATCGCGGATTTCTTGCCGCCGTGCTGGGGCCGGGCATGCGCGCCGTTTCTGTGCCGGTGACCGCCACGTCGGGCGTCGCCGGACTGGTATTTCCCGGCGACCGTGTCGATCTGATCCTTTCCCATGAGGTCAAGGACGAGCTCGATCCCAGCGGGCCGCCAAAGACGGCGAGCGAAACCGTCCTGACGGATATCCGGGTGCTGGCAATCGACCAGACGGTAACCGATCAGGACAACAAGCCGGTATTGGCGAAGACCGTGACCTTCGAAGTGACGCCCAAACAGGTGGAAGTGATCGGCGTTGCGAGCAGGCTGGGAAACCTGTCCCTCAGTCTGCGGAGCATTGCCCGCGGCACTGATGAGCCGACACGCACGCGGCGCAATGGACCAGTCAGCCACACATGGGACACCGAGGTCAGCGCAGCGATTGTCCACAATGATAAGCATCAGGAAGGGCCGGTGATCACCGTCCTGCGCGGCTCATTCGGGTCGGGTCCCGGTGCGACTCAGGCCATCGCGCAACGCGGGGCCGGGTTGCTCGGCGGGGGCGCGGGTTCGTAGATGTTGCGATCCATCACCACATTCTTGTCCTTCCTGATCGCGGTGATCTTCCTCATCGGCGAGCCGGCAGGCATTGCCAATGCGGAGCAAATCGTACCGCCGAACGGCACACCGATCCGGTTGGAAGTGGGAAAAGGCACCCTGATCCGCCTCGATCGCGGGGCCGATACGGTGTTCGTCGCCGATCCGAACATCGCGGATGTTCAGGTCAAGGCGCCGCAGCTCATCTATATCTACGCCAAGCAGGCAGGCGAGACGTCGCTTTACGCGGTTGATGCGCAGCAGAATGTGCTGATCAGCGATCCGGTCGTGGTGACGCGCGACATCGGGCGGATCCAGGCGGCAATCAATCGCGTTGCCGGCACCGGACATGTCGATGTCGAGACGGTCGACAACTCGGTCATGCTGGACGGTACCGTGACCTCGCCCGAACTGGCGGAAGATGTCCGGAAGATCGCCCGTACGATGGTGGGCGACGATGCCCAGCTGATCAATCACATGACGGTCGATGCGCCAACGCAGGTGAATTTGCGCGTTCGAGTTGCGGAGATATCGCGCCAGGTCGTCAAACAACTTGGCGTCAACTGGGATGCAATTGGTCATGTCGGCAGTTTCGCGCTGGGACTCGCCTCCGGAAGTCCGGTTGTCGGCGTCCAGACAGGTACCAATGGTGCTTTAACCGCCGCAGCGCCGTCGCTACTCCCCGGCGGCACAAACAACGGGGCCTTTCTCCAGCGCAATACGGGTGCCGGAGGGACGACCGATAGTCTCCTGGCCGGAATCAATACCAGAAGACTCAACATCAACAGCGTGATCGATGCGCTGGACCAAAATGGCCTGATCAAAGTTCTCGCCGAACCCAATTTGACCGCGATGACCGGCGAAACCGCGAGTTTTCTGGCGGGAGGAGAATTTCCCATTCTCGTGCCCCAGACGCTCGGTCAGGTGACGATCCAGTTCAAACAGTTTGGCGTACAGCTTTCCTTCACGCCGGTGGTGCTTTCGCGCGGCCGCATCAGTCTCAGGGTTCGTCCCGAAGTGAGCGAGTTGTCGACCACCGGCCAGATTCAGCTCAATGGCTTTACCGTTCCGGGCATCACGACGCGGCGGGCGGAGACCACGGTCGAGCTCGGCAGCGGTCAGAGCTTCGTCATTGGCGGGTTGTTGCAGAACAATATCACCAGCACCATTAACAAATATCCCGGCCTCGGAAATCTCCCGGTGCTGGGTGCGCTGTTCCGGTCGGACCAGTTCCAGCGCAATGAAACCGAACTGCTGATCGTCGTAACACCCTATCTGGTGAACCCCACCTCTCAGATGCTTGCGTTGCCCACTGACGGTTATGTCGCGCCAACCGATCGTGATCGGCTGAATGGCCGCGACACGCATCCGCAGGAACAGGGCGCGGAACAGAGTGCGTCTTCAATTCCCGTCCCGGTCAAATAGGAAGGCGATGTCATACCCCACGCGTAATCCTGTTTCGTTTTCCCGTTTTGCCTCCCTGGCCGTAGCGATCATCGTTTCTGCCTGCGCTACGCCGCCGGCGGTCGTCGAGAAACTCAACACGCCGAAGGTCAATTCTGTCCAGCTGTTCAATTATCAGCATCAGGTGCATTTCCTGCCCAATAGTGCGACGCCGGCGCCGGGTGAGGACGATGCGCTCGCGGCATTTCTTGTGCGCATGTCGCCGCAACCAAGCGATCAAATGACGGTGCAGTACAGCGGGCCTCCCGATCCACTGACGACCGCACGGGTGCAGGGCCTGACTGCCGAACTGCGCCGGCGGTTCCCAGATACCGATATCGGGACCGGTCCGGGGGAGACCGATGCTGGTGCGGTGGCGGTCAGCATCGGCCGTTACATGGCCTCCGCGCCCAGATGCCCGGATTGGTCCAATATCGACCCTGAAGGATTCAGCAACGCGCCTTCAGCCAATTTCGGCTGCGCAACCACCAGCGATCTGGGCGTCATGGTGGCCAATCCGGCCGATCTCCTGCATGGCGCGACACCTGGACCGGCCGATGCCGGATTCTCAGCACGCGGCGTTCAGCGTTACCGCAGTGGCGAATTGTTCAAGTCTCTCGAGCCGGCGGGGTCGGCGACGAGCTCCGGAACCTCATCGTCAATGGGCAGCAGCCCGTCGACGGGGGGAGGCATGCAATGAAATCAGCAGGAAAAAAATCAAGCGCCCTGCCCCGTGCTTTCGATCTGCCGGATCCGGAAGACATCATTGCCTTCATCCGGGATGCCGAAACCCGCGCGGCCCTGGTCGCGGCGTTTGGCGGACGCACGCCGGTTACCAATATCGGCGGTATCGAAACCGCGATTGCCTATCTGACGAACGATCCTTCGCCGGAAAATATTGTCGTCGATGTCTCCGGCGTGCCCTATCCGGTGGAATCGGTTGACCGGCTGGCAGATGTCTGCCGTCCGGGCACGTTTGTGCTTGCCATCGGTGATGTGAACGACGTGCGGTTCTACCATTCGCTGCGCGAACTTGGCATTGCGGACTACCTGGTCAAGCCGGTGAGCAGCGAGGCCCTGCGGGCTGCCTTGATCACGGCACGTCGGCTCAAGACTACCGATCAGGAAGCCACTGCGCGGCCATTGTCGGAAGTCATCGCCGTGACCGGCGCCCGCGGCGGAGTAGGCACGTCGCTCGTTGCGTCGTCACTCGCCTGGTTCATGTCCGAAGCGCTCGATCAAAAGACCATGCTGGTTGATCTCGATCTGCATTTCGGCTCGACCGCACTGGCGTTCGATGTGGAACCGTCGCGCGGCTTGCGCGACGCCCTGACCAATCCGGACCGCATCGACAATCTCTTCATTGCCAGCGCGTCGACTGAGATCACGCAAAATCTCTGCCTGCTGGCGAGCGAAGAGCCGCTGGACAACTCAGTGTTCGTCAAACCGGACGCGCTGGAATGCCTCGGCACGGAGCTGCGGCACAATTTCCAGCGGGTGATCTTTGACCTTCCCTGCCGCAATCTGGATGTTCTGCGCCAGGGCATGGCGCAGGCGAATACGCTGGTGGTGGTGACGGACTTTTCGATTGCGAGCCTGCGCGATGCAGGCCGCATCATGACGCTGGCCAAGGACTGCGCGCCCAAGACACGGCGGATGGCCATCGGCAACCGCGCCGGCGCGGCCAAGGGCGAACTCGGGGCCGACCAGTTCGAGAAGGTGCTGGGCGTGCCGCTTGCCGCCACGATTCCGGAAGACGGAGCTGCGGTGTTGCGCGCGCTGAATTCCGGCGAATTGCTTCCGAAATGCGCGCCACACAGCAAAGCGGCGGTGGCACTGCGCAATCTGGCAGTGTGCTTCGATAATGCAGAGGTTACACCGACGAGCCTGTTGTCGCGGCTGTTCGGCTCCACCAAAAAGGAACCGGCATAATGTTCGGCCGCCGCGGAGGAGATGAACCGCCGCCGAGCAATGTGCGGGAATTCCCGAGGCTCCATGAAGTACCGCCGCGGGAACCGAAACCCGACACCGATGTGGATGACAAACCCGCATCTTCGCCGGCTGCGCTCGCGTTCCTGACGCCGGTCAACACTCCCGACCTGACAAATCCGGTGTCCGGCCGGACTGTCGATCCGATCGAAAGCGCCAAGAGTCTCATCTATCCGAAAGTGCTCGCCCGCACCGATGTGAGCGCAGCGTCAACGCTGAGCCGAGACGAATTGGCGCGCCAGCTTACCGTATTGGTCGGGGAGATTGCCGGCGAAGAGAAGATCCAGCTCAACGCCACGGAAAAGCGCGCCGTCGTCGACAAGCTGCTCGACGACATGTTGGGCTTCGGTCCGCTCGAGCCGCTGCTCGCGGATGAAAAGATCACCGATATCATGGTGAACGGTTCGGAGCAGATCTACATCGAACGGAATGGCAAGCTCGAACTGACCAACGTACGGTTTCGGGACGACGCACATGTCATGAATGTCGCGCTGCGCATCGTCTCGGGCGTAGGCCGGCGTATCGATGAGTCCACGCCGCTATGCGATGCGCGGCTTCCTGACGGCAGCCGCGTCAACATCATTATTCCGCCGCTCGCGGTGGACGGCCCATCCATCTCAATCCGCAAATTCGCCAAGAAGAAGATCACACTCGATGTGATGGCACGGCAGGAAAACCTGTCTCCATCCATGGCGAAGATGCTGAAGATCGCCGGCCGTTGCCGCCTCAACATCCTGATTTCCGGCGGCACCGGTTCGGGTAAAACCACGCTTCTGAATGCGATCAGCCAGACAATCGATCATGGCGAGCGCATCGTCACGATCGAGGACGCCTGCGAATTGCAGTTGCAGCAGCCCCATATTGTCCGCCTCGAGACGCGGCCGTCGAATCTGGAAGGCAACGGGGAAATCTCGATGCGCAACCTGGTGAAAAACGCGCTGCGCATGCGCCCGGACCGCATCATCCTGGGCGAAGTCCGCGGCGAAGAAGCGGTGGACATGCTGCAGGCCATGAATACCGGCCATGAAGGTTCGCTCGGAACGATTCACGCCAACCGGCCGCGCGAGGCACTTACCCGCCTCGAGAACATGATCGGGTTGGCGGGAATCAATCTACCCTCAAAGGCCGTCCGTACGCAGGTCGCATCGGCGCTCGACATGATCGTTCAGATCGCACGCATGCGCGACGGAGTCCGGCGCATCACCCAGATCACGGAAGTGATCGGTATGGAAGGTGATGTCATCACAACCCAGGACCTGTTCCATTTCGAAGTGGAAGGTGAAGGACTGGACGGACGTTTGACGGGCCGCTTCGTCTCGTCCGGATTGCGCCCGCATTTCATGCCGAAGGCAGCATATTTCGGCCTCGATAAGCCCCTGCTCGAGATCATGGAATGAGCGGCACGTTTTCCGCATTTCTGCCGCTTATCATTGTGTTCCTGGCAGTGGGAACGCTGGTTTCAACCGCCGCATTTGTGCTGTCGGCAACCGGAATCAAATTGAAAATCAATCGCCGCCTGAAGCGCGTTGCGGCGGATGCCGGCAAGACCGAGGGTGACCGGGCTTTCGTGCCGGTATCCGGCGGACACAGTTCAATTGCCTGGTTCGATGCGGCCATCCAAAGATGGCTGCCCCGGCCCGAGCACATGCGCGAAAAGCTGACCGCAACGGGCAAGCGCATCCGGTTGGGCGAATATGTCCTGTTTTGCCTTGTGACGGCTGCATTTACGGACGTGACGCTGCATTCCTTCCTGCCCACGCACAGTGTCGCGGTTCTGCTCTTCTCCATCGCCGCTGGCGCCGGAATTCCCCATCTCGCGGTCAACCTTCTGATCAAACGGCGCATCAACAGGTTCATGGTGCAATTCCCGGAAGCCATTGACCTGATGGTGCGCGGTATCAGGGCCGGGCTGCCGATCACCGAATGTATGCGCGCGGCGGGCCAGGAAATGGCCGATCCTGTCGGCATCGAATTCCGGCGGGTCATAGACGCCCTGAAGCTCGGATTTACCCTCAACCAGGCTCTGCTGGCGACGCAGCGCAGGCTGCGGTCACCGGACTTCCATTTCTTCATTATCAGCCTTGCGGTGCAGCAGGAGACGGGCGGAAATCTTGCCGAGACGCTGGACAATCTT
The DNA here is from genome assembly GCA_964446945.1 of uncultured Bordetella sp. GTDB lineage: Bacteria > Pseudomonadota > Alphaproteobacteria > Micropepsales > Micropepsaceae > CAIYRG01. The sequence continues at coordinate 167,716 of CAYUQO010000010.1, forward strand.
GGAAACCTGCTGCGCAAAAGAAAACAGATGAAGCTGAAAATTCGCGCGATGTCTTCCGAGGCACGGGCCAGCGCCATGATCATAGGATCGCTTCCGATCATCTGCTTCTTTGGCCTGCTGCTGTTCAAGCCGGATTACATGATGATCATGCTGACGGATCCGCGCGGCCATATGCTGCTTGCGGGCTCCGTACTGTCGATGCTCACGGGCGCCGGCATGATGATGAAATTGGCGAGATTCGAAATATGAGTTGGGCCAGCCTGTTCAGCCGCGAACATTTTCTCCTGTTCTCGTCCACTGCCACGGCGCTGTTCACGTTGCTGACGCTTTGGAATGGGCTCGTCGTGCAGGACTCCACAGCAAGGCGCGTACAGGCATTGACCGCTTATCGGGAATCGCTGAAAGCCGGTGTTCAGACCGGACGCCGCCACCGTACCCGGGCCAGCATCGGCAGTACGGCCCTGCCCCTGATCACCCGTGCCGTCGCGGCGCTCGATCTCATGCGCGGACGGCAGATCGAGCGTATCTCCTTGCGCCTGGCGCGGGCAGGCTGGCGGTCGCGAGACGCGCTCGCCGTCTACGTTTTCGCGAAAACGGTCCTTCCCTTCGTCGTGGGTTTTGGCGCGATCCTGTTCTTTGCGTTCGGCGCCGAACCGCTGAAACCGGCAATGCGCTATGGCGTATTGTTGGGCGGATTTGTCCTCGGCCTGTTCGGTACGGACATTTTTGTCCGGAATGCCGGCGACCGCCGCATCCACCGGATGAACAATTCACTTCCGGATGCACTGGACCTGTTGGTGGTCTGCGCCGAAGGCGGGTTGAGCCTCGATGCGGCGATTACGCGCGTCAGCCGCGAAATGATGACACAGTCGCCCGACCTGTCAGACGAATTGTCGCTTACCGCAGTCGAATTGGGTTTTCTTCCCAACCGGCAGACTGCGCTGCAGAACCTCACGCGGCGCACCGACATGCCGCGCCTGCGCAGCCTGGTGAACAGTCTCGCGCAAACCGAGCGCTATGGCACCCCGCTGGCGAATACACTGCGCATTTTGGCGGCCGAGTATCGCGACGAACGCATGATGCGTGCCGAAGAGAAAGCGGCAAAATTGCCGGCAATACTCACCGTGCCGATGATTCTCTTTATCCTGCCGGCCTTGTTCATAGTGCTTTGCGGTCCGGTCGGGATTCGCGTTGCCGATTTGATGCACGGGCACTAAGCGTTTCTTTCAGTTACGAATTCCGCCGCAGCAGCAAAAGTCTTTGCGCCAATTAACGGCACGTCAACCATGTCTGGTCAGGATGCGCGCGCAAACACCAGATTCTTCAGAATGGCAATTGCGATTCCATCCTTGCGCGATAGCAAATGGTGGTCGGCGGCGAAAGCGAGCATGCCGAAACTCAGCACTTGCGTCATTGTGGTGTTCATTATCGCCACGATCGTTCCCTGGTTTGTCTACGCCTGGGTGAAGGTCACAAGCCTGGACGAACATCGCGCAAGTGAGAGCGAGCAGCTGCAATTGCAGGCCTCGGCCTATGCCGAACAGATCGTCCAGAATGCACGCCAGACGGGCGCGCCCGGGAGCAGCCAAATTCCGGAAATGACACTGCCGGCGAAGTGGCTGCGCAATATGCCCGGTGCGTCAGACGTGGAATTCACCACCCGTCGGGTCCAGACACGCCGAACGGCCACGCGATCGGCAGATCTCAATCCGGCACAGGTCTATCGGCGCGACGGTAAAATCATTGCGGAGGTCGAAGTCCCTGCACTGTCGATCGCTGTATCAGCATCCGAGCGCGAATCCACGGCGCTCGCACAGTGGAACCGGCGCGCCTGGTTTGAATTCAGCCTGTTGATGCTTCGGACCTTCGTCACCACAGCCATCGGTGTTTTCCTGTTCTTCCAGATCAGGTGGAGGGAAGCGGCACAAGCCGAACTCATGAAGGCACAGGAGACCGCGGAGTCGGCAACACGCGCTAAATCCGAATTCCTGGCTCATATGAGTCATGAACTGCGCACGCCGCTGAATGCCGTCATCGGGTTTTCCGAAGCGATCAAACTCGCAATGTTTGGCCCTCTGGATGCCAGGTACAGCGAATATGGCGGTTATATCCTGACCAGCGGGAAGCATCTGCTTCAACTGGTGAATGATGTGCTCGACGTTTCCAAACTCGAGGCCGGACGATTCGAACTGGAAGAATCGGAGCTCGACATTGAGGCTGTCGTGCGAAGTGCCACCCGCCTTGTCGTCGGACAGGCCGAAAAGGCGGGCGTAACAATTTACGTGAACGTCGCTCCCGGAATTCCATTCATCCATGCCGATGGCCGGAGGCTGCAGCAGGCGGTCCTGAACCTCATCGCCAATGCGGTGAAATTCACGCCCCGCAGCGGTGAGGTCCGCGTGTCAGTGTTCGAAAATGACTGCGGACTTGCCATCAAAGTGGCCGATACGGGGATTGGAATCCCGGCCGATCAGATTGCAACTGCGATGCAGCCGTTCCGCCAGCTCAAACGGGCGGGAAACAAAATATCTGCCGGCACCGGACTGGGTTTACCGATCGCGCGCGACCTTGTTGCGCTGCATGGCGGTACACTGACGCTCGCAAGCCGGGTCAACGCCGGAACGACGGCGACAATTCAGCTTCCTGCGACGCGGCTTTTGGGCAAAGTTGCCTGACGGCATCCAGCTGACGCCTAGAGACCACGGCCTTTGGAGATTGCAGAGGTGCCGAATTTCTGCCGCACCGCATCCATTGCACGTTCCGCTGAAGCCCGCTTGGTTGCATCGGAATCGAGAAGATTTCCGCGGTCGCAGGTGTCGCCGGGACAAAGCTGACTGAGGCCAATCCCCAGCAACCGGTATTGTTGGCCGGTGGCTTCGCGTTTGAGCAGGAGCCGCCCTGCCCGGAAAATTACGTCTGACAGTTGGGTTGGCTCTTCCAGACTGATGCTCCGTGTCCGGATCGCAAACCGGCTGGTCTTGAGTTTCAGCGTGACGGTCCGCCCACCGAGAGCCGCGGCTTTGGCGCGTGCGGAAACCCGCTCTGACTGATGCCACAAAATCCGGTCCAGCTCGGCGAATTCACTGATATCACCCTCGAAAGTGGTTTCGGACGAAATGCTTTTGGTTTCGCGCTGCCAATCGACCGGGCTGTCGTCTTCGCCATTTGCCATGCGGTAGAGCCAGCGGCCGGTATCCCCATAGCGCGCGACAAGCTGCTCCGGCTTCTCGTTCTGCAACTCGCCGATGATGGTAAAACCATCCTTTGCCAAAGTGGCCTGGAGCGCAGGACCGACACCGCGCAAGAGTCCGACCGGCTTGGCCGCCAGAAAGGATTTCGCTTCAGCCCGTCCGATCACCGCAAAGCCGCGCGGTTTGTCGAGATCGGAGGCAAGCTTGGCGAGGAACTTGTTGCACGAAAGTCCGACGGACACCGGAATTCCGATCGTGCGGGCGATTTCCGAAACCAGCCGCGCGAGTGTCTTTGCCGGAGTCAATCCATGCAGCCGTTCCGTGCCCGACAGATCCAGATAGGCTTCATCGAGGGACACGGGCTCGACAATCGGCGTCACCGTGAGCAGAAGTTGCCTCACCTGCCGCGCAACTTCGGCATATTTGCCCATGTCGGGCGGCACAACGACGGCATCCGGACAGAGTTTCAGCGCCTGATACATCGGCATTGCCGACCTCGCGCCGAATTTGCGCGCTATGTAGCAGGCGGTCAGCGCCACCGCGCGACGGCTGCGTCCGCCAACAATGACGGGCCGGTTTTCCAGCGCAGGATTGTCGCGCTTCTCGACCGACGCATAGAACGCGTCGCAATCGAGATGCGCGATGTGCAGCGCGCCGAGTTCGGGATGTGTGAGAATGCGCGTCGAGCCGCAGCTTGCGCAGGCTGATGTACCCGGCAGGCAATCGGCGAGGCAGTCGCGGCAAAATCCCGGCATTCCGGTTCCGAATCAAACGCGGCGAACCGGGTAATCATATGCGGAGTAGAGGGCCACGACCTAGAAGGATTCCCGACATGTCATGGCACGGCTCGCCGCGCGTCGCGCGGCATTTCTAAAGTTTGCCGCGGCGCAAGGCGCTGCGTGCGGGCTGCCATCCATCAGGCGCCCCCGACCAAGTGCGGCACAGCCGCACTTGCCGGAATCAAAAAAGATGGCGCGCAATGCGCGCCGGGCGCGCGGCAATGAATCTTTTGCGCCCGCAGACGCGAGCGCACTGGATGGACGGCTCAAGGCCGTCCATGACAAGAGGGGTGGCGCGGAGACTCTGGCCGCTTCGCGTCTTCGCGTGAGATGATTTGTTTTGCTTTTAAGAGTTCGGCGAGCGGGTGGCGGTTTTGGTGCGCATGGTCACCAATTCTTCCGCCATGGTGGGATGAACGGCGATAGTTGCGTCGAATTGGGCTTTGGTTGCGCCCATTTTCAGTGCAATCGCAACCAGCTGAATCATCTCGCCGGCATCGGGTCCGAAGATGTGACAGCCCAGCACCTGCTGGGTTTCCGCACAGACGACGAGCTTCATCATCATACGCTCGGTGCGATGGGATATGGTGTTTTTCAGTGGCCGGAATGAGGTTTTATAGATGTCGATCGTGTGGCCGCGCGCCAGAGCGCGTTCTTCGGACATACCGACGGTGCCGATTTCCGGCCGCGTGAATACCGCGGTCGGGACGAGTTCATGATCGGGCGCAGTGGGCTGCCCGCCATAGACCGTTTTGGCAAAGCACATGGCTTCGTGGATTGCGACGGGCGTCAGCTCGACTCGCCCAGTGACATCGCCAATCGCATAAATGTTGGGCACAGAACTGCGGGAATACTGATCAACTTCGATACGTCCGCTGGCACGCAGCGCGACACCGGCATTTTCCAGCCCCAGCCCGTGCGTCGATGGCATCCGGCCAATTGCCAGCATGACATGATCGGCCTCGATCTCTTCGCCATTGAGCGTGACGGCGGTCACTCCCGTGTCCGTGCGCTGGCAGCGCCGGAAGCCGGTTTCCAGCATCAACCGGATACCCTTCGCTTGCAGAGATGCCTGGAGTTGATCGCGCAGATCCTCGTCAAAACCGCGCAGAATTTTTGTGCCGCGGTAAACCAGCGTCACTTCACAGCCCAGGCCATGAAAAATATGGGCAAATTCCAGCGCGATATAACCGCCGCCCACGATGACAATGTGTTTCGGCAGCCGTTCCAGGTGAAACGCGTCATCCGATGTGATGCAGCATTCCGCGCCTTCCGCACCGGTCTGACGCGACGGGTAACCGCCGGTCGCGATCAGCAATGTCTCTGCGGTCACGTCGCGGCCGGAATCGGAGAGGTGAATTGTGTGCCCGTCCTTCACCGCGGCGCGTCCGTGGAAAATGGTCACGCCGGACTGTTCCAGCACGGTACGATAAACGCGCGATATCCGCGCAATCTCCTGATCCTTGTTGGCGATAAATGCCGCCCAGTCGAAGCGCGCCGCGTCGATGGTCCAACCGTACGCCTTCGCGTCTTCGAACTCCTCCGGAAAGGCGCTGGCATAAACCATCAGTTTTTTCGGAATGCAGCCGCGCAACACGCAGGTGCCGCCAAAGCCGTTTTGCTCGGCGATGGCAACGCGTGCGCCCATCTGCGCCGACACCCGCGCGCTGCGAACGCCGCCCGAACCCGCTCCAATCACAAACAGATCGTAGTCGTATTTGCTCATGCGACCGGCCGTTCGATCAGCCGCACGCCAGCCGGCCCGGCGGCGATCAGCATCCACGCCATGCCGCAAAACAATCCGTGTTCGACCACTCCGGCGATTTGCGACAATTCCTTTGCCAGCGCGCCCGGCTCATGGATTTCACCAAACGGACAATCATAGATGTAATTGCCACTGTCAGTACGATAGGCAGCATCGCCGGCCTGCCGCAAAACCGGCGCGAGTTGCCGATGGCCCAGTTCTGCGGCCACGGCGACGATCCGGGCAAGCGTCGTCTTGTGACCAAACGGAAGCACTTCGACAGGTAATGGAAATCGCCCGAGCTTTGGGCGCAATTTGCTCTCGTCCGCAACGACAATCATCCGCTTCGCCGATGCCGCGACAATCTTTTCACGCAGCAATGCGCCGCCGCCGCCCTTGATCAGGTTGAGCGCCAAATCGGCTTCATCGGCGCCGTCCACAACGATGTCAAGATTTACGAGATCATTGAGATCGGCGAGCGGGATGGCGAGCTTCCGCGCCAATTGGGCGGTTTGTTCGGAAGTCGGCGTAGCGATGATGTTCAGGCCGCTGCGGACCCGTTCCGCGAGAAATTCGGTGAAGAAGTCCGCGGTCGAACCGGTCCCGAGGCCCACTTTCATGCCAGGCTCAACGAAGTCGACCGCACGCGCCGCGGCGGCACGTTTCAGTGCGGTGCTATCGGTTATAGAGATGCGTTTCCCCCGCAGCGGTTGTGACAAAACATCATTTCACGCCCCCGCGCGCCTGGCGCGCGAGACTTTTTGATTCCGCGCCAGCGCGGCTGCGCCGCACTGGTCGGGGCGCGGAAATGTCCAGAGCGTAATAGCAAATTTGCTCACCCGCAGAGCAGATCATCGACATCTCCGTGATCTCCGCGGCTCCGCGTGAAATTTTTGAGCGCCATCATTCCACTGTGACTGATTTGGCGAGATTGCGCGGCTGATCCACGTCGGTACCTTTGGCAACGGCTGTGTGATAGGCGAGGAGCTGCACTGGAATCGCGTAAAGGAGCGGCGCGATGAAGGGATCAACTTCCGGCATTTCCACCGTCGCCCAGACGTCTCCCGAAGCTGATTCAAGACCTTTGCGATCGGAAATCAGCAGAACCTTGCCGCCGCGCGCCATCACCTCATGCATGTTCGAAATGGTTTTCTCGAACAGATTGTCATGGGGCGCAATCACGATGACCGGGACTTTGCGGTCGATCAGCGCGATCGGGCCATGCTTCATCTCGCCGGCGGCATAGCCTTCGGCGTGGATGTACGAAATCTCCTTGAGCTTGAGGGCGCCTTC
>CAYUQO010000011.1:0-171195 GCA_964446945.1 uncultured Bordetella sp.
TCGAGACGGCAATCTCGATGTCCTTTTCGTCCATGCCCGGCAATTCGGCCGATATCTCGTAAGCTTTGTCCTTTTCCACGACGTCGACCGCGGGCATCTTTTCCCACCCCAGGTCGCGGCGCCATCCCGGCTCAATATCGAACAGGCTCCGTGACGGCGCGTTCCAGAAGGCGGTGCCGAAATCGTCGAACATGCTGTCGATTTCTTTGCGCATCTGTTCAAACGCGCGGAATGGAGGGCTCATAATACTGCCGGCGTCTTTCCTCACCGGCAACTGATGGGTTTTTCCGAACATGTGTATCTCCAAATGCAGACATTGCAGCAACCGGATAGCAGCAGCGGCACGCGGCCGCCTTGATGCAAGTCAATGCCGCAGATTTGGCCAGCGGTAGGTTTGCTTCCAATTAGCAGGGGAATCGTAAGATGAAGCGCATATTTGTGGACGAAGAAATTGCTGCCGAGGATTCGGAGCTCGGAATCAGTAGAACGAAAATTGAAGGTATAATCGCGCATGCACGCATCTTCGATGCCAGGGAAAGCAACAGCGATCCGGACTCCGGATCCAATCCGTCCGATGATGGCGTGGCAGGAATTCTACTGGATTCCGGCCAGGATTCAGTTCGCCGCGAACTTGTGCAGCTCATTCGCGATATGGATGTGGATGAACAGGCCAGCCTGGTCGCGCTGGCCTGGATTGGCCGCGGAACCTATTCAGCCCGCGACTGGGACGAAGCCGTCGCGGAAGCATGGCGGGCTCACAACAATCACACGGCCGAATATCTTTTGGCGCTGCCGCTCCTTGGCGACTACCTCGAAAACGGACTCGCAGAACTCGATCGGGTAACCGCCACAACCGCCGGCCATCGGGTGTCTTGAACGGCAACGCCATAAGGACAATTGCGTAGGTACCACTCCTGATTCCACGGCGAAGCTAAATGAGACAGTTTGGTTCTCGCAAATATGGAGGCAGGGGTATGAACGCCTGGACAAAAATCAATTACGGAACGCCGCTTTCCCTTTCGTCCGTGAAGGACACCATCGCTGCGAATGGCGCAGAGAAAGAGGAGGCGCGGCGTCTGCTTCGTGGTCTCGGCACCCTGCAGAGCTTTCCGGCAGGCGCCTCAATCTTCAATCTCGGGGACAACGCCAACGAGCTGTACCGCGTCGAATCTGGCGCTGTCGCTCTGTGGCAACGTCTGCCGAATGGCAAACGCCACATTGTCGATTTCCGCCTGGCTGGAGAATATTTCGGCGTCGTCCACCGCCCCAAACACATAATCAATGCAGAGGCCAGTTCCGATTGCGAACTGACTGCATTCCGACGCGGCCAGGTGGACGAGATCTGCGATGTGGTACCGTCCTTTTATCGCTCAATCAGCACTTTGATCGCCCAACCGAGTATCTCGCGGAACGAATTGCGGGCCGATGAAATGCGCACGGCAAAAGAACGGGTCGTCCGTTTTCTTCTGAGTGCGTCAATGCGGGCGCCCCAGTCGAGCGTCTCCGGCTTACCGCTCTCAGTTCATAGCATCGGCGAGCGCATCGATGAACCCGACGAGCTGGTCAGCCATTGCATTGACGATCTGGGCACGGCAGGCGCCGTCATCCGCACCAGCGACGGCAGACTGGCCGTTGTCGATCAGTCGCTACTTCAATCTTTTGCGTGATTGGAGGATCTCATGACCCCGAGTGAAATACATTCAGACAAGTCATTCTGGCTTCTCCTGATCCTGGCCATACTTGCCATGATGGCTCTGGCGTCACGCCCGGCATCCTGATTCCAAAACGCTTGCCTACGACGGCTGGCCGGGCTGGTGAGAGACCAGCATTGCCGTCCGCGAAATTGATTTAGATCAGGGCTGCTCATCGCCTCCTTGGAAATAGTTGCGTTACAGCTTCAGGGGGGTAGCGATGCTACAGCCGGGATGTTCGATATCGGGTCCACCCAAAGATGTGTGCTTCGGCAAGGATCTCGCGGCGCTTATGCCCGTGATGAAAAGCTATGCATGGAAAATATGCGGCTCACCCGGACGCGCCGAAGAATTGACGCAGAACGCGCTGTTGAAGGCGTGGGCTGCCCGCTCGTCATTTCGGCTGGGCACCAATTTAAAGACCTGGATCTTCGCTATCCTTCGCAATGAGATCTTTTCTTATTATCGGCGGGTGGCGAGAGAATCCCGCTGGTGTGTGCAATGCGACGAATACACGGTGCAATCAGTTCCTGTACCAGAGGCACACGCATAGTCGCGCCTGAAATTTCGCGATGCTGTGCGCGGACTGAACGACTCGTTCAATCCTGACCAGCGCGAAGCGGTCGTCGCCCTGTATCTGCGCGAGATGAATTACGAGCAGATTGCGGCGCTCCAGAATTGTCCGGTTTGCACCGTGAAGTCACGCGTCAATCGTGGCCTGAAGCGGCTGCGTGACTGAATGGCAACGGAGTGGCCAACCCGCGACACTCAGCTTAAGTGCGAAATTATTCGATGCCATCGGCGATGTCGTTAAGCACGTCGCTATTTCTGATCGTCAGCTGATGGACATTGGGAATATCAATCAGCCGGCTGCGCTTCATCTCGGACAGGACGCGGCAAACCGTTTCGATGGTCAGGCCGAGATAATCCGCAATGTCCTGGCGTGACATCTGCATTTCGATGAGCGGGCCAGCGTCTTCGCCGCGACGTTGAACCAGCATGACCAGAAATGACGCCAGTTTCTCTTTCGCATTCTGCCGGCCGAGAATAACGAGATGGTTCTGGGTGTCGTGGATCGTCTTCGAGAGCAGTGCAGCAAAACGCCGGCGCAAACTGACCCGTTCTTCGACCACACGTTCGAACTGACGGTGGGGGAAACTCACAAGCGTCACGTCAGACACCGCTTCGGCGGTAAAGCTGTGCTCGGACAGCTCCATGAAGCTGAAGAAATCGCCCGGCAGCAGGAATTGTGCGATCTGCCGGCGTCCATCCGAAAGGTGCTTGCAGAGGCGGACCACGCCGTTTGCCACTTTGTAGGCGAATTCGGCGGGATCACCTTCGTTGAAGATGGTTTCACCGCGGCCGTAGCGGATCTTCGATCCGATGCGGCGGAGCGCCTCCTCATCCATGTCCGGTCCCGCAGGAGACCGGGTCATCGCCTGACCGGCAACAGGCCAAATCGGGGAGGGGGAAGGCGATCTGGCGAGTTCGGCGAGCGACATCGGAATCTCCTGCGGTTGACCGGAACAATCCCACCATGCCCCCAACGCACGTGCGCCGATATTCAGGAATTATGCGTAAGGAGAACTACGTATATTGCCGCTTAGTCGCGATTCTGGCCGTCGATCAATGCTTCGTGTGCGCTCCGCGCGTGGAACGGACAATGACTGCCGTCCGGCAATCGCGCAGGAATCCAGCCAATGTCAGCATCAGTTCGAGGCTGCGCCAGGATTCTGTTTCGCTGACCGAACCATCTCGACGTGCTGCCTGGCCGAGCAATTTCCTCTGTCTTCCGATATGCCGCTCCGCATCGGAGATCGCCGCATTAATGTGCGGGAGTTGAGCAAGCCAGTCCGTCATCGTTTGAGGATCAGATCACAAAGGCTGAGCGGCGGATTGACATGGCTCAATCTGCAACGCCTGAAGCTGCAAGCCGCGCTTGATCCACATCAAGGCCAGTTGCCCAGCCAGATGGAATAAGCCCTCTTCGATCGATGGAGAAGAGCGTGCCGGACGGACGGGAAAAGGCTGCATATTATCGCCGGCGTGCGCTGGAGTTGCGGGCCATCGCAGCTTCGCTCTCAGAGGACCATTACCGCGAAACCCTGCTTCAGATCGCACGCGATTTCGATGACCTGGCGGAAATCCGCGAACGCCTGACAAGAGACGATCCACCACCGGCAGAAGAATCGCTGACCGTCGCGTATTAGCCTCAATTTCGCAGCGGTTGCTGCCTGGCTTTGGACCGATAGCACTATCAATCAATCCGAACGTAGCGGAACAAAATAGTCTTCACTTGATCAATCGCCAAAACGACCAGCGCTGTTGCGACAAGCAACGCGAGTATAGCCGCTGGCGGCAATGGGGGAGTCAGGAAGCCGAAGATCGCGACCATGGAGACAACCAGGACATCGGTGAACGAGAACAGCATCAAAAGAACGCTCGGCCTTGATCGCCACATGTGATCCCGCTCGCGCAGCACAAACATCATTCCCTGGCCCGCATATACAAGAGCCGCGAATGTCAGCGTTTGGAGCTGCCCGGGGCTCAAGCCAAGGCCGAAAGCGCCGGTTGCGACCACGCCGATCAGGAAGACAAGTTTAAGCAACGCCAGTGGAATCGCAGCGACGACAAGATTGCGTACCCTCCAGGCATTCGGACGAGGCGAAGGAGTTGCGCGATCGGCAGCACGGGCCATGCTGGCGAAGTCGCCCGCGAACATCGACATGGCCTGCAGGACCGGCGTCAGCACGGCGTGTCCCGTCAGGATCAATCCCACGCCAAGCACCACCAACGTGACGCTCTTGTTCACAAGCATTGTCAGCGCATAAGTGAGCACCCGGTGGAATACCCTGCGCCCCTCGCGGACTGCAGCGACTATGCCGCCGAGACCTGGTGATGTCAGGACAATCCCGGCGGCTTTCTTGGCAACATCTGTGGCTGTCGAAACGGCAATTCCCATCTGGGCCTGACGAAGCGCAGGTGCATCGTTTGTCCCGTCGCCACACATGCCCACCGCGTGACCGCCCTGCTGAAGGGCGCGTACGAGGCGAAATTTGTCGTCCGGGAAAACACCCGCATAGATCGCGTATTCTTCGGCGCTCACCCGATCGGGAATTATTCCAGGCGGACAAATCCTGCCCTCAAGCCCTATCGCATGGGCGATGGTTAGAGCGGTCGCAGGCGCATCGCCGGTCACCATGATGGTTCGCATGCCCAACGCCCGGAGTTCATTGAGAAGTTCTGCTGAATCGCGCCGCGGCGGATCGCTCAGGGCGACGAAGCCCAGAAACCGGATTTCATCCGGTGGGCCGGCTGCAACAACCAATGTCCGGTAGCCCGCTTCCGTCAGTTCCTGCAGTTTGGCCGATGCGTCTTTGGTCAGCGCGGCAGTGCTGGGCGCGCCTTTGACAATCGTAATCTCGCGGCCCTCCACGCCTAACGCCTTTGCTTCCGCCCGTTTGAGTGCCGGATCGAAAGGCATGAAACCGGTAACGTGTGGCAGCGGACGCTGCGGCGGGCTCGCCCGCGACGCTTCGCGGATTGCAGCATCGACGGGATCGCTTCCGTCAGTCGAACTTGCAAGAGCCGCGAAACCAAGCACGTCGGCTTCCATCGATCCTTCGGCCAACGCAATGACCTTCGTCACCGCAAGCTCGTTGCTCGTAAGGGTGCCGGTCTTGTCGACGCAGAGCACGTCAATCGTCGCCGCTTCGTGGAGCGCCGAAAGCCGCGTCAGGAGGACACCGTTCAGCGCGACGGCACGGGCGCCCAGGGCTGCCGCCAGCGTGAAGGTTGCAGGCAAGGCAACCGGCACCGCCGACAGCATGGCTGTCAGCACGAGTTGAATGATCTGTGAGGACGGCAGTTTTTCGATCGCCGCATACGCGACCAGCACAACAACGATGATGGCGTTCAATATGCTGAGATTACGGGCCAGCCCTGTGACTGCCTTGAGTTCCGTGCTTTCGATATGGGCGACACGGACCAGCTCAGCCGTGCGGCCGAAATAGGTTCGAGCGCCGGTGGCAGCGACGACACCCTCCGCCTCGCCCCGGCGGACGAGCGCGCCCGCATAGGCGATTTTTCCTGCGTCGGCCTCGACGGGAATGGATTCGCCTGTCAGCATCGACTGGTCGAGCAGGATCGAACCTTTAACGATGCGGATATCCGCTGGAACCACACCGCCCAATGACAGGGCAACGAAGTCGCCGGCCGCGAGTTCGACTGCGAAAATGTCGGTCCAACGTCCGTCGCGATAGGCACGCGCTTTCAGCGTCAGGCGCTGTTTGAGCAGTTCCAGCGCGGCATTCGCACGGTTCTCCTGAAATACGCCTAGTGCGACGTTTAACAGCAGAACGCCCGCAATAAGCGCGGCCTCCAGATAGCCGCCGATCGCGAGCTGGAGAAGCACCGTAGCTTCCAGCATCCATGGCACTGGTGCCCAGAAATGCCGCAAAATGCGCTGGAACCGGGATTCACTCTCCTCTGCAACAGCGTTGGGACCGTCGGCTGCAATCCGTTTTGCGGCTTCCGCCGAAGTCAGACCAAGCATTCCGCGATCTATGCTGTTGGATTCCAGCCGTAAGCTTGTTGTGGCTTCCAAAGACATTTCCGATGCCAACGCCAAGTCGCAAGTGCCGCAGAACAGAATAATTACGCGGACCTCGGCCATTTGCCATATCGCAAATTGACCCTGATCAAAGCGCGTTCTCTCCCGCCGGCATACTGAGCGCAGCAAAGGGAGAAGCACCCGATGGATATGCCGCTGGGGCGACCTGCGTCTCAATCTGCCATCTCGCTGATGGATTGTATCAGCGGACGACGGTCGGTCCGGGACTATGCTGTTACGCCCGTACAACGAGATGTTCTGCTGTCGCTTGTGGATGCGGCGACCCAGGCTCCAAGCGCCATGAACGAACAGCCTTGGGTGTTTACGATCGTCACGAATCGCAAACTGCTGGACAGGATAGCGGCATCAGCCAAGCGCTTCATGGCTGAATCGGTGAGTATGGGCGTCCAGTCGCACGCCGGCGCAATGTTGCACGCGGAGGACTTTCACATCTTTTATCACGCTCCGGCGTTGATCGTGATCTCAGCGCCCACGCAAGGATCGTGGTCCACTGAAGACTGCGCCCTCGCAGCGCAAAATCTGATGCTCGCCGCCCATGCCGCAGGCCTTGGCTCCTGCTGGATTGGTTTTGCGCAAAGCTGGCTCGGCACTCCCAATGGCAAACGGGCGATTGGACTGCCCGATACGCTCACACCGGTCGCGCCAGTCATCATCGGCTATCCGAAATCGATTCCGCCCGCGGTACCGCGCAATGCACCGAAAATCAACTGGCTGGAATAGACATTTGCTCTGCCAAGGAGGTCTAAGTGGGACAGTGGAACTTTAGCGATGGTCCATTTTGCGAAGATTTCGATGATGCGAGAGAGGCAAGAAACGACTCATCAACTCTGATCCTGTGGCGCGAGCGCGCGGCGCTAAAGGACGCCAAAGCAGCCACAGGCGAGCAGGAGATGCGATCGGCCGGCAGCTAGGATTCCGCCACACCCGTCAACGCCGGCGTCGCCTTGGTGCGCGGTTGTGGGGCAACAATGCCCATCAATTACGAAGCCGAACTGGCACGCCTCGACCTTATCATTGCGGACGCAGAAATTCGCATCGAGCGACAGCGTGAGCTGATACAGAAAACGAGCACACGCGGTCTTCCCATTGACGATGCCCGCAAGACGCTCGACGTGATGCTCGGCGTGATGCAGAACCTGCACCACTACCGGGCGGCCATCCTTCGCCTGTGGAAAGGCCGCCTTCACTGACGTTCCATCTGCTGCTACCGAGTTGCGGTTCGCGGACCTGATCACTTTTCTGGAACATTCCCGGCATGAGCGCCGTTGTCCGTGAATCCGGTGCATTGCCGGATGGCGATCATCTCAATGGGAGAGTTCCATGAAAATCCGGCGGGTGATTTTGGCTGCCGCCATTCTGAATTTGCCATTGGCTGCCTGGGCGAATGGAAATCCGAAAGCGGGTCAGGAGCTTGTGATGAACTCCTGCACAACCTGCCACGCGTCACCGGCTTCGAGCGCAGCCAGCGATGCCGCGCCGCCGCTATCCTACATAGCGCGCGACCAAAAACACAATCGCGACTGGATCCACGCATGGCTGTTGAAACCGCACCGCGCGATGTCGGGGATCATGCTCTCGCGCCAGCAGATCGATGACGTGATGGCCTATCTCAGCACGCTTCCCACCGGCTGAACAATCTTCGTTAGCGGGCGGTGCGGCGCCTGGGGCGCGCAGCAATTCGTGGGAGTGACACCATGCGCGTATTTCTGGCCCTGATGGCAGGGCTGATTATTGTTGCAATCAGCATGAATGCCGGTGGCAGCCGCGGCGCCGACTATCAGCAGATCGCGGCGCTCCCGCAAGACCGGGGGAATATCGGTCAGGGGCATATGATGGCTGAGCAGGTTTGCGCCCGGTGCCATGCCGTGGAACCTGGCCAGACCCATTCCCCGAACGGCGCAGCGCCGGCGTTTCCCGATATTGCGGCCTCGCCGGGTCTGACAGCAACCGCGATCCGGGTCTGGCTCCAGACGCCGCATCCGACAATGCCAAATATCGTGCTCAATAACCAAGAAAAGGACAACATTGTCGCTTATCTACTATCCTTGAAGTCCGTATAGCAGCTTACGGAAACACCGGTGCAGAAGTTCAGCGCATCCTTTCTTATGGTGGCGCTGCTCCAATTCGGCGCATGTGACAGCGGTTTTGCCGCCGCTTCTGTCGAACGTGGAAAACTGTTCGTCGAGAAGAACTGTGCCAGGTGCCACGCGGTCGGGACGACCGGCAGCAGCCCATATGCGCCGGCTCCACCGTTCAGAACCCTGCATGAGAGATATGACGTCGGCGATCTCGCGGAAGCCTTTGCGGAAGGCATTGTCGTCGCCCATCAGGGCGGTCCGCAAATGCCGCAATTCATGCTGCAACCGGATCAGATCGACGATCTGATCGCCTATCTCAGGTCGGTGCAACCGAAACCGGCCACGCAGTAGCGGTTTATCCGCGCTTAGTCCATTGAATGAGGTTCACGACAGTGGGACGCGTCGATAATAAAGTTGCCATCGTAACCGGCGCATCGATGGGATTGGGCGAAGCTGCCGCCCGAATGCTCGCCCGTGAAGGCGCAAGAGTCGTGCTCACCGATATCAAGGATGCCGAAGGCCATCACGCCGCCGATGCAATCACGCGCGCACGCGGAACGGCGGCTTACATGCACCACGACGTCACCAAAGAGGAGGATTGGGAGCGGGTCATCGGCGACACCGTCAAGACCTTTGGGCACATCGATGTGCTGGTGAACAATGCCGGCGTCGGCGTCGGCAGTCCGCCGGATGAACAGACTCTGGAACAATGGCGCTGGCTGATGTCGATCAATCTCGATGGCGTATTTCTCGGCACCAAACATACGATCCGTGCGATGAAAACACATCCGCCCGCCACCGGCGGATCCATCATCAATCTGTCGTCGATCGAAGGACTCGTCGGCGACCCCAATTTGGGCGCCTATAACGCATCGAAAGGCGGCGTCCGGCTCTATACCAAATCTGTTGCATTGTTCTGTGCCAAATCGGGCCTCAACATCCGGGTGAATTCCGTTCATCCCGGCTATATCTGGACGCCGATGGTGCACAATTACCTGAGTGAGCTTGGCGATGTCGAACAGGGCCGTCACGCGGTCGATGCAATGCACCCCGTGGGGCATATGGGCGAACCGGACGACATCGCTTATGGCGTTCTTTACCTCGCCTCGGATGAATCAAAATTCGTCACCGGCGCCGAACTCGTGATTGATGGCGGTTACACCGCACAATAGCTTCTTGGGGAGCGGCCGCGCTCCTGTCGATGGATGATCTGCACGATCACGGCAATGAGGCTTGACTGATTGTACCCTTGCTGTGTGGAGCGTGCGGGACTGGCTGCGGCTTCCGTTTGATCTGAATCAAGCAAGGGACGATCTGCACGCGCTATAAATAATTGAATGCGCCAAAATCAGGAGCGTGAGATGGCAGACCAGGCACCGAAGGATCCGATTGGTTTTCTCGACTATTACCTGGTGACGAAAGCGCCAGTTCAGCTCCCGCAAAATGCAAAGGAGGCGATTGTCAAATATGGGCCCTGGATCGCCGTGGCATTTCTCGTTCTGCTTCTTCCCGCGGTTCTGCTTGTCCTGGGCATCGGTGCATGGACAATGCCGTTCGGGTTTTTCGGGCCGGCATATGCCGCGCAGTTCGGCTATCTCACGATCCTCGCCATCGTGCAGTTCGGGTTGTTGATTGCAGCCCTGCCGGGTTTGTTCGCACGCAGGATGACGGGGTGGCGGCTGGCCTTCTACTCGCGCCTCGTCAGTATAGCGACTTCGCTGCTGTCCGGTCTGATCGTGAATGCGATTGTCAGTGGACTGATTAGCCTTTATATTCTGTTCCAGGTGCGGTCGCTATACGAAGAAAAGCCGGCAGAAATGCACCATCACGTCCCAACCACCTGAAACCGGTTCGCAATTTCATTCGCACAGCGAAGCTCACGTTCTTGTGTGCTGCCATTGAGTGAGAAGCAGCTCGGCCCCATATCACAGCCCAGTGAAGAGGGAGCTATTGCATGAACCCGAACAGGCAGAAAGTGGCGTTGGTGCTCGGATTGGCCGCCGGACTTGCTATCGGCGCCAGCCCGGCATGCGCAGACGCGTACAGGCTTGATTACAACGTTTCCCATTCGCAATACGGCAATATCGGGACCTACAGCAACACGATCGATAGCGACGGACAAAATACCACCGTCGTAACCCGGTCAAACATTGCGGTACGTCTGATGGGAGGAATTGTCACCGCTTACCGCCAGAGCGCGGACCGCATCGAAAAATGGATCGGAGATCGACTGGTCTCCTTGCAGGCAGCAACAAGCATAAACGGCAAGAAATCCGAAGTTAATGGTGCTGCGGAAGGTGATCACTTCCAGATCAAAACGGCGAAGGGCAGCGCCGAAGAACCCGCGCTGGTAAGACTGGCAAATCCCTGGTCATCCAGGTTGATGAATGGTGACACGATCATCACGCCCGATGATGGTACGACCAATAAAGTACATATCACTCCGGGCCAGGACACCGTCGTGAAGATTGCCGACGCGGATGTTCCCGCGAAACCGTACGACATCGACCTCGTCGGTACCAAAAAACACTATCACGTCTGGTTCGATAATTCGGGTACGCCGGTCATGTTCAATATGACCGACGACAGTGGCATCGTGACTTTCACTCTCAGCTCGAAAACATCCGTGTCCCCGCAAGCCGCCGAAGCGGCGCCATCCGCGCAATGAACGCAGCTCCCCGGCCGCCGGTTTTTCGGCGGCCGGGTGAAGCCTGCGAGGAATATCGCTAAGAATTCTGCTTCGGTCCGGGCGCTTTGACGAGCGGCAGCCGCCGCTTTGCTCGCCGCGGTTCGCCTGCTGGACCGTTGCTAGCACGATCGCGAATTGCGGATGCGCTCAAAATTTTCAACGGAATTCAATTTTCCCTCCGGTTCTGATTCAGATCAAAGTGCCGGCCCCTCAGCCGTGCAAACCTCCACTACCAGCGAGCGATGGGCGACCGCCCTAGCAGATCGCTGCCAGGTATGAATGCGCGCATCTCAAAAGCGCTTTGACAGAAGGGGTTTTCAACATGTTGAGGAAGATGTGTCTCGGGATCGCCGCCGCGACTCTGGCGGCGGGCATCGCCGCGGTTCCCGCAAGTGCGGACGAAGGAAAGAGTGGTGTAAAGATCGGCGTGATCACGTGCAATGTCTCCAGCGGCTGGGGCTTTATCTTCGGCTCTACCCGTGATCTGAAATGCACATATGAACAGGCTCCTGGCATCACCGAGCGGTATACCGGCCGTATCAACAAGTTCGGAATGGACATTGGCTACCAGTCCGGCGGCATCATTGCGTGGGCGGTGGTCGCCCCGACGTCCGATATCGGCAAAGGCTCGCTCGCTGGCGATTACGGCGGCGTCACCGCGAGCGCCACTGTCGGTATCGGTGTCGGCGCCAATGCGCTTGTGGGCGGCTTCAAAAAGTCGATGACACTTCAGCCGGTGAGCGTTGAGGGAAATACCGGCCTCAACGCCGCTGCCGGCATCGCCCAGGTTAAACTCGACTACGTGCCTGGATAGCGAAGCCGCCACCGAGAAGCGGATCGCGCGAGCCTCGCCGCATTGCGGCGGGGCTCGCATCGTTTTGAGCGCGAATAACTCGTCAACACCCGCTTGATCGAAATCAATGCGAGCACAAGCGCCGGGGCATAATTTCCAAGCATTCACTCAGCCTCGGGGACAATCATGCGAACACCAACCTGTACCGCCTTGCTGGGAGCGGCTCTCGCCCTTGTCGCGACAGATTCAATGGCCGCGACAGCGCAAGAGCGAATGCAACGGAAGCAATCCGAAATCCCGCACTGCGCACAGCCGCTGGGCAACTTGGCCGTTGAAGAGCCCGGACGCAATTGGTGGAGCGAACTTCAGCTCGGTTCACCCGAAGCATTAATCAAGGTGTTCGTGCAACAGTCCGGCTGTTTCTCGCTGGTTGATCGCGGCGCCGGTCTTGCCGCGGCACAGCGGGAACGGGCGCTCGCGGCGGGCGGCGGCCTGCAACAGGGGTCCAATGTCGGCGGCGGCCAGATCATCGCAGCCGATTATGTGCTGGTCCCGGATATTGTTTCGCAAAATGCCAGAGCGAGCGGGGGCAATATCGGCGGGGCTTTGGGTGGCTTGTTGGGAGGACCACTTGGCGGAATTGTCGGAGGGCTGAACATCAATTCGTCAACGGCAGACGTCACTCTTGCGATCACAAATGTGCGGACAACGCAGGTGATGGCGACGATAGATGGTCATGCGAAGAAAACCGATGTTGGCTTTGGCGTCGGCGGCGGCATTTTCGCTTATGGCGGTTTCGGCGCCGCGGGCGCGACAGGATATAACAACACCGAAATTGGCAAAGTGATCACGCTCGCGTACCTGGATGCTTACACGAAACTGGTCGATCAGTTGGGCGGATTACCCGCACCTGGCGGCGCATCTGTCGCCGCGGGGCAGCAGATGGTTGTGGCAACAAAGGCGACTTATATGTTCTCCCAGCCTTCAACCCAGAGCCAGGTGGTTCGGCCAATCGATACCGGGATGCGGCTTTATCCCACAGGAAATAAGAATGGTTTGATGTGGGAAGTGAAGGACGAACTCGGCAATCAGGGTTGGGTGTCGTCAATCATGTTCGAATTGGCAAAATAATTCCCCGCCTGGATCTGTCCCAGCACGCAGCTGCAAAGTCCCACGCGGGAGTGCCAAACTTATCTTGTACATGCCGGACGCTATTTGAGACTGAGGATATATGCGGCGACATCCTCGATCTCCTCATTGTTCAGCGATAGATTTGGCATCTCGCGATGTGAGGTGCGCAGTGCCACTCTGATGTCCATGGCATTGATGCCACGTGTATTCGCCAGCGACGCGAAAGTGGGTGCCTGCCCATTGCGCGACCGCAGGCCATTCTTACCGACTGCGTGACATTCCGCACAGGTCATCTGTGCCAACAGCCGGCCCCGGCTGACATCGCCCGTCTCCTGACCAACGGCAGCCATCGTGAAACCCAGCAGAACAACTGCGGCCGCAATCGCTTTATGGCTCATATTCAACTCCCTTCAGGTTCCGTCCTGCAGTGCTGTGCCATCGGGCGTTGCGGTCAGATTTGGCGGGACAAGCCGGAGGGCTGGAAGAATCAACGCGTAGACCACCGTAATGGCAACCACGCAGATGTCGAAGTTCTGGTAGCGCTCGTAAAGAACGGTTCCGAGCAGGTCGCCAAAGCGCGAAACCACGTAGAGCATGCTTCCGGCCATCATCAGAATGGTTCCCTGGAGGCCCTTCGGGCACGATCGGATCAGCAGATCGATATACGCGGCACTGGCAATCCCTCCGGTAAGGCCGATAGGTATTGCCGCGATCAACGCGCCGGACACGGAATGGATGAAGACCAGCGGCACCATTTGCGGCACAGCGATAATCGTGCCCCAGAACAGCAGCCGGCGCAGTGCATATTTGCGGCACAGAATCCCGAACGTAATGAATGTCGGGAAATATGAGATGGTGAAAATGGCATTCCACTCGCCCCATTGCGCATCGCTGGCGTGAAGACTGTTCTGAAGGTAGAACTGCAGCGGCGTCTGGTAACCTGGCGCAAAATTCCACAGCAAATAAATCAACAGTGCCGGATAAATCGGCGAATGCGTGATGAGGCGCTTCAGCGTGGTCGCAACTGGCTCTGCCGCCGTTTGATCTCCTGTTCCGTTACCGTTCGCGTAGACACTCGCGGGTTTCCAGGCGCCATAGGCCGCCACCGCCAACATGATCGCGGCGCCAATTAGAAATAAAATTCGCACCGCCTCGTCCGCGCTCTTCATTTCCAGCAACCCGCTTAATGCGCCACCCACGAGATAGGCTGCGAGAAGCGGCACGGAGCCGAACATCTTCCACGCCACGCTGATCTGGCCCCACATCAGCCGCTTTTGACCGATGGTTGCCGTCAAACCGACCTGCGCGCTCGATACAAAGAGAAACGCAGTCGTCAGCAATACGGACGCGACCAGCAAAGTGAAGTATTGCAGCGGCGCGAATGCATAAAAAAGATAGATGCCGGCGCAAATCGTTCCGAACAGGACCAGAAAGCCGCGATCCTTCATGCCGAACGGATTCCAGATGTCGCGTGCAAAACCGAACAGGAAAGACAGGTAAAGCGGAATGCCCGCGACGAGGCGGAAGCGCGCGACCTCAGATGCACTCAAATGCATTTTGTTTTTCAGCATGAAGCTGATCGGAACATCGATCAGTCCGCTGAAAGGCGCCCCGAAACCGAGCAGCATCACAAGTGCGCCGATATAGCCGATGACCATCCACCGCCTGTACCGCGGCAGAAATCCGTGTGCCGGGGCAGCACGCGGCGCAGTTTGAATCACATCAATCGCCATGCGCCTTTTCAACAGGCTTTGCAGTATCTGGCCTTGACTTGCGTCAATCCGGCCGATCACGTGATCTGCTGTCCGCACTGCATACCCACCAGCTCAGAATTCCGGCAGATCTTCGGTTTTTCCGGACTCCTCACGGATTTCGTGGTTGCGCGACTGGATAAAGGCATCCCGGATCCTGGAGTAGGAGTCGGCCGACAATCGCCGTACCTCATCCCAGATCTCCAGGTTGCGTTCGCGCCGATCCAGCACCTTGAAGCCGACATCTCCGGACAACGCGAAATAGCGTCCCGGCGCGGTTAAGGCGATCAATGGATTGAATAACAAGTCGATCGTCGAACCGGCAAAATCGCGCACATTGGTCGGACCAAACAAAATCATGAAGAGATATGGACCGGGACCGACGCCGTATTCCGCCAGCGTCTTGCCGAAGTCATCCGAATGCGGTTCGAAGCCCATTGTCTTCGCCACATCGAACAATCCGACAATTCCCAGTCTCGTATTGATTACCAGCCGCATGAGAGCCGTACCGGCCGGATCAACCTGCCCCCGCAATACGTCATTGGCGAATATTCCCGGGGTATCGAGGTTCTCAAGGACATTTTGCAACGAGATCCGGACCGACTCAGGCACAACATCGCGATACGTCTCGGCGGCGGGACGAAGCGCATTGCGGTCCAGGAAAAGAAACGTATCGAAGCTGCTCCTGTTATACTCTTCCCACGGATCGTCCGGATTGCTGATGTTCATTGATGTTGCGCAGCCGGCGACCAGCAGTGCGCACAGCAGAAGCAAGCACGCTGCCCTCAGGTGCCGGACCATCATTTCTGCCGGCTCAAATTGCGTCGAGCGAGCGCTACGCCCATTTTCGCCCAGAAATATTGGCTTCTATCAAGTCACCCCACCATCTTTGACAGAGGTCAATGAGTAACCACGTTTTTCGCAATAGGTTGTCCGTCGAGGCTGCAGAGCGCAATGCAATGAAAATCGCGAATGGCTTTTTAATTGCAGGGGCAGTCGTTGCACTGACCGCCTGCACGACGGTCAGGCCGATGGCCCTGCAGGATGGGAGTATGGGTTACGCACTGGAGTGCAACGGAATGCTTGAGACGGTCGATCAGTGCTATGCGCATATCTCAAGCTTTTGCCCGGAAGGGTCTCACATCGTGGCAGAGTCTGCGTCCTCGCTGAGGACATTCGATCCACTTGTACGCACTCTCTACGTCCAGTGCAGCAAACCTGCAGGCTAATCGGACAGATCAGGCCGCCGCCGCGCAGTTGCTTCTTTCGGCAGGGGAAATTCCCGCGAGCAGATTTGTGATTTCGCCGCCGGAAAGAGTCTCCTTTTCCAACAGAGCGTCCGCCAGCGCGCGCAGTTCAGCCAGATGCTCTTCAAGGGCGCGTTCGGCGCGCTGCTCGGCTTCCACGGCTATACGGCGGGTTTCCTCGTCAATCAGGCGCGCCGTTTCTTCCGACAGCGCCTGTTTCGGCCCGGGCCACCATCCCCCTGCAATCTGATCCTGCTCGGAATAGTTGACCGGCCCGAGTTTGTCGCTGAACCCAAACTCCTCAACCATTCT
Source organism: uncultured Bordetella sp. (assembly GCA_964446945.1). GTDB lineage: Bacteria > Pseudomonadota > Alphaproteobacteria > Micropepsales > Micropepsaceae > CAIYRG01. The sequence continues at coordinate 16,326 of CAYUQO010000011.1, forward strand.
GCGCGCGAGATCGGTTGCTTGGCGGACATCGTCTGCCGCGCCGGTGGTGACATTCGCGGCGCCGAAGATCAGCTTCTCCGCGGCACGGCCCCCGAACATCACCGCTATTCGCGCCTCCAGCTCACTCTTGCTGTAACCATGCCGGTCCCGTTCCGGGAGCGCCATGGTTGCGCCCAACGTCCGGCCTCTCGGAATGATCGTCACCTTGTGCAGAGGATCGCTTCCCGGAGTCAGATGACTGACAAGAGCGTGCCCGGCTTCGTGATAGGCTGTCGTCCGCTTTTCCTTTTCCGTCATGATGACGGAACGGCGCTCGGCCCCCATCACAACTTTGTCTTTGGCCTGATCGAAGTCCGTCATGGTGACAAACTTCTCATCCTTGCGCGCGGCAAGAAGCGCCGCCTCGTTCACCAGATTGGCGAGGTCCGCGCCGGAAAAACCGGGCGTTCCTCGCGCGATCACCGAAACATCGACATCAGTCGCCACGGGGACCCGGCGCAAATGGACGTTCAGGATCTGCTGCCGGCCCAGAATGTCGGGATTGGACAGGATGATCTGGCGGTCAAAACGGCCGGGGCGGAGGAGAGCGGAATCGAGAATATCCGGCCGGTTTGTTGCCGCCAGCACGATAATTCCTTCGCCGCTGTCAAATCCGTCCAATTCGACCAGAAGCTGGTTGAGCGTCTGCTCCCGCTCGTCATTGGTCTGAGTTGCACCCGTTCCGCGGCGGCGCCCAACGGCATCAATCTCATCGACAAAGATGATGCAGGGAGCGTGCTGCTTTGCCTGCTGAAACATGTCGCGCACGCGCGCCGCGCCAACGCCGACAAACATCTCGACGAAATCTGATCCGGAAATCGAATAGAACGGCACACTGGCCTCACCTGCTATGGCACGGGCCAGCAGCGTTTTCCCCGATCCCGGAGGGCCGATCAGAATACAGCCTTTGGGCATTTTGCCTCCCAGCCGTTCGAATTTCTCCGGACTCTTCAGGAATTCGACGATTTCCTTCAGCTCCGCCTCGGCTTCATCGATGCCCGCTACGTCTGCCAGAGTGACGGTATTCTTCTCCGGCGCATAAAGACGTGCCGGGGATTTTCCGAACCCGAAGACCTGCCCGCCGCGTTCCGCCAATGCCCTTCGGGAGTAAATTCCCAAAAACAGCAGCAGCAACAGCACAGGCGCGATCATCAGCAGGATGGGCACCCACACCGATCCGCCGGCGTCGGTAATCTCAATATCGACATGGTGCTGCAGCAGGCGGTCAATGGTGGCATTGCCGTCAGGGATCGTCACATCGAATTTGCCGCCCTTTGTATATTCGCCCTGGAGAGCCCGGCCTGAGATCGTGACGCTGCGGATACTGTCCTTATCGAGCTCGGCCAGAAAGGCGGAATAGCTCAGGTTCGCCGGAGCATTGACAGCATTCTGATAGGAGATCGCAACAAATAGCCCGGCAATGAGCAAAACGAAAACCAACAGCCAGGATTGGCCTCGGTCCCAGCTCGCGTCGGGGTTCGTCTTGTTGGATTCAGTCGTCAACATCAGGACACCGTTGGCTAGGGCTCGGGCTCGACCAGGCCCGTCATGGCATGCAGCCACCCGCATACTTTTCCGGCTTCGCTTTCGAGCTCAACCACGCGTCCGCTGAGTTTATGGGTCAGCATGATGTCGTCGCTGTAAGGCGTGTCGGCTTGCATTCGTTTTGCCAGCGTCGCTTCTTCGATCAGGGCGCCAAATATCGACGAAAGCAGTGCATCCCTGGCGTCCGCCTGGCCACTCAACAAGCTCTGGGCCGAAAACGCATGTCCGGACCGGCAACGAAAGCGCAGAACACGTTTGTCATTCAATTCGTACACTGCACTGCGGCAATCCGGGCAATTGAGACCAGAGGGTTCGCTCATTTGCTCGAGAATCCACCAGTCATCGACACTGAAGATTCCTTCGGCGATCCGGTTCTCAATTTCCATCAGACGCCCAGTGTCTTTTGACTTTTCAGGAATCGCATCTTTGGCCAGCGCGATGAAAACGTCCGCCATCTCCCGCAGCTTACAGCGATAATCGATTGTGACATGCCGCAAAGCGCTGCGCGGCATCGAAGCCGCGGTCGCCTCGGAGGGGTCCTGCACGATCGCGATGCCGCCGCGGTCCTTGATGGCGAGCAATCCTGCTGTGCCATCATCCAGTTGGCCTGTGAGCACAACTCCGACAGCCGCCGGACCGCAAGCAACCGCGGCCGAACGGAACATCGGGTCGATCGCCGGTCTGGTCAGATTTTCACGAGGTCCATGGGACAGCAGAATATGGTTGTCGCGGACAAGCATATGCCGGTCCGGCGGAGCAACATAAATGTGTCCGGGGCGCAGCTCTTCTCCGCTTTTCGGATGGGACGCCGGCAGTTTACCGGCCTTGCTCAGGATCTCCGGCAGCATCCCCGGGCTATGCGAGGCGACGTGTTGCGTAATCAAAATCGGAGCGGGAAAGTTCTGCGGTAAACTCTGCACGAGTTCGCAGAGTGCGTCGATGCCGGACAGAGACGCACCAATGACAAAAATCCGGTTTTTCAATGGGGCCTCCTTTGCGGTAAGCATAAACATCGCCGACGAGGGCTGCTCCCATCTTGACCTAAGTCAACGCAGGAAACTTCCGTCTCAAATATAGAAACGTCACCGCCACGCGGAGAGATGACTGGTCTGAACCATTCTATCGCTAAGGTATGGCGGAAACGGCTCGTGGCCGCCGAATCGAGCGCCTCGCCAATCGGGGTGGAGATCGGCGGCACGGGCCGGACTTCGCACGCAACCAGGGTCGCGCGATTGTTCACCACTGAGAGGCTCCGGTGAAAACGCTGTCTCACTCAATGTCCAGGATCGCGCTCGCCGTGCTGTTGCTGCTCGCGCTTGCGATCCTGATCATTGCAAACTCGATCTATGACTTCCTGCGTTGGGCGTAATGGCTGCATGCGATGCCCGGCATCGATTGATCCCGATCAATGCGCGCAAACTGGTTTTCACCGAAAAGCGCGTATCCAGGGAGCGGATTCACATGGATCAGCCAGTAAAGATCGATTTTCACGGCTCAGAACCGGGCCGGGCATTGCAGCAATTCATCGGCGAGCAGTTTGACGCCTTGCGTCATTTCTATGGGCGGATCACATCCTGTCATGTGAAGATCACCGCGCCGGGTGCACGTCATCGAAAAGGCGGCCAATTTCATGTCGCCATACATATAGGTTTGCCTGGCGGGCAAGAGATCAATGTCGGGACGACTCCGGGCAAGGATACCCGACATGGCGATATACTGTTCGCCATCAGCGATGCCTTCCGGCGTGCGAGGCGGCAGCTACAGGACGAAAGCCGTAAAATGCGAAGCGACGTCAAAACGCATGAATCGCCGCTTTGAGGATAATCTGCATTTCGATCCGCTGATACTGCGAATGGCTGAGCCCGTCAGCCGTGCCGCAACTCGTTTTTGAGGGAATCAAGCAGCAGCGCCTGAGTTTCGAGCAGATTTGACATCAGTGTTTCCGTATGCCTGACGTCGAGACCCGCTGTTCGCTGCCCATCGAGCAAGGCCTTATGCCGCTGGACCCTGCCGTCGCAATCCCGGATGAGGCGCTGAAGTATCTCCAAACGCTCTTCTCTCATCCCAAACCACTGCTCTTCCCGCAACAGCAGACCACGATATGTTTCTCGCTGTGCCGTGTCGGTTTCGACGCATAGGCAGCCAAGAAATCTCGTCAGATTGTTTTCCGCGACGAGCTTCAGGTTTTTTTGCAAATCCGTATCCACGGAAGGCTGTTGTTGCGTTTCCTGCCGGGATCGCTCCGCCACCTCGGCCGATTGCGCCAGAGCAAACGCGCGGGACGCAAGCTTTCTTCTTTCGGCCTGATCGGAAGCATCCGCCGCTTTCGCGAGCAGGTCCGCCGCTTCCTGTCGCAATTTTCGCGCATCATCATCAGGCATCATTCACCTCCCGCCGAACTCGTAGCCGGTTTCCCGGCAGGCCGGAGCAGTTCCCCCTCTGCACCCTATTAACCATTATAAAACAGGCGGCGTTAAACTTCCACAGCCCGGATCGATTAATTACAGCGGATTGGGGCCGAGGTCTGGCGCAACGCGGATCTGGCTTGTCGCCTGAATTTCCTTGCGATCGCCGGCCAGATCGCTGGCAATCATGCACGACTGACAAACCTATCGTGCTGTGTCGCTACGACTCATTGCGCGGGGACAGTTATATGCGCCGCAGGCGGAAGCCGCGCTCCGGGATTGGCGATCAGCGTCAGTGCGGCGAAAATAAACAGCACGAACAGCACCCCGCCCGCCAGCATCCAGAACAAAGATGAGTAAGAGCGCGCGTTCATATGAAATTCATATGCCTTCCGCCGATTTCGGCGATGATCTGGATCAAACAGCTACCCTCACGCGCCGCAGATCATGATTGACCTTTGATCCACCTCAAGGCCTGACCTGCCAATCATCCGATACAAATCCTTTGCAGTTCGGGATTTGCATCGATGAAAAATCGCAGCTCTGGTTTACGCGCCGCCAAAATTATCCCTCGGGTATGTCTCGCGATCGCGCTCATGCCGTCTTTTGTTTCGATTGCACATGGCCGGAACACATCACTGATTTCGGGGGACACTGCACAACCAGTCACGACTGCTGCATCCAGGCCCCAACAAGTCGCCGCGGATTCACCTCGCCGGGGCGGCGCGGCGCGGGACGGCGGAAGAACCACTGCGCACAATGGTGCTCCAGGCAGAGCATCACACCGCGGTAGCTCGCGTGGTGGAATCATTCCTCCTTCTGCCAGAACGGCACCGCGGGCCCATGTCCGGATCAGCCCGCAGTTTGAAGCGGCAAGACCCCGCTTCGGCGCGCGCCGGGATAATTTCCATGGCCGGGATTTCGCCCGGCTTAACACGCGAGAACTGTCCACCTGGCGTTCCGGCCGATGGTTGCACCAGGAGCATGCCGGTTTTCTCGGCTGGTGGTGGGTGCTCGGCAATGACTGGTATTTTTATCCCCAGCCGGTTTATCCCTACCCGACTTTCATTTCCGATTATCACATTCCAGTACCCATGCCGCTGCCACCGCAGTACCGGTACTACTGCGATAACCCGCCGGGATATTATCCCGATGTCCAGGGTTGTTATGACGGATGGCAGGCTGTGCCGGTCTCGCTATCGCCATCGCTTCCGCCGCCTCTCGGGGCAATGGCCAATGCAGACATTCGCGACGGATACAGAATTGCGCGCGACGTCTGCTCTGCCTGTCACGTGGTTCAATCCGGCCAACCGGGAGGAAGCGCGCTTCTTAATCCGGGGCCGCGCTTCCAGGACATCGCAAACCGCCCCGGTACGACAGCGGACTCACTTCGTGCATTCATCAATGGCAGTGATTGGAATATGGCCACACGCCCGATTACCATGCCGCGTCAGGGCTTGTCAGAACAGTCAACGGAACAGGTGGTCAGCTACATTCTCAGCCTCAGAGCTCCCATTTCGCCATGACAATCGACGTCGCTAACGGAATCAGAAGATCAAAATTCAGGCGTGCGATCGGCCTCTCTTTCTTCCTGGGGATGTTGATGTTTTCGCTCGAAGCACATGCCGAGAATCCGGCGGAAACCTTCGTTGAGGAATGCATCCAAAAGGGCAGCGCGATCCTCGACGACAAATCGCTCGGGACAAGCGAACGCGACCGCGTATTCCGCGATTTTGTCCTCTCCATCACCGACATGAAGCGCGTCGCCTTGTTCACCCTGGGATCCTATGCAAAAGACGCTCCCGAAGCGGACGTGGCTCGTTTCGTTGCAGCCTTTACCGAACTCGATATCGTTCTGTACCGGAACGGTTTCACGTCATATGGCCACAGCATCAAGATAACCGGATCGACCGCCCGTGCCGAAGACGACGTCATCGTCAACGCCGAAGCCCCGGATTCCGGCGGCAAGATGGAGCCGACAAAGCTCGCCTTCCGCGTAAGAAAAGATGCCAATGGGAGAGATATAATCCTCGACGTCGAAGTGTCGGGAACCTGGCTGGCGATTGCACAAAGCCAGGATTTTGCGTCCTATCTCCAGGTCAGTGGTGGAGACGTTGCAAAACTTTCACACGAGTTGAAAACCCACACCGCAAAATGATCTCACAACGCCAAAGCTGTCAGGCTTCAATCTGCTAGTTGGGATGCAGGAGCCGTCACTCTCCAGCAAGGTTGCATTTCTCTCGGATGCGCGGACGTATGGCAGCCTGCAGCAAAAGCCTGTTGTGCTCGAAACCCACATGTCATGGGTTTTTCTCGCCGGAGACAGGGCATTCAAGCTCAAGAAGCCCGTACGTTTTACATATCTCGACTATTCCACACTATCCCGGCGCGAAAGCGCGTGCCGGACTGAGGCAAAGCTGAACCGGCGTTTGGCTCCGTCGGTTTACCTTGGCGTGGCGCCGCTGCGCCTGGATGACGGGCGCTATTCCATCAATGGACGCGGAACCGTCGCCGATTGGCTTGTCGTGATGCGGCGGCTGGATTCCAGGCTGCTGCTCGATCGTGCGATTTACGACCGCACGGTCAATGCGGAAAAAATCGACCGGGCTGCAACGGCGTTGGCAAAGTTTTATCGAACCGCGGATCGCGTCATGCCGGCGCCTGAACTGCACAAAAAAAACTGGCGCGAGAACATTGCCACGAATCGCAACGTGCTTCTGCGTGCAGATCTGGGAATATCCCGCGCACCACTATGGCGGATCGATCGCGTCCAGAGGCGCCTTCTTGCCGGGTTTCCGATGCTGTTCGAACAACGCATACGCAAGGGGAAAATAGTCGATGGCCATGGCGATCTGCGGCCAGAGCATATTTGCCTGGATGACCCGCCGCAGATCATCGATTGCCTCGAATTCAGCCGTGTCCTCAGAACAATCGACCCACTCGACGAAATTGCATTCCTTTCCGTCGAATGTGAAAGGCTGGGAGCAGCCTGGATCGGAGACAGGGTTCTGAAGATCATCAGCCGGGGATTGCATGATGACGCGCCGGAGCCGCTGTACCGGTTTTACCGCTGCTACCGTGCGACTCTTCGCGCCCGCCTGACCATTGCACATTTGCTGGAACCTGATCCCCGCACGCCGGAGAAATGGGCGGGCGTGGCGCGCGAATATCTGCGGATCGCCCAACGTGAAGCGATATGGCTCGAACGCTGGCTGGATTCCCGGGTAACATCTGCCGCGACCAGCAGTTCATAGCTGCCAGAGACTGATTCAAAACACCAGCAAATCGTCCAATGATTCTCCGGAATGCAGTCTTGCTATGCAGTCCGCAACAAGGCCGGAGATCGGCAGGACCATGAGTTTGCCCGAACGCATTTCAGTCGTCACTGGAACGCTGTTGGTGACAACAAATTCGTCGATTACGGTGTCACGCAGAACTTCCGCCGAACCTGGCATGAAAAGCCCATGGGTCGTCATTGCAATCACCCGCGCGGCGCCCGCATTGCGAACCTCATGAGCGGCGCGGAGCAAGGTGTGGCCGGTACTGATCAGGTCGTCGATGATCAGCGCGGTTCTGCCGGCCACATCCCCGGCAAAAATGTCGCCGGACACAACACCTCCGCTGCGATGCTTGTCAACGAAGCCCTTGGTCACGGGAAACCCGCGGGCAGTCTCCAGCGCCTCGCGGAATATTTCGGCCCTTTTGATCCCACCGGGATCGGGCGAGACAACGCACAGCCTGTCTTCAGCCAGCCCTTTGGCGTGCTCCACAAACAGCGGCGCGGCGGTCAGCGAAATTTTCCGGCAACGAAAAGCATTGTCAAATGCAGCCGGATTGTGCACTTCCATGGTTACAATCACGTCTGCTCCGGCGGATTCGAACAGATTGGCCACGTATCGGCTTGTAACTGGATCCCCCGGTTTGGTGCGCCGGTCCTTGCGCGCATAACATAGATACGGGCAAACGGCCGTGACCCGTGCGGCACCCGCGTCCTTCAACGCGCCAATGAAAAACAACAACCGGCAGAGCTTGTCATTCGGGCTTTCATGCGCGTCGCCATGCAGACTTTGCAGCACGTAAACATCTGCGCCCTGCACGTTTTCGAGCGGCCGGCTCTTATGCTCGCCATCTTCGAAATTGCGTTCCTCGTGGCGCGCGAGATCCAACCCAAGCGCGCCGGCGACTTCACCGCCCAGCTTCGCGCTGGCGGTCAATGCGAAAAGCTTCATACCCATGACTTTCCCGGACACCTGTCGCGCGGACTATGGACGCAAAGCAGGACTGTTCGCGTGATCCATATCAAGGAACCCCCGCTCTTCCCTGGCGCCCGCGACGACGGCGGTCCCGAATTTGACCCGGGGAGAACGAGCACGTTTCACGCAAGTAATTGACTGACGTGGATCAAAGCCCGCGCGCAGGCAGTGGACTAAACATACCTTCACGTCGAAATTCTGGTCCAGGGTCGGGCATGCCGCCACGCCGCTTCGCGGAAAATAGCAGAAACCCGATGCGCTTCCTGATCACCGGCGGCGCCGGGTTCCTTGGTGTCAATCTGGTCCGGAATCTGCTGCAAAGTGGCCACCAGATACGCTCGCTCGACATTGCCCCTTTTGATTATCCGGAAAAATCCCAGGTCGATGCCATTGACGGCGATATTCGCGATCCGGGTACAGTAGATAGGGCAATTTCGGGAGCAGACGTCGTCGTGCACTGCGCCGCCGCGCTTCCTCTTTGCGGCCGCAAGGACATCTTTTCGACCGAGGTCGATGGCACCCGCGTTCTTCTGGAAGGCGCTTTAGCCCACAACGTCGGACGTTTCATTTTCATCTCGTCGACCGCTGTTTACGGCATTCCCAATCATCATCCGATCTGCGAGTACGACGCGCTTCACGGCATCGGGCCCTATGGCGAAGCCAAAATCAGGGCGGAAGAAGTTTGCCGCGATTATCGCAGCAGAGGCCTGTGTATTTCGATACTTCGTCCAAAGACGTTCATCGGTCCGGAGCGGCTTGGCGTATTTGAACTTCTATATTCATGGGCCTGTGAGGGACGAAATTTTCCTGTGATCGGCAACGGGAACAATCACTACCAGCTTCTTGATGTCGAGGATCTGTGCCAGGCCATCCAGCTCTGCGCGACGCGCGATCCGAAGCTCGTCAATGATGACTTTAATGTCGGCGCAAAGCAGTTCGGGACGCTACGGCAGGAATTTCAGGCCGTGCTCGATCATGCCGGTTACGGGAAGCGGGTCATCGGCTTTCCAGCATGGCCGGCGACCATGGCGCTGCGCTTTCTACGCTTTATTGGCGCTTCCCCGCTTTATCCGTGGATCTACGACACGATGACGAAAGAAAGCGTCGTGTCGATCGAGCGAATTGAACAGCAGCTTGGTTTTGCGCCGCTCTATTCGAGCAGCCAGGCGTTGACCCGCAATTATGACTGGTACGTGGCGAACCGGCCGATGTTCCGGGGCAAGACCGGCATGACACATCGACTGCCGTGGAATCCGGGAGTACTCCGCTTTGTCCGCTATGTCTTCTGAATCCGCTATGGCTTCGGCCGTTCTGGAGAGACCGGATTCAGCTTCCGCGCAGGGCGCAAAAAGACGCCCGGAACCTCCGCTCGTGGTCGATCTTGATGGGACATTGATCCACTCCGATCTGCTCGTTGAATCCCTGCTGCTGCTTGCAAAGCAAAAGCCGCTGCAATTGCTCGCCTCCATATCCTGGCTTTCGCAAGGGCGAGCCGGTTTCAAGCATCGCCTGGCGCAGGAAGCCGAACCGGATGTCGGAACGCTACCTTACGACGAAGCATTGATCGCGTTTCTCCGAAGCGAAAAGGAAAAGGGACGCAAGATCGTGCTTGCCACCGGAGCCGATGGAGACCTGGCCAGGAAAGTCGCGGACTATCTCGGAGTGTTCGATCGCGTCCTCGCCAGCAACGGCGTAGTCAATCTGTCAGGCGCCGCGAAGCGGGACAGGCTCATCGGCGAATACCAGCTTCAGGGGTTTGACTATATCGGGGATGGAAGGCGCGACAGCACCGTGCGCGCGGCTGCCAGAATCGCCGTTTCGCCCGGCGACGGTCAAGCCAACGGATCAGCGCACGTCATCCACACGGAAGGACGCTACGCATTGCTGCGGGCGCTCCGGCCGCAACAATGGCTAAAGAACCTGCTGCTGTTCATGCCATTGATTCTTGCGCACCGGCTCGGTGACATGGACCTGCTGTTGCGCGCTATTGTCGCCTTCGCGGCGTTCAGTCTGTGCGCCTCGGGCGGGTACCTGTTCAATGACCTGCTGGATCTTCCCGGCGACAGGCATCACCCGCACAAGAAATCCCGGCCATTGGCAGCGGGCGAGCTCCAGCCGATGCACGCCATTGTGCTGATGCTCGCGCTTTCCGCGGCCGGCGTCGCACTCGCGCTGCTTCTTCCCGGCAAGTTTTTCATTGCACTCGCGACCTACTACGCCACGACCCTGACCTATTCACTTCGCCTGAAGGACGTCATCGTTCTCGACGTCTGGGTTCTTGCCGGCCTTTACACATTGCGGGCACTTGCGGGCGCGCTGGCGATTGGAGTTTCGCTGTCGCCCTGGATTCTCGCTTTCCTCATTTTCCTGTTCTTCAGCCTCGCGCTGGTCAAGCGCTACGCGGAACTCATGACAATGCATGTCGTCGACGGGGCCCGCACACATGCGCGCGCTTACCTGTTTGAAGATCGGGAATTGCTCGGCGGTCTTGGTGCGGCCAGCGGGATCGCCGCCGTCCTCGCTCTCGGAATCCACATTGCAGGCCGCAACGCCGGCGCAGACTGGCTCCAACTCGCCTGGGCGGATTGTGCGCTGCTGCTTTACGCAGTCGCCTATCTCTGGCTCATGTCGCATCGCGGCCGCATTGTCGACGACCCGCTCGCATTTGCGCTGAATGACAGGACCTCTCGCGTTCTCATCATCTTGCTGGCAGGCATCTTCATCGCGACGGTGCAGCCATGACGCCAATCTCTCGACTCATGCTGATTTCGTTGCTGCTGCCAATATATCTGTTGCTTGCCGCTCACCCAGGCACAGGCGCCGGCGGTTTTGAATTAGACGCCGCACGGCGCAGGCAATATGACGCCATTGCGCCGAAGACCATCATCGAGCTGCAGCCGTTTCGCCAGACGGAAAAGGCGATTTTGCGGGACACAGATGGGCGGCAGCTCACGGCGACGCTGATCGATCTCAATCCCAATTTTCATGTCTGGTATCTGCTGACACTTGATTGGGGCACCACACGGCCCGCCAGCTATCACCTGGAAAATCCCAATGCTTCCGGTCAGACGCTGCACCTCTTCCGCGATCGCCTGGTCGTGTCGAGCCCGGACAAAAACGCTCTTTGCGATCTGGCTCTCACCGCCGGCAGCGGACTCGGGCAGACGCGTGCGACGACGCTGCCTTACGCACCTCTCTGCGATGGTCTGATCTATTTGCGCAACCCGGTCGCCGGACATCAGACAAGGCTTGAGCAGGTCACCGATTTCCTGAGAGACCACGTCTGGAGTGGAGACACGATTGTCGGCTTCGTGCGCGGAAGCATCTATCGCGATGCATTCCGCGAAGCAGCAAATGCCAGCCCGATCGCACAATCATCCCTGAATGCACCCGCCCAATCCGGACCGCTGCCGGCTTCGCTGAATTCGTCCGGCACGGGTATGGCGCTCGCCTCGCGCAGCCTTGGCATCGACGTAGCAGGAGGAGCGCCAGGCCAGTTGGAGACCGGCCGCTGGTATGCCGCGCGCAATGTCCCTGGCGTTTATGTCACCGCCATCCAGCCTCGCGCCATCAGCGACAAGATTCTGAACCGAAATGTGAAATCCGTTGCGCGACTGGATTCGGTCGAAGCCTCCGCGCTCGATTATCTCGTGGCTTTCGATCTTTCGCAGTTCCATCTCGGTTTTGTGCTCGGAACCGACCATCCGCGGCTCGGCTGGTCAGCTCGCGTTTCTGGCAGTGCGCGGAACGACAATCTTCCCGGCCCTGACGGAATCGCGGACGCCAATCCTCTGGTGCGAACCGGAATGCTTGACCCGGCTCTGACCGCGCGGATCGCCGCGACTTTTACCGGAGGCTTCAAGCGCGAGCACGGCGGATTCAAATATGGCGAACTCGCGGCCCGCAACGCAGGTTCGCATTACGGCTTTATTGAGCAGGGCGTGATCTTCAGCAAACTGCAACCCGGCCTCGCGACACTCTATGCGACCGGCGATGGCGCCGTGCAGATGAAGACCTGGTCGGAAGAAGACAATCTCATTCTCGGCCACATTCGCTTCGCGCGTCAGAACGGCGTAGCGCTTGTCGAACCTGATCCTGCATCCGGTGTGCCCGCACCGGGACGCCTCGTGTCCAATTGGGGTGCCGGCAATTGGTCGGGCTCAGCGGATGAGAAGCTCCGTACGTTGCGCGCAGGCGCTTGCCTTCAGGAATCGGGCAATCAGCGGTTCCTTGTGTATGGCTGGTTCTCGACCGCGACACCCTCGGCAATGTCCGATGTCTTCCTCGCTTACCATTGCCGCTACGCCATGCTGCTCGACATTAACGCATTGGAGCACACCTATCTCGCGGTCTATGGCCGCCGCGGCGACAAACTTTCCGTCGAGCATCTCGCCACCGGCATGAGCGAACTCGACAAGGTTGCGAAGGGTGAATTCGAGCCCCGATTCCTCGCCTTTCCCGACAATCGCGATTTCTTCTACCTCACACGAAAACGGAGCGGATCATGAGATTGCGGTCTGTGATTTTCGTCGCAGTTTTTCTCGGCCTCGGTGCTGCTGCGGCCGGCATCGCCATTGCTGTCGAGCAGACAGCTTTACAGGCACAGAATGAAAAACTGTTTCGGCATATGTCGGAAGCATTGGGCCTCACTCCGGAACAGATGAGCCAGGTTCGGGCGATTTTCGCACGTTCCGGCTATATGGGTCAGGGCAATCCGGCGATCACGGTTCATCCGGTGACGACCGCGCAGTGCGAAGCAAATCTCGCACAAAGATCGATTGTCTATGCCAATCCGCAATTCGAAAAAATCTGCGGCGCAAAATATATGGTGCCGCTCTACGACCCCGCGACCCAGAAACCGGAAGATGCAACGGTCTGCATCGATCAATTCGAATTTCCCAACATACCCTGTGAATACCCCGTTGTATGGACCAAGGCGCGCGAAGCTGCTGAAACCTGCGAGGCGGAAGGCAAACGCATTTGCGACGCGCACGAATGGGAAGGGGCTTGCGCGGGCGACCTGGAGCCGCCCGATTACGATTTCGCTCTCGCGAAAGGGGTCGCGCCGAACACTGCTGTCGAACGCATGCGCGCGGAACATAACCGCCAGGACGGACCGCAAAAGAGCTGGAGCTACGGGCCCGAATACCGGACCGGCATATGCGCCACGGGAAGTCAGAAGAGTCCGGACTGCCCGGGCGGCAGTTGGTCAAAATGCGGATCCAACACTTATCCAGCCGGCAATTTTCCCGATTGTCACAGTCCTCTTGGCGCCTATGACGTCAACGGCAATGCTGCGGAGCACATGAATTTGCCGCTCAGTCCGGACGAGATGGCAAGCCGCGGCAGCAAGACCCTGGGCTATACCGAGATGAAAGGCAGCTGGTTTGTCTTCGACAGAATCCGTGCCCACGAAGATTGGTGCCGTTGGCGCGCACCCTTCTGGCATGGCAGCCGTATCATGGACCCCGCCAGCCACGCCAACTATCATCTTGGCTTCCGCTGCTGCAAAACGCTGGACAGATAAATCCTAACGCGCAACAGCATTGCGCGCGCGAGGCGCATCAGGCCCGCGATTGACGGCGGGCTGGATTGTCACGTCACCTGGGTTCGTGCGCGACAGGTTTGAGATCAGCGCGTCGAGGTTTGGAATTGGCCCTTCCGAATTGACGACACGCGCCAGTCGCGCGTCCTGCAGGATGTCCAACAACGATCGCTGTTCCGAACCGACATAGGCGACTGCGCTGACAAGCCTCACACCATGACTGTAATCCGCATAGTTTTCGCCGTGGAACGTGCTCAGCGGCTGAATCGGCTTTCCGTCTTCCAGATGCCAGCCGTAGATGGCGACACGTCCGGGATTGGCACGCAACCGGTTTGTGATCACGAGATCCTTCTTCTGACCGGCCAGAAGCATCCCCGGCGTGAGACCGTCCATCATGCCTTCCTGCCGGACCAGCCGGTCGTGCATGACGAAATAATCGGTGGAACGCATCTGCGGCCCGGCGGGCAACGGCTCAGGGGCGATGCGAAGATCTGCCTCGGTGTAGATCGCATCGACGATTTTCGTTGTGGGGAGCACAAACCCAAACTGTCTGGCCACCGCCATGGCCGCGCGCAGGCCCATGGGTACACGGACGAAATCGTCGTCCGACCCGATCGCCAGATAATCCGGCATGACGCAGACAGTAACCTTGACCACATTTGCGCCGGCGTCCGGTGCCTGCAGCACAACCGGCTTCAGGCGCCGCAGGAACTGCGGAATATCCCCGGTCACCAGGATCGGTTCGAGCACCGCATCCCGCTCCGTCCCACTCAACGCCTGGACTCTGCGCGCAAACGCGCTGCCCGAGATCGCATCCTGCGAACGGGACGGTATCGCGCTGCTGAGGCTGGCCGAACAGTCGAAGTCCGGCTTTTGCGCATTTGCTACGGACGGCAGCGCCAGGCCGATAAGCGCAAACAGTGCGGTCCACTTAACTGCTTTCATCAATGATCTTTCGCATCCATTTCTCATGCACGTATATGGAAAGCCTCATGCGATTGCGCAACCCTACCACAACCCACTGATGCAGATGGCAAAATTGCGCATCCGCGACAATTATGCGGGCTGACATCCAAAGTCGCTCCGGCACAACTCGCCTGCATGACATGGATCAAAGAACCGAAGCCCGCAATCGTTAGCCTGTAATTGGGTGGCGGAAAGTTTGTGCAGCGCCGAAATAGGAAACGGATTCACGTGTCGGCTGAACGTCAAATGGACATTTTGGCCATCGGAGCTTCAGCTGGTGGCATCGAGGCCCTCATTGCTTTGCTGAAAGCATTGCCCCGTAACCTGCCGGCGACGGTCCTCGTGGTAGTCCACAGGGCACCCGGCAAAGCCAGCCTGCTCCCCCAGATTCTGGCCCGCGCGACAGGACATCGTGTTGTCGTGGCCCAGGACGGTGAGGAATTGCGGAATGGCACCCGCTATATCGGAATGCCGGATCGACACCTGATGATGGGAAACGATCATCGCCTGTATCTTTTCCCCGATGGAATTTATCGTGGACGCAATATTGATGCACTGTTCAGCTCGCTCGCGCATCATGCCGGGAAGCGCACAATAGGCGTCATTCTCTCCGGATTGTTGAAGGATGGTACTGACGGGTTGCGCGAGATCAAGCAAGCGGGCGGTATCGCGCTGGTCCAGAATCCCGAAGAAACAATGTTCTCCGATATGCCCAAAAACGCAATTATTTATGACGGTCCCGTCGATTTTGTCGGATCAGTACAGAATTTGGCGGACGAGATTTGCCGCCGCACCAGCCACACCCCGGGTGAAACGGGTCGCACAATGCGCATGTCGGGTAGCCCGCTCCACACCCGCTCGATTCTTTGACCTCAATAAATCGTCGAATCATCGAACTCTGGCGCGATGCGCATTTGGTTTTTCGCCTGAACCGCCATGAAATCGTTGACCGGCAATTTCGATCTTCAAGTCAGCGCAAATATGCTTCCGCGGCGTAGCGCCTCATCATCCGATAACTGCTGAACCGCGTTGCAAGTTTGGCGATGCTCTGCTTCATCATCCATATCCAGCCCGGCCGGTTGCGGTAATAGAGCGGCAGCACCGCCTCTTCGAGCTTCTGGTAGAGGTCCACGGCGTGCTCAGAGTCTTTGCCCGGATTATCGCCGCCGATAGCCCAACCGGTTACACCCTCGATACAGCCCTCAATCCACCAGCCATCGAGCACACTGAGGTTCAGGACCCCGTTTATCGCGGCTTTCATGCCACTGGTACCCGAAGCCTCCAGAGGCGGAAGAGGCGTATTGAGCCAGATGTCCGAACCGGCAACCAGACGGCCGGCCAGGTCGAGATCATAATTTTCAAGAAAAGCCATGGGAATTTTTCCGGCAAGCTGGCGCATACAGGAATGGATATCCTCGATCATCCGCTTGCCTTCCTCGTCACGTGGGTGCGCCTTGCCGGCCCATATGACTTGAAACGGGTGCTTCGCCGCAATTCTCGCCAACCGTTCCATATCGGTCAGGAGCAGTTCAGGCCGTTTGTAGCCTGTCATGCGGCGCGAGAAGCCGATCACCGGTGCGTTCGGATCAAATCCTGTCCCGGTCCTTTCCTTGATACAGGCAATCAACCCGGCTTTCGCGTTGCCATGCGCGCTCCAGATTTCGTCGTCGGGCAACCGATCGGCCGCCGCGAGGACATCCGGGTCGTGGCGCCAATGCGGGAAGTTCGCATCAAAAATCCGCGCGAATGCCGGATCAGCCCAACTTTCCGTATGAACGCCATTGGTTATTGCCCTCACGGAATAGCCCGGAAAAAGCTGGCGCGTCGTTTCCGCATCGCGGGTGGAAACGCCGTTGACAAAGCCGCTCAAATTCAACGCGAGCTGCGTCATGTTGCAGGCTGCCGAACCTGCATAACGCTTCAGCTCCTCCAGCTCGATAAAATTTCCGAGCACCGCGCCAAACATTTCATAGGGAAACCGGTCCTGCGCCGCTTCCACCGGTGTGTGGGTTGTGAAGACGCAGTTTTTCAGCACCGGTTCGCGGACGTAAACCGGCGATCCCGCAGCGGATTGCATGCTCCGGCGGTGACGGCGCAGGAGCTCGAGAGTGAGGAACGCGGCATGCCCTTCGTTGAGGTGATAGGTGTGAATGTCGAAGCCAAGCGTCTGCAGAATGCGCGCGCCGCCAATGCCTAAAACCGCCTCCTGGCGCAGGCGATAAACCTGGTCGCCGCCGTAAAGTACATTGGTCGTTGCCCTGTCGGCAGGACTGTTTTGCTCCAAATCCGTATCGAGCAGGATCACCGGCAACCGACTGCCCGAATCGCTGGTCACAACGTACAGCCAGGGCCGGATCCAGACTGGCCGGTTTTCCAGGTCGATTGAGATGATGGCATCGAGCGGTGACGCCCAATCCTTCGGCTGCCACGGATCGGGATGGTCCACCTGGCGGCCCGCAGCATCGATCTCCTGACGCAGATATCCGTTCCGGCTGGCGAGCGAGACAAAAACCAGCGGCATTCGCAGATCGGCGCAGGTTTTCGCCGTATCTCCGGCCAACACACCAAGGCCGCCGGAATAGGTGTGGACTTCCGGGCGAAGCGCGATCTCCATGGTGAAATACGCAATATGCGTATCAGCCGTGAACGGATCAATCAGATGCGCCATTCAGGTGCCCCCGAACCCAAGCCCACTTTTCTGCTTTCCTGCCCGGGAAACATTGATCCAGCGCAATAGCATTCCGTGGTCAAATTGATTTACGTCAATTGCGCCGCGGCAAATCGGACGCATAGAATCCCGGCGAATTTTCGCAGGAGAATACCATGCGAGTGAACCGGTTGGCCGGCACGACGGCCGCGCTCTTGGCGTCATTCATTCCGACTGTCGCATATGAGGCGGCGAACCCGGTCCAATCCGCCGCAGTCGAAAGCGGCCATAAACTCGCGCTCTTTCTCTGCTCAACATGCCACGAAGTCGATCCACACCAGGAATTTCCTCCCGCACTTATCAATCCGGCGCCGAGTTTCGCCTCGATTGCACATGATGAGAGTTCGACGCGGGTCTCGCTGCGCAAATTCCTGGATACAACCCATGGCGATGTGACGAAGCTGCCGCTGCAGATGCCCGATTTGATGATCTCCGACGCGCAGAAGGATGACGCGGTCGCTTACATCTTGAGCCTGCGAAACGCACCGTGAGCCTGTCGCCGGTTGATCTTCGTCAACACTGGAAAAATTTGGCCGCGTAAAGTTTCTGAATGATCTCCAAGGAGCTTCCCGTGAAGGACGAAAATCTTCGGCAGCATGTCATGGATGAACTCAGATCCGATCCGGCGGTCGGCGGCGAGAAGATAAGTGTTGCGGTCGTCGACGGCGTCGTATCGCTTTCGGGCCAGGTGAATAGCTACGCCCACAAGGTGGCGGCCGAACGCGTCGTGCGCCGCCTGACAGATGTCCGGGGGGTTAATGCCGCGATCGCTGTGAAACTGCCGGATACCGCGGCTGTCCCGGATCAAGAAATCGCCCGCCGTGCCACTACAATCCTCAAATGGAATTCGCTGTCGCCAGCCGATCGCATTCAGGTCTCGGTCAAGGACGGCTGGGTAACGCTGTCCGGCGAAGTGGATTGGCAATATCAGCGCAGCGCAGCGGAAGATGCCGTTCGATCTTTGTGGGGTGTCATTGCCGTGATCAACAATCTTTCGTCGAAGTCCCGGGTTGAAGTCCAACACGTCCACAAGAGAATTGAGAATGTGCTCACGCGTTGCGCCGCGGCCAGAGCCGCGCGCATCAATGTCGCCGTTTGCGGTCCGGTCGTCACCATCCATGGCCAGGTACACGATCAGGAAGAGCGGACGGCGGTGCACAATGCAATCGAGTTGATTCCGGGTGTGCAGCACGTCGAGGACCGCCTCACCATCGGCTGATTATGCAGGATCAAACCTGTCGCGTTATGCCCAGGCTGGGTAAACGATCGCTCGGCCAAGATTTCTCATTTTTAGCATCGGTGCGCCCGTGACACTCTCCGAATTCGCCGCCTTTTCGACCTCGCTTTCCGGCATCGCGGTGACCGGCTCGCTCATTTATCTGGCGCTGCAAACACATCAGGATGCCAAACATTCGCGCGCGCTCGTCAATCAGGGGCGGCTCGCGCTCATCACCAATCTGAATCTGACGGCGACCGACGCCAACGTCGCAGGCGCCCTGTTGCCATTCTTCGGAATTGCGCCGACAGAAGACAACGTCAGGCAGGCACAATTTCGCTACTGGATCACAGCCGCCAATTTCGGTTGGATGGATTCCTTCGCCCAGCACGAACGTGGCCTGCTGGACGAGGATATTTATGCCGTTTTTCGGAGAAATTTGCTGACCGTCTTTAGCCAACCGCAAGCTCGTGCTGTGTGGGAAAACAACCTGCGCGTTCCGGGAACGAAGTATGCGGCTTTTGTCGATGGCATCATCGCCAGCGGTTGCTCCGGCAGATTGCCGCCGAAGGACTCATTAAGTTCCGCCGGGGTGGCCGTCTGATCGCGTGTTGCACACGGCACGTTTCGACACGCAATAGCGGTAAAACGGAGCAGGAGAGTGCGCACCCACCCGCGCACAGCTCCGGCGGGCGAGCAGGTACTGTCGAATACATGAGAACCCGCGGACGGTGTTGATTTGCATCAACATGGATGCCTTACCGCAGTCCTATTCAAGTCAGGCTTCGATGGAGTTCGTCATATGAGCGAGCGCAACAGATCTGCCTCCGCATCCCTTGGCGGGCCCGCGCCGCAGAAGTCCGGCATATGGTGGTGCCCCGACCGGGACGAAACAATGCCGTCAGGTACGGCAGATACGGAAAATGCAAAATCCACGGGCCAGCCATTCGCAATGCCTGAATTTGTCGGCGCGAAATTTGCGGCGGTGCGCGGCTATTGGCATTCGCTCAAGCGCGGCAATGCGAATATGCCCTTTACGGATGATTTGTTGCCTGCCGCGTTGGGCAAAATGGCCGCCAATTTCGCACTCATGCACGTGTTCCAGAACCCGCAGGGGTTTCGTTTCGATCTGGTCGGCGCCCATATCGCGCAGGTTTATGGAGGCGAGCTGGGAAACCGGTTTGCCGACGAAGTCGGCCCCCGTGCCCCGTTCGACTATTTCGTGGCCCAGTGTGCCACCACGATCGAGAGTGCTGGGCCAACTTTATACGATCACCCGCACACGGCCAGGTCGGCGGCATATCAGCGCCTGATGTTGCCTTTCTGGGGCGACGGACGCGTCAATGCGATCCTGGCAGTGTTCGACTTCCGTGGAGAATCCGATGCAGTTTAGAACTGGATTCGCGGCAATTTTTCTCATTGGACCGGCGGTGACGGCCGCTGCCGAACAGCCGGATGCATCGACCATTCGTGCAGGCCATAACCTTGCAACCAGCGTCTGTTTCGCCTGCCACGTGATATCACCCGATCAACCCATGTCGCCCGTCCTGGGTCCCGGAATTCCCAGTTTCCAGGAGATCGCAAATCGCCCCGGCGTGACTGCCGAAGCCCTGGTCCAGAGTATGAAAACGGCAGTCTGGCACGATCGTGCCCTCCCGGCGCAGCGGCTCCCCATGAGTCACCTGTCCGACAAAGAACGTTCGCAGGTCGCCGACTACATCCTGAGCCTCAAGTACCTGCACTGATTCAAGTCGCACAATTGCAGAGGCCTTAGCCATGCCACGCGTCAAACAGCACCACATTGCAGGGTTGGCCGGAGTCATCGCAGCGGCCGGGCTCATTGCTCTCACGCGCTATGATCGTGACATTCGTCGTGCAAAGCTCGCAGCGATCACCGGGAGCCATGTAAGCGACACGGATGCGGGTCCGGTGGAATTCGTGGACATCGGCAAAGGCTTCCCACTACTGTCAATTCACGGCGCGGGTGGCGGTTACGATCAGGGTCTTGCTATCGCCCTCGGCTTTGTCGGTCACGCATTTCGCGTAATCGCGCCTTCGCGTTTCGGGTATCTGCAAACGCCAGTGCCTGACGATACCAGTGCCGCGGCGCAGGCCGACGCGCATTTTGCGCTTCTGAACAAATTGGGAATTCAGAAGGCGATTGTGGCCGGCACATCAGCAGGGGCGGCATCAGCGATCGAATTTGCCCTGAGGCATCCGGAAAAAACGGCCGCACTCATCCTGATCGTTCCAGGAACCTACTCACCAACGACGCCGGTCCGGGTTGACGCCAGCCGGAGCAGCAGATTCGCGCTGTGGCTGGTGAGTCATGGGGCCGATTTCGCCTGGTGGATGCTGGAAAATCTCGCCCCTTCCATCCTGATCCGCTTCGCGGGAGTACGGCCCGAGGTATTCGCTGCTTCGACGAAATCCGAGCGGAACCGCATGATGGAGCTGATCCGCGCAATGGAGCCGCTATCACTGCGACTCACCGGCATCAACATCGACAGCGCGGCCGATCTGCATCCCCTCCCACTGGAGAAGATTACCGCCCCGACCCTGATCATTTCTGCACGCGACGATCTGTTCAATACGCTTCCTGCCGCTGCATATGCTGCGGAACACATTCCGCATGCGGAGTTGGTTGTATACGACACCGGCGGCCATTTCCTTATGGGGAAAAGCTCCGAGGTTCGCGCAGTGATCCAGGGTTTTCTTGGCGGACTAAGTCTGACGCCGGGATTGCGGAGGGTTGAAGATTTGACCGTCGACGCGGCCTGATCACCGCCCGGGGTCACATCCGCGCGTGTGACCCCTCGGCGCCGCCTGCATCCGAAGCGATCGCAAGTCCAATTGCTTTCAATAGCGCGTCTTCCGCTATCGGTTTGTCGAACAACGCAAAAGCCCCGCTTTGCAGCGCGCGTTGCTTCAGCACAGGATCACTACGGCCGGTAATCACGATCGTCGGCAGTTTCGAACCCGCAGCCCGCATCTTCTCCAGCAGGGCTAGCCCATCCACCTGCGGCATATGCAGGTCGAGCAACAGACAGTCACCGGGCGTGGCGTTCTTCCGCGCGAGAAATTCCATTGCTGAGCCAAAGTCCTGAACCTCAAAATCACAGGATTCGAGAAGCGCGCGCAACGAATCCCGCACCGCCTCATCGTCATCGACGACGTAGATCGTATGATGATGCTGGTCGTGCAGATCAGCCTCCTGGAATGGTGTTCCGTTCGATAGCCATTTGCCCCAGTGCGGAAAATAAGGAATAACCCCTAGCCGAGACCAGCGGGACGCCACTTTCCGGGTACTACGTGTTTTCCCTTATATGCCTGAATCCACGTCAAATCCGGCGGCAAGCGCCGCGCGTATCAAATCCGACAAGCTGCGCGCCTGCATTTTGTCCATCACATGCGCGCGGTGAATTTCGACGGTGCGGGGGGAAATCGACAATTCATAGGCAATGACTTTGTTCGGCCGGCCAGCGACGAGGTGTTTCAACACATCCCGTTCACGCGGCGTGAGCTCCCCGATCAGGCGTGCTGCCTGCTCGACCGCCTGAATTTCGGAACGGGACTGCTCGGCAGCCGCTTTGGCGCGCCGCACCGCCGCCAGCAACAATTCCTCGTCAAATGGCTTTTCCAGAAAATCGATGGCGCCGGCCTTCATGGCGCGAACCGCGAGTGCCACATCGCCATGGCCGGTCACCACAATGACCGGGACGGCAATTTTCCGCTGGTTCAGCTCTTCCTGCAATTGCAGACCGTCCATTCCCGGCATCCGGATGTCGGCGATGAGACAAAGCGCTTTGCCGATGGCGTCGGACGAAAGAACAGCGGCCGCTGAGTCATGGTCCTGGACGGCGAAACCCGACGATTCCAGCAGTGCGCGCAGGGAATCCCGCACATCGGCATCGTCGTCGACAACCAAAATCGGTGCGCCTGTCATCACTCAACCTCGCTCGCGGCGGGCAGCAATATGCGGAATTCAGCGCCGCCCAGGTCACCCGGCCCCGCCGAGATGCGTCCGCCATGCGCCTCGATAATCGATTGGCAAATCGACAGCCCGATGCCCATTCCCATTTTCTTGGTGCTGACGAACGGATGAAACAGCCGACCCGAAACCTCAGGCGCAAGCCCCGGTCCTGAATCGCTGACCGTGATCGTGATCCCCTCCGGCACGAGCGCCGTGGCCAGCTTCAGTTTGCGCTCTGTAACCGCCTGCATCGCCTCAATGCCATTACGGGCAAGATTGACGATCACCTGCTGCACCTGAACTTTGTCGATCGTCACCGGTGGCAGATTGGGTTCGAACGCGACAATGACCTTCACATTCGGATCGGCCGAACTGATGGAGGCGAGCACAAGTGCTTCCTGAATCACGAGATTGATATTGGCCGGTGCGCGCGAGCTTTCGCGCTTTTCGACAAAATCCCGCAATTGCCGGATGATTTGGCCCGCGCGCGCCGTCTGCGTAACTGCTTTTTCGATCAGCTCCGACGCACGGATTGCGTGCGGGTCTTTGGTATTCGATAGCGTGCGACGCGCAGCATTAATGTAGTTGAGAATGGCGCTTAAAGGCTGATTCAGCTCATGCGCCAAAGCCGCCGTCATCTGTCCCATCGCCGACAACCGCGATGCGTGCAGCAATTCGCCTTGCAGATCCTGCACGCGCTGCGCCGTAATCGTGCGGGATGTCAGGTCGTGAACAATACCGACGAAAATCCGGGCGCCGTTGAGCACGCTTTCGCCCACCGACAAGTACATGGGAAAAGTGGTGCCGTCCTTGCGCCGGCCGACCACTTCCCGGCCGATGCCGATGATCTTCTTTCGCCCCGTACTCACGTAATTTTCGAGATAGCCGTCGTGCTCCTCGCGGTAGGGCGACGGCATCAGCATATTGACATTGCGGCCCAGCACTTCCTCCGGCGCGTAGCCGAACAGCTTCTGGGCCGATGCATTATACAGGCTGACAATCCCGTGGCTGTCGATAACAAGGATGCCGTCCACCGCCGTGGACAGCAGCGCCTGGAACAGGGAGTCTTCGCGGCCGAGTTCCTCCATTCCCTCCGTTTAGCTCAGCCGCCATTCATTTTCCAATTGATCCGGATCAAAAGAAGATGCGGGACGGGACGTTACAGTCGCTTTGTCTCGGATTCGGTTGGAGAGCCATCATGAAAGAATATGCCTTTGCAGCCGCATGCCTGTTTTTGCTACTGATCGGCGGTTCGGCTTTTCCGGCAGCATTGCCGCCGGGCAATGCCGAAGCGGGAAAGCAATTGGTGCTCAATTCCTGCATTACATGTCACGCCCCAATGAACGCCACGCACGCGAGCGACCAGGCGCCGCCTTTGTCTTTCCTTGCGCACGACAGAAAGGCCGATCCCCGCTGGGTCCGTGGCTGGCTGATGGATCCTCACCCACCAATGCCGGGCATCATGCTATCACGCCAACAGGTCGCCGATGTCATGGCCTATCTCTCCACCCTGCCAAGCGACTAGTTCGATACTGGCGATAGGCCGTTGCCGATGAAAGAAGCATCACGCGCAGCTGGACTACCCGTTCTGCCGCCAGAAAGAGCGGAATCTCGCCAGCGCTTCTGCGGTCAAAACTCAAGGCGCAGCCCGCGGCACGGGTCGCGCCTTTTCGCTTGCGCATGTGGTCGCACTTACACTTTCTGGGGCGGCGCTGGAGTGAACTGAGCGATATCAGCTATACCGACTTCTGCTTCAATCGCAGATATCTGCTTCTCCGCGTCTTCAAAGCCGTCTTTTCCGAATTGCTGGCGCTCGATGTTTTCGAACAACTCGCCCATTTCCGCGAGAAGCGCTTTGCTCATCGTCTGCTTCCACGCCGGAAATACAATCGTGTCCTCGCGCGAGGCGTGGTGTTCGTACATCAACTCGAAACCATCCAAAGCTGCCGCCAGAGGTTTCGCCTCGCCGGTTCCAATGCGGCCCCTGCTTGCCACAGCGATCACATATTCGGTGATTTCCCGGCCGCGGCGATGTTGTTCCAGCAGCGTTCCGACATATGTCGCCGCTCGCCCCCCGGCTTTTTTGATGGCCGGAAAAATATGCGCTTCTTCCAGTTTGCGCTCGTGGTAGTCCTCGCCAAAGCTGCGGAGCAATTTTGCCGCGCGTTCCAACGTTTTCGGGTCAACATCTCCACCCGAGCGCAGGTTCGAGGCGCTGTATCGATACACGAGGATCGCCCGGCGGATGATGCCGTGTTCGCGCATCAGGTCTTCAACCGCTCCGACGTCGGCCCCTATTTCTGCGGCTCGACCAAAGCTTGAGAGGAACGCTGTCGAAGCCGCCACTCCGGAGAAAGCCAGGATTTGGCGCCGTTGGTGTTGCTTGCTCATGGTTCCGCGCTCATGGAGGGATTGCCGTCGGCAAGTACAACGCAGGGAAGGCGCTTTCCGGTCCGGACGCCGCGTCCACATTCTTTTCACGGCGGTTCCGAATTTTGGTATCCTGTGCCCATCATGGAATATCAGGATCTTCTCTCCGGTTTCGTGCGCATGCACATTCTCCACCACGCGGCGGAGGGTGGCATTTACGGGCAATGGATGATCGATGAGCTGGCGCATCATGGCTACAAAATGAGCGCCGGCACGCTTTATCCGATGCTCCATGGCATGGAGCAAAAAGGTTATTTGAGGTCTCACGAGAAGCGTTCGGGCAAGACTTACCGCCGCTTCTATCGCGCAACGCCAAAGGGCCGGAAGGCCCTCGCTGTGGTGCGCGCGCGGCTCGACGAACTGTTCAATGAAGTGGGGAAACGGCACCAGCTTCCCAAACTGGCGCAAGCCGCCGAATAGCGCGCATCTGCAACTAGCGATATAGATTTTCGATAGCGTTTTCCGAGGATTCTCATTATCGTCCCTGGAAGGAGCGGGTTGCCGGCGCGGCAAGCGGAGGGGAGCCTCTGCAAAAGCCTCGCAGGGCACTCTGATCACGGAACTGCGATGCCGTAACGCGCGCAGCTCGCGGCACCGGGGAGAATGCATGCGTCTGGTACAATTCGCGCTGCGGCGGCCTTTCTCTGTGATGGTGGCCATCGTCGCCGTGATCATCGGCGCAGGCATCGCCGTCAGTCAAATGTCCCGTGACGTGTTCCCACCGCTCGGCGTGCCGACGATTTATGTGGCACAGCCCTATGGCGGCATGGATCCCTCCCAGATGGAAGGGTTTCTGACCTATTATTACGAGTACCACTTCCTCTACATCACCGGGATCGAGCACGTCGAATCGAAGTCGATTCAGGGCGCGGCGATCATCAAGCTGCAATTTTATCCGGGTACCGACATGTCGCAGGCCATGTCCGAGACCGTATCGTATGTGAATCGCGCGCGCGCCTTCATGCCACCGGGCGCGGTACCGCCTTTCGTCACGCGTTTCGACGCCGGCAGCGTGCCCGTGGGCTATCTCGCGTTTTCCAGCACGACCCGCACGGTGGGCCAGATTCAGGACCTTGCGCTGAACACGATCCGGCCGCTGTTTGCGACGTTGCCGGGCGTTTCGGCGCCGCCGCCCTTCGGCAGCGGTCCGCGCAGCATTGTCGTCAGCCTCAATCCGGAACGGCTGCAAGCCTATGACATATCGGCGCAGGACGTCGTTACCGCGATCGCAAATGCCGAGACGATCAGCCCGTCGGGCAATATCGACATGGGCGACCTTTATCCGATCGTTCCCGTCAACTCCATCGTTCGGGACGTGAAGGACCTGCAGAATGTCGCCATCAAGCCGGGAGTCTTTCCCGGCGTGTTCGTCCGCGATGTTGCCACGGTGTCCGACGCATCGGACATTCCAACCAGCATCGCGCTCGTGAATGGCCGGCCCACGGTCTACATCCCGGTCACCAAGCGTGCCGACGCATCGACGCTTTCCGTCGTCGGCCTGGTGAAAGCCAATATGGGCAAATTCCAGGCGGCGCTGCCGGATGACGTGCAGATCAGCTATGTGTTCGATCAGTCGCCATTTGTCACCGGAGCGATTACGGGTCTGACGCTGGAGAGCCTGCTGGGCGCCGTGCTTGCGGGCATTATGGTGCTGCTGTTCCTGCGCGACTGGCGCAGCGCCGTAATAGTCGTGCTCAACATTCCGATTTCGCTGCTCGCCGCGGTGATGGCGCTTTGGCTTGCCGGTCAAACGGTCAATTTGATGACGCTCGGCGGGCTCGCGCTTGCAGTCGGGATTCTGGTGGATATGTCCACCGTCGCGATTGAGAACATTCACACCCATGTTGCGCAGGGAAAGCTTATTGCGCGCGCCGTAGCCGATTCGGGGCGCGAAGTCGCGCTGCCGCTCCTGATCGCCATGCTCTGCGTCGTGGCCGTATTCCTGCCATCCTTCGGTATGGAAGGCGCGGCGCGCGCGCTGTTCGTGCCTTTATCGCTGGCGGTCGGGTTTTCCATGGCGGCATCCTGGCTGCTTGCGAACACATTGGTGCCGATCCTTGCCGTCTGGATGCATCGCGAATCCGGCACTGCGGTTGCGCAACCCTTTTTCCGCAGAGTGCAAAAATTCTACGCCGTGGCACTCGGATCGCTTCTGAAAGCGCGTTGGTTAATCGGCGCAGGCTATCTCGCTGCCGCGGCGCTGGTGATTGTGGTTCTTCTGCCGCGCATCGGAACCGACATTTTCCCCCGCGCCGAAGCGGATCAGCTGCAATTACGCATCCGCGCGCCCACTGGAACGCAGCTCGAGCGAACCGAAACCTATACCCAGGATGTCCTGAAGCTGATCGAGCAGGAAGCCGGCAAGAATAACGTCAGCGCCTCGCTGGCGCTGATCGGCGTCCACGGCTCTGCCTATCCAATCAACTTCATCTATCTGTGGAACAGCGGACCCCAGGAGAGCGTGCTCCAAGTCGAACTGAAAAATGGCGCCGGCGATATCGAGGCGCTGAAAGAGCGCCTGCGTCAGCGGATAGCGCGCGACATGCGCGAAGTGCAGGTGTCGTTCGAACCCGCCGACATCGTAAGCCGCGTGATGAGTTTTGGCGCTTCGACTCCGATCGAAGTGGCCGTCAGCGGCCCCAATCTCGAGAATGATCGCGCCTTTGCCGAGCGCGTGCGGCAAAGGCTGAGCGGTCTTGCCATTCTGCGCGACGTGCAGATCGCGCAACCGCTGGATTATCCCACCGTGAATGTAGCGCTGGATCGCGAGCGCGCGGGCGTTCTCGGGATCACTGCGAATGACCTGACGCGCGCGCTGTCACCCGCCACATCGTCGAGCCGCTTCACCCAGCCGCTCTACTGGGCGGCGCCCAATACCGGTATTGCCTACCAGGTCCAGGTCGAGATTCCGCAGCAGGAGATGACGTCCATCGAAGACGTCAAGGGAATCCCGATCACCGCGGAGAATGGAAAATCGACGCTGTTGCGCAATGTGGCGACCGTTCAATCGGGTACGATGGTCGGAGAATATGACCGCTACAATATGGACCGGATGGTCACAGTCACCGCCAATATCGAGAACAGTGATCTCGGGAACGCGGCGAAACAGGTGGAAGCGGCTATCGCACAACTCGGAAAACCACCGGCCCGCGTGAGCATTGCCACGCGCGGTCAGGTTCAACCGCTGACGGATCTGGTGACCGCGCTGCAAACCGGCCTGCTGCTCGCCACGCTGGTGATTTTCCTGCTGCTGGCGGCGAATTTTCAGTCGGTGCAGCTGGCGCTGGTCGCCATTCTGACAACCCCCGCGGCGGTCGCCGGCGCAGCGATCGCCCTGTGGCTCTGGGGCAGCACGCTCAACCTCGAATCCTTCATGGGCGCGATCATGGCGGTCGGTGTGGCCGTTGCAAACGCGATCCTGCTGGTGACCTTTGCCGAACGCGCCCGAATCGCAGGCAAGTCCGCCATCGAAGCAGCACGTGAAGGCGCGGAGAGCAGGCTCCGCCCCATTCTCATGACGACTCTTGCGATGATCGCCGGCATGCTGCCCATGGCGATCGGCTTCGGCACGACAGGAGGACAGGCCGCGCCACTTGGGCAGGCCGTCATCGGCGGACTTGCGGCCGCCACGGCGGCAACGCTGTTGGTCCTTCCGGGCGCTTTTGCGGTGATTCGCGCGAACGCGGGCCGCCATTCGCCATCCCTCGATCCCGACGATCCCGCCAGCAAATTCGCCAGGACATCATGAAGCAATTCCATACAAATCGTATCTGGATCGTCGCGCTGCTTCCCGTAGCGGGTGCTGCCGCCCTCATGCTGCGTCCGCAAGCGGAAAAAGTCTCGGCCGCACCGGCGCAAGTGGCACCTGTTCCAACGGTGCAGACCATCCACCCGGTTCGCGGCGACATCAGCCAGAGCTTCAATACCAACGCCACGATGGAGGCTTATGAAACAGCGGATTTATATCCGAAGGTTTCAGGCTATCTGTCCGAAGTCGGGGTCGATATCGGCGACCATGTCCGAGCGGGACAATTGCTCGCGCTCGTCAGTCTTCCCGAAACCGAAAAGGAGCTCGCCCAAGCCGAAGCGACAATTGCGTCAAAGCGGGCGAATCTCGTGTTGGCGCAAACGACGCTAAAGCGCCAGGAGGGATTGCTGCGCATCCAGGCCACGTCGCAACAGGTCTATGACGAGGCCAAAGCGACGGCGTCAGTGGCCGCCGCCGATGTCGATCTCGCTGTCGCCAATGCCGATCAGATCCGAACCACGCTCGCCTATACCAGAATCATCGCCCCTTTCGACGGCGTGGTCGCGCGCCGTCTGGTGAATCGAGGCGATTTTGTCCAGTCGGCGAGCACGGGCCGGACAACGCCGTTGTTCACGGTTCAGCGCGTAAATGTCATCCGCATCTTCTGCAATGTTCCGGAGTCGGATGTTGCGAGCCTGCGCGTTGGGTTGCCCGCCACCATCAAGCCCTATGGCTGGGATGAGACGATTGCCGGCAAAGTGACGCGCTTCGAGGGGCGACTGGATCCGCAAACCCGCAATATGCGGACGGAAATCGATCTGCCCAATCCCGATGGGCGTCTTTATCCCGGCATGTATGCGCAGGTGGCGCTCGCAACCCAAACTCACCCTGGCGCGCTGACCCTGCCGACGGCGGCGATCGGAACCGACGCGGCGGGCAAGTTTGTCTATGCAGTCCAGCAGAACCGGATTGTGCGCCTGCCGGTGCGGACCGGATTGGTCGAGGGTGGAATGACCGAACTCCTCGGCGGCGTTGTTCAAAAAATTGATGTACTTGCGTCGATCCAGAACGCGCCGCCACCCGGCGCGACGGTGCATGCCGCACCTCATTCATAGGCT
This sequence comes from uncultured Bordetella sp., assembly GCA_964446945.1. Classification (GTDB taxonomy): domain Bacteria; phylum Pseudomonadota; class Alphaproteobacteria; order Micropepsales; family Micropepsaceae; genus CAIYRG01. The sequence goes on from CAYUQO010000011.1 coordinate 46,271, forward strand.
GTCCGCTTCCGGCGAGGCGCCTGCGAGGCAAGTTCTGCCTTGCAATGTGAGCGCAGGTACGTGGCGCATTCGATCCTGGACCGCGTCGCCCGCTCCAACTTTCCGCATTCAATAGAAATCTCCTACAGCCGGCCGAGGATTGCCGTCGCGAGCGTTTTGCGTTTTTGCGCATAGGCCGGCGTCTGCGACTCATCCAACGGTGAACTTATCGAGACGATGAAAATCACCGCGCCTTTGCGAACAAACAGTTGGGCTGCAACATCTGCAGCCTGATCTCCGATACCTGAAACAGCCGTCACGGGCAGGCTGTGGGTCTTGCCGTATTCGCCCGGCAGGCGCGCGGCGATTTTCACTTGTTGGTCGAAGAACTGCTGCGCATCCGCAGTGCTGGGACGCTCATATGCCTGAATCAGGACAGACCTGCTGACGTTACCGGTATGGAAAATGCAGCCATTGAACGTCCCCTGCAAAGTCTTGCGGTCCTCGGCTTGTGTGACCTTTGCGCCGGCGGCTGCGGAAGCTTCATCATTCGTCAGCCAGCCGCAGGGACGCGACATGGCATTCGCGGAGCCGGACAGAAAAACCATCGCTGCAATCCACATCAGGCGTTTTGCAATCACGGAGACGCTCCACTTCTGCTGCGCTCTAACAGTGCTGTAGCTCACGAAGCCTTTCAAGCCGTGAATAGGCGGAATGCGTGCCTACCACCACCAGCCGCTAGCCGGGTCGTAATAAAAGGCAGTCACGGAATTGGCGGGCAAAACGCCCGTACGCGTGATGTTTCCTCCGGCTGTAATCGCCGTCATGCCGCCATTCGACACCAGGAACACTCGCATGCGCCGGTCCGGCGCGGTCATGGTGCCCTCCTCCATTCCCGCCGTGATGTTGATCTTCTGCAGCATCACACCACCCCGCGCATTGATGTGGTTGTACTGCGCATTGACGGTGATCGTGGCGGGAATTCCCGCCGGAACAAGCATCGCCGGATTTTCTTCGAATGTTTCAGCAAAGCCGCTGGAGAGCGACTCCCCGATGATGTTGACCGGCATTCGTCTTCCCTGCGTGCTGCTGACGCCGGTCCGCACCAGGAAATTTGCGTGCGGCATCCCCTGCCTCAGCATGTTTCCGTAATTGTTGCCGATCAGATTGATCGCAGCGCCGGCCACCGCCGCATTCCAGGGAAAAGAATAAATCCGGGAATTGTTGCGGTCATAGTTCTGGTAATCATTGCCGATGAAAGTGGTCACACCGGCATATTCACGCAATTCGATCCAGGCAACGCCGTTGGCGCCGAGCCCGGCCAGACGCGAGCCCCTGATGATAACGGGACTTTCGCCGCCGCTAATCCCTGCGACATAGAACTGCCGCGAAAGCTCACTGTCGCTGTAGAGGATTTCAGTGGGATAACACAACCGGCCGACGCGAATATCCACCTGGTTGGCCGTGAAGTTCATGCGAACGGCGCGATAGCCGGTCCACTCGGCATCTATGCCGAAGGCAAGCCCGGTACAGGTATTGCGCTCCAGCAGGTGGCCGTGATTGTTGGAATTGCCGCCGGTATAGATTCCCGTACCTTTGCCGGCCGAGGGGCTGCCATTGCCTTCGATGTAATTTCCGATGATCTCCATGAATTCGTTGTTCGGTTCAGCCGCGCGGGCGATCTGGATTCCGGTCCAGTCCGGATTGGCGGCCGCATTGGTCAACCGGTTGTAGGCAATGCGGTTGTTGGTCGAGATTCGCGGCGGACTTTGGCCGCCAATATTGATCGCGTTTCCGGCGACATGATTCACGATCCAGAATCCCTGCAGCAGGCAGTGCCCGCAATTGATGAGGGAAATGGTCGAGCTCTTCCCGTCAAGTGGCGGCTGATCGTCGATTCTCAGGGACGCCTGTTCCTCGGTCGGAGGCCCGGCGATGATCTGCAACGCCACCCGGGCTCTGAGAGTCCAGGTTGAAGCCAGCGTCAGTATCGCGCCGACGCCACGCATGAAGCGGATGGTCGCATAATCCGGTACGGCATTGATCATCGCATTCAGGATCGGCGCCGCATCCCTGCCGGTGTTGTAAGGCAGGTCCCACCACTCGGCGATGAACTCCTTCTGCAATCCATCGCCGGCAAAGGAAACTGTTCCGCCTTGCGACAAATCAACGGTGGGCGCAGCGCCCGCCAACCATTGTCCCTGCACCCTTATGGTTTTGCCGCGCGCAGGACTCAGCATTCCGCCCTGTGGAAATCGCAGCGCCACATTTCCCGGAATCGTCATATCCCTGCCGATCCTGGTGATCCCGGGGATCAGCACTTCTCCGCCTATGGACAGCGCCTTGGCGGCATTGACCGCAGCTTCCAGTGCAGGTGAATCATCCCTGATGCCGTCGCAAACCGCACCAAAATCGCGGATGTTGATGGTCCCTGATCGATCGTCGGATTTTGCGTCGAGATTTGGACCACCTGCAGCAGATGCTGCCGTGGCCAGAAAGTCCCGCCGTGTCGCCTCCATGCCGGCCACCCCCTGATCCGATGCGCACCGCAAATTCATCCAACCAAACTCACGCCTTCGCGGTGGTGGGACGAAATAGCGGGTCCAGCGTTAAGTACGCGTGACTCACTGCCGGACGCGATGACGGAAAACAAGCCGCAATACAATCTCCGGACCGAAAATGCGGTGCTCCGGGAACATCATCGCGTGCTCATCGATCTCGCGCGCTACGCCGCCGAAGCGCCAAATGTGCAGCGTTTCATGGATGACGCCGTGATCCGGGTTTCCGCGGCGCTCGAAATCGACCACGTGAAGATCATGCGCTACCGGCCGGAACACGCCGATCTGGTGATCGAGGCAGGCGTGGGGTGGAACGCGGGTTCCCTGAAGGCGGTCTCATTTGCGACCGACATGGCCTCACCACCCGGGCGCACATTCCAGACCGGTCAGCCTGTGATGATTGCCGATTTGTCCGATGCTCCGGGATTTCGGATGTCCCACGCGCTCCGAGAACACGGAATCGTGTCGCTGTTGAACGTGCCGGTATTCTTCGACACCGCCTGCTGGGGTGTGCTGGAGGTCGACAGCACCGTATTGCGCGGCTTTTCCGAGGACACGGTCACTTTGCTCACCGCGGTCGCCGCCCTGGTGACCCTGGTGATCCGCAGGACAGGCCAGCAGCAGGAAAGTGCGACGACTGCCGATGTCCTGGCACAGGAGGTTCAAAAGCGCGAAGTCCTGCTGCGCGAAATGCAGCACCGCGTGAAAAACAATTTTCAGACCATTCTTGCCATGCTGAGCCTGCAGGCAGGCAACATGCCGACCTTACGCGGGCGCAGCATTCTGGAAAAATTTGGCGACGCGATCAAAGCGATGTCGCTTGCGCACGATCAGCTTTCACCGTCGCAGCAAGGATTCCCGGTCAATCTCGCACCCTATCTGAAGGCCCTCGCGAGCAGCATCGGACTGACGGTGAGCAAGATCGCAATTGAAGTGAAAGCCGACGACGTATCTGTTCCCGTCGAACAGGCCATACCGATCGGGCTGATCACGAACGAACTTGTGACCAATGGCATCAAGCATGCTTTCGATGAGCGAGGAGGCACGATTCAGGTCGAGTTGATGGCAGCGGTTCGGCCGGGACTCGCCAAACTTCTGGTACGCGACAACGGCAAGGGGATGAAGAAGCCCGATCCCGAGGGTTCCGGACTGAAATTGATCCAGGCACTTGCCGGCCAGATTCGCGGCACGATCGAGCAGGAAACGTCGGACGCGGGAACCCTGACATCGCTGACCTTCCCCTCCCGCCCGCTCTAGCGCGTATATTCCGCGGCATGAACCTATCCCGGCGCAGCCGCTATTGCAGTTCGACAGGAGCGATTGATTCCATTTCCGCCGAAGCGTTCGAGCAGGAACTCGATCGCATCCGGGCCACAGCTGCGTCGCCCAATGCCGGCATCTTCGGGCCTGCATCGATGACGTGGCGCATCAATCGCGAGTCCGCGATTTTTCTCGGGGCCGGCCGCGCCTTGTTGCTGCAGTTGGCGCATCCCTGGGTGGCCGCCGCCATCGCAGAACATTCACCGGCCGTTGCCGATCCGGTCGGCCGCTTTCACCGCACATTCAATACCGTCTTCACCATGGTATTCGGCACGCTGGATCAAGCGCTATCGGCGGCGCGCCGGCTGCACCGGCGTCATGCACAGATCACCGGCACTTTGCCGGCAGCAGCCGGTCCGTTCCCGGCCGGATCGGGCTATGTCGCCAATGAGCGTCACGCGTTGCGCTGGGTCCACGCCACGCTGGTGCAAACCTCCTTGCTGACCCACGATTTGATGCATCCGCCGCTCACCAGGGATGAGCGCGAACAATATTGGGCCGAGGCCCGCCTGTTTGCGGCATTGTTCGGCCTCCATCCCGCAGACTTGCCGGGCAATTGGCAGTCATTCGCAGCCTATGCGGACGAAATGATGCATTCGCGCCTGCTGACTGTCAGCCAGGCCGCTCGCGAAATCGCCAATCAACTGTTGTGCCGGACGCCAAAGTGGTACCGGGCGCTGACCGGCGAGATGCTTCCGCCACGGCTGCGCGCAGAGTTCGGCGTCGTGCATGGACAACGCGAGCAAGAGTCCGCGCGCCGTGCATTCGTCTGGCTGCGCCGGGTGTATCCCATGCTGCCGGATAGTTTGCGCTTCGTCGGGCCTTATCAGGAAGCAATCGCCCGGCTGCACGGCAGATTGCAGCCCGCACCGACCACTCAGCTGCTCAACGTGATCTGGATCGGCCGCAGCCGCATGGAGGCTGGGTAGTACATATTCGCTTTGGCGCCCCAAAGGGGGGATCGCCGAGCACCCCCCTTCCGCCCGCCACACGCTCCGCTCCACGGAGCTGCGGGCACCTTCCCCCGCACTTCGCGGGGGGAAGGTGAATGCATCAGCGTCAGCGGCCGTAACGTGCGGTGATGGCTGCTTTCGCCAGCGTGTGACCATGCAGGTTGAAGCCGACGAAGGCGCCCGACGCATCATTCGGAACATCGAGCTTGTCGGTGTCGAGCGCATAGACGGTGAGCACATAGCGGTGCGGCTTGTCGCCCATCGGCGGACATGGGCCGCCATAACCGGGCTGTCCGAAATCGGTGCGCGTCTGTCGCCCGCCGACCGTCAGATTGCCGGCGCCTTTGCCCGCGCCTTTCGGCAATTCGTGCACAGACGCCGGAATGTCGACCGCGACCCAGTGCCACCAGCCGCTGCCCGTCGGCGCATCCGGATCATACAGCGTGACGGCGTAGCTCTTCGTATTTGCCGGAGCATTGTCCCATTTCACTTCCGGCGAATTGTTGCCGCCCATGCAGCCGAAGCCATTCAGAACCTGATCGGCCGACATCATCTTGCCGTTGGCCATGTCGGTGCTGGTGACGGTGAATTTCTTGGCGGCGGCGGCACCAGCCGAACTTTGCAGGCTGGCCGCGACGACAACAGCAGCGGCGGACATAAGCAATTTCTGCAGCATGAACGAACTCCCGATGAATCTAATGGCCGAGAGATAAAAAATCGGACGGCCCGGTTGCAACCTTCATGGCGCCTGCTACCGCGGCATGCATTAAGGGACGCTTAACTGGTGCATGCGGATCACAGCCGGGTGAAAGGCCCGGAAAACACGGGATTGCAACCGCGGCCAGGCCACTTACCCACGCCGGATTCTTGCGGAACTTCCGGGAATAGCGCATAAATCCCGAGAATCTGGGGTTCTGACGTTTGCGGACGAAGTTGTGAACCGATCATTGGCAATCCGGTCCCGCACCGACATAGGGCGCAATTTTGTCGCGCTGCTGGTCGCGTTCGCCTTCGCGCTGCAAAGTTTTCTGACGCAAACCCATATCCATGGCGTTCCCGCCCATTTTGACGGCGCGGCAATCGTCAAAGTCGACACCGGCTCTTCCGGGGGCGGCAAAGCGCCGGCGGATACCAGTCCGCTCGATTGCCCATATTGCCAGGCCATCGCCCATAGCGGTTTGTTCTTCATGCCGGCAGCGCCGCTGCTTCTCCTGCCGGTCGCATTGGCGCACAGCATCGTTGCACCTGATTTCATTCAGGTCATCAAAAGCGCCGCCATCCTTCACCAGCGAAGCCGCGCACCACCGCGCTAGTCCGTAAATCAGCAAGTCGCAGCCGCTGATGCGGCTGCTCTTTGCACCTTCCGGCAGGAATCTGCCGGACGGGCGGACCAAATGGAATCGTTCCGGCAAGGGCGTTCCGGGAGTGGTGCACAATGAGGCAAGAAAACAGAAATCGAATTGCGAGCAGATTGCAGCCGGCGCGTCAGAGGCGGACCAGATGGTTGGCCGGCGTAGCCCTGCTGGTTTTGCCGCTGTCGGCCTGCGCCGTCGGACCGGATTTTCACAAACCGGAGCCGCCGCCGGTGACCACCTATCAGGCGACGCCCGCCACGACGACCAGTGCCACGCCCGATGTGACGGGTGGTGAGGCACAGACATTCACGCAGGGCAAAGACCTGGTCGGCGATTGGTGGACGCTATTCCATTCGCAGCCGCTCGACGATCTCATCACCAGGGCGCTCGCCAACAACCACGACCTGAAAGCCGCACAGGCGGCGCTCAAGGTCGCGCACGAGAGCGCCCTCGCCCATCGCGGCGTATTCCTTCCATCGGTTCAGGCGGGGTTTTCGGCCAACCACCAACAGCAATCGGGAATCCTGGCGCCGACGCCGAACGCCAATATCTTCCAATACGATCTGTTCACGCCGCAGCTCAGCATTTCCTACACGCCGGATGTGTTCGGACTGAACAAGCGTTCACAGGAATCGCTGGACGCACAGGCACAGGCAGCGCGCTACCAGATGCTGGCGGCCTATACGACGCTGACCGCCAATGTGGTGGTCACGGTCATTCAGGCCGCGGCTCTGCAAAGCCAGATCGATGCCACGCATCAGCTGATCGACATCGACACCAACATCGTGAAGATTTTGCAGTATCAGCTCGACAAGGGTTATTCCAGCCGCGTCGATCTTGCCGCGCAGCAGACGCAACTTGCGCAGGTCAGCGCTACACTGCCTCCGCTGCTGAAACAGCAGGCGCAGTTGCGCGACCTTCTGGCGACGCTGACCGGGCTTTATCCGAGCCAGGCACCGGCCACCAATTTCGATCTGACCACACTGCAACTGCCGACGGATCTGCCGCTCAGCCTGCCGTCCACGCTGGTCGAGCAGCGGCCTGACGTGTTGCAGGCCGAGGCCAACCTGCATTCCGCCAGCGCCCAGGTTGGAGTCGCAGCGGCGAACCGTTTGCCAAATTTTCTCCTGACCGCCGATGTCGGCAGTACAGCGCTCCAGATCGGTCAGATATTCGCCTCCGGCACCGGATTCTTTGGCCTCGGTGCGGCGCTGACCGCGCCGATCTTTGAAGGCGGCATGCTGAAGCACCAGGAACGCGCGGCCAAAGCAGCGTATGAGGAATCGACGGAGCAATATCGCAGCACGGTGCTGAACGCGCTGCAGAACGTCGCCGACACGCTGGCGGCGTTGCAGCAGGATGCCGACGGGCTGAAAGCATCGGCGGCTGCCGAGACCGCGTCCAAAACCTCGCTCGACCTCGCGCAACGGCAGGTAGAGGACGGTTATAGCGGCTACCTCAATCTGCTGAATGCGCAGCAGAGCTATCAGCAGACCCGGATCACGCTGCTGCAGGCGGAAGCCAATCGCTTTGCCGATACCGCGGCGCTGTACCAGGCCCTGGGCGGCGGCTGGTGGCATCACCCAGAATTGGCGGAGAACAGCCATGCAAAGTAGAGCAGGTTGTAATCGAAATCTTTCGAAAAGCTCCCCTCACCCAGCAGCGTCAGTACGCGTTTGCTCCGCAAACGCGGGCGCTGCGTCCCTCTCCCTCAAGGGGAGAGGAAAAATTGCCGCTTGCGTCGCGTCATTAGCGCTGTTGCTTTGCGCCTGTTCGCCCGGTGATGCGGGTCAGGCGCCGCCGCCTCCGGCACCGGTGGCGAAGAACGTCACGCTGACCCCCGACCAGCGGCAGCACATCACGCTCTACACCGTCGCGTCCTCCAATTACCGGCGCGCCATCGAAACCACAGGTGCGGTCGATTTCGACGGCGATCAGTCGACCAGCGTGCTGGCGCCGATCTCGGGTCCGGTGTCGCGGCTGCTGGTATCCGTCGGACAGCGCGTGAAGAAGGGCGATGTTTTGGCGCTGGTGGAATCGCCGGATTTCGCAACCGCGGTCAGCACCTATCGCAAAGCCATTGCAACGGCGCAGACCACGCGCCGCGTTGCCGATCTCGACAAAGACCTGTTCTCGCATCAGGGCGTGCCGCAGCGCGAAATGGAGCAGGCGCAAACCGACGCGGCCAATGCAGAATCCGATCGCGACGCGGCACTGCAGGCGCTGGTTGCGCTCGATGTCGATCCGCAGTCGATCTCCGACATTCAGGAAGGCAAACCTGTCCCGCGCGTCGCCGGCGTGATCCGCGCGCCGATCTCGGGAACCGTCGTCGAAAGGCTGATCACACCCGGTCAGCTCCTCTCCGCCGGCACAACGCCCTGCTTCACCATTGCCGATGTCTCGCGCGTCTGGGTGACAGCGAATATTTTCGATTCCGATATCGCGTCGATCGCGGTGGGGGATCCGGCTCAGGTGATCACCGGCGTTGGCGGCAAAACATTTCCCGGCACCGTCAACAATATCGCCGCCCTGGTCGATCCCAACACGCGATCGGTTGCCGTGCGGGTGGTTGCGAACAATCCCGGCGAAATCCTGAAAAAGCAGATGTATGTCCGTGTCCGGATCAATAGCCGGCAGCAGAGCACGGGACTGCTGGTGCCAGATTCGGCAATTTTGCGTGATGATGAGAATCTGCCCTTCGTCTATGTCGTCCAGCCTGACGGCAGTTTTGCGCGGCAGCGTGTGACACCAGGATATCGCAGCGGCAATCAATACGACATCACCAGCGGTCTCAAAGCGGGCGACAGGATTGTCACCGAAGGCGGCGTGTTCGTTCAGTTCATGCAGAATCAATGAGCGAATATCCGCAAGCCGAAATCCCCCCCAGCCCATCGCTGATGAACCGCATTGTCGGTTCCTGCCTGAATCAGCGCATGCTGACATTGTTGCTGGCGATTGCGCTGATCGTGGCGGGTACGCGCTCGCTCGACCGCCTGCCGGTCGATGCCTATCCCGACCTTTCGCCGCCAAAGGTCGAAATCATCACCCAATGGCCCGGACATGCCGCGGAGGAAGTCGAACGGCTGATCACGATCCCGGTCGAACGCGCGATGAATGGACTGCCCGCGATCACGGTTGGCCGTTCGATCTCGCTGTATGGGTTGTCCGATGTGAATCTGACCTTCGACGAAGGCACGGACAATTATTTCGCGCGTGAACGCGTGTTCAACCGGCTGCCCGACATTACCCTGCCAAGCGGCGTCACGCCGTCGGTGTCACCGCTGTTTTCGCCATCGGGCCTGATCTACCGCTATGTCCTGCAGAGTCCCGACCGCTCCCCCATGGAATTGAAGACCTTCGAGGACTGGACGGTCGAACCGGCCTATCGCGCCGTGCCGGGTGTGGCGGACGATTCCGGTTTTGGCGGCGGCACCATGCAATATCAGGTGCTGCTCGATCCGGCGAAGCTGGCGGGCGTGGGCCTTTCGGTATCGCAGGTCGAGACTGCGCTCGGCGCCAATAATGGCAATAGCGGCGGCGGCTTCTATTCCCAAGGCGGCCAGTTCTATTACGTGCGCGGCCTCGGGCGCATCAAATCCATTGAAGACATCGGCGATGTCGTTGTCGCGGTGAAGGATGGCACGCCGGTCCTGGTCAAGGATGTCGGCAAAGTCGAGATCGGTATTGCGCCGCGGCTTGGCGAGTTCGGCTATGAGAAGCAAAACGATGCGGTCGAAGGCGTCATCCTGCTGCGCACCGGCGAGAAGACCCAGGACGTCCTGAAGCGGGTCGAAGCAAAAACGAAGGAGCTGAACGAGCAAATTCTGCCCAAAGACGTGAAGGTGGTGCCGTTCTATGACCGCAGCGATCTGGTCGCGCTGACGATACAGGTGGTGGAACAGAACCTGCTGCGTGGCATGGCGCTGGTGCTCGTGGTCCTGATCTTCTTCCTCTACGATTTTCGCGCCGGACTGATCGTTGCCATCACGATTCCGCTGGCGCTGTTGTTCGCGTTTGTCTGCCTTGATATCCAGCATGCTTCCGCCAATCTGCTGTCCATCGGCGCCATCGATTTCGGCATCCTGGTGGATGGCGCAGTGGTGATGGTGGAGAATATTTTCCGCCAGCTCGCGCTCCAGCGTGAAAGACCGGCAAACGTTCTCGATATCATCCGGGCCGCGGCGGCGGAGGTTGACCGCCCGATTCTCTATGCGGTCGGCATCATCATCGCCGGGTTCCTGCCGATCTACGTGCTCACCGGGCCATCCGGCACACTGTTCAAGCCGATGGCCGACACCATGATTTTTGCGCTGGTGGGTTCGCTGATCATTACCCTCAGCCTGTTGCCGGTGCTGTGTTCATGGCTGATGCGTAAAGGAATTCGCGAACGGCGCAATGTCATTTTCAACGTCATCAGATCGGCCTATATGCGCCTGCTCGAACCGTGTGTCGTGCATCCCTGGGCAACCATCGTGGTTTGCGCGGCGCTGTTCGGCGCCTCCCTGCTGCTGATTCCGCGGATCGGGGCGGAGTTCATGCCGCATCTCGACGAAGGCGCGCTGTGGGTGCGCGCGACCATGCCCTACACGATTTCATTCGATGAATCGGCGAAGATCACGCCGCAGATTCGCGCCATCCTGACTTCGTTTCCGGAAGTCACGACCGTCGGTTCAGAACTCGGCCGGCCGGATGATGGCACCGACCCGACGGGTTTTTACAATGTCGAGTTCTATGTCGGTCTGAAACCCTATTCGCAATGGCGCGGCCCATATCACGACAAAGCGGAGCTGATCGAGGCGGTCAATCGCCGGTTGGAAGGTTTCCCCGGGATTATCTTCAACTATACCCAACCGGCAGAAGACGCGGTGGATGAGGCCGAGACCGGGCTGAAAAGCGCGCTCGCCGTCAAAGTGTACGGACCCGACCTGCAAACGCTCGAACAGAAGGGCAAAGCGATCAAGGACATTCTCGGGCAGGTGCGCGGAATCAATGAGATCACGCTGGTCCGCGAATTGGGCCAGCCGAGTCTGACCATTGACGTGGATCGGGCAAAGATCGCCCGCTATGGCCTGAATGTCTCCGACATCAACGGGCTGATCCAGACCGCGATCGGCGGCGATGCCGCAACCCAGGTGGTGCAGGGTGAAAAGCAGTTCGACCTCATCGTGCGGCTTGATCAGCAATACCGCGACAATCCGGAGGAAATCGGGAATATCCCGGTTGCGACCAGCGGAGGACAGCAAATTCCGCTAAAGGAATTCGCCAATATCCAGGTGGATAACGGCGCCTCGATGATCTATCGCGAGAACAATTCACGCTATATCGGCGTGCAGTTCTCCGTGGACGGACGGGATCTCGCCAGCGCGGTTCAGGACGCGATTCAGCAGGTCAACCAGAAAGTGACCCTGCCGCTCGGCTATCGGCTGGATTGGGGCGGCGAATATTCGGAATACACTGCGTCACGCGCGCAAATGAACGTCATCCTGCCGCTGACATTGGGGCTGATTTTCCTGCTGCTGTTTGCGCTCTACAACAATTTCAAATTTCCATTCATCACCGTGTTCGGTGTGATCCTGTCGGCGCCGGCCGGCGGACTCGCCGCATTGTGGCTGACCGGCACGCCGTTTTCCGTGTCGTCCGGAGTCGGTTTCCTCGCTTTGTTCGGCGTCTCGGTGCAGACCGCGGTGGTCTATATCTCCTATGTCAATAAACTCCGCGGCCGGGGTCTGACCATCGATGAGGCGGTCCGCAAAGGGGCGCAAATCCGGCTGCGCCCGATCATGATGACGGCGCTCGTCGCAGCACTTGGTTTGCTGCCCGCCGCGCTCGCCACCGGAGTTGGCACCGACAGTCAGCGCCCATTCGCGCTGGTCATCGTCAGCGGGTTGTTCACCCGGCTCTTCATCAGCGTGTTCCTGATGCCGGCACTGTATGCGGTCGTCGCGCGCGACGGCGACCGTCTGAACGTTTAGAGGCTGAGCCCCGTCAAGCTCCGCCGCGCGATTAAGAAATTGGCAGAGCTAGCCGCACCCGGCGCAAAGCGCCGCGGCAGACTTAAAAAGGAGCGCCGCAAAGCGGTCGCGGGCGCGCGGTGGAAGCGGCCAGCGAGTAAGTATACAATACTGGCGTGCACTTTCGGGGAGGAGAGCGGCATGGCGGGGACTTTGGCGAAACTGTTGGTCGCCGGGGCGGCCGTTGCTTCTGTGTTGGCGTTCGCGGCATCGGCGCAGCCGAGCGAAGCGCCGCCGGATTTTTCGTCCAGCGATTTTGGCTGGGTCACCATGCGCAACATAACGCCCATGCCGGGAAGTCCGCCGCCCGTCGGTCAGCAGCCGGGCCGGCCGCTGGTGCCCAACAATACCGGCCAACAGCCGACCTTTCCCTATGCCGACCTGAACAATCCCAATCTGACGCCATTCGCGCTTGACGGTCTGAAAAAGGCCAATGCGATGTCCGATTCCGGTTTCGCGATGTATTCGCGGGCATCGCGCTGCTGGTCGGTGGGCGTTCCCGCAGCTCTCAACACTCCCGTGGAGCCAATCTTCTTCGTGCAGACGCCGAAGGAAATCACCACGATCAGCCAGGGCGATCAGATCATCCGGCATATTTATATGAACGTGCCCCATTCGGCCAATCCCAAACCATCCTGGTACGGAGAATCCGTCGGTCACTTTGAAGGCGATACTCTCGTGGTCGATACGATCGCGCAGGACACCAGGACCTTCATCGACAATTTCCGCACGCCGCACAGCGACAAACTGCATGTGGTCGAGCGCTATCATCTGGCCGAGGGCGGCAAGACGCTGGACGTGCAGGTCATGATCGAAGATCCGGCGTCGTTTATCCGGCCAGTGAACCTGCTCATGCATTATCGCAAGGCACAGGGCGGGATCATCGAATCGCGCTGCGCCGATGGCGAAAGCTTAAATCCCTTCGGTCAGAAGGAAGAACCGATCCCGGTGGCAAACAGGCCGGATTTCTGACCCAATAGGCGGAGGCCGGATTCCATGGCGCGCGCTACGAGGACAATCCCGATTGTTGCGGCTGCTGTCGGCGCGGTCATTCTGGTGTCCAACATCGGAACACTGGCTCAAGCCCCTGCCCCGGTTCTGAAGACCGCCTGGGGTGAACCGGACCTGCAAGGCATCTGGACCGACGAGACCGACACCCCACTGCAGCGTTCGCCGAAATACGCCAATCAGGAATTTTTCACCCCGGCCCAGCGCGATGAACTGGATCGAGAACGGTCGGCGCTGTTGGGCCGCGACCAGCGCGCCGAGCGCGGCACCGTCGCCGATCTCGCCGGCGCCTATAATGATGTGTTCACACCAAAGAAGCGCACGGGCCTCAGGACTTCGCGGATTGTCGATCCGGCGAATGGCCGGCTGCCGCCGCTGACCCCGGAAGCGCAGAAACTCGCAGCAGAGGAACGCGCGTTCCGGCTTTCACTGTTGCAGGCAACCGAGACCTGCAAGAACCATGAAGCGCCATGTGCCGGCGGCAAATATGATCCGGCGCCCTCGCCGCATTATGCGGACCTCCCGCCCCGCTACAACACGGGAGGCATGAACCGCTATTACGGACCGGAAGATGCTTCATTGGCGGTGCGCTGCCTGATGGGCGGCGTGCCGGAGAATGGCACGCTGGGCGCGATTGCCGACCGCATCAGTTTCCGGCGCATCGTGCAGACACGTGGCGGCATCACCATGTTCTACGATGTCGGTCAGGGCCAGGGCTGGCAGCGCAATATCGTCATGAACGGCAGTCCGCATCTGCCGTCGAACATCCGCCAGTGGTTTGGCGACTCGCGCGGCCAGTGGGAGGGAAATACGCTGGTGATCGACGTCACCAATTTCAGTCCCAAAACCGATTTTCAGGGCTCGCGCGAGAATCTGCACGTGGTCGAGCGCTGGACCCGAACCAGCCCGACTGCACTGGAATATTCCGTCACCGTGGATGATCCGACCGTGTGGGTGCGGCCGTGGACGGCCAAACAGGAATTCACCCTGCAGAGCAACGAAGAAAACCGAATCTATCCCGAGCCGCGCTGCATCGAGGGAAATTATGGCCTGCCCGGATTGCTGCTCGGGCATCGGGTGGAAGAGCAGAATTTTGCCAAAGGCAAAGGCGTCGATCCGAGAACCATCAGCACGGTCTCGGCCAATGACAGTATCCCCGACCCGCTGCAGTAGCGGGGGCGACCGCTCGGCCGGGAATGAAGAGTAAGAAAAAACCGGCTTTTCAACTGTCACACCGGCACAGACTTGAATTCATTGGGCGATTCTGAACAACGACCGGCACAACAAGTGGCACAGACCGGCACAAACTGTTGCACCGGGAATGCGCCCACAAAAAACGCCATTTCAACCGCTACACCGCTACAAAATTGAATTCATTGGGTGATTTTGAATTCAAGCCGCTACAACAAGTGCTACGGACTGCTACAGACTGCTACAAACCGCGCCCCCGAGATAGCGCCGGTCAGATTCTCACGCCCGGGCGAAGTGGTGCTTCCGATGTTGAACCGGATCCTCATTCCTTTGCTCCTTTCAGGGATATCGGTGGTTCAATCGGGTTACCGCCTCCCCCTTGAGGGGAGGCACGCAAATCGCAATTCGCGATTTGCGGGTGGGGGATGTCTTCGCAGTAATGCCGGGGGATTCAGTTGGGGATCACGCCCCGCCTCCCTTGCGGCCACGCATGGCGCAGAAATCAACTATATAGATAGGACTACACTTATCCGTGCACCTGGTCAAGCCCGAAAAAAAGAGGCTGCTGCAGAACCGCAGCACGAACAACACGACCTTTGGTTTTGAAGTCGAATCACAGGCTCTACCTCCACCTTGTGGGGAGGTCGAAATTTGCGGAGCAAATTTCGGCTGGGGGTATGCGCGACGACAGCCCCCACCCGCGAATTTTGAACCAAAATTCGCGTGCCTCCCCGCAAGGGGGAGGCGGTACCTGAGCGAAATTTCTTTCGCGCCCTGGAAGCCGCTCTAAAAATCCGGCTTCACCGCGGTCGGAACGGCAGCATCTTTTTCTGTGCCGTACTTAAACGGATTTTCGGCGCAGACATTTTCTTTCCACTCGCCGAGCGGATGGCCGTAGGTCACCGTTGCCGACCAGGGCGTGGTGAACTCGTTACCATCTTCGACCGTGAAGCGAAGCTGCAAATGCTTGCCCCGGTAAGCGGGATCGTAATTATAGGGTTCGATGGCCGAGGCTGAATTGCGCGGGCCGTAATTCTCGTTGGCGTCGCGCTCGAGTCCTTCTTTCGCTTCGTCGTAACTCAGCAGCCGGTAGCGTTCGATCACATGCAGGGCCGGGCTGTGCGGCGTGCCGAACCAGTCGATCATCGCATATGGGCCGATCTTCACGCCGACAGTGTCGATCACCAGCGTGTCGCCTTCATAATGGCCGACAGAGTCGCCGTACCAGGATGGAGTCACATGCGCCGGATGCGGTTCATTCATGCGCACATGCCGCACCTGATGATCCACCGCATAGATGATGGTCACATGGTCGCCGCGCTGAAACAGCGCGAATCCATTGGTGGGAAGAACAAAGGGCACGCCGCCGGGCCAGCACTGATTGCGCGGCGTCGGATAGCCGATGCCGGATCGCGACATGTCGCCGAATTTCTTCACCGTCGCGGCGGCTTCGGGTTTGAGAATGGGATTTTTGTAATCGCCGACAAGCTGCATGTTGTTGCTGACGCCGCCGTCGCGCCGCGACAGGTTTTTCAGCGAAGTCGGACCGGACGGCAGCGGCTCAACACCGGGAATCGATGCATGCGCCCACAGACCGGAGAAGTCGGGTATCGGCGCCGCACTGTTCGCGGCGTTGGCCGGTACTGCCACCACTGCCGCAAGTAAAACAAGCCTCCGCCACGAACGCATCATGCCCAACTCCCCGCACCGTCGGAGCATAATGCCGGAGCGCTTCGCCCGTCCATTGCCCTGAGTCGGTATGGCTCACCGCTGGGGAAGCGTGACGCGTTCGAAGGCGCAGGATTGGCTATTGAGCTGGTTGGTGTCGTTGTTGTGCCAGACGTAATCGGCTTGGATGCCGCCGTTCACAACTCGTCCGGTGAATTTGTCCAGATCGAAGACGCGCGAGGTGATGGTGAGCGTGCTGCCGTCCCAGGTCCAGGCGGCGTTCTCATCGGTTTCGCCGGTCATGTACGCCGCCAGCGCGCGGCCGTCCTGGTTCAGCAGAAAGCCGACGAGGAAACACTGGTTGGTGGTTTGCCAGGCGCCGAGTGGTGGGTTTTGCGCGGCGTGTGCGGGTGCGGCGAAGGCAAGGGCCGCGGAGCAAAGTACTGCAATGAGTTTTATGTTCATGGGCCGGCCCCCCTTCGTCTGGCGCGAAACGCGCCATCCACCTCCCCCGTAAACGGGGGAGGAAAACGGGCCGCGCGTTCAGGCGGCCAAAGAATCTTTTCGCGCCGCAGACGCGGCGCGGATGGGTCCCCTTTCCGCCGCTGCGCGGCGCCGGGGATGACACGAGATAGTTAGCGCACGGAGGATATGCCTTTGAAGATGAATTTTTGGACGCGGTAGCCCTGTGACTCGCCGGTGATCAGATTGCCCTGCGGATCGACGGCGAGGCTGTGCAGGTGGAAGAACTCACCCGCCTTGCGGCCCGGCCGGCCGATATGGCCAATTTCGGCCATCGACGCGCGATCCAGAATGGCGATGCGTTCGTTCGAGCCATCGGCGACATAGAGAAAACGCTGCGCGGCATCGGGCGAGAAAGCCACGCCGAATGCCGAACCGGTGCCTTTGGTTTCACGTTTGACGAAGCCCTCCTTGATGAAAGTGCCATCGAGTTTGAATGTCTGCACACGGTTGTTGGCGCGGTCCGCAACATAGACGATGCCGTCATTCGAGACCGCCACGGCATGCGGCGTATTGAACTGCTGCGGGCCCGGTCCGGTCACCTGACGCGCTTTCGATGCCTTGTCGTCCGGGCGATTGCCATAGGCGCCCCAGTGGCGTTTGTATTTTCCGGTATCCGCATCGAACACCACCACGCGGCGATTGCCGTAGCCGTCGGCGACAAACACTTCGTTGGTTTTGTCGTAAACGAAAATTCCGGCGGCGCGGCTGACATGATCCGGACTGTTGCTGTCCACCGGCGATCCGGCCTTGCCGATCTGCAGCAGGAATTTGCCGTCCTTGCTGAATTTCAGGATCTGGCCATCGCCGTCGCCATTCCCGGTCAGCCAGACATTGTCTTTGGCATCGACATAGATGCCGTGCTCGCCGCTGCCCGGACGGCCATCGCCGTTGAGGCGCCGTTCGGATGTGCAAGAGGGACATTCGGCAAAGGCCGAATGCAATCCGCCGCGATTGAACCATTGATATTCCCCGGTCTTGGACGGCCCGCCCCAGCCCTGGAGGTATTTTCCCGACGCGCTGAATTCCACGACGGGAGGCGCGGGCACATAGCCGTTCTCGGTGGCGTTGCCCTCTTCCAGTGTGTGCGGCCGGTGGAACACCCAGACATTGCCATGGGAATCCGCAGTCGCTCCGCCGACGCCGCCAAGCAGCATGTTGTCCGGCATGACCGGGAAATTCGGATCGACTTCGAATACCGGCACGGCGGCGGAGTTGCGGTTCTGCGCGATGGATGCGGGGGCGGCCAGGACAGACGCCGTGGCGATGGCGGCGATGGTTGCGCGGGCGATGTGGAGATTCATGGCGGATTGTCCTGCGGGGCGACGATCATTCTATTGGATGGTGCGGGAAGTGCATACGATCAATCTCCCCTCACCAGGAGCGCCAGTGGCGCGACTTCGTCGCGCGGCGCTCCGCCCTCTCCCACAAGGGTAGAGGAGAGTTGGGCGATTCAGAGGAAGGAGAGGCGTTCGGCGAGGGGAGTTTCGGGAAAGACGTAACCGCAGTTTTTGCAGCTTCGCATCGCGGTATCGGCATTGAAGCTCTCATAGATCCGGCGCACTTCGGTGGCGGCCTCGGCCGGTGCCACGCTTCTCGCCAGCACCTGCTCGTCGCAGTTTTCGCAGAACCACAAAAACTGTTCGAACTCGTCCGGTTTGCGCTTGCGTTCGATCACAAGGCCCCATGTGCCCGCTCCGCGCCGCGGTGAGTGCGCGAGATTGGCCGGGCACAGGAATATCTCGCCTTCGCGGATTTTCACCACCTCGCGCCGGCCGTCCTCGGGTTTCAGATGCAGTTCGATGTCGCCGTGAATCTGCTGGAAAAACTCCTCGCCGGCCTCGCGATGGAAATCGAGCCGCGCATTCGGTCCGGCGAGCACCATCACGATGAACTCATTGTGGTGCGCGAGAACACGATTGGTTTTGTAAGGCGGATTGAACAGACCTTTATTGTCGGCAATCCATTGCTTGAGATCGGTGGTGGAAAAGGGCGGCATGTGATCCCGGTCACCGGTGAGACGCATCGATAATAACTGCGGCCCGAGATTTGGGGCGGAAAATGTGGTAGAAAATCCCCGTATCAGCAGCTCTGCACGGGAGGGCACGGCAATGGCTCCAACGAGACGCGAAGTTCTGGCAACCGGAGTGGCGGCGACGGCAATCACCGCGGCGCCGCAGGTGTTTGCGCAAAATGCGGCGGGCGGGAAATTCTTCGAAAAAGGTCCGGTCCGCATCCACTACGAGGAAGTGGGATCGGGATTCCCGCTGCTCTGCATTGCCGGCGGCGGGCTGAATTCGGCGCTCACCAGCCTGCATAGCGGGCCGTTCGATCCGATGAAGGAATTCGGCAATGAATTCCATTGCGTCGGCGCGGACCTGCGCAATGCCATACCGGGCCAGTCCACCGGACCGCTCGATGTCAACCGGCCGTGGGATTCGCATACGGATGATCAGCTCGCGCTGATGGACCATGTCGGCGCCAACAAATTCATGGTGATCGGGTTCTGCATCGGCGGTCCGTTCATCTGGAATCTGCTGAAGCGCGCGCCGGACCGCGTGGTCGGCGCCGTGCTGGCACAGCCGGTCGGCTTCCGCCCCGAAATGCCGACGGTGCTGCAGGACGGCAGCCTCATGGGCTGGGGTCCGGACCTGGTGAAACGCCGGCCCGACATCACGATGGATATGATCCGGCAATATGTCGACAACATGTACACCAAGCGCGCGGATTTCGTGTTCACCGTGGACCGCAATTTCGTCCGCAACTGCCAGACGCCGGTCCTGATCATGCCGGATGATATTCCGGCGCATCCGTACAAAGTCGCGATGGAAGCCGCGATGCTGGCGCCGAAATCCGAAGTCAGCATGTATCCGTGGAAGGACCCGAAGGAGCGGATTCCGATCGCGGTCCGCCAGGTGCATTCGTTCCTCAGGGCGCACACGCCGCTGACGGCGTAGGACTTCCCCCCTCCGTCGCTTCGCGACCACCCTCCCCCGTAAACGGGGGGAGGAAAACATCTGCTTTCGCCCGGATTTCCATTCCCTGCGCGGGGAGAATTTTGCCGCGTCCCACGATGGTTTCGTGATCGTCTCAGGGTTGCGCTAAACGTAGCCTCACATCCGTAGCGGGTGTAACGTTGCTGCCGAAATGCTGGCGAACACCGCATGGAGGACAGCATGGGCGGAGGGAAGCGCAATCTCGTACTGGCGTTGATGTTGGCAACAGCGGCGGCGATCCCGGGGGCGGCGCAACCGGCGCGCAGCGCGGCTTCAGTGCCGGATTTTTCCGGTGTATGGGCGCATCCCTGGCTTCCCGGTTTCGAGTCGCTGCCCAAGGGTCCCACTTCGCTGGTCAATCTATCGCGGCGGCCCGATGGCTCCAGCAATATCCTGCAGCTGGTTGGCGATTATTCCAATCCGATCCTGAAGCCCGAAGCCGCGGCGACGGTGAAGAAATTCGGCGAGATGTCGAAGGCCCATTACGGCTTTCACAATCCGCGCAATCAGTGCTGGCCCAATGGCGTGCCGTTCATACTTTCAAGCAATGGCCTGCAGATGTTTCAGTACTCCGATCATATCACCATGATCTATCAGACCGATCACCAGGTGCGGCATGTGCGCATGAATGCGACCCATCCCGCCAATGTGACTCCGTCCTGGTACGGAGATTCGGTCGGTCATTATGAAGGCGACGCGCTGGTCATCGACACGGTCGGCATCAAAGCCGGCCCATTTGCCATGGCCGACTGGTTCGGGACACCGGTCAGCCCGGCACTGCATGTCATCGAACGCTACCGGCTGATCGATTACCAGCAGGCCAGGGAGGGGCTCGACCGCGCGTTCAAGGACAATATTCTCCCGCGGCCGGCAACCGTCGATCTCGATTACCGCGGCAAGCACCTCCAGCTTCGGTTCACGGTCGAGGACAGCAATGTGTTCACCACGCCATGGTCGGCGACGGTGACATATGGCCGGCCGGCGCCCAGCGTTTCGGCGGACACAAGTCTCTGGCTGGAAAATGTCTGCGCCGAAAATCCTCGCAAATACGGCACAGAAGATGACGCACAGGTGCCGACGGCAAAGACGGCGGATTTCTGAACATTATTGCTGTTGTGTAGTAAAATCCCCCCTCCACCGCTTCCGCCGTCGCTCTCTGAGCTACGGCGGACAAGACGCGGTCCCCCTCCCCCGTAAACGGGGGAGGAAAACCTCAGACGTGCACAGTTCTTTTCCTCCCCTGCTCGCGGGGGAGGTGGCGAGCGCCGCCTCGTCCGCCGAAGCCAGCAAGGCGAAGGCGGAAGGCGCGAGACGGAGGGGGGACTTAACCCCGGGGCGGAATCGGAGGCGGTGGCGGAAAGGCCGTTGCGGTGAGCTGGATTTCCGTGATCGCCTTGAGGCTGCGCGCGCCGTAACGGAAAGGCACCACAAGCCGCATCGGCGCGCCATGTTCGGGCGGCAGCGGCTTGTCGTTCATCATCCAGGCCAACATCACCTGCGGATGCATCAGCGTCTGCATGTCTTCATCGGTGACATAACCGTCCGAAGCGACAAATCGTCCGTAGGCAGCGAAGTTCTGCGCGCCGAGCATTTTGGCAACATCCGAAAACCGCACGCCGGTCCATTTGACGATGCCGGTGGGCTTGGGCGCTCCGCATTGCAGCAAAGTGATCTGGGAATGACGCGGCAGTTTCTCGAGATCGCCGGCGTGCAGCGTGCCGGAAAGATTGGCGGTGCCGCGCGCGTCGACTTTCACCTTCATTTTCTGGAAATCGAACTCGATATCCGGTGTCCCCCTGCCCTTCCACAACACGCCGTCGAGCTGGGTGATTTCAGCTTCGCTGTGCTCGGGCGCCGAACCATCCGGATTCAGCGGCAGCGGAATGATTTTCCGCAACGGAGTGGTGACAAGGGAATCGGGCTGCGCCGCGGGTGCGGGTTGCGCCGCGGCGGTGTCCACGCGGAGCGCCACTGCGGAAATCGCGGCAAGGCCTGCCGCCGATGACTGCACCATTTCACGCCGGGTAAATTGCATGGGAATCCCTCCATCAACCGGGAAACCCATGCTACACCCTAAAGGGTAGGTGCTACTATCGCGCGCGAGTTTCGGTTTCCGCAGCCGGTGGCCGGTCCCCTCCCCGAAATCGCAACGCGATTTCGACCCTCCCTCAAGGGGAGGGTTGAGGTCAGCTTACGGTGGGGGTGGCGCCGGAGTGACCGAGTCCACCGTGCACTGCATCTGGGTCGACACGCCGTGGGGCCTGATACTGTTCAACCCCATGCTGGGATCGCCGGGGAAGCTATAGCCGAGAATATCCCCACGAGTCAGGCACTGATATTCCGTGCCGATACCGTTGGCGCGGCGGAAGCTCAAATTCTGCGATGCTTCATTCAATCCGACGCAGCGGCTGGTCATATGGATAAAATAGGGCCGGTGCTGGAGATCGGTCGCGTAGAGTGTCTGACTGTTGACGACCTTCGTGTTGTACACGCGATTGAGCTGCAGGCAGACATCATCGGGTTGTGCCATCACCGGTAGCGCAGAGAATGTGCCGATCAGCAATCCGCAAACAAGGCTTCGCATGGTTGGCGCCTTTTGATCACTTCGTTTGCGCCAATCATACCGTCGGCTGCAAGCCACGGAAAGAGCACGACAATTAAGGATCGCTCATGCTGCGGTTCGGCGGCTCACACCGGTCCGGCGGTCCAGCCACTTATAAAAAGCGATAACCGCCCACACGCCTTCGAGAATCCCGAACGGCCATGTACCGGCCATAAACCCGTAAACCGATGCCGCGACGCAGCAGGCCGACATGCCGAGCGTGAACCAGTGGCTTCTGCTTTCCAGCGCGTAGCACACGACCATGATGCTGACCGCAACCACGCCGAACAGCGTGAGTGCGCCAAATCTCACGGCCCATTACTCCGCTGCGGTTTTCGGCAGATAGATCTCCGAACCGTGTTCGCGGAATTCCTCGGCCTTGCGCGCCATGGCGGCGCGGATTTCCTCAGATGACAGCGTGTCGTTGGTGCCGCGCGCGAAGTCCCGCACTTCCTGGCTGATCTTCATGGAACAGAATTTCGGGCCGCACATAGAACAGAAATGCGCCACCTTGGCGCCATCGGCCGGCAGCGTTTCGTCGTGGAACGCTTCCGCGGTTTCCGGATCCATGGCGAGCGCGAACTGATCGCGCCAGCGGAATTCGAATCGTGCCTTGGAGATCGCGTCATCCCAGATGCGCGCGGCCGGATGCCCCTTGGCGAGGTCGGCCGCGTGGGCGGCGATGCGGTAGGCGATGACACCGGCCTTGACGTCGTTGCGGTCAGGAAGGCCGAGATGCTCCTTCGGCGTCACGTAGCACAGCATCGCGGTGCCGAACCAGCCGATCATCGCCGCGCCGATGGCGGACGTGATGTGGTCATAGCCCGGCGCGACATCGGTGGTGAGTGGTCCCAACGTATAGAACGGCGCCTCGTCACAGGCCTTGAGCTGCCGGTCCATATTCTCCTTGATCTTGTGCATCGGGACATGCCCGGGCCCTTCGATCATCACCTGCACATTGTGCTTCTGCGCGATGCGGTTGAGTTCGCCCAGTGTTTCGAGTTCGGCGAATTGCGCTGCGTCATTTGCGTCCGCCGTCGAGCCGGGGCGCAAACCATCGCCGAGCGAGAAGGAAACATCGTAGCGGGCGAGGAGTTCGCAGATTTCCTCGAAATGCGTGTAGAGGAAATTCTCCCGGTGATGCGCGAGGCACCATTTGGCGAGTATCGATCCGCCGCGCGATACGATGCCGGTGACGCGTTCGGCGGTGAGCGGGATATGCGCGAGCCGCACGCCGGCATGGACGGTGAAATAATCCACGCCCTGTTCACATTGTTCGATCAGCGTATCGCGATAAATCTCCCAGGTGAGATCCTCGGCAACGCCGCCGACCTTCTCCAGGGCCTGGTAAATCGGAACGGTGCCGATCGGAACCGGCGAATTGCGGATGATCCATTCGCGGATGGTGTGGATGTGCCGGCCGGTGGACAGGTCCATCACCGTGTCGCCACCCCAGCGGATCGACCACACCATTTTCTCGACTTCTTCCGCGGCACCCGAGGTGACGATGGAGTTGCCGATATTCGCATTCACCTTGGTCAGGAAATTCCGCCCGATGATCATCGGTTCGGTTTCCGGGTGATTGATATTGGCGGGAATGATGGCCCGTCCGCGCGCGATTTCGGAACGGACGAATTCCGGCGTCACTTCATCCGGAATATTCGCGCCGAAACTGTTCCCATCCGCGAGCTTCGAGCGGCCGAGATTCTCGCGGATGGCGATGTATTCCATCTCTTTGGTGATGATGCCGGCGCGGGCATATTCGAGCTGCGTGACGCGCTTGCCGGATTTGGCCCGCAACGGGCGGATATGCGAGCGGTCGAATTGCGGCACCGACAGCAGCTCGCCCAGTTTCAGCCCGTCATCTTCCGGTCGGCGGATGCGGCCGTCATATTCCTCAACATCGCCGCGGGCGAGAATCCAGTCGCGCCGCACCGGCCGCAGGCCCTTCGAAATGTCGATGGCGGCGGTTTCGTCGGTGTATGGGCCGGAGGTGTCATAGAGCCGGACCGGCGGTTCGCCGCCCGACAATGCAACTTCGCGGAATGGGACGCCGTGCACATGCGTCTTGCGCGAGCCCGGCAGCGAACCGCGGGTGATCTGTTCGTTGGACGGCGCTGTATTGAGGATCTGCTTGTTCATCTGGGCCCTGCCTCCGTCTCATGAAGATTTCGGTGGAACGGTGGCGCGGGCGATGCGCCATCCCTCCCTCCGCCGGTGCCAACCGGATCAGGTTCAAAGGGACTCGGGGTGTACCGCCCGATCTCAGTCCTGTGTTTCAGGACGCCCCTGGGATGGTGCAATGTTGGGCCAAGCCGCCGCGCATTGCAAGACACGGGACTTTCGACCTTCCCCTTGCGGGGAGGTCGAAAACGCGTCAGCGTTTTCGGGTGGGGGGAACCTGCAGTACACCCCCACCCTCGAATTTCCGGAACGGAAATTCGCGTTTCCGCCTGCACATCAGCTCCGCTGCTGTGCGACGGCTTCAACCCCGCAAGGGGAGGCGAATAAGAACGAACACTCCCTGCCAGGGAGCTTGAATCGCGAGGAGCGAATGTCCGAGACGCTCATTCCTGTTGCCGAAGATTGGAAGAAACGCGCCCTGATCAATGCGGCGCAATATGAGGCCATGTACCGCCGTTCGGTCGAAGACCCCAACGGGTTCTGGGGCGAAGAGGGCCGCAAACTGCAATGGATCAAGCCCTTCAAGACGGTGAAGGACACATCCTACGAGTTGCACAATTTCCACATCCGCTGGTTCCACGAAGGCACGCTGAATGTTTCGGCCAATTGCATCGACCGGCATCTGGCATCGCGGGGCGATCAGGTTGCGATCATCTGGGAAGGCGATGATCCGAAACAGTCCAAGAACATCACCTATCGCGAATTGCATCGCGAAACCTGCCGCTTCGCCAATGTGTTGAAGGCAAACGGGGTCAAGCGCGGCGACCGGGTGACGATCTATCTTCCGATGATCCCGGAAGCCGCCTACGCGATGCTGGCCTGCGCGCGCATCGGCGCCGTCCATTCCGTGGTGTTTGCCGGTTTTTCGCCCGACAGCCTGGCGGGCCGCATTATCGACTGCAAGAGCGATGTCGTGATCACTGCGGATGAGGGCTTGCGCGGCGGCAAACCCATTCCGCTGAAGCGCAACACCGATGTCGCGCTGACGCAGTGTCCGGATGTCAAACGGGTAATTGTGGTTCAGCGTACCGGCGCGAAGGAAATGATGCATCGCGGGCGCGATGTCTATTACCACGAAGAAGCGGCAAAGGTTTCCGACAACTGCCCGGCGGAAGAAATGGGCGCCGAGGACCCGCTATTCATTCTGTACACGTCGGGATCGACGGGCCGGCCAAAAGGCGTGTTGCACACCAGCGCAGGCTATCTCTGTTACGTGGCCTGCACCCACAAATGGGTGTTCGATTATCACGACGGAGACATCTACTGGTGCACGGCCGATGTCGGCTGGGTCACCGGCCACAGCTATATCGTGTACGGACCTTTGGCCAATGGCGCGACCACGCTGATGTTCGAAGGGGTGCCGAACTACCCGTCGGCATCGCGCTTCTGGGAAGTGATCGACAAACACAAGGTGAATATCTTCTACACCGCGCCGACGGCGATCCGGGCGCTGATGCGCGAAGGCGAAGCACCGGTGAAGAAGACCAGCCGCGCGTCGCTGAAGCTGCTTGGATCGGTAGGCGAACCGATCAATCCCGAAGCCTGGCTCTGGTATTACCGCACGGTCGGCGATTCACGTTGCCCGGTGGTGGACACATGGTGGCAGACCGAAACCGGCGGCATCCTGATTTCGCCCCTGCCCGGCGCCACGGCATTGAAACCGGGTTCGGCCACGCGGCCGCTCTTCGGGATCAAGCCCGCCATTGTCGACGAGAATGGCAAACGGCTCGAAGGCGCAGCGACCGGCAATCTCGTGCTGACGGATTCCTGGCCGGGACAGATGCGGACCGTCTATGGCGATCATCAGCGTTTCATCGACACTTACTTCAAAACCTATCCCGGACTCTATTTCACCGGCGACGGATGCCGGCGCGACGAGGATGGTTATTACTGGGTGACGGGCCGCGTCGACGACGTGATCAATGTCTCCGGACATCGTCTGGGTACGGCAGAAGTCGAATCGGCATTGGTCGCCAATCTCAAGGTGGCCGAAGCGGCGGTGGTTGGATTCCCGCACGACATCAAGGGCCAGGGCATCTACGCCTATGTCACGCTGAAACTGGGGCAAACGCCGTCCGAAGACGTCGAAAAGGAATTGAAGCACTGGGTCGCCGGCCAGATCAGTCCGATTGCGCGTCCCGACGTGATTCAATTCGCGCCGGGATTACCGAAAACGCGGTCGGGAAAAATCATGCGCCGGATTTTGCGCAAGATCGCGGAAAACGATGTCGGCAATCTCGGCGATATCACCACCCTCGCCGACCCTTCGGTGGTGGAGGATTTGGTGAAGAACCGCAAATCGTGAGGACGAGCCGCAAGGGTAAGAATGCGCCCGGAGCGATTTTACCTCCTCCTTGTGCGGGGGATTATCTTTCACAAACCCACCACAACAGGTTGACGTGCCTCGACAGTATGACCGATCAGGGAATAGCCTCCAATTCATCATCGGCGCGTCTCCCACGGGCACCGATGGCTGAGAGACAGTAGCCCTCTTAAGAGGTCTCGCGCACTCCCGCTCGCAACAGGCAGGAGGCACACGTGCAAACACTCAGGGGCTATTTGGCAGAGGCGACTCTTTGGCGACTGCGAGCCGAAGTTGCGAGCAGTCCGGACATGTTCGAAGAATGTACGACTTTGGCTGAGGTATGGGACCAGCTCGCTGAGAGCCGGAAGCAGCTGATGCTATTAAAACACCGGGCCAACTGGGGCTGAGCTCGCTGCCCTATTTCTTGCCTTCCGGCTCCAGCGGGTGCTTCACCAACTTCCGCAGCGTCTTTTCAAACCGCTCCTTATCCTCATCGCACTCAAGGCGACGGGCGACGGACTCGAAGCCGTCTTCACATTCGGCACATGAGAGCGAGCCCTGCCGCCACGCTCCACCAATGTGTGGACGATCTGCTTTCCGGCCTGGGTTTGTCATCGATAATATCCCCCTTGCGGGGAGGCCGAATTTGCGAACACAAATTTGGGGTGGGGGTGTCCGGAGAGATGCCCCACCCGCGAATTTTCTGGAGCGACCCGGCGCGCTTTGCGCGCCTCATGTTTTAATCCTGCCGCGGGGCGACGCGCCGGGTGCGCGGCGATGCGGCCGTGGCTGAGCGCCGCTTCAGGGCCCCATGCGCGAAGGAGAAATTGCCAGGGGCAATTTCCGCGCATGGGATGCGGCCGTCAGGTTACATCGTGATGGATGGCGATCATCGAGTGCTGGCCAAGATCGATGCGTCCTGCCGGCCAGCTGATCGTGCCGTGGATATCAAGGATGGAAAGCGCCGCGATACCGACCGCAACGGCGCAAATGACGCCGAGGACAAACATCAGGAACAGGGCACCGGGGCTGGTGCGACGGCGCGCCCGCACAGGCACTTCGCGCACTTCCCGGACTTCATGGACATCTGCGACTTGCGCCATGGCGAAAATCTCCCAGAAGTTTGAATTTGGAAACGCCGCCCGATTGTCCGGGTTCCGCTTGGCCACTTTTGGTTTCTCGGCAAAGTGCCCAAGACTTTGTACTTGCTGCGTTTTTTGACCCCGCCCAGCCCTGGCTGAAAGCTACTTCAGTTCGGCGTAGAAGATCCGTCCGCCACTTCGACCGCGAGCGTCACCGCATTGCGGTCTGTTCCATTTGCGGCGGAACACTCGCAATCAGATAGCCGCTGTCCTTCGGGGATACGACCTGTTTTGGCGCCGCGAGAATGAAAACCGCAACAATGGCAACGAGCAGCGCACTGACGACCATCGGTAGCCAGGCCGTCACACGCTCATAGCGATCCTTCGGGTCCAAGCCGTCGCCCACTGCAGCCTCCGTTCAAGTCCAAATTGTGCAGCGCAAACTATGAACGCGGTAGAGTTCCCCGTTGTTCCGTGGCCGGATTGCGGCATTTTTGCCTGCGGTGATCAGCTGCCCGCGAAGCCGTCCATGGCCTTTGCGAGTTCTATGTCTTTTTGGGTCACGCCGCCGTCATCATGGGTTGAGAGCGTCACCTCCACGGTCTTGTAAACATTGCTCCATTCTGGATGGTGATCGATTTTTTCCGCGACCAGCGCCGCACGGGCCATGAAGCCGAAAGCCTGATTGAAATCGGCAAAGGTGAATTTGCGCGCGATGGCATCGCGTCCCGGCAATTCGCGCCAATGCGGCAACCGCGCCAATGCGTCTTTGCGTGCTTGTCCTTCCAGCTTTGCCATGATCGTCTTTCTCCAGAAATTGGATAGCAGTCTAACGCATGGATTGGACGAATGCCGAGGCGCCATCACTCGATGACATTGAAGCGCTGGCGCGCGACTGTTTCGCCGCACTGCCGGAAAGTTTCCGCGCGCTGGTGGGCGATATCACCTTCATGGTGCAGGACTTTCCCGATGTTGTGGTGATCGAGGAAATGGCGCTGGAAAGCCCGTTCGATCTTCTCGGCCTGTTCCAGGGACCCAATCTCGCCGAGCACGCCCAGTCCTCGGGACAAAACACCATGATTTTCCTCTATCGCCGTCCGATCCTGGATTACTGGGCGGAAAATGCCGATCCGCTGGGCATCATTATCCGCCACGTGCTGATCCACGAGATCGGCCATCATTTCGGCCTGAGCGACGAAGCAATGGAAGAAATCGAGGAACAGGAATAGCGGCAGACGTCACTTTCTTTCGTTTGCAACGCTGCGGGATTTTGCGGATTTTGCCGGCTCGGCAACGACCCCGAACTGTTTCGACTTGCTGCCCTGGTCGGCGGTGATAAATCCTTCGGCCGCCAATCCGCGCTTGAGCAATTCGCGGATTGCAGCCGCGCGGCTCGGCATATGACGGCTGAAGCGCCATTCATCCACCGCAGCGAGTTCTGTGTCGGACAGCATGATCTGGAGTCGTTCAGCGCGAGTCAGTTCTCCCATGACGAAATCCTTTCACTGAATTTCCTAAATATGTGCCAATAACGTTTTTTACTCATCTTTGGTTCAAGCTGACAAAATCGCCGTGGCCGCCAAAAGCGCAAAAAACTGTCACTGCGGTGTTGCAGTTCGAAACGTAAATCGCTGACTCAGCTAACCATTTTTATTTTTACTTTATCGGCTGCGAAGTGGATCATCGCGGTCTGTTCGCGGCCGAATTGCGTCGCATCATCGAGACTGAAAGGCGCCCCGGGAGATGCTCCACATCGTCCAAGTGACGCCAAGGGAATATCACCCTGTGGCTGGTAAGACGCGGCGAGCCAGATATCTTGAGCGCGCCGCCGAACTGCGCGCGATCGCCGATCAGATGGAGGGCGGCGACGCCAGAGCCACGCTTCGCAAGGCCGCGGCAGACTATGAACGGATGGCGAAACGCGAGCCGCCCGACCGCGATGCGCCGACCCAACCTGAGAAGTGATGCCGGCCGCATAAGAAGTGATGGCTTTGCGATCACGTGATGCCGCTGCTCCGGATGCAGATGATGATGGCACGAAAGATTTCGCGGCCGAGCCTTTTTGCCAGGGATCCCAAGGGAGATAGGTGCCGGAACTTCCTGCCTTTCCAAGAGGTTATTCATATGTTCCGGGAGTTTGGCGTGGCCAATACGACGCGACGACTGATGGCATTACAGCACCGGTGTACGCGCACCGGCATGTAAGGGAGCTTTATGCCCGTTGACGATTTAACAACCGGGCCCTTGCCGCGCCTCTGCGACTTTGTCCGAACACACCGGGGCGACATCATAGCGGATTGGTCGACCCGGATCCGCTCGCTTGAGCCTGCACGTGAGCTGTCGGAGCGGAAACTCATCGATCATCTGCCGGTCATTCTCGCGCGGGTCGCTGATATCACCGAGTCCTTTTACACCGGCGCGCAGGTCTCGCTTGAGGACATGCCCAAAGAACACGCCGTCGAACGGCTGCAAAGCGGCTTCGACCTGGACCAGCTGGTGACGGAATACGCGCTGCTGCGCAGATCGGTTCTGGATGTTTGGGAAGCCCGGGTTGGTGCAGCGATCGTCCCTGGCGAACTCCGGAATTTCGACGGTGCCTTCGACGAATCGATCAGGCAGTCCACCGTGCGCTACACACAGGCGAGGGAAAAACTGCTGCGCGCGCTTGACCACGTATCGGAGACGGCACTCGCGTCCGATGATCTGGATCCGTTTTTGGAAAAGCTGCTGAACGTGGTGCTGACCGGCACGGAGGCTGCGGACAGTTGCATCATTTTCCTGCGCGAGGGGGACATGCTGCGCGCGCGTGCGGCGGCAGGACTGGAGCACGGGATTGTCGGCACCTATTCCGTGGCTATTGGCGAAAGTTTCGCGGGACTGGTGGCGGCGCAACAACGGCCAGTCGCCCTGCGTCATGCATCGGAGGACCCGATCGTCCAAAGTCCCGTCATCCGGGCGTCCGGCATGCGCGCCCTGTATGGCGTGCCGATGTTTCGCGACAGGGAGGTGATCGGGGTAGCGCATATCGGATCGCGATCTGCCGTCGAATTTCCGGAAGAAGACAAGCTTCTGTTCCGCACCGTTGTCAGCCGCGCCACCTCCGCCATCGTGAAGGTACAGGCTTTTGCCGAACTCGCGCGCAGTGAGGCGGCACAACGTTTCCTGTCCGACGCCGGTCACGAATTCAGCAAATCGCTGGATTTCGAAGCAACATTCATCAAGATTGCGCACCTCGCGGTGCCCACGATCGCCGACTGGTGTGTGGTCGACCGCCGCGAAGGCGACCGCATTCGCCGCGTCGCTACCGCGCATGTGGACCCGGCGAAGGTCGCGATGGCGCAGGCGCTTGGGCAGCGCTATCCCGAGGACCCGCAGGCCGAACGCGGTATTGCAGAAGTGTTCCGGACAGGGAGAACCGTGTGGCAGGCGGAAATCACCGACGCCGACCTGGTTGCCGGCGCGCATGATGCCGAACATCTGGAGATGCTCCGCGCAGCCGGAGTGAAGTCCTGTATCGTCGTTCCGGTGACGGTCCAGGACGAGGTCGATTGCACCATCACCCTGGTGACGGCCGAATCCAACCGCCACTATTCGAAACGCGATGTTCGTATCGCCGAACAATTGGCGGATCGTGCCGCGGCAGCTTTGGAGAATTCACATTTATACGCCGTCGCGCAGCATGCTGTGTCGGTGCGCGAGCGCATCCTTGCGATGGTTGCACACGACATGCGCAACCAGTTGATGATCATCGGAACCGGCGCCACGCTGCTCGCGCAAAAGGGCCAGTCCGTCGACGTAACCCAGGTGCAGAGATTTGCCGACCGCATGCTCCACACGGTGGGGACGATGCGCCATCTGCTCGATGACTTGCTCGATATGGGGGCGATCGAAGCCGGAAAACTATCCTTCAACCCTGAGCCGGTATCCGCGGCGGACCTGCTGAAGGATGCCTACGAGACGCATCTGGTCGGCGCCCAACAGGGTGGCCTGGAGCTGAAGCTCATGTCAGCCGACGACGATTTGCGCGTCGAAGCCGATCCGAAGCGCATCATGCAGGTGCTGTCGAATCTCCTGGGAAACGCCATAAAGTTCACGCCAGCCGGCGGCACAATCATGTTGCGCGCCGATGCCGAAGACGCGCAGGTGAGATTCTCGGTATGCGACACCGGCCCCGGCATTTCGGAATCCGATCTCACGGCGATCTTTGAGCCCTATAGCATCGGCGAAAATCGCACGCGCAGCGGAAGCGGGCTGGGCCTGTACATCGCAAAAAGCATCGTCACGCGGCATGGCGGGCGGCTTTGGGCGACCACTGAAGTCGGTAAAGGATCAACCTTCTCCTTCACGCTGCCGCGCGTGAAATGATCGGGACTCATCAGGCGGCAAGGCGGTAGACGCGCTCGGGATTGTAGATCGAGCCGTTGGGCGTCGGATGGCTGGAAAACAGCACGAAGCTGTTGACCGGAAATCGCCCGGCGGCGAATACGGCCCGGGGGTGAGAAATTGCACCAGCTTGTCGTGCGGCGACGCAAACCCCAAATCGACCGCCACCTTTCCCGCGTTGATCTGGATCATAGCGCTTTCCCCGAACTGCTGAATTTTTGTATCAAGCAAAGCGGGGCAACTATCGTGCGAACACCAGAACCAGTCGGGCGTGATTCATCCCATCGCGGCGGTGAGAGTTTTGGGTCTGAACTCGTCGCGCTGATGCCGTTGCTAAAAAACTATGCGCGGAAACTTTGCAGATCACCCGACAGTGCAGATGAAATCATGCAGTCTACATTGCTGAAGGCGTGGGCTGCGCGGTCCTCGTTCTCCATTGGGACGAATTTGAATGCGTGGGTGTTCACTATCCTGCGAAATGAAATCTATACGCACTTCCGCCAAACCGCCGTAGCATGTCGCCGGCAGTGTGAGTGGACAGACAACATGATAGAATCTGTCGCGCCCGCTGAAGGGTTTCAGCTTTCCGGTCTCACGCTCCGGGATGCCGCGCGCGCTCTCAACACCGCGCTCACGCCCCACCAACGGGATGCCATCATTGATGTCTTTGTGCGCAACCATTCATATGAGCAGGTCGCCGCCATCCAGCGCTGCCCAGTCGGTACGGTGAAGTCCCGTGTCGGCCGCGGACTGGTTCGTCTGCGTGGCTGGAATAAGCACTCCGATTGTCCAGGTGTTGCGTCTCCTGCGCGCAGAAGAGCGAATTGCTCTGACACTATTCGACCTCCGAAAGGAAAGCGCGTCATTGCTGCGAAAATGCTAAAAGCACATGCGGTACGCTACCGTACAATGTCTTGTGCGGGAGCCGAACGAGACTAAGTAGATATCCTGATTCCGACGACGGGTGTCATCCGGTTACATGCCGCCGAATATCAATGCCGGGGGCATGGTAGTGACAGCTTCTCACTCGACCACCACAAAAATGGAAGCTACGGAATTCCGATGCCGCATGTGGGCTCAGCAATTACGTATGATTGCTCAAACCGTCAGCATGGACAGGATCAACAAGGAAATCTTGCTCGGTTTAGCCGATGAGCAAGAACGTATGACGGCTCTCTACGAAAGGGTGTCTGAGGTCACTGCCAATCCGCAAGTTGCCCGGGCAGCCCGCGATTGCGTCCAGGAAATCCGGGAATCCCCCGACGCTAATCAACGCATATATGGATCAGATGCATCCCGCGTATCTGCTCCAACGGGTATGATGATGCGATGCGTATTCCGCGCGTTCACGGCACATATCGGCGAATGAACTCCGGCTGTTCCTGATTTGCGGACTTCGTTTTCCACCTGAATTCCAGGATGCTCGGCGCCGGTCTCTGCGTGAATGTCCGCTTCGGGTCAATCTCTGACAAAGCGCGCCGCGGTCAAGAATTCAGCCGGTAAACACGTTCGGGATTGTAGATCGACCCGTTGGGCGTCGGGTGGCTGGAAAAGAGCACGAAGCTGGTGACCGGGAACGGACCTGCCGCGAACAGTGACCCGTGGGTGAGAAATTGCACGACCTTGTCGCGCGGCGCCGCCTTCAGCCGCGCCAGCGTGATGTGCGCCGAATATTTGCGCTGCTCCGGCTCAAGACCAATGCGCTGCAATGCGGTCTCGGTCTTGCGCTGCAAATGCAGCAATGCCTCATTGCTTTTGACGCCGGCCCATAGCGCGCGCGGATTCTTGCCGCCAAATTCGCCAACCCCGGAGAGTTCGAGGCTGAACGATGGCGCCCTGATCCCGGCCAGCGCATCGTCGATATCATGCGCGACGGTCTCGTTCACTTCGCCGATGAAGCGCAACGTCAGATGCATTTGTTCACTACCGCTCCAGCGCGCGCCTGGCACACCGCCCTGAAGCGCCACCAGGCTCTCGCGGATGCTCTGCGGCAGGTCGATCGCGACGAATAATCGAATCATGACTCAATGCGCGCCCGAGATCGGCAGGCTACGGCGAAGTCCAACCACCACGGCGGTATAGGCAGCCGCGCCCAGCGTGCCGGCGATGACGAACGCCGCGACGTCGTAGAGTTCACGGCCGGGATTGGTGACGGCATGGCCGAGTTGCGAGCCGATGAAAAATCCGGCCCCCGCCGCGCCTGCCGCAGCGATGACGGGAATCACGGCACGCTTGAGTTCCGGCGTTGCAACCAGAACCGCTCGCCGGCGTGCCAGCCAGGTGAGAATGGCGAGATTGACCCAGCCGCCGATGGATGTTCCGAGCGCAACTCCGATCACTCCGAGATGGAGCCCCCAGACCAGCGCGAATTTCGTGCCGATATTCGCTGCCACGGACAGCAGGGTCGCGCGCACCGGCGTCGCCGTATCGCCGCGGGCGTAGAACGATGGCACCACGCACCGCACCAGCACAAAGGCCGGCAGTCCCGCGCCATAGGCCATCAGCGCGGCCGCCGATGTGTTCGCCGCGGAAAGGTTGAAGGCGCCGCGGGCAAACAGCGCCCGCATCAGGGTTTCCGGGATGATGAAGAATGCCGCGATGCAGGGCAGCGTCAGCAGCATGCCGAGCACGACGGCGCGGTTCTGCGCAATGCTGGCGCCCTTTTCGTCTTTCGCAGCCAGCCTTGATGACATCTCGGGCAGCAACACAGTGCCGAGCGCGATGCCGATAATGCCCATCGGAAGCTGATTGATACGGTCGGCGTAATAGAGTGCGGTCAGGTCGCCGGATGGCAGGAAGCTCGCGATCACCGTGTCGATAAAAAGACCAATCTGGACGCTGCCGGCGCCGACGGTGGCATTGCCGAGAGCGATCAGGAAGTCCCTGACCTCCGGCCGCCACCGCGGAATGCGCAGCCGCAAATATAGTCCCGACCGCCCCGCTGCCCAGACCATGAACAGCATCTGAAATATGCCGGCGATCAACACGCCATAGGCGGCGGCGTGAGCAGCCGTTGGAAAATACTTCGCAAGCAGCAGGGTGCCGATCATCCCGACATTGAGCAGGATGGGCGATGCCGCGGCCGCCTTGAACCGCTCCACCGCGTTCAGCATCCCCGACAGTTGGGTCACGATGGTGATGCAGATGAGATAGGGAAAGGTGATGCGCGACAGCAGAACCGCGAGATCGACCTGCGCCGGATTGGACGCAAAACCCGGCGCCATCACAGCAACGATCTGCCGCATGAACGCAAGCGCAAGCACCAGCAGAACGAACTGCGCCGCGAATTGCCAGGCGAAAACATCATCGGCGAAGCGTGCGGCCTCGGCACTGACTTTGGTTCCGGACCGTGTGACGGCCGCGGCGTAGCGCGGCAGGAAGGCGGCGTTGAAAGCGCCTTCGGCAAAGATGGCGCGGAAATTGTTGGGAAAGCGGAACGCAACGAAAAAAGCGTCCGATATTGGGCCCGCGCCCAGAATCGCCGCCATCAGCACATCGCGGATGAAGCCGGCGACCCGCGAGATCGCGGTAAAGCCGCCGACCGAGATCAGGCGCCGGATCACGACGCGTGCTTCTCCTTCGCCTGTTCGATCAGGCGAGTCACCATCGGCGTCATCCTGCTGACGATGACTTCCACGCCCTTCGGGTTGGGATGCAGCCCGTCGGCCTGAATCAGGTTGGTGTTCAGCGCCACGCCATCGAGGAAGAACGGATACAGCAGCACGCCATATTTTCTTGCGAGTTGCGGATAAACCGCGTCGAATTTCTTCGCATAGGCGTCGCCGTAATTCCGCGGCGCTTTCATGCCCGCGAGGAGCACAGGGATGCCGTGAGCCTTGAAGCGCTCAAGCATGGTGTCGAGATTCTTCGCCATGTCGTCCACCGGAAGTCCGCGCAATCCGTCATTGGCGCCAAGTTCCAGGATGGCGGCATCGGGCGGATTTTTGGCATCCTCCAGCGACCAGTCGAGGCGCGCCAGCCCGCCGGCCGAGGTGTCGCCCGAAACCCCGGCATTGATAACCGTGACATTCAGACCTTTCGCATTCAACGCGTGCTGCAACACGTCGGGGAAGTCATCACCGGGTGGCACGCCATAGCCCTGAGTGAGGCTATCGCCGAAGGCGAGAATACGAATGGGACGGTCAGCTGCTTGCGCCGAGGCGGGGACCACCCAAAGCAGCGCCGCAACAATTGTCTTGAACGGGATTTTCATGGTCATTATCCGAACCTGTAATGTCCAACATGGCAAACCGGGATGACCTGCGCAAAGCCAAAGAAGCGGCCATCCTGCTCATCGATGTGCGCCTGACGCTGGCGAGCGCCGCCGGTCCCGTGAATATCCTCAACGGAGTCTCGCTTAACGTCGGCAAAGGCGAAGCGGTTGCGCTGCTGGGTCCATCGGGGTCCGGCAAATCTTCGTTGCTGATGGTCGCGGCGGGTCTTGAGGCGGCCAGCTCCGGCAGCGTTGCCGTTGCCGGACAGGTTCTCAGCGGGCTTTCGGAAGACGCCCTGGCGCGGTTCCGGCGTGCCCATGTCGGAATCGTATTCCAGGCGTTTCATCTGATTCCTTCGATGACCGCTCTCGAGAATGTTGCCGTTCCGCTGGAACTGACGGGCGAGTCCGAGGCGTTCGCGCGGGCACGCAATGCGCTGGAAGCGGTCGGCCTCAAACATCGGCTGTCGCATTATCCCGGCCAGCTCTCGGGCGGAGAGCAGCAACGCGTGGCGCTGGCGCGGGCCATTGTGCACGATCCCGAAATCCTGTTCGCCGACGAGCCCACCGGCAATCTGGACGGTCCGACCGGCACGCAAGTGATGGACCTCCTGTTTGCACTCAAAACCCGCTGCAATGCGACGCTGTTCCTGGTCACGCATGAGGAAGCGCTGGCGCATCGCTGCGACCGGATTTTGCGGATGAAGGACGGCGTGATTGTGGCCGATACGCCGCGTCTCGTGGCTTCGGCATGAATGCCGATTGGCGGCTGGCATTGCGGTTTGCGCGGCGTGATTTGCGCAGCGGGCTTGCCGGATTTCGCATCTTTCTCATCGCCCTGACACTCGGCGTCGCCGCCATTGCGGGCGTCGGTTCGCTCGGCGATGCATTCCTGCGCGGGCTTGCCGAACACGGGCGGGTATTGCTCGGCGGCGATGTCCGGATTCAGCGCTTTTACCAGCCGGCCACCGCGTCGGAGCGGGCGTTTCTCACGCAATTTGGCCAGGTCTCGCAGGTCTCCACCGCACGCAGCATGGCGACCAGTGCCCGCGATCCCGCGAGGCGCACGCTGATTGAACTGAAAGCGGTGGACCGCGCCTATCCTATGGTCGGAACGCCGGTGCTTTCACCCGCCATGCCGCTCGCCGGCGCCATCGCCTGTGACGCGCAAACATGCGGCGCGGTGGCTGAGGAGACATTGCTCGAGCGGCTGGGGCTTAAACTCGGCGATTCAGTCCGCGTCGGCCAGGCCGATTACACAATCCGCGCGGTTCTGGTGTCGGAGCCGGACCGCGTTGCGGGCGGATTCGAGCTCGGTCCGCGGCTGATGATTTCTGAAAACGGTCTGCAGCGCTCCGGCCTCGTGAAGCCCGGCAGCCTGATCACCTGGTCCTATCGCGTGGCATTCACCGGGAAGAAAACCCTGGAGGACTTCCGCTCGGACTTGCTGGCCAAATATCCGGAATCGGCATGGCAGATCACCGACCGGAACAACGCGCTGCCCAACGTCTCCCAATTCATCAACCAGGCCACCATGTTCCTGAGCCTTGTCGGGTTGACCGCGCTGATCGTTGCGGCCATCGGCGCGGGCCAGGCGGTCGAGGCATTTCTGAAAGGAAAGCGGCCGACAATTGCCATTCTCAAATCGCTGGGCGCAGAAGGCCGATTGATCTTCCGGATTTACCTGACCGAGATCGGCGCGGTTTCCGCCATTGGGCTCGCGGCCGGCGGAATTGCCGGCGCGCTGTTTCCATTTGCGGTGTCGTATTTCTTTGGCGACCGCATTCCTGTCCCTGCGCATTACGCCGTCTATCCCGCGCCCCTGATCCTTGCGGCGCTGTTCGGGTTGCTGTCGGTCGCGGGCTTCGCCCTGCCGCCGCTGGCGCGCGCCTGCGACATTCCTCCGGCCGGGCTGTTCCGCGATCTCGTCGCGCCATCGCGCGTGCATGCCCGCCGCTGGGTTCGTGTCACCGCCGCTGTGGCGTTTCTGGCGATTGGCGGGTTGTCGACGCTGGAATCGCCAAACCGGTTGTTCAACCTTGCATTCCTCGGTGGCGCGGTCGCGGTGTTGGTCGCGCTGAGACTGACAGCCGCCGGACTGCGGCTGGCACTCGCGCGGCTCAATATGCACCGGCCGCAGACGGTCAGACTGGCGATCTCCAGCCTGACGCGTCCCGGCACGCCGGTGGCCGGCACCATGGTCGCACTGGGATTGGGGCTGACGCTGCTCGCGGCGGTCGTGCTGACTCAGGGAAGCGTAGAAGCCGAAGTGCAGGATCAGTTGCCGGCACATGCGCCGAGCTTCTTCTTCATCGATATCCAGCCGGATCAGATCGCGCCCTTCACCAAACTGATGACGGGTTTTCCGGATACGGCGGATTTCACCGCGAGACCGATGCTGCGCGGCCGCGTCGTCAAACTGAACGGCATCCCCGTCGCGGAAGCGCATATCGCAGCTGATTCGAAATGGGCGGTGAACGGCGATCGCGCGGTGACATATGCCACCACTCCGCCGAAAGACGCCAAAGTCGTCGAAGGTCCGCAGTGGTGGCCGGCGGATTATCACGGGCCGACTTTGGTGTCGTTTGACCGCGATCTGGCGAGGGGCATGGGGCTGAAAATCGGCGATAGCATCACGGTCAACATCATCGGCCGCGACATCGACATGCGGATTTTCAATCTGCGCGACATCAATTTCCGCAGCGGCGGCATGAATTTCGTTTTGATGACATCGCCCGGCGTGGTGGATCGCGCGCCACATACGTATTTGGCGACGGTGCGGACCGCGCCCAGGCTGGAAAACGCGATGTTTGCGGCCGTCTCGCGCGCCTTCCCCAACGTCACCATTGTCAGCGTCCGCGATTCGCTCACCCAATTGGGTGAGATGCTCCAGGCCTTGGCGAACGGCATTGAAATTGCCAGCCTGGTGACGATCCTCGCCGGCGCGCTGGTATTGGCCGGTGCAATCGCCAATGGCCATCGCGCGCGGCTTTACGATGCGGTGCTGATGAAGGTGCTTGGCGCCACGCGCGGGAAACTTGCGCGCATCTATGCCGCCGAATACGGGCTGCTCGGCACGCTCTCCGGATTGGCTGCACTTCTGATCGGCACAATCACATCCTGGGCAATCGCCTATTTCGTGCTTGATGTGCCGTTCGTCTTCTCAGGCGCCGCCGTCGTGCTGACCATCGCGGGCGGAGCCGTCGGAACCATCGTGCTGGGGCTGGCGGGAGGATTTGCGGCGCTATCGCAAAAACCCGCCGGAAAGCTGCGGAATCCTTAGGAAGATTTCATCAAGTTGAGCTTCTTATTTCAAACTTCCGTGCCTTGATGTTGCGGATGCGAAAGCCGATATTAGGCGCGTTATTCTGAACGGAATCAGCAGGAGTACTGCCACAATGGCCGAATACGACAATCGGGTTCGGAGCTACAACCCAGCAGCCACGGCTGCGGTCGATGAAGGCCTCAGGGCCTATATGCTCCGTGTTTACAACTACATGCTCGTGGGTCTCGGGCTCACCGGCGCAACCGCGTGGCTGGCCGCCGAAACCCCGCTGCGCAATGTATTCTTCCAGGTGACGCCGTTCGGCGGCGTGCAGATGAACATCCTGGGCTGGATTGCGCTGTTCGCGCCGATCGGACTGGTGTTCTGGCTGAGCTTCCGCATCCAGCGCATGAGTTTCGCGACGGCCCAGAGCGTGTTCTGGGGCTATGCGGCATTGATGGGCATCGGCCTTGCGCCGGTATTGCTGCTCTACACCGGCGCCAGCGTTGCGCAGGTCTTCTTCATCACCGCGGCGACCTTCGGCGCGATGAGCCTGTGGGGTTACACGACCAAGCGCGACCTCACCGGGTTTGGCTCCTTCCTGTTCATGGGCCTGATCGGCATCATCATCGCATCGCTGGTCGGCATGTTCTGGCATTCGACCGCCCTGCAATGGATGATTTCGGTCGCGGGCGTGCTGATCTTCACCGGCCTGACCGCCTATGACACGCAGTCGATCAAGGAGAGCTACTATGTCGGCGACGACGGAACGGTTGCCGGCAAGAAGGCGATCATGGGCGCCCTCCGGCTCTATCTCGACTTCGTCAACCTGTTCCTGATGCTGCTCCGGTTGTTTGGCGACCGGCGCTGACGCAAAGCGCGTAACGACAAAAAGGCCCGGCGATTTCCCGGGCCTTTTTTTATTTGACGAGCTTCAACAGCTTCATTTGCAAGACACGGAGCACGGCTGCCAGATCATGGCCGCGCTTCAGCACGCGGCCACCCGCGGCGACAATCGCATATTGCCCCTGCCGGTCTTTCTGCTTCGGGCGCTTCTCGATCGTGTAAAGCGGCATCTCGCTCGAGCGGCGGAATACCGCGAAGACCGCGGCGTCACCGCCGAAGCCGATGGCGTAATCGCGCCATTCGCCGGCCATCACCATGGCGCCATAGAGATCGAGAATCCGCTTCAGCTCGCGGTGATCGAAGCGGACGAGATCACGATAATCGGGATGGAAATTGCTGCCGCCGCTGGAGCTGAAATTCGCGCCCCAGGAAACACTCCGTGCGGATGACGGCATATCCGCACGGTGCAACGCTATGGGTTCATCGCTCATAGGAGAAAAGTCTAGTCCTCCTGTGCGCGCCCGCAAGGGGTTCACCAACTCACCGGCGTCTGTCCAAAGATTTCACGCAGGGGTGAATTTTCGCCCCTAAATTGCCCGATTGGGACCATTCGACCGCCCCTTTGCAGGATCATTCTGCATGATGCCAGCCGGTGAGAGATGTCCCGACCGGGAGTTTGACCCAGCCCCCCAGCCCCTGCCGGCCGGGTGACTCCGCCGGCCGGCTTTTCAAAAACAACAGACGAATTTTCGGATTGGCCTCGCCGGCCCCTTTTTGGGGGCCGGTTTTTTATTGGCTTGGCGGAAATCGTTTATTTGCGCCGTTGCTTCAAAAGCACGATTCAATCCGATTGCCCGGCAAAGCCGCACAATCGCTTGAGTGGGGTTGCGGGGGGGACTCGTTTTTTTTACACCCTTTGGCCTATTCGCGCGTCCTTGCGGCAGATCGCCGCCGCGCCTCCGACGAAATGCGAAGGTCATGATCGTCATCGAAAAACTGACACGGAATTTCGGACCGATTGCTGCTGTTTCGGGCATCGATCTGAATGTTGCAAAGGGCGAAGTGCTGGGCTTCCTCGGCCCCAACGGCGCCGGCAAATCCACCACCATGAAAATGATTGCAGGCTATCTGACGCCGACCTCCGGGCGGGTGTCGATCTGCGGCCATGACGTGGAAACGGACACCATTGCGGCGCAGGCGGCGCTCGGCTATCTGCCGGAAGGCGCGCCCGCCTATGGCGATATGA
This sequence comes from uncultured Bordetella sp., assembly GCA_964446945.1. Classification (GTDB taxonomy): domain Bacteria; phylum Pseudomonadota; class Alphaproteobacteria; order Micropepsales; family Micropepsaceae; genus CAIYRG01. The sequence continues at coordinate 87,958 of CAYUQO010000011.1, forward strand.
CGCCGCGCCAGTTTCTCCGCTTCATCGCCGAAGTCCGGGGTTTCCGGGGCAAAGAAGCAAAGCGCCGCGCGGGTGATGCCGCCGCGCGCACCGAGCTCGAACCGGTTCTGGATCAGCCGATCGAGACATTGTCCAAGGGCTTCAAACGCCGCGTCGGGCTGGCACAGGCCATCCTGCACGATCCGCCGGTGCTGGTGATGGACGAGCCGACCGATGGTCTCGACCCCAACCAGAAGCACAGCGTGCGGCAGCTGATCCGGCAAATGGCGCCGGAGAAGGCGATCATCGTTTCCACCCATTTGCTGGAAGAAGTGGACGCCATCTGCAGCCGCGCTGTGATCATCGACCGTGGACGGATCGTCGCCGACGGTACGCCCGCCAGTCTGCTGGCGCGTTCGCGGCATCATAATGCGGTCACGCTGACCCTGCCCGTCCGGCAGGCAGACATCGCGGCGGCCATGCTGCGCCGCCAGCCCGGGATTGCTGCGGTTGAAATTGTGTCGCGCAACGAAGAGATGGCGACGTTGACCGCCTATCCGAAAGCCAATGAATTGATCATCGAAAAGGTCAGCCAGGTGGCCGTGTTCGAGCACTGGGACGTGCGCGAACTCTATGCCGAGGCCGGCCGGCTCGATGAGGTTTTCCGTTCCATCACAACGCCGGATGCCGAGCGCTTACGTGAAAGAGCCGCCGCATGAGACAGGTTTTTGCAATTTTCAAACGGGAATTCACCGCCTATTTCGCCACCCCCGTGGCCTATGTGTTCATCGTGATCTTCCTGCTTGCGATGGGCGCCTTCACTTTCTATGTCGGGCATTTTTACGATAACGGCGTCGCCAATCTCGGCGTCTTCTTCGGCTACCATCCCTGGCTTTATCTGTTCCTCGTTCCGGCCGTAGGCATGCGGCTTTGGGCCGAGGAGCGCCGTCTCGGCACCATGGAATTGCTGCTGACACTGCCCGTGCCGGTATGGGCCAGCGTTGCCGGCAAGTTTCTCGCGGCCTGGGCGTTCACCGGCGTTGCGCTGCTGCTGACTTTCCCGATCTGGCTGACGGTCAATTATCTCGGCAATCCGGATAATGGCGTCATCATTGCCGGTTATGCCGGCAGTTTCCTGATGGCCGGCGCTTATCTCGCAATTTCCGCTGCCGTCTCCGCCACCACGACGAGTCAGGTGATCGCGTTCGTGGTGAGCGTCGTGGTCTGCTTCCTGTTCACCATTTCCGGCGCGCCGCTGGTGCTCGATGTCTTTCAGGCCTGGGCGCCGGTCCTGCTTGTCAATACGATTTCCGGGTTCAGTTTTCTGACCCATTTCCAGGCGATCTCGTCCGGCGTCATCGACCTTCGCGATCTGATCTATTTCGGATCCCTGATCGTGTTGTTCCTGACGGTCAATGTCGTGCTGGTCGATCTGAAGAAGTCGAACTGATGAAAAATCTCTCCCGCAGAAGCTCTGCCCTGATCACGATTGCGCTCGGCGTCGTGCTGTTTGTCGCGATCAATATCGTGTCCAATTCCTGGCTCAGTTCGGCACAGCTCGATCTGACGCAGAACGGCCTTTACACACTGTCATCCGGCACCCGGGCGACTTTGGCCAAGCTGCAGGAGCCGGTGACGCTGCGCTTCTACTTCTCGCGCGAGCAATCCACCGGCTACGCACAGGTGGTATCCTACGCCCAGCGCGTTCGCGACATGCTGAAGCAATATGCTTCACTCGGAAATGGCAAGGTCCGGTTCGAAGAGATCGATCCGAAGCCGTTTACGCCGGCCGAAGATGACGCAGTGGCCCAGGGGCTGACCGGCGCGCCGACCCAGGATGGCGACAATGTTTATTTCGGTCTGGTCGGCACCAATTCGGTGAATGGCCATGAAGTCATTCCGTTCTTCGACCAATCCCGCGAAGACTACCTCGAATATGACCTGACCTCGCTGGTCTACAAACTGTCACTGCCGCAGAAGCCGAAGCTCGGGATCATCTCGACGCTGCCGCTGGAAGCCGGCGCGGGCGGTTTGCAGGCAGCGCTGTCGGGCAACGCGCAGCCCTACACCATCTATCAGCAGCTCAAGGACATCTACGACGTCCAGATGCTCGATCCGATGACGACGGATCGCATCCCGGCGAATATTTCGACCGTGCTGGTCGTCCACCCGGCCAATCTCGACAACAAGGTCAACTACGCGATCGACCAGTTCGTGCTGCGCGGTGGACATGCGATCGTGTTTGTCGATCCGCTGTCCGAGTCATCGGCGCAGCAGGGGCCCGGCATCCAGGACCAGGGCGATAAATCCAGTTCGACGCTGGGCCCGCTGTTCACGGCCTGGGGCGTGGATTTCGATCCCACCAAAGTGGTGGGCGACGCGCAACTGGCGCAGCCGGTTCAGGTGAACGGCCAGAACGGCCAGCCGCAGGTACTGGATTATCTCGCCTGGCTGAGGCTGACGCCGGAAAACTTCAACAGCAGCGATCCGGTGACCGCCAATCTTCAGATGGTCAACATGGCGAGCGCCGGGGCGCTGAAACAGCATGCCGGCGCCACGACCAGGTTCCTGCCGCTGCTCACCAGCAGTTCGATGGCAGGCCTGCTCGATTCGATTCAGGTCCGGGTGACGCAGAATCCGTCCGATCTGCTGCGGCGGTTCGAGCCGACCGGCGCGAAATACGTCTTCGGCGCCCGCATTTCGGGACCGGCGAAGACCGCCTTTCCGAATGGCCCGCCGGCGGCCGCGGCAAAATCGGCCGATGGCGCCACCACTGTTGCCGACAAGACCACGACGCCGTCGCTTCCGGCGGAGATCAAGGATTCCCAGAACATCAATGTCCTGGTGTTTTCCGACAGCGACATGCTGGACGACCGGTTCTGGGTCCAGGTCCAGAACGTGCTGGGACAGCGGGTCGCGGTGCCTTCGGCGGACAATGGCGCACTGGTCATGAATGCCGTCGAAAACATGATGGGTTCGAACGATCTGATCAGTCTGCGTACACGCGAACGTTCGGCCCGGCCGTTCCTGGTCGTGGACCGGATTCGCCGTGACGCAGAGACGCGTTTCCTCTCCGAAGAGCAGCAATTGCAGCGAAAGGTCACGGCGACCGAAGCGACCCTGAAACAATTGCAGGGACAAAATCCCCAGTCGCAGGGTGGCGCGCCGGTGCTGAACAAGGCGCAGCAGGATCAGATCGACAAATTCCGGCACGATCTGGTCGACGCACGTTCATCGCTGCGGCAGGTGCAGGCAAATCTGCGCCAGAATGTCGAACGCCTGGGCAACGTGCTGGCCTTCATCAATATTGCATTGGTCCCGATCCTGATCGGCGCCGCGGCGATTGCGCTTTCCATGCTTCGCCGACGCCGGCGTGCGCGGGCAAGAGGAATGTGACATGGCAGACGCGGCTGTAATCCATCGCGATCCGAAACGGCGGCAACTGAACATTCTTCTCGGCGCCACTGGCGTGGCCATCGTGCTGGCCGCGGCGGCGGTGTTTCAGCAATCGCTGAGCACGGCGCCGCAATTCCAGCCGCGCCCGTTCTTTCCCGGATTGACGGACCGGCTGACCCAGTTGGGTGAAATCGCAATCACCACGAAGTCGGGTACGTTTCACGTCGAGCTGCAGAAGGGCAAATGGATTATTCCCGAACGCGCCGGCTTCGAGGCCGACCCGTCGCAGGTGCGCTCGACCGCGCTGGGACTCGCCGATCTGACGATCATGGAGCCCAAAACCAGCCGCGCGGATTTGCTGAGCTATGTCGGATTGGTTGCGCCGGACAAAGGCGGTGACGCAACCGACGTCAAGCTCACCGACAACACCGGCAAACCGATGGGCGAATTGCTGACAGGTCACACCGAAGGCGCGGCAGACGAACTCGGCCGCAATGCGATTTATGTGCGTCACCCGGACGAGACCCAGTCCTGGCTCGCCCGTGGCAGCCTGACGCTGAAAACCAATGTCACGGATTGGCTGGATCGCAGCGTGCTGAATATCCCGGGCGACCGCATCAAAGGCGCGAGTGTCACGCCCGCGAAAGGTCCGGCCTATAATCTGTCGCGCGATTCCAAGAATCAGCCGGATTTCAAGCTGCTCGACATGCCCATGGGACGGGCGCTGTCGTTTGACGGATCACCCGACGGGGTTGCCGGCGCAATTGCCAGCTTCACCTTCGATGATGTCGCCAAAGAGGACCAGTTCGATTTCGCCAAGGCGCCACAGTCGGCCACGCATACTTTTGACGGCCTGGACATCGTCGTTCAGATCGCAACCAAAGGCACGGACCACTGGGCGCGAATCACGGCTGCGGCGATCAATCCGAAAGTCCAGCCGGAGGTGGACAAGCTCAACGCCAGTCTCGGTGGTTGGGCATTTAAGCTTCCGGAAGACAAGGTGAATCAGCTTGTCGCGGAGCGCGAAACGCTGCTGAAACCGCTGGACACCGACAAACCCGAAAAACCGGCCACGAAAGCAAAAAAGTAGAAGCCGGCATCGGACGCCCGTGTGAATCCACGGGCATCGCGTCTGGACGCAAGTTGCGGGTTTTCTTATCCTTTACCTGACGTTGGCGCCGCGATTTCACATTGCGGCGACGCAGGGAGGACATCATGAACCGCACACCACGCATTTTGATCATGGCCGGCACCGCGCTTGCGTTGATCGGAGGCGCATATGGCGCGCAGCAGGCCGCGAAACCGCCGGCATTCACCTTTTCCGGACCGGTGCCGCCGCAGTTGCTGATCGATCCCCAGAGCGGATCGAAATTCGGCGTTCATGACCACATGACCATTTCGGCAGAAGTTGCCGAAAAGCTCGCGCATTCCTGCGAAGATTTCGCCCGCCAGCACAACGCTACCGCGACCGTTGTTATCCTCGATACGGCGGGTCGGATCATTCACGAGCACCGCATGGATGGACAAAGCTATCTCAACCAGAAAGCCGCTGAAGAGAAGGCCCGCACTGCGCTGCTCACACGCGAGCCCTCGCGTATCATCGCGGCGCGTTCCTACGAAGATCTGCCGACGCAGATGCGCATGACGCAGTTCGGATTGAATCCGCAGCAGGGCGGCTATCCGATCATTGTCAATGATCAGCTCATCGGCGCACTCGGTGTCGGCGGTGGCGCCGGCGGTGAAGAACTGTGCGCCCGTCATGCTCTGGAAGAGGTGATCGGTCCATTGCCGCCGATGACGCCGGCGCCGCCCGGAGCACGCGACCAATACAACGGCGCATTCGCACCCGCACGTCCTGGGACCAACGCGCAGGGACAACAGGGCGGATAATTCCGGCAGAATTGGTTGGCGAAGTATCGCCAGCCGGTTTCTTATACCTCGTGAAATTGCTAAGCTGGCGCGTCGCAACTACCCGGGGAGGGGGTTATGCGCCTGCCGAAAAATCTGACTCGCTCACGCAATTTCTGGATCGGCGGCGGCTTCGCCGCAATCCTGCTGGCGCTCGCCGCCGGTGAGGCGGTCATGGACAGAACCGCCGCGGCACAGACGCAGGGCGCCGTCATGGCGCCACGCTTTGAAGTGGATCCGCTGTGGCCGAAGCCGCTTCCCAATCACTGGGTGCTGGGTTCGGCGATCGGCGTCTGGGTGGATACGGACGATCATGTCTGGATCATCCATCGCAGTTCGGCGACGCTGGCGCGCAACGAGAAGCCGCTGGAAACCGGCGACGGTGAATGTTGCGCCGGCGCGCCTCCGGTTCTGGAATTCGATCAGGCAGGCAATCTGCTGCGCCATTGGGGCGGACCGGGAGAAGGCTACGAATGGCCGGATTCCAACCACGGCATCTTCATCGATTACAAAGGCAATGTCTGGATCGGGGGCAACGGCGCCGCGGATTCGGAGCTTTTGAAATTCACCAAGGACGGCAAATTCCTTCTGCAGGTGGGCAAAAAAGGCGCGCGCCGGGATACGAATGCGGCGGCCGGCGTGGGTGAAGGCCAGGTTGCCGGATTCCGCGGCAACAGCAATGACCCGCTTAATTTTGGCCGCGTGGCGAAAATCTGGGTCGATCAGCAGGCCAATGAAGCCTATGTGGCCGATGGCTATCTGAACAAACGCGTCGCGGTGCTGGACGCCGACACCGGACAGATGAAGCGCTGGTGGGGCGCTTACGGCAATCGTCCGGATGACACGCCGCTTCCCGCCTATGACCCTTCAGCGCCGCCGACGCAGCAATTCCACAACCCAGTGCATTGCGCCGACATGTCGGCCGATCGAATCATCTATGTTTGCGATCGCGTCGGCGACCGTCTGCAACTGTTCACTCCGGAAGGCAAATTCATCAAGGAAGCGTTCTTCGAAACCAATACGAAGAATGCCGGGTCGGTGTGGGATATTGCCTTCTCCAAGGATCCGCAGCAGCGCTTCATTTTCATGGCCGATGGCGTGAACGAGCGGGTCAAGATCATCGACCGCCAGACGCTGAAGGAGCTGACTTCATTCGGCGACGGGGGACGGTTGCCGGGCGAGTTCTACGGCGTGCACAGCATCGCTATCGATTCGAAGGGCAATCTGTACACGACAGAAACCTACGAAGGTAAACGCGTTCAGCGATTCCTGTACAAGGGTATGGCCCCCGTAACGACTCTCCGTCAGGGTGTCGTCTGGCCGACCGGACGGTAAACACATCGTGGCGTTGCGGAGTATCGTTCGCGCAAGACCGACTCCGCGCGTCTACGGGGCGCTGCTGATTGCTGCACTCGTGATTGCCCTATTGCTGCCGGTTGGCGTTGCCACGGCGCACGACATTCCGAACGATGTGACGGTGCAGGCCTTCGTCAAGCCGGAAGGTCACGTGCTGCATGTTTTGATGCGGCTGCCGCTGAAGGCGGTCACGGATATCGAATTCCCGCGTCGTGACCACGATTTCGTCGACCTCGTCAAAGCCGACCGCTCATTGCGCGACGCGGCAACGATCGCGCTGTCGAACAATATGGAATTATTCGAGGGCGACCGGCTGCTGCTCAACCCGCGGATTGTCTCCGCGCGCATGTCGCTGGATTCGGATCGGTCATTCGCCAGCTATGATGCTGCAGTCGCGCATGTCACCGGCCCGCCGCTATCGCCGCAGACCAATATCTATTGGGAACAGGGCATTCTCGATGTGCTGTTCGACTATCCGATTGAATCGGATCATTCGCTGTTTTCGATTCACGCGGCATTCGACCGCTTCGCGCAGCATGAGGTAACCGCGCTTCGTTTCCTGCCGCCCGGTGGCGCAGTCCGGCCGTTCGAACTGCTGGGCGATGCCGGCCTCGTGCGGCTGGACCCGCGCTGGACGCAGGCGGCGGTCCGCTTCGTGCAGTTCGGATTCTTCCACATCCTCGATGGCACGGACCATTTGCTGTTTCTGCTTTGCCTCGTGATACCGTTCCGCCGCCTTCGCACCCTGATCCCGATCGTCACCTCATTCACGGTGGCTCATTCCATCACCCTGATTGGATCAGCGTATAATTATGCCCCGGACGCGCAGTGGTTTCCGCCTCTGATCGAGACGCTGATCGCCACTTCGATCTTCTATATGGCGCTGGAAAACATCGTCGTCGAGCGACCGAAGCGCCGATGGATCATTACTTTCATGTTTGGGCTGGTGCACGGCTTTGGCTTTTCATTCGGTCTGAAACAGACGCTGCAATTTGCCGGGTCGCATCTTTTGACGTCGCTGCTCTCCTTCAATATCGGCGTTGAGCTGGGTCAAATTTTTGTGCTGATGCTCGCCGTTCCTGTACTCGATCTTCTGTTTCGATATGTTGTCGCCGAACGGATGGGAACGATCATCCTGTCGGTTATCGTCGGCCACACGGCGTGGCACTGGATGGGGGACCGCTTCGAAGTGCTGCAGCAATTTCCATGGCCCGAGCTTACCGCTGCGGGTGTCGCCAGCGCATTGCGCTGGGCCATGGCGCTGGTCGGCGTCGCTGCGGCACTATGGCTGATATCTGTTCTCGCAAGCCGGATATCCTCCAGCGCATCGGAAGCCGAAAATTTGGCGTTGGAAAAAGCGAGAACACGCGGGTGAATTGGTTAATTGACTGGATTTACAACAATCCCTCTTGGTATTGGGGATCGATCTTCGTCGCGGTGTCCATTGTTGCTGCATGCGGCGGTCTGCTGATTTTCGACCGGCTGGTGGGAACGAGCTGGCGGAAACCGCATAACGATGTGACCGGCATCATGGTCCAGCTGATCGGCGTCGTTTACGCAGTGCTGCTGGCGTTCATCGCAGTCGCGACTTGGGAAACACTGTCTTCGTCCACCAATGTCGTGCAGCAGGAAGCTGGTTACATCGACAATCTCTACCGCGACTCGCAGGGTTTTCCGGAAGACTTCGCGCGGCAAGTGCGGCAGTTGGTGCGAGAATATGCCGATACGGTGATCAAGGACGAGTGGCCTCAGCAGAGGACAGGCGATACACCGACCGGTGGATGGCAGCCGCTCGATCGATTGCATTTACAGCTGGTGACATTTCGCCCGGCGAATCAGGGCGAAGCTGTCGTTCAGGCGGAGTTCCTGCGCGCCCTCAACGAACTGTATCAGGCCCGCACAGCACGGCTGACAGCCGTATCGGGACATGTTCCGAATGTCATCTGGGGAATCATTGTGCTCGGTGGCGCGCTCGCGGTCGGTTCGACCTTTTTCTTCGGATTCCAGAAGCTGTGGGTGCATCTGGTGCTGGTCGGCCTGTTTTCCGCCTCGCTGATGCTCGTGATCGTTATGATCGTCGCGCTGGACTGGCCATTCCGGGGAGAAGTCTCCGTCCCCGCCGACGCTTACATCAATATCGAGCGCGGCTGGGAGGGTTGACACCCTTGTAGGGACAGTGGCGGCATCCGCTGCCGCAACAATAACCGCGCCTGAGGTGATATGCGGCGGTGAACACGATTGCCGCGCCCTCCAGATAATAATCTGCGCCTTCGACCAAAGGTGATCTTGCCTCGGCCGGTCGCGCTGTAGCGGTGGCAAGGCAATCCGGACAAAGACAGTCCTCCCCTTCCACCGACTTCAGGGGCGGATAGTTCTCGCACCAGCAACCGGACGCATGCGCTCCACAGGCAAATGCGGCGCCACATTTCGAGCAGTGCTTCGTGACGGCGGTCATCCGCAGGCGACGCGACGATAAGCCGACGTATCATTCCACGTGACACTTCCGGGATGAATCAAATGCGCGAGCAACCGTGTGCCATCGACGACGCGCGGACCCGGGCGCGCAAAATAGGAATTGGCGTCCACGGCAAACACGCGCGACGAACGGACCGCGGGAAGGTCGCGCCAGCCCGGAAATGCCGGAAGCATTTCATCTGCCTCACGCGCGGCTTTTTCCAGATCGAACCCGCATGGTGCAACGATGATGACCTCCGGCGCATAATCCAGCACGTCAGTCCATGCAACGCGCACCGATTCGCTACCCATGCGTGCCATGGCATCGATACCGCCGGCACACCGGACCATTTCCGGCACCCAATGCCCGGAGCAGTAAACCGGATCCAGCCATTCCATGCAGAAAACGCGCGGGCGGGCGCCGTCAGCGGCCACTGATCTGCGAATGTGTTCGAGTTCCTCGTGAAGCTGTGCGATCAGCAATTCCGCTTTCGCGGCGCGACCGGTCGCATTTCCGATTTCCCGCAGATTATCGAAGATACCGTCGAGATTTTTGGGCGTGAGCCAAAGAATTTCCGGTTTCTTCGGCAGCACCCTCAACACATGCGAAATCTCATTGCCCGACGGTGCACAAACCGAACAAAGCTCCTGGGTAATGATCAGATCCGGCGCCATGCGCATGAGCGCTTCGGCATCGGCTTCGTACAGACTCTGTCCGTCCTTCAGCCGCGCCGAAACTGCGTCATCGATTTCGCGCTGTGTTAGCCCATCCGGGAGCACGCTGCGAACCACCACCGGCTTATGCCGCGCCTCCTGCGGATAATCGCATTCATGCGTGACGCCCATCAGCCGGTCACCGAGGCCGAGCGCGTAAACCATCCCGGTTGCGGCCGGCAAGAAGGACACAATTCGCTGTGCTGCGTCGTGACTCATGCCGGAACCAGGTCACAGAACCAGAACGAATCGCGGCACACGACCTCGCCTTTCGCAAACTGCACCGGGTTGGCGAAGATCGGACCATCGAAAACGAATGTGTGGAATTCGCCATTCTCGCCGCACGGATCACAAGTTGACGAAAGTTCGGACAAAAGCTTCTCATCGATGATGCGTCCGGCAAAGGCCGGATCGAGCTGCCGCGGATCGACGCATACAATGATCGCTTTAAATCCGGCCGCGAGAAAATCGCGAATCGTGGATCCGGTTTGCCATTGCCAGATCGGATAAAGCCCCGTCATTCCATGTTGGGCGAGAAAGCGGTCGCGATATGCCTTGATATCTTCCAGAAAAAGATCGCCGAACGCGACTGTATCTATGCCGCGGCCGCGGAATGCCGAAAGCGCTTCCACCATACAGCTTTCGTATTCCGCATTCGTAGCGCCCTTTGAAATGAAGACCTGTTGCAGCGGCAGCCCGAGGCTTTCCGCCTGCCGTTCGAGCAGGATTGTCCGGACACCATGCATGCTGATGCGCCCGTAATCGCGGGTGACGGTGGTGAGTAATGCCTCGACGTGCAGCTCCGGCGAAGCCAGCAGTTCATTCAGGGCAAGGCAGGAGTCCTTACCTCCGCTCCACGACAGAATGACCGGTTTTTTGGTTGCCATGCGACTCTGTTCCAGGCGGGAAACATAGACGGACAGGGCGCATCAAAGGCAAGACGCGATTGGTCCGATGCGCTATAAAAATGCGCTGGGCCATTGCCGGTAACGGATGAACCGGGCAACGTGATTCGTGGGGGGTTGGGACAATGTATTTGTGGATGCGAAATAGATCGCTGAATTGGGTGCCGGCGGGTGTGGCTTTGGCCGCGCTCGCAGTCTGGCCGGCCGGGGCTCAGACTGCCAACATCCATCCGGATTTTGCCGGCCGCTGGCAGCGCAACGCAATGGACCCGGAGCTCCCCGCGTCAGGGCCTGGACCGCTGGTCAATCTCCGCCGGCCGATGGATGACCACACTCCGAATGGCGGCGGCGATCCACTGCCGCTGGTCGGCGATTACAAGAATCCGATTCTCAAGCCTTCTGCCGCAGCAGTCGTGAAGAAGGCGGGAGAATTGTCATTGAGCGGGCGGATAAATCCCGACCCATCCAATCAATGCCAGCCATTTTCCCCGCCATATGGAGCCGTCATCGAATTGGGCGTGCAGTTCATCTGGAACGGCGACGAGCTCCTCATGCTGTATCCGCAGGACGATCAGGTCCGCCATGTGCGGATGAATTCGTCGCATCCTGCCAAAGTCGTTCCCTCCGCGATGGGCGACTCGGTGGCGCATTGGGAAGGCGACACGCTGGTGATCGATACGATCGGCGTTCGACTCAGCCGCGTGTCGATGGTTGATCGCTATGGCACCCCGATGAGTCCCGCGATGCATCTGGTGGAGCGCTATCGGCTGATCGATGTGAACGACGCGAAAGCCGCGCTCGCCAAACATGTCAGACGCGCCGGACAGGCGGGTCCATTCCCGGTCGATCCCAAATCCGACAAGGGATTGCAGCTGACCTATAAGGTCGAAGACCCGGAAGAATTCACCACGCCGTGGACAGCCCAGATCACCTGGCTTCGGAGCCTGCAGCCCTGGTCTGAACAAATCTGCGCCGAGAACATCGTGGAATATTGGCCGGGCGAGAACATCGCCGTCCCGAAGGCGGACAAGCCGGAATTTTAGCCGTCAACAAATCGGCCGGGTCGAGGCGGTGTTCGCTGCCGGGGCTCTTTCGAGCGATAAAGCCAATTTCCCTGGCCCGGGAATTCGCGCTAAAAACCGCGCACGCAGACTTTCAGGAATAAGCAGCAGGAAGATGATCAGGATCACGCAGCTTCACGTAACCGCTGTCGCCGCGTGCGCGGCTCTGGGTTTAACCGCCGGAATCGCACTGGCACAGAGCCTGCCGAACGGTCAGGGAAAGGACGTCGTAGAAAAGATCTGCGCCGGCTGCCATGACCTCGACCCGATCACCAGCAGCGAGGGCGGCACGCATGATGATTGGGACATGGTCGTGAAAGCCATGATTGCCATGGGCGCCGATATCAAGCCCGAGCAGGAGGCCGTGATTGCGAATTATCTGGCCGAGAATTTTCCGCCCAAACAGAAGCAGTGAACGCCGGTGGCAATCGCCCTGCGCAATGCCGAGCTCGACGATGCGCAGGCGATCGCCAGAATCTATGCCCATTATGTGCTGACATCGTGCAGCACGTTTGAGGAAACACCGCCTGAACCGGGTGAAATCCGGACCCGAATGACCGACGTTTTGCGCGGTGGATTTCCCTGGATTGTCGCCGAATCGACCGACGGCCCGGTGATCGGCTACGCCTGTGCGCGCACATTCAACCCCCGCGCCGCGTACCGCTTTACGGTCGAAAACTCAGTCTATGTCGATCCACGCCATCTGCGGCAGGGTGTTGGAACGGCACTGATGCGCAAGCTGATCGCCGAGTGCCAGGCGCGCGGTTACCGGCAGATGGTGGCGTTGATTGGCGACAGCGCCAATGATGCGTCGCGCCGCCTGCACGCCAGCCTGGGGTTTTCAGATGCCGGAATGCTTCCCGCCACCGGATTCAAACTCGGGCGCTGGGTTGACGTGGTGCTGATGCAATTGCAGCTCGGAGACGGTGCAGCCACAAATCCGAATCATTCACGTTCAGCCTGACGCATGCAGCAGGGCCGGGCTGGTCAATAGAGCGACCCCGGATCGTGCCGCGCACGTCCGGGGCTATAGCTCGCGGGTGCGAGGATTATTGTTCGGCGTTTTCGTCGCCGGCGTTGGCGCGAATGACCTGCTTGCCGCCCGGCAATGTTGCCTGAACGAATTGGCCGCCGCGGGTGCCGTCTTTCATCGGGTGGAAAGTCACCGACACGACGTCGCCTGCTTTGACCGTATCGGCATGCATGCCCATCGTCGTCAGGCGCGCGGGCGAACTCAGTTCAAATGCCCACATCACCGGCTTACCGGTCTTCTGGTCCATCACCATGACCCGGAGCCAGGAATGAGGATTGGTCCATTCGAACTCCTTCACCGCGCCCTGGACCGTCACGTTTTTGGTGGCATCGAACATGGCGAAGGAATGATGTGCCGAGGCAGGAACACTCAACGCAAACGCGGCAATGACTGCTAGGCCAAGCGATTTGACAAACATCGGACAGCCTCCCGAGAGTTGGTATGACCCGATTGTGTAACCCGGCACAATTATAAAGCGAAGTGGCCCGGGGCGAAAGCACGAATGGTCAAGCCGGGCAGCTTTTGCTACGATGCCCCGGAAAACGCAGGATTTATGGGAGGAGCCATGCGTGTTTCGGCACTGGCAGTTTCGGCAATTGCGGGCCTGGCGGCGTTCACCACGCCGGCGGCCGCAGCATGGCATGGCTATATCAGCCATACGCTGGGGTTCGCCTTTGCGATGCCCGCGGCGCCCAATGAATTGAAAGTTGAAAAAACGAATTACAAGGGCGCTGTTGCCGGAACCCGCGACGCGATCGTCTGGAGCACCGTGCAGGACAATATCCAGTACCAGGCAATCGTCATCGATACGACGGCACAAGCCAATCAATCGGCAACCCTCCTGGGCGAAGCGGAATATATTTTCCAGGATGGGAAAAAGCTGCTGATGGACAGTTTTGGCCACCTCGATCGCCATTACGGCCGCAAGCTGACGGTCGATCTTCCGAACAATGGCGGCCGGCGAATCGGCTGCTTCTACTTCATCGACGGACGAATCATTTCACTGCAGGCGACCGTACTTCCTGCCAATGGCGACTACGACGATCCGGAAATCGCGCGCTTCATTGACTCCATCACGTTTTATCCGGAACGCGCCGCCGACGAGGATACCGAACTGCCGCTTCCGAAATAATTTCCAACCGACAGGGCGAACAGGAGAATAATGATGCGCAGGATCGCAATCGCAGCTTTGGCGGCAACCTCGCTCGCCATCATGACCGCGCCGGCCCAGGCTGCATGGCATAGCTATATCAGCCATCAGCTCGGATTTTCCTTCGAGGCGCCGGGCGAAGTGAAAGTCTCGCCCGGACTCGAACGCGGCGAAATCGCCGGACCGCGCGAGACCACCGTGTTCCGCTCGGTGGACGACAATATTGAGTACCGGGTCACGGTCGTGAACTTCCCCCAGGCCCAGGCCGACGGCGCCGACCTGCTTGGGGAAAGCGCTTACCTGTTCCAGAACAACAAAAAAGTCCTGATGGATACATTTGGGCGGGTTGAGCCGGGCAAGGAAGCGATCTATGGCCGCAAGATCACCGTGGATCTGCCCAACAACGGCGGCCGGGCTCTGGCGTCCTTCTACTTCACCAAGGGCAGGCTTTATATCATGCGGGCAACCGTGCTGCCGGCCAACGGAGATTATGCGACGCCGGACGCAGGGCGGTTCATCGACTCGATCACCTTCAATCTCGACCGGGCCGACAAGAACTCCACGGAACTGAAGATACCGCCTCCGGATTAGAATTTAGAAATTTGCTCTAGAGGGCGCCGGCCAGATTGCCGGCGGCTGAAACCAGCACCCCCAGCAAACCCGTCGCGGCGCTGATTGCCAGCACCGCGGCGGACGTGATGATGCTGTAGCGGATGCGGCGTGTACGGCGTTTTTCACGACAGTAGAAAATCCGTTTCATCCCGTTCTCCTTGCAGATTCGGGCGGCACGCCGCGTTGCGGTCAGAGCGCGCTGGCGATGTTTTGGAACGTGTTCGACAGGCTTGTGCCGATCGTTGTGACCGCGCCGATGATGACCAGCGCGATCAGGGATGCGATCAGGCCATATTCAATCGCAGTGGCGCCTCTGGTATTGCGCACCACCGCCCGGAAATGATTCAACATATTTTCTCCTGCCAGGTTATCTGGACACCCGCGCATCCTACCTAATGTGCGGTTATTCCTGAGTTATCCCGGGCCTGAGCTGGACTTTGTCAGGAGTGCCGAAGCACGAACGGCACATGATGAGCTGGGGCGGAAGGATTCGAACCTTCGCATGCCGGAATCAAAATCCGGTGCCTTACCACTTGGCTACGCCCCACCGCGGGAGGGTCGATAGATAGAGCCTGTACGAAGGACCGGCAATCTCTCATCCGCGACGGTTGCCGCGGCGGGCCCGCGTGGCTATAAGGCCCGGCCTAACCGGAGAGTAGCTCAGCCTGGTAGAGCACCACGTTCGGGACGTGGGGGCCGGAGGTTCAAATCCTCTCTCTCCGACCAATCACTTCAAAGACTTAAGCCGGGTGATTGGTTTCATCGTTGCGGGCGTCTGCGACCCTGTCTGCACTTTCCTCGAAACTCAGCCGCGCGGGAGGCGGCCAACTAAAGCTGGGCCCGCGCGTTTTGTGCAGGTCGGTTTCTTTGGTGCCCAGATGTGGAAGGGTTTTTTTCTTGGAATCATCCTGACGGTCGGCGTCGCGGCGCTGGTCATCTGGATCGTCGGCCGCGAGGGTCTGGTATCCGCTGCGGCGCTGAATGCACGGCCGGTGCCGCTCGAAAACTGGATGGCGCGGAACTCCCTCCGCGCGAATCTCATCAGGAATGCACCTCAGGGCCGTATCCCGATACCCAACAATGAAGACACCCTGATCACAGGTGTCAGACTGTACGCCGTAAACTGCATCGTCTGTCATGGAACTTCAACGGGCAATGCCGGGGCGACGCCGATCGCCAAGGGCATGTACCCCGCCCCGCCGCAACTCGCATCTGAGGGCGTCGAGGACGACCCGCTCGGCTGGACGTTCTGGAAGATCAAGAACGGAATTCGCTGGACCGGCATGCCGGCTTGGCAAAGCAAACTGAATGACCAGCAAATCTGGGCCCTCACACTGTTCCTCAGCCAAATGAACCGGCTGCCACCCGCGGTCCAGCAGGTCTGGGGCGAAGTGCGGCAATACGCATTCAGCAACCCGGTCGGGTCACCTCCGCCTGCGTCACCTCGAAAGTAGCGGTGCGAATTTGCCATCTCGCTTTGGCTGCGGAACCCGGTATAGGTTCCCTCGCCAATCGGGAGGCCAGAATGAATATTACGGGTACGCTTAAAGTCGCTTTTGGGGTGGTTCTTGCGGCCGGAATTGCGGCGGCTGCATCTGCCCAGACCGGCGCGCCGGACAAATCGGTCCCATCCTTCACCTATGACGGCACGTGGCCGAAACTGCCGCTGCCCAACCAATGGACTTTCGAGGGTGTCACTGGCCTTTCCGTCGACAAGGACAATGTCATTTGGGTCCTCAACCGGCCCGGCGATTTTGATGTCGACCCCATCTTCCACGTTCCTGAAAAAACCGAGAATTACGCCGCGCTCAATCCGCCGACCGCGATGTGCTGCAAAAAGCCCGAGGGCATCCTCGCTTTCGATCAGCAGGGGAATCTGCTTCACCACTGGAATCAGGCGGACCAGATCGATGGCCATTTGATCCTGACCGACAATGCCGGCGACATCTGGATCGGTTCGGATACGATGCGCAAATATACCAAGGACGGCAAATTGCTCGCGACGCTGCCTCGGGTGGCGACGGACGTTCGCAAAATCAAGCCGGGAGACTTCCCCGCCGATACGCCGATGATTGTCGGCCGGATTGAAGGCGGCGAATTTGACGAAAACGCGCGCGAACTTTTTGTTACCGACGCCTACCTGCGCGGACGAATCCTGGTGTTCGACATGGACACCATGAAGTTCAAGCGCGGCTGGGGCGCCTATGGCAAACCGCTGTCAGAAATCAAATTCGTGCCGGGCGCCAAATATGATCGGAACGGCCCACCGGCGAAGGATTTCCTTGGTCATCTCACCCTGACGGTCTCGCGCGACGGCTTTGTCTATGCTGCGGATCGCGTGGCCGACCGCATTCAGGTCTATACGAAGGCTGGAAAATTCGTCCGTGAATTCACCGTCGCGCCGGAGACGCTGGATCGCGGCTCAACCGGTGGCATGGCCCTCTCACCCGATCAGCGGTTCATGTATGTCTCCGACATCATGAACAATGTGGTCTGGATCGTGAATCGCGCCGACGGAAAAGTTTTGGGTCATTTCGGCTTTGCCGGTCATTCGGGCGGCGGATTCCATTGGCTGCACATGGTCGCAACCGACCGCCAGGGCAATGTCTATACCGGCGAAGTGGACACAGGAAAGCGCGTGCAGCGGTTCCTCGTCCATTGATGGCATGGCCAGGGCATTTTGCGATTTCTTTGAATCGCAAAATGCCCTTTTTTCTCAATGCCGCGTTTTCTGCCCCGAACCGGCAACCACTTCCGCCTTCGTCATGACTTCGGCGGACCAAGTGTCCAACAGCTCGCCCGCCGAAGCTCTCCAGCGTAGGCGCGTCGGCGGAAAACGCTTCGGTGCGGAGTTTGTTTAGCGCGTGACAGCTCCGCACTTCATCCATGGTCTCTCCGAAATCGCGCCGGGTTATGACGCGATGATCAGCGACGTTTGGGGCGTCGTGCACAACGGGCGCGACGCATTCCCCGATGCGATCGCAGCGATCCGCCGTTTTCGCAAAGAGCGTGGGCCGGCAATCCTTCTCTCGAACGCTCCACGGCTCCCCGACGGGGTCGAAGCGCAGTTCACCCATCTCGGAATTCCCTTGGACTTTTACGATGGGATTGTGACGTCCGGACTGGCGGCGCGTGATGATCTGGTGCGCCGCCTGGCACAGCACGGCGAGTTGCCATTGTTCTATCTCGGGCCCGCGCGCGACAACCCCGTGTTCCACGGTCTGAACATCCGGTTTAGCGGCCCGGACGAGGCGACAATCGTCTTTTGCACCGGACTGCTGGACGATGATACCGAGACGCCGGACGATTACCGGCCGCTCCTCGAAGGATTTCTGGCGCGCCGATTACCGTTTCTGTGCGCCAATCCGGACGTTGTCGTACAGCGTGGCGATCGCCTGGTTTACTGCGCCGGCGCGCTCGCGCGGCTGTACGAAACCATGGGCGGCGAGGCGATCTATTTCGGCAAACCTCATCCACCGGTTTTCGAACGCGCAACAGATCTCGCGCGCCGAATTTCGGCGGCCTCGAAAATTCTCGTCATCGGCGACGGAATCGAAACCGATATCGGAGGCGCCCGGCGTATGGGGCTGGACGCGCTATTCATTGCCGGCGGCATCCATGCCGAGGACGACGAAGCCGCCCTGGCGAAGCTTTTCCACCAACACGGCCTCAGCGCGGTGGCAGCCATGCGTATGCTGCGCTGGTAATGCTTGCCCGCTGGGGTAGCGCCGGATAAGAGAATCCCATGTCAGAAGGACCAATTTCATGGCGGAGTCAGTAGCCGCATATTACATCGATGATCTCTCGGTCGGACAGTCGGCAAGCTATTCCCGCACGGTCACCGAAGCCGATGTGCAGAAATTCGGTGAGGTCTCCGGAGATTTTAATCCGCTCCATTTTGACGAGGCCTACGCCAAGGCTACGATATTCCGTGGCCGGATTGCCCACGGCGTTCTGTCCTTAAGCTTCATATCGACGGTTTTGGGAACCCAGTTGCCCGGGGCAGGCGCAATCTTTCTCGGCGCCACTGTACGCTTCAAGTCGCCGGTGCGAATTGGTGATACCGTCACCGCAACCTGCACGGTCAAGGAAATCAACCGGCCGCGCAATCGAGTCACCTTCGATTGTAACTGCAAGGTCGGCAACAGCACCGTCGTCGAATGCGAGACTCAGGTGATGGTCCCGTCCCGCCGCAATCCCTCCCCTTGATGGGGGTCATTCGGGCTGATTGATGCGGATTGTCCGTCACGTTCGCAATGCGCCCGACGCAGCAAAAGGCGCCGTCATCGCGCTGGGAAATTTTGATGGCGTGCACCGCGGTCATCAGGCGCTGATCGCCGAGGCGCGAAATATCGCGAGGGCGGCAGGACGGCCGCTTGCCGCCATGGTGTTCGAACCCTACCCGCGCGAATTCTTCCAACCGAACGCCGAACCATTCCGGCTGACGTCATTCCGCAGCAAGGCAGAGCTGCTGGCTGCGGCGGGTGTGGATTATCTCCTGGTCGTCAAATTCAATGCCCAAATTGCCGGTCTTCTGGCCCAGGATTTCGTCATGGACGTGCTGGTGCGCGACCTTGGCGCGGCACATGTCGTGGTCGGCGAGGATTTCCGCTTCGGCAAGGGCCGCGGAGGCGATGCAACGGTGCTCGCCTATATGGGGAACATGGAGGGTTTTGGCGTCACGGTTTTTCGCGCCGTCATTGAAGACGGTGAAAAGATCTCGTCTTCGAAGGTGCGCGCTGCGCTTAAAGCCGGCGATCCGCCGCAAGCCGCCAATTTGCTCGGCCATTGGTGGACGGTTCAGGGCCACGTCGCCCATGGTGATGCGCGCGGACGCGCGCTGGGCTTTCCGACGGCAAATGTCCGGCTCAAATCCAATCTGCTGCAGCCCAAATTCGGCATCTATGCCGTGCGCGTGCATCATTCGGGACGCGAGTACCAGGGGGCAGCGAACTTTGGCATCCGGCCGATGTTCGCATTACGCGTACCCTTGCTGGAGGTGCATCTGTTCGACTTCTCCGGCGATCTCTATGGCGAATTGCTGCACGTTGAATTCATCGCCTGGTTGCGCGGAGAAATGCAATTCGCCGACATTGAATCGCTGAAAGGGCAAATGACCGCCGATTGCGCCGAAGCACGGCAAATTCTCGCGAGACTGTAGAATTTCACATGGATAACACTGCCCTTTCCCGGCCAGAAGGGTAGCGTTTCGGAGGAGAACGTTGCACAATCGACCGATAGAAGGTCGAGAACGTGAGCACTGGCATCTGGGTCCTCATTGGCGTCGCGCTGCTGGTCTTGTTCGGCGTGTTTTCGTTCAACCGGCTGGTGGCGCTGCGTCAGGCATGGCGGCGCGCCTTTGCCGATATCGATGTGCAGCTGAAGCAGCGGCACGATCTGATTCCCAATCTCGTTGAAACGGTTAAGGGCTATGCGGCGCATGAAAGCAGCGTGTTCACGCAGGTGACGCAGGCCCGCGCGGCAGCCATGCGGGCGACAACGGTGCCTGAGAAAAGCGCGGCAGAGGGCCAATTGTCGGGTGCTCTGGCCAATCTGCTTGCCGTCGCGGAGAATTATCCGCAGCTCAAGGCGAACGAGAACTTCCGTGCGCTTCAGGACGAGCTCACCGACCTCGAAAACAAGATCGCCGCGGCGCGCCGTTTCCTGAACAACGCGGTGGCGGAATACAACATCGCGATCCAGCAGTTTCCCGGGGTGTTGTTCGCCGGCATGTTCGGTTTTGAACCTGCAACGATGTTCGAACTCGACGCGGCGGAAAAGGCCGAAGTCAAGGAGCCGCCGAAGGTATCATTCGGCGCATAGTGTGATTTCGAAGTTCGCATGATTCCGATATAGAACACGTGTTGCGAACTTCGAAACCAAAACGACACTGCGACTAATAGTTGGTCAGTGTCCTTTCGATTCTGAAATTCGCCCGGATGCCGATATAGAGATCAAGCGAATTTCAGAATCGGGACACCAGCATGTCCGAGCCTGCCCGGATCGGCCTCACTACCTACCGGTGGAACAACAATCTCAAATCCATCCTGCTGCTGGCCGCATTCCCGCTATTGCTCGCCATCCTGCTGGGAGTGATTTTTTTCATTTTCGGGCTGCTGACCATCGGCCCGCCGGGCAGCATCCGTTATTACGATCCGTTTCAGACGTTCGGACTGACCTCCGTTCTGGGGACGGGCAGCGCAGAAGATCTTGCGCTGTCCGCAATCTATTCCTGGTGGCCGATCGTATTCGGGATCGCCGCGATCTGGATCATCATTGGCTATTTCTTCAACGATTCCATTATCCATATGGCGACCGGCGCCCAGCCGGTCACACGCCAAGAGTCACCCGAACTCTACAATCTGCTGGAAAACCTCTGCATTTCACGCGGATTGAAGACCCCGAATCTGTACATCATCGATACGGCGGCCATGAACGCCTACGCGAGCGGCATTGATGAAAAGAGTTATGCCATCACCGTCACGTCGGGATTGCTGCAGCGGCTGAACCGGGACGAATTGGAAGCCGTTCTCGGTCACGAACTCACGCATATCATTGACCGGGATACCCGCCTGCTGATCGTCACGATCGTCTTTACCGGGATGATCTCCTTCATGGCGCAGTTGCTCTGGCGCAGCGTGCAGGTCACGGCCTATACGCGGCGGAGATCGCGCGACGGTGGCGGCGGGATCGCGCTGATGATGCTGGTTGCAGCCGCCGCCATGGCGATTGGATATCTGCTGGCGTTATTGCTGCGATTTGCACTCTCACGCCGCCGTGAACTGCTGGCGGATGCCGGCGCGGTGGATCTCACAAAGAACCCGGACGCGCTGATCAGCGCCTTGCTGAAAATCTCGGACAATCCCAGTGTGCCGCACGTTCCGACGGAAGTGCAGCAGATGTTTTTTGAAAACCCGCCGTCATTCTTCGACCTTGGCGGACTTTTCGCGACCCACCCCTCAATCGAGAAGCGCATTGAGATTCTGCAGGGCTTGGGCGGACACCTGCCCGAATCCGTGGCGCCTGCCGCAGTTCCCGCAGAAGAGTCGCCGCATGCAGCCGGCGACATGCCCCCGGGCATGAAATCCCCGTGGGACTGAGGGCCCTCCGTAAAAAGGCTGAAACCCGTCAGATCGGCGGCCGCATATTCATGCCGCTTCAGAAGTCCGGAGTGTCGGCGCGCGCAAGCGGCACCAGGCTCTGGGAGAAGTGGTCGTCATTGTTCTCGTTGCACGGCACCTGCAGAATCGGTGCATCTTCCACGCGGCGCCAGCGCTGAACCGCCGTCCAGGCCGTCGTAAAGGCACCAGGATCGTCTACCGAAATTGAGACATCCACCGTCTGCCGATCCGGCGCAATTTTCCACCGCTCGATCACGTGCAGTTTGGTGGTGTGCGGCGTGCGGTAATTGTCGACAAATGTCCGGTCATTCTGACCGATTGTATCGATCACAAGCGTATCCCCGCCCTCGTAATGTCCGACAGATTCTCCGTACCATGACGGTTTCAGGTGCTTCGAGTGCGGCACATTCATGTAGATGTGGCGTATCTCCGGCCCACCCTGATTGATCACGACGATCTCTTTGGGACGCTCGTAAAAATAGAAGGGCTCGACCCAGGAATAGGCATCAAAGCCCGGCACCCCGACCGGCCAGCATCTTTCGCGCGCCCGGTATGGCACCATTCCGGCTACCACCAGATCGTTGGCGCGCTTCATCGAGGGCTTCAGCCAGTCTTTCAGAATGGGATTGGAAAGATCAGCCACCCGGTAGGTTGATTGCTGTCCGGGCATATTGGGCCGGTACGGAAATGCTTTGTCGAACGTCACCGGCCCAGGCCCGCCGCCGGGCGGAGGGAGCAGATCGTCAATGCCGAATCTGCGGTCGATGACCCATCCCGTATTGGGAGTGAAGGCAAAGACCGGAATTTTCGCCTTGCCCGCCTCGTCAGCCGCGAATGCGATCTGCGTTCCGGCGCCGATACAAGCGAGCGTCACAATGCAAGCGATCCTGGCCATGGACCCCTCCCTTGCCACACTTGATTATAGCCCGTCTGGCGGGGCGGGACGAGGCGGTGCGGGCTTTATTGCGGCCGGAATGACAGCGGCGGGTCTTTCAATCCGAGCTTGCGGAGCGGCGGCGGCGGCCGAGCTGCATCGCGCGCAGTCCGGCAACGTCGAGAATCTGAATCGTCTCGGAATCGATGCGGCGCAGCAATCCATCGCGTTCCAGTTTTGCGATCGCTCGTACCGCCGTCTCACGGGCTATACCGAGATAGTCCGCGAGATCAAAGCGGTTGATGGGCAAGCGCAAGCGGCCGTCGCGTTCGTCGTAGAATTCCGGGTGACGCAGGAAATCCAGCAAGAGGAAAGCGAGACGCTGGTCCGTGCTCTGCTGCCCCAAAATCATGATCTGACGCTGCGCCTGCCGCAGATCATATGCGACGCGCACAAGCAGATTGAGTTGCAGCTGGGGCTCTTCCATCATCATGCGGAGGAGCTGTTGCCAGGGAAAACGGTACAACCGCACGGCAGATACGGTCTCGACGGTGTTGACGTGGATACCGCCATCCGGCAGCCCGAACAGGTCTCCCGGAACCATGAATGCGAGAATCTGGCGCTGACCGTTTTCGGCATGGCGGCTGATGCGGACCACGCCTTCGTCGATGGCATAGACGAAATGCGCATCTTCGCCTTCGGAAAAGATCGTCAATCCGCCACGCCGGTATTCCAGCACGGTTGCGATCTCGCGCAGCCTGTCCTGTTCCTTCTGCGACAGCAAATTTTCGATCTGCGACGGCCGGTCGGTGACGCGGTCAAAGCTCCGTGCACGGATTTCTGGAGCCGTCCTGGTGGAACGTTTCTTCGCCGGCGTAGGAAGAGTCATGGCCATTGGGTGTGATTAATCCGCTTAATTGGATTCAAAGCCAGCAAAAAAATCTCTCAAACATGTGACAACGATCACAGTCGCGCATGACGGCCTGCTCTATGGTCCTGCGCGTTCGGGCAGCGGTTGCAGAACAGAAGCGCCTCCCCGGCATTGCTTCATCGGCCGCAGCCGCTTCCCGAACAAGCTGTCCCTTCGGGGCGCGGAGTCAGGTGACCGTAGTCAATTTGCCGGAAACAGGCACAACCGGATTATCAGGGGCAATTCAAATGCGTAAAGCCGCTATTCTTCGCTCATCAGCCATTTGCGCTGCGGTCGTCCTGATTGCGGCCTGCGCGTCCAAACCCACGCCTCCAGCGCCGATGGCGAGTGCCGCGCCGGTCCGGGCTGCTCCGCCTGCGCCGCCGGCCACGCGTACCGCACCGGCCCAGGTCTCATATCCGGCTCAGGCCGCCATTATCCCCGGAAGCCTCAAGGATTTTCAGGTGAATGTCGGCGACACCGTGTTCTACAAATTCGACTCATCAAATCTCGACGATGCCGGCCGTGCCGTGTTGCAGAAACAGGCAGCATGGCTGCAGCGCTATCGTAATGTCACGGTTCAGGTTCAGGGCAATTGCGACGAGCGCGGCACACGCGAATATAACCTGGCGCTCGGCGCCCGCCGTGCGGCTTCCGCCCGTGAATATCTCGTGAGTCTCGGCGTCACGCCATCGCGCATTACCACAATTTCCTACGGCAAAGAGCGTCCGGTTTGCTCCGAGTCCACGGAAACCTGCTGGGCCATGAATCGCCGCGCCGTTTCGGCGATATCCGGAGAAAACACAAATAGCGTAGCCATGCGCTGATAATCGCCCAACTTCAAAACGCCTTCCGCCGAGTCTCCAGGCGGAAGGCGTTTTTTTATCTAGTGTCCCGATTCTGAAATTCGCTTGCTCTCCATATCGGCAATAGCGCGAATTTCAGAATCGAAAGGACACTAGAAACTATGGATTGTAGTGTCGTTTCGGTTTCGAAGTTCGCAACGGGCTTTCGGTATCGAAATCATGCGAACTTCGAAACCATGACACTACGGGCGAATGTAACGCGCGGCCATTCCCTCGCCCTCTGCACGCACCTTGCCTTCGCCCATCAGCTTGCCGAGATGCGCCAGCACATTCAGCGCCGCTGCATGGCGCAGGCCAGCACCCAATCCGCGATAGACCGATTGCACGATGCCGGGAACGGTGGCCACACCGGCCCGCAGCGCGGCGAGAATTTCTGCTTCCCGGGCCAGACGGTGCTGCAACAGGGCCGAAACGAATTGCCGGGGATTCGAAATCGCGCCGCCATGCGTGGGCCAGTAGATCTCGTCATCGCGCGCCAGAAGTTTTTCAAGACTCGCGAAATACTGCGCCATGTCGCCATCCGGTGGCGCGACAACCGTGCTCGACCAGCCCATGACATGATCGCCGCTGAACAGCGCTTTTTCCTCACGCAGCGCGTAACAGAGGTGATTCGACGTGTGGCCTGGCGTATGCACGCATTCCAGTGTGAATCCGTCTCCAGCGATGGTGTCTCCGTCATGCAGCACCATGTCGGGCGCAAATTCCCGGTCGGGCCCCTCCTCCACTCCCGCGTCCGATTGAACTGCAGGCGGTCCAAAGCCGCAGGCCGGAGCGCCGGTCCACTGCTTGACGAACCGCGCCGCCGGCGAATGATCGCGATGGGTGTGAGTGACAAGAATATGGCTCACGTTCAACCCATCGAGCGCCCCCTTTAGTCCTTCCAAGTGCTGCGGAATGTCCGGTCCCGGATCGATGATAACCACGTTGGCGTGACCGACAATGGCTACGCTCGTGCCCCGAAATGTGAACGGTCCGGGATTTGGCGCCAGCAATCTGCGAATCAGCGGACTGACTGCGACCGCGCGGCCATAAGGTGCTTCGAATTGCCGATTCAACAGCCGGTTCAGTTCAGCCATGCCGGGGCCTTTGCTGTCGGGTGACAAAAATCGGGCAACGCGGCGAGTTCCAGAGCGTTTTCAAATCGAGACCCCAAGACGGGAGACCTCCCATGTTAGGATGGGCCATCACCTTCCTGATCCTCGGTCTCATCGCCGCACTGTTCGGTTTCACCGGCATTGCGGGAGCAGCGATTGGGATTGCGAAGATCCTCTTCTTCGTTTTCCTGGTCATCTTCGTGGTCATGCTCCTGATGAGCTTTGGCCGCGGCCGGGGACCGGTACCTTAACAGTCACGGCGCGTCAAAACGCCGGTGAAGCCGCCGCACGAAGCCGTGCGGCGGCTTTTTTCTCGCACATCCAGACCCATCTCCCGGGGAACCCGCTCGCGGGGCGTCCAGTTATCGCCACGGGAGAGGACGCAAGGAGACGAACTCATGCGCCTGAAAAGCGAAACCAGATCCGCCTCGACGAAAACCATGCTGCTGGCATGTGCAGCGCTTACAGGCGTTATGCTGGGCGCCGGCCCCGCTTTCGCCGACGCCTACCAGCTCGATTATCAGGTCCATCATTCCAAGTACGGGAATGTCGGCAACTATACGAATATCATCGACAACCAGGGCCCGAACACGACCGTTACGACAAAGCTGAACATCAAGGTCAGTTTTCTTGGTATCAGCGCCTATCATCAGACTTCGGAGCGTGTCGAAAAATGGCAGGGTGACCGGCTGGTTTATCTGCACTCCACGACCACCACCAACGGCAAGCCCGAGCAAGTCGATGGTGCCGCCCAGGGCAATCATTTCGAATTGACGACGCCGAAAGGCACCGAGGAAGCACCCAGGCTGGTCAGGGTTGCCAATCCATGGTCGCCTAAACTGATGGATGGCAGCACCATCGTCACCGCTGATGATGGGACCGTCGCCAACATGCAGGTCAGCCCGGCCCAGGAAACGATGGTTGAAGTCGGCGGCATGCAAGTGGCCGCCAAGCAATATGACATCGATCTCCCCAGCCTGAACGAGAAATATCAGGTCTGGTTCGACAACACTGGGACTGCGGTCAAATTCGACAAGACCGACAAGGATGGGACGGTGACGTTCACACTCGCATCGAAAACGCCGGTCAATCCCCAGGTGGCTGCTGCCGGCGCTCCCACGCCAAACCCGTGACCTGAGTCATACGTCATCCGCAGTGGCAGTGGTGGCCGGCATGGGTCCGGCCGCCACTGCGCGCGTGCGTGTGAACTGTGCAAGTGCGGGATTTCTTCTCTGCTTAGAGACAATCCCCTGCTAAAAAGCAGGCGTGAAATTATCCAACAGCTATATCGGTCATCCGGTTCATCGCGTCGAAGACGAGCGCTTCCTGCGCGGGCGCGGACAATTTACCGATGATCTCAGCAGAGCCGGCGAATGGTACGCTGCGATTGTGCGCAGTCCCGTGGCCCATGGCCGCATCATTGCGATCGGTACAGGGCGCTGCCCGGAAATGCGCGGTGTCCATGCGGTGATCACCGGGGCGGATCTCGGCGACGAAATGCCGGTCATACCGTTCCGCCGGCGCAATCCGACGATTGCTCCATTTGCCCAACCGGTGATCGCGCGCGACCGCGTACGCTATGCCGGAGAACCGGTCGCGATGGTGCTCGCCAACAGCCCCGAGCGGGCGCAGGACGCCGCAGCTGCAATTGCACTCGATATCGAACCGCTGCCGGTCGTTTTAGGTCGCGACACGGCTCTTGCCGGTGCGGTGCGGCTGTTTGCCGACGCCGGCAATTGCGCCAGTACCTTCACAGCGCAAAAAGGCGATGCCGCTTCGGCATTCCGGGCAAATGCCCGGATAACCCGGGGAAGTTTTGGTGTGCAGCGCATGACGGCGGCACCGATGGAGCCACGCGCGCTGCTCGCCGAATGGGATGACGCGGCCCAGCACCTGACAATGTCGGGTGCGGCGAAACTGCCATTTTTCAATCGCCGGGCGCTCGCCGGGATGATGCACCTCGCCGAAACGCAGGTGGATTATATCGAATACGACGTGGGCGGAGGATTTGGCGCGCGCGGAGAGTTCTACCCCGAAGATTTCCTGGTGGCGTTTGCCGCCCGTAAATTCCGCCATCCGGTCAAATGGACGGAGGACCGGCGCGAACATTTTCTTTCGATCGCCCATTCACGCGAAACGGAATGCGAGATCGAACTCGCACTGGACGAGAGCGGCGCGATCACCGGCTTGCGCGGCGAAATTTATGTCGATATCGGCGCCTATGTGCGGCCGAACGGCATGACGCCAGTTCGCAATACGGCGCAATTCCTGTCCGGCGCCTATCGCGTTACCAATATCGATGTCCGCGCGCACGCGCTTCTCAGCAACAAGGTTCCTTCCGGCACCTATCGCGGGCCCGGGCGGTTCGAGAGTTGCTTCTTCCTGGAACGGCTGTTGCAGACTGCCGCCCAACAGTATGGCTTCGACCCGCAGGATCTGCGCCGGCGCAACCTGCTGCGCGCTCACGAGATGCCCTACCGGCTCGCATCGCTCGAGCCCAATGACGGCTTTGGCCAGACCTCCTGCGACAGCGGCGATTATGTCGAAACATTTGACCGCTGCCTCGAGACATTCCGTTGGCACGATAAAGCGCGACTGAACGGACAGCTCATTGACGGCCGTCGCCATGGAGTCGGAATCGCGTGTTTCATCGAAGGCGGGGGCTCGGGCCCGCGCGAACACGTCAAGATCAGCTCCTGTGAAAATGGACAGTTTCGTATCGTGATCGGGTCTTCATCCGTCGGCCAGGGGATCGAGACAATTTTTGCGCAAATCGCGGCCGATGCACTTGGAGTGCCGATGACGCGCCTGCATGTGCAGCACGGCTCGACGACGCTTCTAAAGGAGGGATTTGGTTCATACGGCTCTCGCAGCACAGTCATGGGCGGAAGCGCCATTGTCAGGGCCGCCGAAAAGCTGCTCGGCCATTTTCGCGTTGCGGCCGCAAAGCGGCTGGACGTGGCACCCGGCGCGCTGCTGATCGAGGAGGGTATTGCGCGCGCGCCAGACGGACGTGAGATCTCGATTTTCGATCTGCGTCTGGAGGCGGAGGAGAGTTTTTCCAACGGATCGAAAGCGACCTATTCCTATGGCACGGCTGCGGTCCACGTCGCAGTCGATCCGGAGACCGGCCACACAGAAATTCTCGGCTACACGGTGTGCGACGATGTTGGGCGGATCATCAATCCGCATACGCTGCATGGGCAGGTGATCGGCGCAGCGGTTCAGGGTCTCGGCAGCACCTTCAGCGAAGAACTGCGTTATGACGCCTCCGGCCAATGCGTCAGCGCATCAATGGCCGATTACCTGCTGCCGCTGGCCACGGATTACCCGGTACTGCATGCGATATCGCTGGAAAATCATCCTTCGCCCAACAATCCTCTGGGCGCCAAAGGCGCGGGCGAAGGCGGCATCATTCCGGTCGGCGCTGCCGTCGCCAACGCGGTGGCCATGGCCATCGGAGTTCCTGTCTGTGAACTTCCACTGACGCCGCAGCGCGTGTGGGCTTTGATGCCTCGGGCCTAAACCGGCTTCAGTGGCTGATGCGGTTCTTGCGGCAGTTCGGCCCGAATGGAATCGCCCACCCGCACTTCGCCGCCCACAAGCACGATTCCCATGATGCCGCTCTTGCGCCCAAGACTGCCGTCAGGGTGCTTGAACAGAAGCGCTTGCATCAAACCGGGACGGAACGCATCGACCTGCCGGCACGGATTGCGCAAACCGGTGACTTCGACAACTGCATCCCGGCCCAGATGCAGTTTGGTTCCGGTGGGCAATTGGAGCAGGTTCAAACCGCGCGTCGTGACGTTTTCACCAATGGCGCCGGGGTAAAGGTCATATCCAGCCGCCTCCAACTCCTCGAACAACTCCGAATGCATCAGGTGCACTTGCCGCAGATTGGGACGATTCGGGTTTTCGCGCACGCGAACCCGGTGCTGCACCAGCGGTCCGGCATGTGCGTCGCCACGAATTCCCAATCCTGCAACCAGCTCGATGACGGCTTGATTCTCCTTGCTGAATCTGTGCTCGCCGTCCCGGCTGACCGCAATGATCTCCCCCTGCATGCCCACTCCCGCCCATTTCGCAGCCTGAGTTTTACCGCGTGAAATTCCATTCCTGCAATGCTGACGGCCCATTCCAACGGATGCCAGATTGCCGATTGCCGGTTAGAATGTCCGCGTAATTTCCCGGGAGGGACCGATGGTGAACCGCACTTTGCTCGCTTCGCATGCCATCACCGCAGCAGCAGCTGCACTTGTCGCCACGGGGCTTTCATTGTGGACCAGCGGCGCTATTCCCGCTGCCCGGGCTGCTGACAATGGTGCTGCCAATGTCGACTTGATGAAACAGCCGCTGCCCGACATCCCGGGGCGCGAGGTGCGAATGACCTTGTTGCAGCGCGACCCGCTGGTTTCGAGCGCGCCCCACCGCCATCCCGGCCATTACACCTTTGGCTATGTCGTCCAGGGTACTTACGAGTTCGGCGTCAATGGGCAGCCGCCGCGCACGCTGCATGCCGGCGACGTGTTCTACGAACCTCCCGGTGCGCTGCATTCGACGTCGCGAAATGCCAGCCCGAATGAAAAATTGAAGATCGTTGTTTTCATGGTCGCGGACAGTTCGAAGCCAAGCACCGTCGCCGAGCCCAAATAAGCGGCCATGCCGTGGTATGATTATCTGATGTGCTTTTTCGGCGGCGTGTTCACGGCCAATTTCGTTCCGCATTTCGTCCGCGGTATTACCGGCACACCGTTTCCGACGCCGTTCGCCAAACCTCCCGGGCGCGGAATGTCTCCGCCGGCATTGAACATTCTCTGGGCTCTGGTGAATCTCATCGTGGCATATCTGCTGTTTCTCTATGGCGCGTTCTCGCTCCTCGATTGGCCGCTGACTGTCGCGGCCTTCATCGGATTCGCGCTGGTCTCAATCATGCTCAGCCGGACTTTCACGCATAAGCTTGGCGACTGAGGGGGAATCGGCCCGAATTGCGAGGTTGACCACGGCAGCCTGCGCCGATATCTGGATCGGTCAGTTATTCGCGGCCATTACCCGTCCGGGACCATAAATTGACCAGTACAAGCCAGTCGCCTGCCGCGCCCAAATCATTCGTCGCGCTTCAGCATCCCGGATATCGCGCCTTTCTATCTTTCAACATGATGGCGATGATGGCCGACTCGATCGAGCACGTCATCACCTACTGGATCGCGTTCCAGAAATTCCATTCGCCGGCACTGGGCGGATTCGCCATGCTCTCCCATTGGGTGCCGTACATTCTCTTCGCGACCTCGATGGGGGCACTGACCGATCGCGTCGATCCGCGCCGCCTCGTCCAGATCGGCATGGGCTTGTTCATGTTCTGCTCGCTGGCGTGGTCGTTGCTGTTTCTGACCGGCCGGCTCGAGATGTGGCACGCCGCGGTGCTGCTCACGATTCACGGCCTCGCCGGGGTATTCTGGGCGCCACCAAGCCAGGTGCTGATCCACGACATTGTCGGCGGCCCGCGCCTGCCGAGCGCGATCCGCATGATGGCCACGGCCCGTTATCTCGGCTTGCTCGCCGGTCCGGCCGTCGGCGGCGCGCTTCTGCTGTTGCTGGGGCCGATCCACGGACTGATGGTGAATGTGTTCTTCTATCTGCCGCTATTGGTCTGGCTGTGGAAAGCTCCCTACGGACCGCGCTTCCGCTCCGCCGAAAGCCAGCCGCGCGCGCCTGCCGTGCGCGGGCTCAGCGACATCCTGGATACCGCCCGAGCGGTTTCCGGCCACGCGATCATTTTCCCGATGGTGCTGCTGTCGGGTGTGACGGCGCTGATCATCGCCAACGCCTATCAGGCGCAGATGCCGGAATTCGGCCGTGATCTCGGTCATGGCAATGCCGGGCTATTTTACAGCGCGCTGCTTGGCGCCGATGCCGCAGGCGCGCTGACCGGCGGCATTTTGCTGGAAATTCGCGGTTTCAATCCCGACCCGCGGATAGCGTTCGTGTTTGCCATGCTGTGGTGCTGCGCGATCGGCGGCTTTGCGCTTTCCACCTACTACCCTGTTGCGCTGGTCCTGCTGTTCACCGCCGGGTTCCTTGAACTTTCCTTCAACTCCATGGCGCAGAGCCTGGTGCAGATGCACGCACCGCCGGGAATTCGCGGGCGCGTCATTGGCCTCTACAACATGGCGGCGCTGGGGTTGCGGGCGTTTTCCGGAGTCACGGTGGGATTGCTCGGCAGCCTGATCGGAATCCACGGTTCACTGTCAATCAGCGCGGCTGTCCTGCTCGTCCTGCTGTTCGGCATTTACACGCGCATGTCCCCGCGTCTACGCACTGCTCCGGGTGAATGAGATTCCCCGATGGCCGCGCAAGCGGTAATCTGCCGCTGCGGTGAGGGAATGCGAGAATGACCAGGCTTGGCGGAGCAGCTTTGTTGGGCGCGGCAATTGCCGCCACTTCCGCAATCGCACAGCCGGACTTTTCCGGCCAGGATCCGCACTGGATCAAGGATGAGCAGAGTGGCTGCTGGGCGGCCAATCCCGATCCCGAGCCGCTCGAGTCGATTACCTGGTCGGGACAGTGCACCGGTATGCTTGTCAGCGGAACCGGAGTCCTGTCCTGGTATCTGGACGGGCGGCTGATCGGCCGCGACGAGGGCAATTTCGTGCGCGGCGAATTGTCCGGACACGGTAAAATCACCTTCGCCAACGGCGCGGTCTATGAAGGCGATTTCCCGGGCCGTGGCGTCATGACTTTGCCCAATGGCAACCGGGTCGATGCGGTTTCCGTCAAGGAGTCCGCCGGCTGGAGTATCGAACAAGCCCGCTAGAATAGCAGATCATCTCACGCGGAGCCGCGGAGAGCACGGAGATAGCCAGCGTGCGATGGCGAAGTAGCTCGCATGCAGAGCGCATCACCAGTATCTCTATGGTCTCCGCGCCTCCGCGTGAAAATTTTATGTCCCGTTTTAGCCGGTTTTCCGCCGTTTTTTGCGAAACTGCTGTTCTCCAGCCTGGACAAGCTTGTTCGCTTTGCGCGGTCCGCACAGCCCCGTGCTCCTGAATTCTCCTCCGCGCTGGCGGTTGTATTGCTCGAAAAAGGCGATGATCTCTTCCACCAGATGCGGCCGCAGGCTTTTCAGCGAAGACTCATCCGCGTGGCTGTGGGCGTGGGTTGCGACCCCAATGAGCCGGTTGTTGGTTTCCCATCCGCTGTCCTGGTCCTTCTGCTCGGCCTCGATCGCCCCAATGAGGCGTGTGCGGACTATTGAAAGCGGAATTGCCGGTTCGTCCATCAGGACCAGCACGTCCAATGGATCGCCATCACCGCCCATCGTCGACGGGATGAAACCGAAATCATAGGGAAAGCTCATGCCCTCGGGCAGCATGCTCGCCAGGAGAAGCGTGCCGCATTCGGGCTCATAGCGGTACTTATTGGGGCTTTTTCGCGGTGTTTCGATGACGACGCGGAGAGTGCCGTCTTTTTCGTCGCGGCACGGCAACTCGGAAAGAAGCTGGGGCGTTTTGCGGGGCATTTCCGTCTCTGTGCCCCCGTCCAGCGCAGGAAAACGCACGGACAGGGACTGCGTTCCTCCGGCAAAGGCGCAGCATAGGCGGACTGGACAAGCGTGATAATCAGCATACGGAACCGCACGCCGGAAGGCGGCGTTTACGGCACGGTTTCCACGGCGATGCCAGAGGGAACCCCCGGAAAAGAAACCGGGATGCGCCCGGCACAGGCGCCAACAAGGGGGGAAAGCGCGGACTTTCCCCTTTTTTTGGGGCCGCTCTTTCCCTTGAGAACATGATTGGTGGAGAGAAGGCGATGAGCAGTCGATTGGTGATCCGCAAGGTCGATAACTGGCTACGTTCCCAGCCCGGCCAATGTTATTGCGACGACTGCATCACGGCACGGGTTGGTGGTGAAGCCCGCAAGGATATCCAGCGCGTCACCAGCATTCTCAGCAATGGCCACAATCCGGATTTCAGCAAATATCCCGGCCGCTGCGATGGCTGCGGCGGCGCAACCCTGGTCACGATCGCCAGCCCCAATCTCAGTTGGGCCATCTGAACGCTGAACAAAAACACAGTCCGCTATCGTACCGGGATTAATTCGCCGCGCAGCGGAAGCTCGATGCCCGGGTTGGATCACCGCTGCCGTCATAGCGCGGGAACTCGGGATAAAGGCACATCGGTCGAGACGCGCTGATCGTGAATGGTGGCCGCCGGTCCTGGGTTACCTGGACCAGAGAACCTGGCGCCTTTCCGGACTCAGCCCAGTCGTCCAGCACGCCGAGCAAATCGACCTTCGCCGGCACCGGATCGCCCGATGACAACAGACCATTTCCGGGGTGATTGACTCCGGGCGTGACATAGAAGCGGATGAATTGATCCGCCCGCCCCTGCCCCATTTTGGCGACCACGGCCCGGTAGTAATTGATCTCCTGCAGCACGCTGCGCTGATAATCGGCGCCATTGCCCTTGATGATCAGCTTGCCGCCGCGGTTCGCAAATGCCGACAGATCCGGATTGGTCGCATCGAACAGCTGCGAGATTTCCATCAGCCGCGGTGCAAATTCTTTGGCGGAAAATTTCAGCGGATCAAATTTGGCGTCCTGCACCACAAAATACCGGACGAAACCGCTGTAATTGGCCCACCTGACCGCTTCGCCTTTTTCCCCGTTCGA
This sequence comes from uncultured Bordetella sp., assembly GCA_964446945.1. Classification (GTDB taxonomy): domain Bacteria; phylum Pseudomonadota; class Alphaproteobacteria; order Micropepsales; family Micropepsaceae; genus CAIYRG01. The sequence goes on from CAYUQO010000011.1 coordinate 122,059, forward strand.
AGGGAAGCTGGGCGGCCGCATGCCGGTAACCGAATCAATCATTCCGCCCGGCTGATCTTCGCTGCCATAGGTCCAACCGGGAAACGAAGTCACGCCATTGGCGAATGGGAAAGGATAGATCAACGGCCGGTGCACGACGTGATCGGCTTCGATCTGCACATCCGACAGACAGTCATTGCCGGTATCGGCGCCGCCGGCGCAGCGCAGGACGGCGGGATCGAAACTCGCCAGACATTTCTCGTAGGCGCTGATCACGCCATCGGCCAATCCGTCCAGCCGGTCGCAGGCCGCATTCACCGCAGCCTTCAGCGCCTTCACCTTCTGCGGATTGAGCCAGCCGCCCTTCTGTTCCAATGGCGCAAGGCGCGCCTCCACCAGATTGATGCCGGTGTAATTCACCACCGGGACCGCGCTGACGATCGCATCGAAGTCGGCCGGATAACGCTGCGCCATCACCATGGCTTCGCGCCCGCCTTCCGAGCCGCCGTAGAAATAGCTCTTGGACGGTGCGCGGCCATAGAATGCGGTGGCGATACGCAGGCCCACGTCGTGCGTCTTCTTGTACGCGGCATAGGCCATATTGGTCAGGGCTTCGCGGTTCAGCGCGAAGGCATGCGGTTCGGCAAGCTGCCGGTTGTCATGGCCGGAATCCGTTCCCCAGGTCGCAAAGCCACGCGCGACAGGAACGGGCGTATCCGGACGCGCGTCGCGCAACGGCGCAAGACCCGTGATCAGCACGCCATTGGTGCCGCCACCGCCATATTGCACGGCCTTCCCGTTCCATTGCAGCGGGAGATTGACTTCGAAGCGCACCGGCGGTGCAGCCGGATCAACTGGCGCGACGCTGCCAAGCACTTTGCAATATTCCCGCGTCGTGCCCGGTGAAGCGGGATCGGCCGGAACAGTCTGTATCTCCGCCGACGCAATCACCGCGCCGCCGCTCGCCGGTCCGATTTGCGCCGCGTCGATTTTCATGCCGGCAAGCGCCGCACAGGTTGACGCGTTCTGTGCCGTCGCTGGATCGACGCCCGCCAGCATCAAGAGCGTGATGCCGCTTGAAAGTTTCAGACTTGCGCTCATGGGGATTCGCATCTGCTGCCTCCGTTATGCGCAAAGACCCGGAGCGCACTCGCGCTCCGGGTCCACCGAGGTAAAACGCCAGCTCGGCTAGCCGCCGTCGCTGATCGCGTTGTTGGCAACGCCGCTGATCTGCACGTCGTACCCAAATGGGTCGACCATGTGCAGGCTGAACATTCCGCCATCGCGGACTTTTTCGACGCCCATGGCCATCAGATCCGCCTTCACCCGTTCGCGGTCGAAATCCGCGACCGTATAGGCCATGTGATCGACCACATTCGTCGGTTTCGGACGCTGGATTCCGGTTGTGCCGATCGTTCCGTTCAGGTCACGCGTGCGGCAGATCAGGAAGGTTGGCCCAACATCTTTCGCGGTGATGCCGAAAGGCTGAGTGCCCTGTTTTCCGAAGGGCAGGTTCACGTTCTTCCCGTCATCGTTGACCTGCTCGAGATTGAACACTTTCGAGTACCAGTCCGCGGCCTTGTGGTAGTCGGGATTGGTGTAGGAGATGTGATTGACCGCAACCACTTTGGCGGGCGCCTGTTCGGCGGCCTGCGCACCCGTCGCAGCGACGGTTGTGGCGGCGAGAGTCAGCGCTTCGATCAGACCGCGGCGGCTGATTTTGCCCTGCTCGAATTCCTGCAGTTTGACGGCGGCAAAAGCTTCCATGGCCGTTCTCCTTATTTCCGCCAGGCGTTCTCGCCGGCAATCGAGGCGAGCTGCACCTGGTAATGATTGGGATCGAATATATTGATGCTGTTGCCGCCGGGCGTGCGGTCGACCGGCTTGGTTCCGGCCGCGGTCAGCCCCGCCATCAGGCGCTGGTCATTCCAGTTTGGCACCGTGTAGCAGATGTGGTCGACCTGCGACGGACCCGGCTGCTGCGGCACATTGCCGAAATTGCGCGCGACCACGAATGCACCACCCTTCCCCGGCTCCGGCCCGAAGGCGAGATTGGCGCGGTTTTTCTTGTTGTCGTTCAGCACCTGCATGCCGAGCACGGATGAATAATAGTCACGCACTTTGGTGTAATCGGCGCAGGAATAGGAGATGTGGTTGACGCCCAGCATCTTCAGTCCGCGCGCCGGCGCTGCTTGTGCAGCATCGCCAAAACCGTACACCGTGGCCGCCAAAGCGACCGCTTCGCAGAACTGCCGTCGTGTAATTTTCCCGGCCTCGAAATCCTGCACGAGACCGGCGATGAACCGTTCCATAGCTTCGCCTCCCAGCGTTGAGCGGAACCATCATAGCTGCTTTGCAGCAGCAGCGTAACAATGGTTATCGGCTGGTTACCACGTGATGGAACTGTTTAACGCTCGTGGCGTTTGAGCCCGGCATGCTTTTGGAAGCCGCGAATGGATGACGCCAGGGCCGTTCTCGATGCACTTCCGGTGGCGCTGTACCACACCGATCCCGAAGGGCGGCTGACTTACTACAACGACGCTGCGGCCAAGCTCTGGGGCTGGCGTCCACCACTCGGCCAGTTCTGGTGCGGCTCTTACCGCATCCTGAATCTGGATGGCTCGCCGCTGCCGCATGACCAATGCCCGATGGCGGTGACGGTGAAAGACGGCGTTCCGGTCGTCGGCGCACAGGCCATTGCCGAACGACCGGACGGATCGCGCGTCGCGTTCATGCCCCATCCTGCCCTGATGCGTGACGAGACCGGCAAAGTTACCGGCGCGATCAATGTATTGGTGGACGTGACCGACCGCATCACCGCGGAAACCAGGCTCGCGGCGATCGTCGCATCATCCGACGACGCAATTGTCGGCAAGACTCTCGACGGTATCGTCAGAAGCTGGAACGCCGGCGCGCAGCGCATTTTCGGTTACGCCGCGGATGAAATGATCGGTCAGTCGATCAGGCGCCTCATTCCGGCGGATCTTCAACACCAGGAAGATGAGATCATCGCGCGCATCTCGCGCGGGGAACGCATCGACCATTTCGACACCGTCCGGCTCGCGAAGGACGGGCGGCATGTCGATGTATCGCTGACCATTTCACCCATCCACGGCCCGACCGGACGGGTGATCGGCGCGTCGAAAATCGCCCGCGATATCAGCGAGCGCAAACAGTCCGAAGCGATTCACCGGTTGCTGATCGACGAGCTCAATCACCGGGTCAAGAATACACTTGCGACAGTGCAGGCAATCGGCCGTCATTCGCTGGCGCATGCGCGTTCGGATCGGGAATTCGCCGATTCCTTCACCAATCGCATTCAGTCGCTGGCCAAGGCCCATGCCCTTCTGACGGAATCCCGCATGCAGGGCGCATCGCTCGGTGAATTGATCGAGGAACAGGTCCTGATTGGCGCGAAATCCGACCGGGGCGTCGCCTGGTCAGGCCCGGCGCTCATTCTCGATCCGCAGCGCACGATTCATTTCGGCATGATCCTGCATGAACTTGCCTCGAACGCGCGGCGTCACGGTGCTCTGACGACCCCGACCGGGCGTGTTTCGATCAAATGGGAGCTGAAGACCGGCGCCGGGCGCTTGCTGGTGCTCGATTGGGACGAGTCCGGCGGACCGCCGGTGCGGGCGCAATATGACACCGGTTTCGGGGCCAAGCTGATTCAGCAAACAGCGCGCAGTTATGGCGGAAAGGCCGAACTCGATTTCCGTCCCGAAGGTGTGCATTGCCGGATCGAGTTGCCGCTCGCCAGTGCCGAACGGCCGGCCTTGAATTCGCCCCGGCCGGTGGAAAGCGAAGTCAGCCTGCTGCCCTCGGACCGGGAGGATTCGAAACTGCTGCAGGGCAAACGCATTCTCGTGGTGGAAGACGAACCCTATGTTGCCCTCGACATCTGCGCTTGCCTGACGAGCGCCGGATGCGAAATTGTCGGGCCCACTGGCGCGCTGACGGATGCAAAAGCCATGGTCGAGCAGTCCTATTTCGATGCGGCGCTGCTCGACCTCAATCTCGAGGGTCAGATTTCCGACGAATTGGCCCAGGCGCTGACGCACAGGAACATTCCTTTCGCCTTCCTTACCGGCTATCGCCGGAGCGCCCTGCCGCCCGCATTCCGCGACTGCATCATGCTGTCAAAGCCGTTCGGCCGCGAACAGCTCGTCGCTGTCGCCGAAGCGCTGGTCTATCTCTCCAATCCGGTTCGCGGCCTGGTGCAATTGCGGCCGAAAAATCCGCCCGCCGCCGCCGTCGCGTAACCCATGCCACGACCAGATTGACAACTGCCCCGGCAGTCTGGAACAAATCACGAACGAAATCGTTCCTACGCGACCCGGGTCGGAACGCATGGCCCAACTTTTCCAGTTTCCCGACCGTGCCCGCACTCACAGGGTGCTGCCGAATATTCGGGTGAAATTCGAGGCCGCAAATGTCGCTGCCGTTCGCCGTCTGCTCGACCGAAGCCGGTACCCGAGTTGCTATCTCAAACGCCTGCCCGATCGGCGTATGGCTGTCGATCACGGAGGCAACATGATGGTAATTTTCCCATCCGTCGCACTGGCCGCGGCTCTCATGTCCGAGTTGAGCGCCGAAGGCATACCGTCCATCGCCCAATATTGGGTGGAGCAAAATAATTGAAAATCATGGGGAAAGTCGCCGCATAAACAGGAGTCAAAAATGGGTAGTTTTTCCATTTGGCATTGGATCGTCGCTGTTGCTGTTGCAGCGGGCGCGTGGGGATTTGTGCGAATTGTGCGTCGTACGGGCGCGAGTTTGTGGTGGATATTGCCGCTTCTCCTGCCAGGCGTGGGCGGCGTTGCGATCCTTTGGTTCTCCTACGCGGACTGGCCAAAATTAAATCGACGTGATGCGGCCTAGGCCCAACGAAGCTGTGTTCGCACAACCGAGAGTCCGGTGGTTTGTGGCGATTCTGTCGTTGCCGCTCCTGATCCCGGTGGCCCATCGCCTGGGTTGGGTATCCTACGCCCTGCATTCGAACGCGGCAGCTGCAAGAGTTGATATCGCATCTGTGACTTTTGTAGCGGGCATATGGTTCGGCGTGCGTCTGTGGTGGATTTCGAGAAACGATCCCCTTCCGACCGGGCAGCCGCAAGCGCGAGGCCGCTTGGCACTTCTGGCGCGTGTTCTCGGCTTTGCCTACGGATCGGTGCTGGCGCTCGGGGTCAGCATCGTTTGGAGTTGGGTGGACGGTTTATTGTCTCCACTTATTCGAGACGCGCTTGATGATGTTTCACTGTCGTTCTGCTTGGGCGGAGTCATTGGATATTGGTTTTTCCTCGCTGGCCGGATATTGCGGGGTTAGCGCCAGCAGCCATGCTCAGTATATAGTGCAGCCAACCAGGTTGCGGCGGTGGTATAAAGACGGTTCCGGCGCCTAAAGCGGTTCCCGCGGCTTTCTCAGCATCGTCCTTGAGCTCACCCGAACCCAGATAGTTCGCAATGTCATTGCCTGCCGGACGTGCCAGCGGCGGTATCAAGGATCCAACAATCGCGCCAGGCAGGCTAGAGTTTCCCGCGTTGTTCAGACGCTCATTGAAACCACCCTCTCCTTCGCCAAACCCATGCAGCGCGCTGAGAATTCCGCCCGAGATAGCACCTGCGCCAATCTTCCCTGGCATCGAAGCGGGCCACATCCCGAGCGCAGCTCGCGTGATCGCCGGTGCGGCCTTCATCGCTGCGCCACCTGCGGCAGCACCTCCGGCAAACCGAAGTAATAGTGATTGAAGCGGATACGAACTGTCATATGCCTGATCTTCTCCCCTCTGCATCGCAAGTGATGCGAGATAGCGCTGTTTCCACGTGTCGCCCGGTAAAGCGTCGGCAAGCCAGTTCGGAATCAGTGGGCTGATTGTGGCGTTCGTCGCTGCGTCCAGTTCATCAAGGTAGGCGCCCGCAGCCGGAACGCCCCGTGCCAGCGCCCGGACTTCATCGTTCAAAGTGGATGGCGGTGATACACTGGCGGCGCCATCACCCGAGCTGTTCCCGGCGGACGCGAGTTGCGTCAGCGCGTTGTGATGCGCTTGCGCGACGGCGAGCGCGTCCTGTTCGCTCGCGCCGTCAGGAGCAGTCACGTCGTAAGCCGAGCCATCCGGCGAAGTCACACGGTAAACGGGCATCAGCGCACCTTCTGGACGGCCCAGCCGGACATTTGCGACGGCATGGCTTGGGTGGAGGAAATCGGATTCGCCTGTTGCGGCGCGGCTGCCGGTGCCATCTGGGCAGGCGCATTTTGCAGCGGCAGGGCTGCAGGCGGCGCTCCAATCGGAAGCGGCACGCCCGGAACATTCACCGGCCGTGCGGCGCCGGCAAGCCGCGCCAGGCCGGCGAGCAGAGTGAGGTAGCTCGCCGGATCAGCCGCATTCTGGGCTTGCCTTTTCCGCGCGGCGACGAGAGCCGCGACATTTCCTGCTGCCGCAGGATCGTGCTGCAAATATGCGCCGGCATCCTTGAGACCCGCCGACATCACCGCGAGCGCATTGGCCCATTTCTGTGCCTGCGATCCGGGTGCGACCGGCGAAAGCGAGCCCGGCGAGTCCGTCGCCGGATAATTCGTATCCAGAATTCCCACGATTTCGTTCTCCTTTGAGTAATCAAAGCAGCGGGATGAGGGCCGCGGCGGCGGAGCCGAGCGATCCAAACCCGCCCAGCAGACCACCCGCCGCCTGGCCGGCTGCCGCCGGATTGGCGGTGCCGCCACCAAGTCCGCCGGACAGAGCCGAATTCAGCAATTGCTGCATGCTGACGGGATAATTGAACTGGTTCAGATATTGCTGCCAGGCGGCATTCAATGCGTTCTGCGCCGTCTGCTGCTGTTGCGCGCCGAAAGCGTTCAGCGCATTCACGCCGCTCAGGTAATTGGCATTCTGCGAGTTCCCCAGCGTGCCGAGCAGTCCCGCGCCCTGCAGATTCAAACTTTGCGCGGCATTCGTTGCACTCTGGTTGGATTGCGCCGCGGAAAGTGCCGTGTTCAGATTCGCCAGCGCGATCTGGTTCGCCGCGCCCTGATTGGCAAGATTGGCCGCCTGCTGGTTACCGGCATTGAACTCGGCGCCCGCATTCAGCGCGCCCATATTGGCAAGATTGCTCTGCTGCCGATTGGCCGCGTTGAATTGCGCGTTCTGGTTGGCGGCATTCATATTGACCTGCGCCGCTGCGTTCTGCGCCGCCTGGTTGCCGGTATTCGCGGCGTTGAGCAGCCCGGCATCGAACTGGCCCAGATTGTTCAGCGCGCCGGCATTGAACTCGGCCGCGCTGTTTGCCGCCGCCGCATTGGCGGCACTCGCTGCCTGCTGGTTCGTCGCATTGAACTCGGCCATGCTGTTCAGCGCATTGGCATTGGCAAGATTGGCCTGTTGCCGGTTCGCGGCGTTCTGCCCCGCCGCCGACAGCGCCGCGTTCAGGTTCTGCTGCCCGGCCTGCAATCCCATCTGCTGGTTCTGTTGCAGCAATCCCGCCGCGGTGTTGAATCCCTGGCTGTTCAGATTGGCCAGCGTGTTCGCCGCCTGTTGCGCGTAATACTGGTTGGTCAGAGCATCCGCGACGGCATTTCGGTCGCCGCCAAACGCGTTCTCGCCCGTCGCATTCTGATTGGTATTGTTGAGCGCAGCCTGATTCTGCTGATTGAGCAGACTCATCGTGCTGTTCACAACATCCTGCGTGTACGGATTCATGTAGGACGACAATTGCGCGAGGCCATTCGGCGCCCCCAGCAGCGGCAGTGAACCTGTGTCGATCCGGGCCGCATTGGCGTTGGCCGCTGGGCCGGCTGATGCGGCATCGAACGAAACCGGGCGTGTTAGAGCTGCCGGACCGGCGGAAGCAGGATTCATCAGGGACGCCGTCATGGTGCTGTATGGCGCGACCGGCGCCTGCGCCTGGCTGACGCCGGAGAGCATTCCCGGCTGAGCTCTTGCGGCGGTGGCCGATGCCGGGCCGATCAAGGGCGCCTGATATTCAGTTCCCGAGATTGCCGCATTGACCCCGGTACTCAACGCGTCTTGTCCGAAGACCGGCGCGGCCTGCAACAGCGACCCGGCCTGCTCCTGCGACGGCGTCAGACCGGCGGTGAGCTGGCCGGTATAGGGCTGGTACGGACGATTGGCGATGTCTCGCGCGTTTTGATAATTCGACAGCAGCATCTGCATGATCCGCGGATCAACGGTGCTGGTCGAACCTCCACCTTTGCACATGTTCTGAACCTCCAATTGAAAACTGGGCAAATTGTGCGAAGCTGCAGACGCGGAGTTCGCGTCTTGTTCGCGCACGGCATGCTCTGTATGGGAACATTCCGTAAACATCCGCCTGTGGATAACTTGACACCCGTTCAGGTTACGGATGTTCCGGGTGGAGATACTCCGCATGCGCCCGCGGTTGCGGCGGCAACCGCATCAAAAGCTAGGGTCCGTACGTAAAGTCACCACTATTGATATTGAAAGTTGTGGTCGAGTTCGGCCGGAAGGTGACGCCGGCATCCATCCTGAGCCAAGGCCGGTCCGAGGGCAGCGGATCGGCGGCGAGAATGTCCTCCAGCGCGGTGGTGAACAGGTTGCCCCACACCTGTACCCGCGCATCATCCATGAGATAGGGCGCGGCGGCAGTCAGCGCGCCATAGAGATAGGCTTCCGGATGGTTCTGCAAAATCCAGTTGACGCCGGTCTGGGCCGCAGCGACCGGAGTGAATGACTGCCAATACCAGAGGTCGCCGGCATAGCTGATATCGGGAATGGGCAGGAACTGAAACTGATTGCCGAGGATGGTGTAAACGCCGGGCGTGTCGTTGCTCGCTGTTGGTCCCCGCTTCTGCTTGAGATAAGCGAGATTCATCGGGCTGACATAATCGAGCTGCACCTGGGATGCATTGGCCGGATTGGCCGGGGCGTCGATCGTGAACGACACGACGCCAAGAAAGTCGGACGGCAGACTGACGAACTCCGCCGCTTTCGGGATTGTGAAATTGCTGTTGTTGCAGACCATGGCCCGCGGCAGCATCTTGCCTTCGCTCAGCGCTTTCTTGAAGCGCTTCAGCATCTGGCTTTCGGCAATGGTGATGAAGTCGGGGATCGCCGCGGCCAGATCGCCGCGATTCAGCCAATTGCCAATCGCGGCCTGCAGGTTGGTGTAATTATCAAGCGACACTGTCTAATCTCTCCAAAAGGACTCACGCAGATACCGGAAGCGCACCGCGCTGACGCGTTATTGGGCGTGGGCGATGTTCAGGGCTGCGCTGCATGGATTCGGATCGTCAAGGCAATCGACGAATTGGAGCGCAAGCAGCCGGGCCGCGCCGACAAGGTGCACTGAAGCCGTCAAGCGTTCCGACCTTGGCGGAGCTGAACCGTTGGGAACCGCACTGGCTCTGGTGGACCTGCAATGGATGCCGACGATGGGTGGCCGTACCGCTCGCACCGTTCATCATCAGGTGGGGTGCCGATGCTTCGAGCGATCTGCTCAGGCGGAATCCGCGCTGCACGAAATGCGGTCACCGTGGCGGCTTGCTTCAGGTGCCATCGCATCACTCGCTCGAAACACCGTACCAGCCGTTTCCGAAGGAACACGGCATTCCGCAGGGGTAGCAACCGCTGCGTTTCCCCGCCGATCCGGAACGTTGTGGGAGAATCGAATAAAATAATCACCAAACTGCGAACGTTCCGTTGAACTGGGCGAAATGCCTGTTCGGATAGCATGATTCCTGCGCGAGCATGGCGCATAGAGAAGGAGTTACAAACCATGTCCAGATTTATTCGCCGCTTCGTGGGAAACGAGTCCGGCGCGACAGCCATTGAATATGGCCTGATCGCCGGTCTCATTTCAGTGGTGATTATCGGTGCTGTCACGACCGTCGGCACAAACCTGTCTGCCAAATTCACAACCATCGCCAACGCGTTGAAATAACCTGGATGCCCAAAACGACCCCGCAGGTTGGCGCACGCCCCTGCGGGGTTTTTGTTTGAACCCGCACACGCCCTCGGCATTATCGGTCGTCGGCTAACGCGATGATTTTCCGCCTCGGGATTGGCGCTCTCGGCCTTTCAGTCTGATCGACTCCATTGCGCGACGCGGCCGATCATTCGCTCGAATGTCGTTCCTGCCCTTTCCGGCCGAACACGCGATCAAGCCAGGTCTCTTATCATCACGCTCAGCGTCGTCCGATATCCCAGCGGCGCGAGCACGCGGCCCCAGCCTTTGCGGCCGGTCTGCGCCACACGCGTGCAGCCGAGCGCCTTCGCCCATGCGACAATCGCCGGCTCGATCTTCTCTATGAGTTCGTTCAAGTCGCCGCCGACAAGAAAGAAATTCAGCGCCCTGAGCCGCGGGTAATCGACAATCTCGGTGATGACGGCGCAGCGTTCACCCGGCCAGAATTGCAGCCTTCCTTCCGCAATCTGACGTTCCACATCTTCCATCGTGTGCGTGCCGTAACAATAGGGCAGCGCCGCCTCGATCCAGGCTCTATGGGGAGCGAGAAGCGAGAAGCGAGGAGCGAGAGATGATGGGTCGCCGAGGGCCGCCCCGCTATTTCCCGTCTCCGGTTTCCCGCTTGTCGCTTGCTTCGCTGTGCGCATGGCTCACCAATGGTCTCAAGCGTTGAGGCCTGACCCGAGTTTGGCGTGGCAAATCCGGCTTTGGTTATGGCAGTGATTGGTTAGGTGCAGGCGTTAAATGCGGGATGGTTTCGGCCACAGCCAGGCCGATATCGCGACAGCGACAGCCATCCCGACCAATTGCGCCGCAATGAACGCCGCGATCCCCGCAGGCGCTATTCCGGCATAGGTGTTCGACAGCGACCGGGCAATTGTGACAGCCGGATTGGCGAAGGAGGTCGAGGCCGTGAACCAATAAGCCGCCGTGATGTAGAGACCGACAGCATAAGGCACGGACGCCGCGCTGCAGGTGGCACAGCCGAAGATTGTCAGCACAAGGCCGAAAGTTGCGACGGCCTCCGCGAACCACTGGCCCGGCCCGGTGCGCACATGCGCCGACACCTGCCACCAGGGAAGCTCGAACATTCCGTGGGCGGCCAATACGCCAATCACTCCGCCGGCGAGCTGCGCGGCGATATACGGTGCGACCGACGACCAGGTGAGTTCGCGGCGCAGGGCGAATGCAAGCGAAACGGCCGGATTGAAATGCGCGCCCGAGACCGGACCAAATGTGAGGATCAGCACGGTGAGAATGGCGCCGGTCGGAAGCGTGTTGCACAGAAGCGCGATTGCGCCGTTCCCGCCGGACAGGCGCTCCGCCATGATGCCCGAGCCGATCACCGTTGCGAGCAGGAAGGCCGTCCCCAGCGCCTCAGCGAGGGCGCGCCTCGCCATGCTGTCAATCCGCACGGGTGACAAAGGCCCTGATTTGCGTTTCGAGCATTTCATAGGCATGCCGGAATGCGGATTCAATTTCCTTCGGACTGCCGTTCACCGCTGCAGGATCGGGAATGTCCCAATGGCATTTCGCGGGCTTGCCGGGAATCACCGGGCAAACCTCCCCCGCGGCGTTGTTGCAAACCGTCACGATATGATCGAAGGCCAGGCGACTTTCGCCTGCGAATTCATCCCATGACTTTGAGCGCAGACCGGAGACGTCGTGCCCGCGCATCTTCAGCAGGTTTATCGTTTCCGGGTGAACCTCACCCTTTGGATGGCTGCCGGCGCTAAATGCGCGAAATTGGGGCGTCCCGATCCGGTTCAAAATGGCTTCGGCCATGATCGACCGGGCTGAGTTGCCGGTGCAGAGAAACAACACGTTCATGGAGCGGTCTCTATCATATTCCGGCAGTACTGGCGCATTGTGACAAATCCATGAATTCGGGACGATGCGCTCATGGCAGCGTGTATGCCGTCGCGCTCAGAGCACCCGCATTCGACACCGTGATCTGCCACAGCGATCCATTCGGCGCAGTCAGCACCAGAGCGCCTTTGCCGGCCAGGATGTTGCCGCCCTTCTTCAGATTGCGCGCATCCTCGCGTTCGATCGCCGCGCGCGTCTGCATCTCGTTCGCCGCGTCATACTGCGCTGATGCCTTAGGAAGAATCATGCGAATTCCTTGCGAGGCGGGAGAGATGGCTGAGCGCCGCGGGCCCACGCGCGCGAATGAGAAATCGCCAGCGGCGATTTCCGCGCGCGGGGAACGGCCGGGAAAACTCGAGAATTCATCTCCGTCCCCCTGCCACGACATCCAGGCGCGGGCTGCCGACGCGCCAGTCGTCGCTGTTGACGCCGTCATAGCGCAGCCGCAATTGCCGGCCGGAAAACCGCACATCGGTCGATTGCGACACGGAATAGGGCCCGAAGGAAGTTTCCGGACCGTCGGGATAGAATCTGGTTTTGAATGTCACGCTGACATCGCCCACGGTTTTGTCGTCGGGCAGCAGCTGCCGCGCATACATCACCAGATCGCCATTGCCCGGGACCGGCGGCGCGCCGGGCATGAACGGCATGGCGCCGAATTCGAACGGCCCACTCTCCAGATACGGCTTCGCCGAGCCGGGATAGGTGAAACCGTTTTCGTGCTCGTAAACAAAGCCATCGGCGCCGACCAGCAGCGGATAGATCATCGGCCCACGGTCAACGCCGGCGAGGCGCGCGAGTGTCCCCACCGTCCAATGCTTCTCGCGGTAATTCCAGGTGACGTAACTGTCGACTTCGGTGGCGGCCGCCGACGGATAGAACCACGTCACTTCCGAAAATGCCGAATTGACGAAGCACGAGACTTTCGAGCCCTGCGCGCGGTTGAGATTGCCGAACAGGTAATCCGACACGTCGCAGGCGAGTTTTTCGATCACGCCGCCATAGGTGTAGAACGCGCCGTCAGACATCCACACCACGAAATCGCCGAGCGCAGCCGCGCAGCCGGCCGAGATCGCGCCGCAGCCATCGCCGATCTTCTGGAAACCATAGACATAGATATCGGCGGTATAGGCCGCGAGATGGGCGTCGATATCGGTCAACAGCAGCACGCTGCCGCGCCAGCGTTTCCCGAGCAGCAGCCGTCCCGCCGTCTGCAGATCAAAACTGCCGGCCTGATTGGTGGCGGCCGGCGTCCACAGCGTGTTGTTGTCCTGATCGCTCCATTGCACCCGGCGCGGCACACCGCTTGCGCCGAGCGCCATCAGGACGCGCTGATCGCTCACCACCACAGCCGCGGCCGATGGCGCATTGGCGAGCGGAGCGGCCGGCACCGATGCGTTCGGCGTCCACTGATAGATCACGCCGTCGTCGGGCGTGCAGCCGATCAGATCCTCGCCCCAGGTGTCGAGGCTCCAGACCGTGGCAGGCTGCACGCTGGCGGTATCGGGCGGCGTGGCGCTGTACAGGCCCGCGCCGTAATTGCCGCCGCCGAATCCGCGCGCGAGTGGCGGCGCGCCGCCGGCATAGCTGCCGTAATTGCCCGAGCCCCAGGCGCCGCCGCCATAACCCGGCGCCGCCGAAGCGTCGCCAAATCCCGGTTTGTAGCCGGTGGGCGTGATGTCATAGACATAGCCCGAACGCGTGATCGCATACAGCTTTTGCTCCGTACCCACCGCAACCCAGACCACCAGGTCATTGTCGCGCCAGGCCAGGATCGCTCGTCCCTTGCCGGCCAAGGTGGTGCCGGTTTTCGCGCGCCAACCGCCGATGGGACGGATGGTCCCTTCATAGAACCGGATCAGATTGGCATCGTACCAGCGGCCGCGGGCTTGGCGCTCGGTGCCGTTCTTGTACAGTCCGTGTGGAAGTTCGAGTGCAAGATAGGCCATGTTTCACGCAGTAAAAGAGGACATGAATTACCAGCCACTAGGATCAGAGATTGAAATGGACAGCGCGCCCGGGCGAGCCGTAAAACTGCTTCTCCATGATGGCGATTGATGCAGTAAGCAGCGTGTTCCGCCTGCTTCCGCAGCGGATGCCCGGAAAGGCACGCCTTGCAAGGCTGGCGGCTGCGTCGTTTGGCGATGTGCGATTGGCCAGCATATCGGACCGTTTCGGAAACAGGCTGACGGTTCCGAGCCTGCGTGAGCCCATCGCGCTCGGTCTGTTCGCCGCCGGTGTCTACGAGCCTGACACGCTCTCGGCCATTCTCCGCTGTTTGCCGGAACGCGGTGTTTTCGTTGATGTCGGCGCAAATATCGGAGCAATTTCGCTGCCCGTCGCGTCGCTGCGGCCAGAGGCTCGCAGCATCGCCGTCGAAGCCGATCCGAGGATCGCCGCCATCCTGCGAACAAACGTTGAGAACAATCGGCGGCACAACGTAACTGTCGTAGAATGCATTGCCGGGCCGGAGGAAGCACGCGTCACATTCTATCGGGCTCCAGATCAACATTTCGGAATGGGGTCGATTGGCGGTCAGTTCGCGCCTTCGCAAGAAACGCTGCCGCAGCGGCCGTTGGATGACGTGCTGGACGATTTGGCAATTGGGGACATAGACGTTGTAAAACTCGACATAGAGGGCGCTGAAGCCGGCGCCCTGCGCGGACTGGCGCGGCGGCTTCGCAGCGAACATGCCCCGGTTCTGATTTTTGAGTTCGCGGACTGGGCCGAAACGCGCATCGGCGGACAGCATGCCGGCGACGCACAACGGTTCATACTCTCATTCGGCTATACACTATCCATAATCCGCTGCGGTCGTTCGCCCGAAAAGCTTGGCGAACCTGTCACTGCCGGGGCCGCGATGATTCTGGCAACGCCACCTACGTCGCGAGATTGAACACCCGCACCGTTTCGGTCGCGCGCGATTTCAATTGACGGCTGAGCTTCACTCGGCATGAGGTAGACATTGCGAGAGTTTTGATCATAGGATTTTACTGTTTTTGATCACATGGGCTTGCATGACTGGCACTGGAGTCGAATGACTGAACTGCTTGTAAATCTTGGCTGCGGACAAACACGACCCGAAGGTTGGGTCAACGTCGACTCCTCACTCAACAGCCTTTTGCAACAAGCCGCCCTGACGCGCCTCCTGGTCCGGCGGCACGCGACGACGTTCTATGAACGCCCTGCGCAATACATGGATCTTCGCAGGCGCTGGAAATTCGCGGACGCGGCAGTCGATGTTCTCTATGCATCCCATGTTCTGGAGCACTTTTCATTGTCCCAGATGGATCATTTCTTCCGCGAGTCGGCCAGATGCCTGAAGGCATCGGGCGTCATCAGGATTGTCGTTCCAGATCTTCGCGCACTTGCGAAAATCTACGTGAAAGAAATCGATGCCGGCGACGATTCTGCCGCTGAACGGTTTCTCTATGCGATCAATATGCATGCCGAGAATACCTATGGCCCTGACCGCAATTTTCTTCGAACGACGGTCAACCTGTGGCAGGGCTATCCGCATCAGCACAAGTACATGCACGACGCTCCCTCATTACAAAAAATTCTCACTCGTTACGGATTTCACGACTTGACGCAATGCAGCTACGGTCAGTCGACGCATGTTTCGCGCATTCGCGATGTCGAAAGCATCGCGGAAGGAATTCCATCAGTCTACATCGAAGGTGTTTTCGCTCGGTAGTTATGTCCCGAGGTTGAACACGCGCACTGTGTAGGTATTCGCGCTTAGAAATAGTTGGAGATTGCCGCCATTGGCGCTGTAAGTACGGCTGTCTGGCGTTTCGACATTTTCGTTTCCAGTCGTGATGACCGTTGCGCGGTTGGCGTTCCACACAACCAGATCGACAAAGTTGTTATTGGTCGATCCGTTCTTGCTGCCATAAACCAGCGCTGCACCCGGCGTGCCATTGGTCGTGATGATGACATTCGACGTACTGACGGTATAGGAGCCGGCGTAAAGGTTCGTGGAATTGACCGTCAGTGCGGCGCCACTGTCAGACTCACTGGTGACGGAGAGACCCGCAAGAGTCGTGTTGCCGGTGACGGTCAGGTTGCCATTGATCTTCGCCGAATCCGCGCCGAGCGCCCACGCGTTGCCAAGCGTGACATTGCTGCCCGCCACCGGATTTTCGCAATAAACCGTATACGCATTGGTGAAGGTCACACCGGCATTCTGCGCCGCAATTACCGGTGCCTTATGCGCATCGACATAGACCGCAGGCACCGTCCCGGCGGACGAAGTATCGGTCACGGTGGCCGCTGCCCAGCGCACGCGAATGGCGCTGGTGGTCCAGGCCGTGCTCGAGATCGCGCCGGACGACGTCAGCGATGTGGGCGTCAGCCGGTTGCCCGTCGCCGACAACGCAGCGCCGAGCACCGTGTCCAACGCTGCGAGATTGCCATTCAGCTTGGTGCCCCAGGTGTCGGCCGAAGCGCCGACTTCGGGCATGGTCCAGCCGAAATTTGTGGTGATGGTATCAGCCATACTCAGTCTCCTTTAGTCGGCCGCATCCCACGCGCGGAAATTGCCTCCGGCAATTTCTCATCCGCGCGCGGGAGCCTTGCGGGGTTCAGCTTGGCCGTGTCCCTCCGGGCCCGAAAGCGGCGCTCAAACTGCCAAATGAGTAGGAAATAAAGTGTTGGACCAGGGCGCCCGCGCCGCATCCGGTACAGTTGCGGGACTGGCGTCGTGTAGTGTGGGTACGATGGCGGACATTCCGAAAATGCGTGAGCGCGCCGGGTACTTCCGGGATCAGGCGCGCTGGCTGCGCGAAAGCGGCAGCAAATTCATCGGCAACGATACCGGTTTGCGCCAGCGCTTCTTCGAACTTGCCGGCGAATGTGAATCCATCGCCGACAAAATCGAGCGCAACATCGATGCAGGAGTTCATAAATCGTAGCCGTCACGGACAAGGTCTCAATGGCAATTCGCGGCCGGCGTTGAGCCGCGCATATTGCTGTTCGAGATTGTCCACATCGCTCATCACCGCCTGCATCGCGAGTCCGTTCTTCAGCCGCTCGGCCGTGCAATAGTTCTCCCAGGTGATGGTGATGTGCATCGCGATGATGTCGGAACGCACAGTCTCGACGCGCGCCACCGATGCCCAGGGTGAAGGATCGCTGCGAATAACCGGCGCCGCCGCGCCCAAAACCGCAGCCAGCGCCGTGGCGCAGCCCGCGATCGTGCCCAATCGCCGCCAATACATTTCGATGTCTCCAACATGAGAAGCGAGGATCGAGAAGCGAGAAACGAGATGTCCCCCACCCGCGATTTGCGAATTGCAAATCGCGTGCCTCCCCTCAAGGGGGAGGCGGAAGCTTGGTGTAACCTGAGCGCCGCTTCAGGCTCCCGAGCGCGATAAGAAATTGCCGGCGGCAATTTCCGCGCGAGGGATGCGGCCGGCGGTACCGGCCAGGATTTCTCGCTTCTCGCTCCTCGCTTCTTATTTCTCGAGCGGTTCGAAGCGATGGGCCGAAGCGGTTGCTGCCGCCTGCCGCGCAACTGCCACAACCGCCGCGCGGTCGCGGCGCGCCACGGCGTCCTTCGCCACCTCGTTCAGGAACACCAGCGCATTCTGGAATCCGGGTGGTCCGCAGATGCCGAGAAATACCGGAATGCCGCCATGCACCAGCGTCCACACCACTTCCGCAAAATGCGGCCCATCGATCGCATCGGCGCGCAACAACAGCAGTTGCACCATGAAGCGTTTGTCGTAATGCGCCGGGATTTCATTGCCCGCTCCAGGCAATAATTTCACCCGGTCAACAAACACACCGCTTTGGTCCGGCCGCCAACCGTCCGGAAGTGCTTCCCACATGCGCCACCCGCAATAATAGCTGCGGCACAGCGATGGGCGTGTCTCATAGGTCCGGCAGCCGTGGTCTTCGTCACAATGCACGCACAGCACATGCGATGTCTTGTTCAGCCCGGCCGACCGGATCGGCAGCACTTTGCAGCAGACCGTGCAGTTTCCACATTCTCGGCCGGGCACCAGACTCACGTCTCACCTCCCCCTTGCGGGGAGGTCGAAATTTGCGTAGCGAATTTCGGGCGGGGGGAGCGTTCTTTTGCCAGAGCCAGAATGTAATCGCAGATTCCACTGCCATTTCTGAACACTTCGTTGTTCCACACGCGCACGACGAAGTAGCCACGGGATTCGAGAAAGGCCGTTCGAACGGCATCACGTTCCTTCTCACGCTTTTCGTTATGCTGTGATCCATCCAATTCAACGATGAGTTTGGAGCGATGGCATGCGAAATCGGCAATATAGGGCCCGATTGGCGCCTGCCGGCGAAAATGAAATCCGAGCTGTTTAAATTCGCGAAGTGTGCTCCATAGCAGACGCTCGGCATCCGTTGCGTCTCGTCGCAATTGGCGCGCGCGGGCTGTGTTTTTCAAAATTACCCCCACCCGAAAAATGCTGCGCATTTTTCGACCTCCCCGCAAGGGGGAGGTGAGCGTGATATTGGGCTCACTTCGCACCCCTGAGGCTCCTCACCAGGTCATCGTACCACTGCTGGACCGCGTTGGCCCATTGTTCGAGGGCGGCGAGTTGTTCGGCATTGGCGCGGCAGGCTCCGTCATTGGCGGCCGACAGGGCTGCAATCTCAGACAGAGTAACGCCCGAGGCGGCTGTGTCAGATTGGCCGGCGCCGATGGAAATGGCGGAAGGATCACCGCCGCCGCTGGCGGCGGCGTCGAAGACGCGCACGAAGCCCCAAGGAATGACCACGCCATGATCCACTTCAACCGGCACATATTTCACCACCTCTCTGGTCAGCGTCTGAGTCTGATTGCGGATTTTCGCCTGCTGCTGTTCGGCAGCGGCGGCGATCCGGTTGACCGCATCACTTCCGGCTTTGGCTTCGGCCATTGCGATGCCGGCCTGGTGCTCTGTTTCCAAAACCGCGGCGCGCGCGTTTTTCAGCGCCTCGCGCGCCTCGATGCCGTCTTTCACTTTCCACGCGGCACCAAACCCGGCGCCGAATGTGATCAGCACAGCCGCCGCTCCGGCAAGCAGCCGTGCTTCAAAAGTCGCAAACATCGGAAAGACTCCCTGGGTGAGAAGCGAGAAAGGAGGAACGAGAAGCGAGAGTTATTTCTCAACCCTCCCCTTGGGGGAGGGTCGAAGCGCGCAGCGCTTCGGAGAGGGGACAGCGAGCGAAGCGAGCGCTTCTATTTTCTCGCTTCCAGTTTCTCGCTCCTCCGTTTGAGTTCCGCTTTTGCGGCGGCGATGGCATGGGTCACTGACGTCGCCGCCAGCAGCGGCAGGCTCGCGTGTCCCGGAGTATCGGTGAGCATCGCGCGCAACTGATCGCCCACCTGCGCCATCCCATTGGCGAGATTGGTCAGCGTCGCGCCCCACAATCCGATCTTGGTCAGCGACAGCCGCGGACGATCATCTTCAAGAAGATTTAAGAATTCCATCGCGCAGCAGAGGGCGTGTCCGATCACCGAAATGGCGTCGCTCAAGCCACCTGCTCTCTGACCCGTTTCCATAACTTGACCATAATCTGCACGGTGTACCGATAATCGGAAAGCGGACCATTGAACCGATGTTCACACCGAATATGTCTGGCGATGATCTGATACAGCACTATTTGATGCAGGCCTGTGAACTGCGCGCACACGCTGCCGGCACGAATGATCCCGATGAACGGAGGGTGCTTTCCAACGCGGCGCACGCCTATGAGGAATTGGCGCGCTGGAAACCGGAACGCAGAAGCCGGAGCAACTCAAAGACAACCGGATAGCGCTTTTTAAACTGACGCCGCGGGCGGCGGCAGCGCTATTCGGACGCCTTCGGCGAGGTCCTCATCCGAAAACATCCAGACGCCCGCCTCGTGAATCGCGATTGCCCGGCAGAGCGAGCGCAAGGTATCGGCGTTGGACAGATCGAGTTCGGCATCTGCCGCGATTCCCGTCCTTTGCGAGACGTCATCGATGTAGGGGCCAGTCTTGTTCTCCGGAGGCGGTGCGAAGCGCGTGATCAGTTTGGTAATCGTGTTCCGGCCTGCGGCGCATGAATTGCGCAGATCGATTGCCAGAGCACGAAATCCCCATTTCGCATCGGTGAAGACGCAATAGGGCGGATCGCTCTGCTCCGCGGCCAATCCCTTCCAGGGATCGCGTGGATTCAGTTCCAGATTGCCGGGGTTATTGTCCCGTACACTCCGCGGCACAGCCATCTCTAATCTCCAACCAGTATCGGCTTTCAATCCATATGCGCCACGTGGCGTTTGGGTTGCTGAGCGCGGCTTCAGGGTCCCACGCGCGAATAAGAAATTACCAAAGGTAGCCGCACGCGGCGCGATGCGCCGCGGCAGATTCAAAGAGAAGCGCCGCAAAGCGGTCGCGGGCGCGCGTGGGATGCCGCCGACGGGAAGCTCACTATGATGCCAGGACACCGATCGACTTCAGCGCCTTGACGACGTCGCCGATGGTGTAGGCGGTCGAGCCGGTGCTGCCGTCGAAGGTCGTGTTGACGAAGACGGCAGTCGTCGCTCCGACCATTGGTGTGTGCGTGTTGCCCGATGGACTCGCCGGCTGCGCCACGGGAGTGGCGCCCCAGAATCCGACGAGGTCGCTCGCGCTCTGGCCGAGCTGCGTTCCGTCCGGGCATTTCTTGGAGAGTTGATCTACTGCCATTTGAGGCTCCTTTCAGAAGAGAAGCGAGAAAATAGAAGCGAGAAACGAGAGACCGGCTGCGCGCGTTTCACAGGCGGTGCTCTCGCTTCTCGATCCTCGCTCCTCGCTTCTCGGTTAGTGGTTCGCTATGCGGCACGCCAGTTGCGGGCGCATCGCGAGATAGCCGTAATAGACATCAATACGGGCCGGAAATTTGTCGTTGTTGATGTCGTATTGCCGGACAATCCGCATACTGATGCCATCCATCACCTCGCGCGCCGCGAAATCGACGCCCTTCGGCATCACCAGATCCGCCGTGGCAAAAGTGAATGCGTCCTCGTGGAACGCCACACTCATGCCATAGGGCGTGTTGGCCGCGCCCCATTTGGTGATGGCCGCGCCCGAAGTGGGCGAAGCGCTGACATTCTGCAGCGCACCCGTCGTGACAATCGCGGGCGAAATGTTCAGCACCGTGCCATTGGTGGCGAGCGCCGAAGTCACCACGAATTGCTGCAGCACATTCGTGTTGGCCCTGGTTTCCGGATGGACCCGGAACACACCCGGCAGGTTGATCACATCGCCCGCATTCAGCGTCACCGCCGAACCATTGGTCACATTGATCGCGCTGCCGGTCTGGTTCGCGCCATTGATGACGATGGTGGATGACGGCGTCGCCACCTCCGAACCGGACGCGAATGGTTGCAGCAGCGTGTTCTCGATGATGTCGAACCCGCCGGTGCGGCCCATATAGCCTTCCGTGTACTGTTCGGAGATGGTGGAGGAATCCTGGAACAGGCCTTTCAGGTTGTTCACCAGATCGACATTGTCCTGGGTGTTGAGCAGGCAGGTCCAGTTCCCGGCCGGCGCCAGGTTGTTCACCAGGCTTTGGCGCGCCTGCAGCAATTGCTGCATGTTCATCGCCTGCCCCTGATTGTTCACCTGGTTATAGACACTGTTCACCATGGACAGCGTATCGGCCTCGATATTGGCCGCGAGCACCGACATGGCCGGGTCGAGGATGCGCTTGCTGAAGTCATCCAATGACATCGTCAGATCAACGCTGGTGAAGTTCAGGTCCACGCCCTTCTGCGTGCCGAGCGTCAGGGTCACCGATTGTTCCTGCGTGTCGTTGGTCTGGAGCGTCGCGCCGGTGCGCACGGTGTACTGGTTCGGCAGGCGGATCTTCAATTGCGTGCCGATCTTCGCGCCGGTCACCGCGAACTCATCATCATACTGCCGGTTGATCGAACGGATAAAATTGAGCTTCTGATGGAGCACGCGCAATGCCTCGCGCGTCACCATCGTGGGTGTCAGAATAGTGTTGGACATAGGTTTCTCCTAAGGAGCGAAAAAGAAGCGAGGAGCGAGAAACAAGATTCGGCCTCCCCCTTGAGGGGAGGCACGCGAATTTCCGGTTCAGGAAATTCGCGGGTGGGGGATCAATCCCCTCCCCGAAATCGCTGCGCGATTTCGACCCTCCCTCAAGGGGAGGGTAAAGTCTCTCTTCTCGCTTCTCGTTAGCGCCCGCGTTTGTGTTTGATTTCGGCATTCCTGCGCCGCAGCCACTCATCCGTGCTGAGTTTGTCGGATGCCGTTTCCGTCGCCTTGACCCTGGTTGGCGAAGCGCCTCCCACGGTTGACAACGGCTTTGCGGCCTCGACGCTCGCGGCTTTACGCGCTGCGGCCTGTGTGAGTTTGGCCTGGTTTCCGGCCCAGGCGGCGTGAAGCAGCTTGACGATTCTCGGATCGGTGACCTGCCCCAGCTCTTCCGGGGTGAAACCGAGCGAGACGGCAAACTGGTTCAGCTTTCCCGCCAATTCGGGCGACCAGTCACTGATGTCGCGCGCAAGCGCGGCGCGGGCTTCCTCGATACGCGTGGCGGATTCCCGCTGCGCATTCGAATTCCGCTCCGCCAGTTTTTGTTGCAGCGCGAGAACGGCTTTGTCGCGGCTCTCCTTCGTCTGCTGATACTGGAACCAGAGATCGTTGTAGAGCTGCGGATTGTTCGCGCGAATCTGGGGCCAGTCGGCTTTCTCAAATTGCGCGATGGCATCGTTGTAGGCGACGACGCGGGCAAAATCGGAAAGTTGTTCGGCGTGAATCCTCTGGCCGGCTTCGAACGCTTTCACGCGTTCATCATGCTGACGGCGCTGTTCGGCGACTTCCTGCGTTTTGCGCGTATAGTCTGCCTGCATCAGCAGAGCGCCCTTCAGCGGCTTCGGAATTTTGTAGGTCTTGCCGTCATGCTCGACCTCTTCCAGCTCTTCGGAGGGCAGCTCCTGTCCTTCCGCCGCCAATTCGTCCGTCGCCGGAGCAACAAGTTCGTTTTCCGGCAGCGCCTCGCCGCCGGCAATATCCGTCGCCAATTCCATGATTCTCTCCGTTGTGTGTTTTCAGTCAGAGGAGCGAGAAGCGAGGAGCGAGCAGCGAGAGCACCGGCTGCGCCGCGGCACCGATGGTGCTCTATTTTCTCGCTTCTATTTTCTCGCTTCTTGTTACGTTCCGCCTGCCGGATTCATCCGCGATGCGATATCGCTGTTCGCTTTCATGCGGTCGGTTTCGGCGCGATACATCTCGACCTGAAGCTTTTGCGCGTCGATCTGCCGGTCAGCCTGCAGCGACTGCAATTGCAGGGTCAATTTCTGGACCTGCTGCTGCACATCACCGCCGGCATTTCCTCCCCCGCCTGCGGTGGAGGGGGGAAGCAGTGCCGCCAGCCTCTGCGCAATGACATCCGCACCCGGCCAATCCAGATTCCTCGCGAGCTGATCGCCGAGCACCGGCGCCGCCTGCGGGAAGGCACGGATCAGTTCGATCATCTGGCTCGCCGCTTCCTCGCGCCGCGTGGTGAAGGAGGGGCTCGCTTCCACGGTCAGATCATATTTGCCCCGGCCGAGATCATAGACATGCGACAGCAGTTCGCCGTTCGGCCCCGGCCCCATCGGCACGGGCGTGTTCAGCGGCACATTCTGCGCCAGCCCTTCCGGCCCCAGCACGCGCACGATCCGCGTGCCGGTGTACACCAGCGGAATCAGGTCGATCAGAATGCGTCCGCAATGTTCGATTGCGCGCGACAGGTTGTCGATGAAGTGGAAGGTCGAAACATCGCCTTCGCGCTGACGCGCGATGATGGCCCGCGCCGAAATCTCATTCCCGGAATCGCCGAGGCTGGCATTGTACAATCCGATGATCGCCTTCATGTCGTTCGAGGCATTCATCGCCTCCTGGAGCGCGCCGGCCGGCACTCCGGCAAATGGCTGCCGCTGCGGCGGGCCCGAGCCATTCGGATCGTCATATTCGATGAAGGCGTGGTTCTCGACATTGGCCGTCGCCCATTTGGCCGCGTCGGTGGTGAACTGACCGCGGCGGCCGATCCATGGCGCTTTCGGCGCCAGCGCGACCAGTTCGGTGGAGGCGGTGCGCCAGTAGTTGAACATCCGCTGCGCGTCCTTGGCCGGGCGCACCAGCCCGCGGAAATGCCGCCGCCCCTCGACATTCACCTCGACGCCATAGACCGGCACGATCGGAATGTACTGCCCGGCCCAGCGATTGGTTTCGAGCACTTCGGCGCCGGTCATGATCCGCTGCGTGACGCGATAGCCCTGGCTGTCGCGTTCGGCGATCACCTCGATGCCGGCAGCGTCATATGTATCCTTGTTGGCGAGATACACATCTTCCGCGACCACCGACTGGTCCGACAACAACAGAATGGTTTTCCTGACCTGCTCGCGGGTGAAATATTCCGCGACCATGATCCGGTTGTCGTCGCGCCAGGGATCTTCGAGCTGCGAATAGCCTTCCGCATCCCAATCCACTTCTTCCGCATTTTTGTAACGGCTGCGAAACCGGTCCTTCTCGATCAGCTCCGTGACAAAACAGCTGTTCCAGTCGGATGAGTCCGATTCGGTGGAATAAGGATCGGCATAGACCGAGAACGGATTGATGATGCGCCTGATCTTCAGATCGAGATCGAAACTGTCCTCATGCGCATATTCGGTGTTGATGCGGAAATATCCGAAGCCCATGGTGACCGCGAAATCCAGCGCCGTGTCATAGGCGACATCCGCCCGCGAGGTCGTCTCGATGTTGCGGATCAGCCCGTTATAGATTTCCGCCGTTTTGGGATCTGCGGCGGAATCGCACCCGTGAACCTTGATCGCCGGCTGGTTCTGGCGCGCGTCATTCACCACCTGGCGGATGAACGGCTCGAGCAGATTCATTGTGAGACATGGCCGTCCGTTGCGTTCGCGTTCGCGGCGGACGATCTCCGGCCATTGCTCATCGAGCCGCGAGAAGCGCAGGTCGTCCAAAGCTTCGCGCCGGGTCAACGTCTCGCGCTCCGACGCAAGCTGAAACGCTTCCCTGGCGTCATCGAGGATGTTCTTGTCTGTCATGAATGGTCCTGAAGCATTATCATCTCCTTCCCCCAGCGAGCGCCTCAGCGCGATGCGCGGGGGAAGGTGTCACCCGCCGCCGCAAGGCGGCTGTGGTGACGGAAGGGGGGCAGTTGCCAGATACGCGTGCCCGAGAATTGCGCCGCAACATGACGGACGCGGAACGCGTCCTTTGGTCGGTGTTGCGCCGGAAGCAGCTTTCCGGATTCCGCTTCCGTCGCCAGGTCCAGATCGGACCTTACATTGCAGATTTCTTTTGCCCGAAGGCTCGACTCGTCATTGAAGTGGACGGCGGACAGCACTCAAAAGAAGAACATGTCTGGCACGATTACCGGCGCACGCGATGGCTTGAATCGAATGGGTATCGCGTGTTTCGGGTTTGGAATGATGATGTGTTTCGTGGTCCGGAAGACGTGGCGGCTGCGATCTATCACGCTTTAAGAGCCCCCCTTCCGCCCGCCATTCGCCATGCCAGTCGCGCGGCGCCTGACATGGCTGCGGGCACCTTCCCCCCGCTTCGCGGAGGGAAGGAGAAAACATAGGGCCGCCCCGTACGCGCGCTTTCAGCGCCGCTGCGCCCACCTTCCCCTCGCTCCGCGAAGGGAAGGTGAAAAGTAGGGGCGGAGACTAGCTTCTCAACTAAGCCATCCATCCGCCGGCTTCATACACCCGCGGCTGCGGGCGCACCTGCGGCGGCAGGGTGATGTCCGGGAACAGCTCGGTCACCGCCCAGACCAGCGCATCGACGCGGTCGGGAGATGATCCGTCTCCTGATGCATCCGGCATGAACGCGACCATCTGGTCTTCCAGCCCGGTGAAAACACCGGCGTGATGCACGCGCCCCTGTTCATAAAGCGCGCTGACCGGTTCCGCGCGCACATATTTGCCGCGCGTTGCCCGCACCAGCTTCACCGGAATGTCGGCGATACTCTTGATGACATGAGTCACCATTTCGCCGCCCTGATTGCTTTCCGCCACCAGGCAATCGGCGGCCCATTGCCGGTATGCGCTCACCGCCCGGCGCGCCCAGGCATCCGGCGACCCCTGGAGCGAGCAATCCTGCAGCACATAGGCATCCCCGTTGCGCGCAAGTCCGGCCACGACAATTCCAGTCTCATTGGCAGCCTCGCCCGATGAGGCGGCGGGATCGACACCCACCACAATGCGCGTCAATTCCGGCGCCGCGCCAACCCGCGTCTCATCTATCCTGCCGCGCGTCCACAGCGCGCCCGGCATGTCTTCGAGAATCTCCGCGTCGAGTTCCTGCCGGCCGAGCCGCGTGCCGCGATAGCGTTCGATGACTGCCTCACGAAAGATCGGCGCAAGGTTGCCGGAGTTCTCCTCCGACTTTCCCCGCGTCACGACGATCCGGCGTGCATCGGCAACCAGCCGCTTGATCAACGGAATCGGCCGTGGAGTTGTCGTCGCGATCCATCGGGGATGCGCGCCCAGCCGCAATCCGAGCATCATCTGATCGAACAGCTTTTCCGGATTTTCGAATTTCGCGAGTTCATCGATCCAGACAAGATCGTGCTGCGGCCCGCGCAGCTGATCCGGCACGCAGCCGTCATATAATGTGGCGATCGTTCCATTCGGCCAGGTCAAGCGCCGCTTTGATGGTTCGTACAGCGGGCAGGACCGTGGATCCGAAATGGCAAGGATTCCGCTGTCGCCCTCGACCATGACATCGCGTCCGTCGGCCGAAGTTTCGGCCACCAGGCCAATACGCTTTGCCCAGCCGCTTTCGGCTGCGGCGCGGATATATTCGGCGCCGACACGCGTCTTGCCCCAGCCGCGGCCGGCGAGGATCAGCCATCCGGTCCAGCCGCCGGGTGGCGGCAATTGCGACGGGCGCGCGTGACAATCCCATTTCAGCGACACAAGGCCGAGTTCGTAATCAGTCAGATTCGACAGATATTCCGGATGCTCTTCCTCGTTTTGCTCGAGCCAGCTTCTCGCGCAATTCCCTGCCTCGTTGTTCGATGGCTGCAACGTGATCCTCCGGTTTGTTCGCTGCAACCGGCGGAGCCGTGAGCGGCATGCCGATCGTATGGTTGACCATTGCGCAGGCCGCCGTGACCTTGCCGTCCATGGCGATGTCCATAAGGTTCTGAATTGCCTTCTCGGCAAATTGCTCCTGCGCCCACAGCCTCCACTTCATCGATCGCGACCAGAACAGGGAGGCCCGTTTGCCGAGCGGCGCAGGCGCCGTGACGGCGGTGTTGGATTTGCGTGCCATTGGTGTTTCCCAAATGAAAACGCCCGCCGACCGGGGGGTCGCGGGCGCAATTCCAAGCTTCGCGAAATTGATAGTCCTATCCCTGCACCGGTACTGGCCGGTTTTGAGGCGAAGTGGCCGGATTTAATTTTGCGGCCGTCCTAATGTCGCCAATCGGGAAGAATCTCGATTTCGTCGCTGGCGCCATCGTCAGCCCAAGCCCAATTCCAGCAAACTGCACCGTGATTTAGTTTGATTTCTCCGAAGTTCTTTTTAACTTCTTCCTGGTTGAGCCGAAGGGCCTTCGCTTCGATCTTGTCGCCGCTATCGCAGAGGTATTTTACAAGCTCGCAAGCATCGCTTTCATCTTTGCTGTTGGCAACGATGGGCTGGCGAATATCGCCATCGCGCGTAGTTATCTTGACCATGAAGTACGGCATTACGTCCTCCCGATTTGAGCCCAAGAGCGTGGGCTAGCCTTCCTTCTTTGCGTCATTGGCGCGACGGCGCATTTTGGAAATGAACACCTTCAGGTAGGCGTCCAAGTCCTCAAAGCTGCTCGTTGAAAGGCTGTCGGGGAAAGTAAGAACCACATCGCCTTCGTCCAACGCAAAAACCTCCTTGCGCGTCCCCTTTGGAGGGGGCGTGTCATGGATGGGCAATACCGGCGGCTTCACTTCTGCTTTGCCACCCTTTTCTTCGACAATGACCTCGGTCATCGGAATCCCCGTTTCGCTGCCATCGACGAACACCCATTGTTCATCGTCCGAAACGGCCCGAACGCGGCGCGGCTCCGGTAACTGGAGCACTCCGGTAGACTCCCACTGGATCAAATCACCGACCGCAGCGCCGCCGAAGATCGTTTCGTCCTGCTCATCATCGTCGGTTTCATCTGGCGCTCCACCGCTTTCCGTCGCTTTCTCTTGCTTGAGAAACGCTACGGTCTCTGAGTACGCGCTCGACACGGGAGAAATTGCCCGCTCTAAGAAGCCTTCGCGCATCAAGTACGACCGCAACGCATCAGTTGAAAATTGGTCGTCGGTGAATCGCGCCTTGAGCGTCTTGAACAGCGGCGGGCTGAAGGCGGCACGCGCGAGCGCAGTTTTGCCGCTTGCCGGGTTGTCAGGGTGGAGAATGTCCACAGCCAACTGGGAAACCCGCACCTCGCCCTTGCCGACCTTTTCGATCAAGCCGTACTGCATCATGGATCCGATTGCTTTGTCCGCCGCTCCGCTCAAAGACGAATAGCCCATGTGTTTCGCCAGCACGCTCCGGTCGATGGGGTTGCGGCGGTCAGCCGTGAATATAGCGCCAGCGTACTTAACCGCCTTTTTCAGTGAAAAATTTGGGTACTTTGGACTTTTCCCGGCCATTTTGGCCTCCGAACCTACGATTCCATCCACACCATAGCATGGCGAGAGGGGAAAGCAATTTATTTGAGCGGAAAAAGTAGCGATGGAGCGATTTTTCTTGAAGCGATTGAGCGTTCCTGTATCATCCACTGCGTAACGAGCGGAGAAAACCAATGCTCAGGAGGGTTGCAAGCCCCGGCGCAAATGCCGACCGGCGTGTGGGGCTAGGACAAACAGGAAGGGCCGCTACCCGGCCCCTGACAAGGAAGGTAGCGGCCCTCAATCGGCTCTCTCTCCGGTCGTCTAACGGCAGGACGCCCGCCCTTACAAGTGGGGAAATCCAGGTCCGAATCCTGGCCGGAGAACCAAGAGGTGGGGCCAAGCTGCTTGAACAGCAAGGCCCCGGATCAATCACCCGGGGACGAGCCCGAGCTATGACCGCAAATCGTAATATAGCGCAGTCGGCCCGCCCCTCCAAATGCACGGGCTTCGGCCATGAATATTCTTCCCCGCGAAAAGCAAATTGAAGCGATTGCCGCGCTTTGCGAAGGCGTCAGCATCCGGGCCACGGAACGTCTCACCGGCATCAATCGCGGAACGATCATGACGCTCGGCGCCCGCGTCGGTGAGGGCTGCGCTAAGCTGCACAACCGGCTCATGCGCGATCTGAACGTGGCACGCATCGAGTTCGACGAAATCTGGCAATATGTCGGCAAAAAGCGCAAGGCGGTGAAGCCGACAGATCCCGCTACCGTTGGCGACCAGTACACTTACATTGCGCTCGCCGGCACGTCGAAAGCGATCCTGTCGTATTACACCGGCAAACGGACGTGGGAGGCCACGTATGCTTTTGCCAGTGACGTGCGCGCCCGCGTCCTGGGTGCCCCTGAAATCTCATGCGATGGCCTGCCCGCTTATCCATGGGCGATTGAAAAGGCATTTGGTGAGCGCCACACGCTTGGCGTCATTGTAAAAAGCTACGCGGCGGTAGAGGCAAATGCTGAACCGGCGCGGCGGTACTCGCCAGGCGACGTAGTATCGGTAGATGTACGCCGCGTAGTGGGCGAGCCGGAATTTGTCTCGACCAGCTACGTCGAACGGCAAAACCTGTCGCTTCGCATGTCTCAGCGCCGCTTTACGCGCCTTACCAATGCGTTCTCAAAAAAATTCGAGCATCACGAAGCTGCTGTCGGATTGTATGCCGCGCACTACAATTTCTGCCGCGTGCATGAAGCCTTGCGGATTACGCCCGCCATGCAGCTTGGCGTCACCGATCACGTCTGGACGATTGGCGAATTGATTGCAGCCGCACTGGATGGCGAACTGCCTCCGGGCACGACCACGGAATTCCCGATGAACCTGAATAAGGCAGAGCGCATCCCGTCGGGTAGCCGTAGCCGCCCATACGGCACGTTCCACCCGCGGGTAATCGACGGGGGAAAGAAATAACCGCCTACGCCGCCGCGCGCTTGCTGAGGAAAATGTCCACCAATCTCATAGCCGCCTCTTCGGAGGCGGCTTTGCCGAGTATGTGGATACCTGCGGAGCGGGCGCTGTCGTCTACCTCGTAGATGTAATAACCGGTATCATCGCCGAGATTCGTGGCGTCGTTTTCACGGACCGTTGCTGAGGAAAGTGGCGAAACACAGATTTGGCGATTTGGAGTAATCCGTACACACCAGGCAAAGTCATCCATGGCAACCCCCAACTATCGCGAACAAAAGACACCTCGCATTTCAGCCAATGAATTGGCCCGATTCATGGTGGCTACTGATTTGGGTCGTGAGGGAATCATTAGAAACGCTCGTTGGCAAGGGAAAGTGCGCGTCGCCCGGTATCGGCTTGCGCGCGACACGATGGCACAATTCCTGACTGACAAGATGCACTCGCACCGGATTATCGGAAGCGCAAAGGCCAAACTTGAGGAAATTCTTTCCGACCCGGAAGCCTCGGCGTTCAAGCACGAGGATGCCCGCGCCTCGATTGTCGCTCTTGACGGCTTCCAGCGCGGCTGGAACGCGTTCGGCATTGCTGGTCTCAATTTCGAAGAGCCGCCGATGCTCAAGCCGCTCCACATCGAAGGTGTTGAGGTTGGCGTGGCAATGGACGCAGTTGCGAAACGGGAGGGGCCAACGATCACCGCACTTGTCGGCGGCATCCTGCTTCGTATGGCCCGCGGTGCCGATGGCGAAACTGACGGCGCGGCAGCAAAACGCCGAGAGATTGGCCGGAACGCTGCCGTGCTCGTCTATCTGAGCGCGCAAAAGAACCTGTCCAAATTTGGCACACCTGCCGCCGATCATTGCTACTCGGTCGATGTTCAGCACGGCGAGGCGCATCAGGCACCAAAGAACTATCTGGCGGTCACTGAGAACATGAAGGCCGCGTGCCGAACTATTGCTGCTCTTTGGGATTCTGCTCAGCCGCCTGGCGGTGCATGAGTGGCCGGTTTTCAGGCAGCGAGTGGCCTAATTCGGCCAGTACCCCTGCACCTAGTCAAGCGGTTTTTTCCGCCACGGGCGATTTTTTTTAATCAACCGCAGCACGAGCGTCTCGCGGTGACAGCCCCCTTCCGGGCGCCACACGCGGCGCTTTCAGCGCCGCTGCGCCCACCTTCCCCCGCGCTTCGCGGAGGAAGGAGAAGAATAGTGCAGAGCCAGGTTGGCACCGCAGCGGGGTTGCGATCGATAAAATTGTCTGAATCCAATTAACCAGCCAGTAACCTATTGATCAGTGATTGATTGATAACAGATTAAAATTACCGCTTAGTTTGTCGCGATTTCCCGAGGAGGTCATTATGCGTCATTTCATCAGCAAATTTATCGCCGATGAGTCCGGCGGAACCGCGATCGAATACGGGCTGATCGCTGGTTTTATCTCGATGGCCATCGTCCTGGCTGTGACGTCCGTCGGCGCCAGCCTGTTCAACAAGTTCAACTTTATCGCGACCGTGCTGCAGTAATCAGAGGCAGTCACAGCAACCCCGCGGGGTCTGGCGAAAGCCGCCTGCGGGATTCTTTATTTGTCAGCTCCGTGGGCAAAACCTGATCCGTCCGGAGAGGCAGCCGGTGGATTTTCCACTCCGGATTAACCGGCAGTAAACCAATTCATCAGTGTTCGCTTGATCGGGCCGCAAGCTCGGCCTTTGTTGGCCGGTCTGTGTTTACGGAGGTCTCCATGCGTCAGTTTATGAGCAAGCTTGTCCGCGATGAGTCCGGCGCGACGGCCATTGAATATGGTCTGATCGCGGGCCTGATTTCGGTGGTCATCATCACTGCGGTGACGACGGTCGGCACCAACCTGTCGGCCAAGTTCACCGCCATCGCGACAGCGCTGCAGTAATCAGTCCTGGTCAAAGAAGCCCCCGCGGGATCGGCGAATGCCGGCCCGCGGGGTTTTATTTGGCCGGATCCCCGGGACAAACCTGCCGCCCAGGCATGCCGTCATCTCCGGCTGATAAAATTGTCGAATCCGGATTAACCCGTCAGCAACCACTTTGTCAGTGTACGCTTGATCTCGCGGTAATGCGGCGGCTTAGTCTCGCGTGATACCCCCAAGGAGGTCATCATGCGTCGTTTCATGAGCAAGCTTTTGAGGGATGAGTCCGGCGCGACTGCCATTGAATATGGCCTGATCGCGGGACTGATCTCGGTGGTCATCATCACTGCGGTGACGACGGTCGGTACCAACCTGTCGGCCAAGTTCACCGCCATCGCGACCGCCCTGAAGTAAGCAGGCCGTATCGAACTGGCCCGCAGGCCTGGCGAACGCCGCCTGCGGGTTTTTTCTTGACCGTGCCGCTAAAATTGCGGAATCGGGATTAATCACCCGGCAACCAGTTTATCAGTCCACGCTTGATGCGGCGGCAACGGCGGCTCTAACTGTCCCGTCGATGCCCCTTAGGAGTGGATCCATGCGTCATTTCGTGAGCAAGCTTGTCAAGGACGAGTCCGGTGCGACGGCGATCGAATACGGTCTCATCGCCGGGTTGATTTCGGTGGTGATCATCACTGCGGTGACGACTGTCGGTACCAACCTGTCGACGAAGTTCACCACGATCGCGAACGCCCTGAAATAATCCAGGATGTCCAAAACAGTCCCGCAGGACCGGCGAAAGCCGCCTGCGGGATCGTTTTTCAACGCTTCATCCGCCGCCAGACCAGTTCGTCGACGGAAAACCTGCCCGCCCCGCGGCACAGCAGCACCAGCAGCATCGCCGCCCACTGGATATGCGTCGGCCAGGCCTGCGGATACACAAACACTTCGATTACTGTCGTCATC
This sequence comes from uncultured Bordetella sp., assembly GCA_964446945.1. Taxonomy (GTDB): domain Bacteria; phylum Pseudomonadota; class Alphaproteobacteria; order Micropepsales; family Micropepsaceae; genus CAIYRG01. Next base: position 154,738 of record CAYUQO010000011.1, read on the forward strand.
CCGAGCAGCAACAGCGCCGCGCCGCGGGTGAAAAATCCGAACAGCAGAAGAAACGGCGTCGACAGCTCGACGGAAGCCGCCATGTAGGCGGCAATCTCCGGCGGCAAAACCGGCAACCGGTATTCATCACGGAACAGGGCCAGCGCCGCGTTCCAGTCCGCCAGTTTTTCCGTTCCCGACGACCAGAACACATTGGCCAGCGCAAGGCGCAGCGGAATCGCGAGCCAGTCATAGCCGACCGACTGCAACGCATTACGTATACGGATTAACGCCGAGGCGAGGGACGATTGCGGCACAGCCGTTACCGATATGCGACTCATGGTTCAGACCTCCCGAAATTCGGTAAAACACCCGGCAGCCAGACTCTCTGCCAGCAGCGCCGGAACTTCCGGCGCGGGCGCGGCATCGAAACTTTCGCCAAAGGGCCTGCCGGCGCAGAGTGCCGACAGGAACGCAAATCCGGCTTCGCTCACGCGGCTCAACTGGACGCCGTGCGCATTGCGCCAGACCAGCACAAAATACGGACCGCTATTCAGCTCCAGCGCGGCCAACGCGGAATCATCTCCTGACAGCACCGCGCGCCAGATGACATCAGCCGGGTACACCAGCCGGAGCAGACTGAGCGAAGGATGTGGCACCAGGACAAGCCGCTCCGGTGCGATTGCGCCGGCAGCGGCAAGTGCCGCGCCGTCCAGCACCTGCGCATCATCGGCATGCAGCGCAAGATTTGCCGCCCAATCGAGCCGCGCGGCATCGCCGATATAGGGCAAATCGCGGAGCGGCTCATAAGCGCTCAGAAACCCGGCAAACTCCGCACCGTAGTCATCGAGACAGCCGCTCACCGGCGGCGATGCGGCGGCAAACACGCCGGCCGCAGATTCGAAAAACTCCGCACCGGTCAGCCGCTCAACGGCCGGATGCGACAGCTTCAGCGCCTTCACCGCGCCGGAAAGAAATGTGTTGCGGTAAATTGCGATCGCCGCATCGGCACTCACCCGGCCCGGCGCGATCCATTCCGCGGCCGCGCCGCAGTCGCCGGTGCGCAGCGCACTCGCAAGCGCGCGTTGCGATTCAAGCAGCGTCGGCATGCGCGTCCCCGGTAAGGCGAGTCAGTGCGCGCTCCGCCCGCAGGCGGCGCTCCGCCCGGGCTGCTTCATCCTGCAGCACCGAAAATTCCGGAATATCGGTGTCCCATTCGATCAGCACCGGTTTTGGACCAAACCGCCGCAGTGCCGCATCGAACAAATCCCACACCGGTTCGGCAACCCGTGAGCCGTGATTGTCGATCAGGATCTTCGCTCCGCCAATCACACATTCCGCATGGCCGGCGAGGTGGATTTCGCCGACCGCATCGGGCGGCAAGGCATCGAGACAGGCAAGCGCATCCCAGCCGTGATTGCAGGCGCTGACATAAATATTGTTGACGTCGCACAGGATGCCGCAGCCGGTACGCGCTGCGACCGCCGCCAGAAACTCCCATTCCGGAATGGTCGAATGGCGGAACTGGAGATAGGTCGAAGGGTTTTCGATTAGTACACGGCGCTTCAACGCATGCTGCATCGCGTCCACATTGCGGCAGACCACGGTCAATGCCTCCTCGGTCAGCGGCAGCGGCAGCAGATCGGAATAATAGACGCCGTCCGTCCGGCTGAATGACAGATGTTCGGAAATCAGCGCCGGTTCGAGACGCGCGGCACAGGCTGCGATGCGTTTCAGATGGTCCGCATCAATTCCTTCGGCGCTGCCGGGCGACAGCGCAGTGCCGTGCAGCGATAGCGGATAATGCTCGCGGATCCGTTCAAGATAACTGAGCCGTGTCCCGCCGCCGAAATAATTCTCGGTATGCACTTCAAACCATGCCGCCGCGGGACGCTCTTCGGCGACATGGCGTTGATGGGGGAAGCGCAGCCCAATTCCCGCGTTCAAGGGAACCGGACTGCGCTCCACGTGACGCACGGCCGTTGTGGGAGGGGGAGCCGGCCGCACGCTTGAACTCAGCTCGCCGTGGTCTTGCCGCCGGCGATTTTCGCGCAGGCGCCGGCCGGGAGAAGCACGAAGGACTTGGTGTCGCGGGCCTTGGTCGCCTGACCGGCGCAGGAATGCGCGCCTTCGGCACAGTCATTCTTGGCCACGGCATTGATGCCGTAACATTTCTCAAGATGGTCTTTCATCATCCGCGCCATATTGTCTTTCACGATCTGGGGCATTTCGGCCGATGCGGCGGGCAATGGGGCCGAAAGAGCAACGGCGAGTCCGATCGCGGACGACAGGGCAGTAATGGCAGTCATGCGGTTCATCGACAGTCTCCTCTTGCTGTCCCGGTCCGGGACCAATGCCAAGAGGTTCGCAGCCGCGCCGCAAAAGGTTACGATGTCTGGAATCGAATTTGTGCGCCATCGCCCCTGCTTCGGGGTAATCTCCCAGCCATGAACTATCCCGCGCCGCCGGTGGAGACGCATGACTGGGATGCGCTGATGGCGCGCGCGCAAACGGGCGACCGCGACGCCTATCGCGAGCTGCTGAACGCCATCCTGCCCTGGTTGCGCAATATTGTGTCGGCACGCCTGCGCGCCCGTGAGGATGCCGAAGACGCGGTCCAGGACATCCTGCTGACCCTGCACGCGATCCGGCATACCTATGACCCGTCGCGTCCGTTCAAGCCCTGGCTGATGGCGGTCGCCAAACGCAGGGTCGCCGATCGCCTGCGCACAAAGCTGCGCCGGACGGCAAGGGAGACATTTTTATCGCCCGAACACGAAACCTTTGTTGCCGAAGAAACGAACCCAATGGAGCAGGAGTCGGAGGCCAGGCGTCTGCGCGAGGCGGTGACGCAATTGCCGGAAGGACAGCGCAAAGCGGTCACCATGCTTAAACTCGAGGAAAAATCGCTGGCCGAGACATCCGCCCTGACCGGGATTTCGGTGACGGCGCTGAAAGTGTCGACCCATCGCGCACTGACCAATCTGCGCAAGCTGCTGGAGAAACCGTGAACACGACACAGGACCTGATCGACAGCCTGGCCGGCCGCTTGCAGCCGGTCACACCGGCGCGCCCGCCTTTGCCGCGCGCGGCCGGTTTTGTGCTTCTCTGTGTCGTGCTGGTCGCTGCGGCGGCGTGGTTGACCCATGCCTGGCCGCTGATGCTGGCGCGTCTCGCCGATCCCCGCTTTGCCGTGGAACTTGCCGCAACCGCGATGACCGGAATCACCGGCATTGTGGCTGCTTTCATGCTGGCTGTGCCCGACCGGCGGCGCGAATGGGCCCTGTTGCCGCTGCCTTTTCTTGCGCTGTGGCTGTTGAGCAGCGGCTATGGCTGTTACCGGAACTGGCTGGTGACGGGGACCAACGGGTTGGCGCTTGGCGAGTCCGGCCATTGCTTCATATTCATCATCGGCTTCAGCATTGCGCTCTCGGCCGGTCTATGGCTGGCCCTGAAGCGCTCCGCCGCATGGCTGGATCCAATCCGAACCACCGCCTGCGCCGGGATCGGGGTTGCCGCGCTCGCGGCCGCGGCACTGCAATTCTGGCATCCTTTTGATGTCACGGTTACCGATCTTGCCGCCCATGTGACTGCCGTCGCGGTGGTTTGCACCGCGATTATCACCACGTCCCGCAGAACCTTCCCCCTTGCCCAGATCAAGGCGTGATCTGACGGGCCGGTAAATCCGCTATACTGCGTGTTCCGGCGGCCGGAACCGGCCGGTGTTTGGCCGCGTTTCCGCCTGCGAATGAGCGACAAATTCGACTACTATCGCGCCATCGCCGCCTATTGTGAGCGGATGTTTCGCGAAGCCACCACGCTGGAGATGAAGACCTCGTGGCTGAGGCTGGCAATGAACTGGCGCGCGCTCATTCCGCAAAAGGCGCCGCCGGAAAGCGGCGACACGGTTCCCCCGGCCATGCGCTCAAGGGAGCCCGCGGAATAGGCTAATCTTTCCGCTTCTCCAGTGCCCTGGCGAGACGCAGGTAATCCTGTGAAATACTGAGAAGGAGTTCCTTCGCCTCAGGCGAACTCATGCGCTCGGCAACGGCGCGCAGTTCCGCCGCGCGCTTCAGATAGGCTGCGATCTTCTCTGCGTCCCCGGCCAACGTGTTCGCCCCACGAAGGCCCCCCTTGCATCCGGCTTTAATATAAATTGCGATTTTCGCGCAAGCATAAAGCGCACGGAACCCGGTAATAACTTGTGCGGAAAATGACCGGCGCGCTTTATCCGTATACGGATATGGTCCGGCAGCCGCCGCCATTCCAGAAAGGCCGTCAGGAACCGGCGCGGCGCCCCAACTGCGATGCCTCGACCAGCACCGCCCTGCTCTCACCCAGCAGCAGCCACTGCTTCGCGAGGTTCAGCCATACGACTTTCCGGTCGGGAGCCGCGGATCGCTCCGCCATCTGATGGCAGAACTCCGCCTGCAACAGCCACTCGGCCTGCTTTTGATCCATGTTACGCGCGACCCTAGCCCTTGGTCAGCGCCGTAACGCAGAGGCTTAACGTCCGGTTCCAGACTAAACAATCAATTAATGATTGGGTACGACAGCGTACCTATTGGAGCAGCCTGATCTCGGCGCGGTCGACGCCGCCCGGCAACGCCATTGCATCGCTCGACAGCACCACATGCTGGTAAAGCCCGGGGGAGCCGCTGGCAGAAATGATGTTTTGGATCGCCGTATAGCGCTCTTCGACCACATTGCTTCCGCCGGGAACCGCCGGAGGAACCGCAATTTCGATCTTCGTAGCCTTGCGCAGTTTTGCCGCCGCGGCCGCTTCGCGCACGATCTCCTGCGCATCGATGGCGAGCTGCGCCGTGCGTGGAGCGAAAAACACCACATAATGGTCCGGCGGCATCGGCGCCTGCGCCTGCACGGACGCCGGCACAGCCGAGTCGATTGCCGAGTGGAACGTGCCGCAGCCCGCAAGCAGAATCACGACGGTAGTGGCCAGAAACCTGCGCAACATGAACGCCCTCCGATGTTGCAGGAACGGCCCCGATAACGGAAATCCCCGCCTCGGGTTCCCGTTAACCCGCGCATTCCCGGGACAAAATTGCCGCTGAGGTCCTTACACGGACAAAGTTCAGCACCCGAGCGACGTTCGTTGGTGGGAATGTCCTTCCCAGGCCGGCAGGAATCGCAGTCCGTCGCCCGTCACTTGGTAAGATGAAAAAACACTTCGCAGGCTGGTGAAGCAGCCGCCGGAGCCAGCGGTAAAAGGTAAAGGGTGACGCTGACTACAAGCGGTGGCCGGGGTTGCGCTAGGTCAAAGCCGTCTCACGTAATAGAATTCATTATTTCCCGCATGGACCTGCCGCTAGACGATCATTACTTCAATACCGTCGCGAAGCTGGACGCTGCTGTTGTGGACGGCGAGGCGCGGGTTGCCCGTCAACGGGAACTGCTGGAGCGATCGAAATTGTCCCCCGGTCAGACGAAGGACGCGCAACGCACACTTGATCTAATGCTGGACATAGTTGCGTCGATCCGGGAGATGCGGACACGGTACATCAGCGCATTCCGGGGGACGATTCACTAGCCATTTGGCTGGACTACGTAAAAATCCGTAGTGACACCAGTGTCGAAACAGCTCACCGTCGGCCGGTCGAAGACAGGAACAGCCAGTGCCACAGACCCCAAGCGCTCTCGAAGCGAGGGCTGAAGAATGCGCCAGATTGGCGAATTCGACCGAGGACCAGGTGCTTCAGGCTGACCTTCTGAAACTCAGGCAGCGCTATTTGGAAGCGGCACGGCTGGCGTGCGATCCATCCCTTGGGCAGCGACTTCAAGCGATCCGGGCCTGAGAACCGCCCTGTTTTTTGCGCCGGGTAAGATAGCTACATAATTGTCCATTTCGGGGACGCTTCACTGACGCGCCGAGGCTACCACGGCCGCTTCAGCTCGAAAGCGAGCAATGCCATTTGTTCATATTCCTTGGCCCAAGCTGACGCGGAGGTTCCTTAGAGGGACCAATACGATAGGTGCCGCGATGACCCCGGGAAAACTGAACCCTGCCCGTGGGGCGGCCGGAGCTGAGCCCCGCAAGGCTCCCACGCGGGAAACACAAATCGCCCGCACGCGGCGCGCTCCGCGCGGCCGCGGCAGAATCAAAACAGATGTCGCGCAAAGCGCGACAGGGGCGATTTGCCCGCGTGGGAAGCGGCCAGGAAGAAGCCCATTACGCCAGCCGGTAGAATCCCGCCAGCGAATCCAGCGCGACTTTCAGCGCCAGCGGCAGCTTGCCGACCGGCTCGCCGAGGCGGCGCGCCGCGTCGCGGATGGCGACATTCTCCAGCACCACCAGCTCCAGGATGCGAAAACCCACCCCTCCGACATGGGCGCGGGCCGCATTCATCCGCCGGATTGCATCGCATTTGATGTCGGTTGGAAAGGACCGGGCGCCAAATCCCTCGCCGCTGTCCGGAGCGCCGAATATCAGCGTCTTCGCGTAACCGCCGATTGCCGCCAATTCGCGGTCGCGCTGCAATTTTCGCCCGGCACCGTGCTGCGCCACGTCGATCACCCCACGCGCCAGCAGGTATTCCAGCCGGTCCACCCGGATGTTCTGCACCGCCGTCCCCAGTCTTCGGAACTCCGGTGGCTCGCCGTCATGGCCAACACTCTGCGCATCGCGATTTTGCGCCGCCCTGGTGCTCATGGCCGGTTGTCCCCGGCCGGGCGGATCTCGATCCGCACGCCGTCAACCGGCCCCCAGGCGAGCTGAAGCCGCCGCAGCACCGCCGAATCCGCCGCCGCGATCAGCCGCGACGCGATCAGGACCTCGAGACAGGCATTGGGCAGTTCCCCGATCACACGCCGCGCCCTTCCCTCGCGGAAGGTCAAACTCACCTCGACCGGTCCGACAAAGGGACGCACGCGCCGGCTCAGAATCCTGTCCAGCGCCACCTGGCGCCATCCGATGTCCGCCGCGCGGCCCAGTGCCGGCAGCGGCAAATCCACCACCGCCGGCGCACGTGCCCTGAGATGCGCTGTTTCCCGCACAAATGCCCGCTCCACCACCACCGTCATTCCTGCTCCTTCCCTGCTGATGGCGGCATCATATAGGACGTTTCCTATTCCTGCAAGAGGTATAATCCTACTGGCGGAATAGGTTTTTTCCGTCTAGATTGTGATTCGATGAGCGTGCGCGACTTCCTGCGGGACAAGCTTTCCGAACACAGGCTTTCGATGAAGGAAGCCTCGGAGAAGATCGGCCGCAATCACGCCTATCTGCAGCAATATTTCGAACGCGGAATTCCTGCCGTATTGCCCGAGGATGCGCGCGACAGCCTCGAGGAACTCCTCGGCCTGGAACGCGGCATGCTGCGCGAGGCTGCGCCGCCGCGTGGTGGCGGTCCGCGTCCGCCGATTGTCCGCCTGCCGCCGGCCAACAGCTCCGACCGCATCAAGGTCATGGGCGTGGCTGAAGGCGGGAGCGACGGCAGAACGGTGTGGAACGGCGAGATCGTCGATTGGGTCACCCGCCCGCCGGCACTCTCCGGCGCGCCCAGCGGTTATGCAACCTATGTCATCGGCACCAGCATGGAGCCACGCTACCATCCCGGCGAAATGGTTTTCGTGCATCCGGGCAAGCCAGTGAACATCGGCGCCTATGTGCTGGTGCAGCTCAAGCCCGACGCCGAAGGTGAACCGCCGCTCGCGCTGATCAAGCGGCTGGCGAAAAGAACCGCGACCAAAATCGTGCTCGAACAGTTCAACCCGCCCAAGCAGCTCGACTTCCCGTTGCGCGATATCGTCTCGATCCATCGCATCGTCGGCAGCGGCGAATAGAGGAGCGAGTAAATAGGAGCGAGAAGATAGAGCGCCATCGCCGTCGCGGCGCAGCCGGTGCTCCCGTTCCTCGCTTCTCGCCCCTCGCTTCTTACTCGTTCTTTTCGATTTCGCGGATCAGCTTTTCCCAGGCTTCGGCGAGCTGTTCGAACCCGCGGCGCATCTCCGGATTCTTGGCGCGCGCCGCCGAATGCCTCGCATCGGCGGCCATTTCGCGAAATGTGCGCAGGCGCTCGGCCGCGCTCTCCCGTTTCGCCATTTCCCCCCTCGGCCCTGGCAAAAAGTAAATCAGTGTAACTGCCTTTGCGGGTTCCCGGAGTCGCTTTGCCGACTTAATGCAAAAGCATTTTCGTCCGCAGCCGGAAGTCCTTGGACTTTTGGAACCAAACCGCCGCCCGGGAATTATGGCAAAATTGTAGACTCCACTTCCCGGACATGCCGACCGAAGAAACTCCGCAACAGCGTCTCGAACGCTATCTCTCCCGCGCACGAGAAGCGGAGGAACTCGCCATGCGCTGCCATGACCCGGAAATCGCGCAGGCCTTCCGCGCGATCTCCCGCTCGTGGGAACGGCTGGCCAAGGAAGTTAAAAAGTAGAAGCGAGAACTTGGTCGCCTCGTCGGCGGCATCCCACGCGCGCAAATCGCCTTCGGCGATTTGTGTTTCGCGCATGGGGCCCTGAAGCCGCGCTCCGCCAGATCAGGTTTTGACCGCGGCCAGCAGGCGCGCCAGCGGCGGATTGGTCTCATCAAACACATAATCCACGCGCTCCGCCGCCACCGCTCCGCGAATGCCGTGGGTGCGCAGCAGCGCGACCGCGCGCGACAATTCTTCCCGGCGGCACAGCAGCAGCGGCGCGCCATCACGGCCTTCGATCAGGCAAAACCCGGCATGGGCAAAGTGGGCGCGCAGCTTGCCATCTGTGGGTGAAAAAGACCCGCGCAACAAATAGGAGTTGCGCGCGAGTTCCCGCGCCGCGATGCGGGCGCAAATCCTTCCTGCGACTTCCAGCGCCGGCGCGTTCCAATCCGCCTTGAGGGATGCGGCCAACTGCGCCTGGCTCTTCAGGATCACACCGTCGTTCAGCACCTTCAGCCCATTGGCGGCCAGCGTTGTACCGGTGGTGGTGATATCGACAATCGCCTCGGCAACCCCGGCCGCCGGCGCACCTTCGGTCGCGCCCAGGCTCTCCACAATGCGGTAATCGGAAATTCCGTGGGCGGCAAAAAACCCGCGCGTCAGCGACAGATATTTGGTTGCAATTCGCAGACGGTGCTTATGGCGCGCGTGAAACGCCGTACACACATCATCGAGTTCCGCCATGGTCGAGACATCGATCCAGGCCTGCGGCACCGCGACAACGACATCGGCAAAGCCGAATCCCAAAGGCTGAAGGAGCGCTACCGTACGGCCGGCATCGGGAATGGTCTCGCGGATCAGGTCCTCGCCGGTAATGCCGAAATGGACATCCCCCACCATCAGCGCGCCGGCGATTTCGCCGGACGACATCAATTTGATCTCGACGCCCGGCTCGCCCGACAGCGTGCCGCGGTAGTCGCGTGCCGCCGTGATCACCTTCAGTCCGGCATCGTCAAGGAAAGCCGATACCTGCTCATGCAGCCGGCCCTTTGAGGGCAGCGCAAAACTCAACGCCGCGCCCATGTCACCTCTCCTTTTGCGAAGTCATGGGCGGCAAGCAGGGCCTCGTCGCGAATGGCACAACCCACCGCCGCGATGTCGCCGGGCGCGCCGAGCGTCCGCAACAGACCGTCATAGCGGCCGCCACCGGCGATCTGCAGCGCCCCTTCTGCGGCGCGGCCCCAGATCTCGAACACGAAGCCGGTGTAGTAATCGAGGTCGCGGCCGAAACGCGGCGCAAACTGCACCGCTTCATCCGGCACCCCAAGCCGGCGCAGAATATCGACCCGCGCCGCCATGGCGCCAAGCGGTCCGTCCAGCGTCACGTTGTGCCGCTGCAACAGCGCCGCAAGCCCGGCAAGACTTTTCTCGGCCGGCCCGGAAATCGCCAGGGCTTCCTCAATCACCGACAGCGCCTTGCGATCGAGTTGAAGCGAGGCCGCCTCCGCCGCCTGCTCCATCAGCCGCTCGATGATCTCCTCGCGCGTGCGCCCGGCAACGTCACCTGCTCCGGTGCCGGCCATCAGGTCGAGCAGGCCCGAAAGCGCATTGCGGGCCTCGGCCTCATCCGCCGATCCGAGATGCGCAAGATAGCCGCTCCCCGCCGGCGCTTCGCCCTTGCCGAGGCGCTGTATGAGGCGTGCGAAAGCTTCGGGACGGCGGAAATGGCGTTTCAGCCGCCCACGCCAGGCGGGCGGAACCGGCAGCACGTCGAACAGTCCGGGAAACAAAGTTGCATCGCCGATATGGACCGAAAAGCTTTCCAGCGCGGCGGCGCGCACCGCTTCGACCGCAAGCGTCAGAATTTCGGCATCTGCCGCCGCGCGATCGTCTGCACCCAGATATTCGATTCCGGTTTGCAGGAATTCCCCGGAATCCTTCGCATCGCTGCTCCGCATGCGGAACACCGGCCCGTGACAGGAAATCCGCGCCGGAAAACCCCCGCCCCTTCGAAGGTGCAGCCGGCACACCGGAATCGTCAGTTCGGGACGCAGACACAGTTCACGCCCCGCCGGATCGGTGAGCAGAAATGTCTCCTTGCGGATTTCCTCGCCCGAACGATCGAGAAAAATATCGGCCGGTTGCAGCACCGGAGGATCGGCGCGGTCATAGCCGGCATGTGCAAACACCCCGAGCAGCGCCGCCGCCTGCTCTTCCAGCCGCGCAATCCGCCGCCCCTCAGTACTCATCGTGGTCCCGCCTCCAGCATCGCGCGGGCGCAGGCGACAAGTTCACCACGCTTGACCGTCTGCTGCGCCGGGCGCGCGGTCAGCCAGGCATCGCGGGTTTCCGCCGTCTTCGCCAGTTCGGCGCCGCGCTTGAGGTCCTTCAACGTGATTTCTCCGCGCGCGCGTTCATCCCCGCCTTCGATCACCGCAACCGCCGCGCCGCGCTTGTCGGCATATTTGAGCTGCGCCTTCATGCCGCCATCGCCGGCATAGGCTTCGGCGCGAATTCCGGCCGCGCGCAATTCCGCGGCGACACGGAAACTTTCGGCCGCCGCGCTTTTGTCCAGCACCAGCACGACGCAGAGCGGCGACGCCGCAAATCCTTCCGCACCCGCCCGCGCTTTCAGCGCCGACAAGAGCCGGCTCACGCCGATGGATATCCCGGTTGCCGGCACTTCCGCACCGGTAAACCGCGCCACCAAACCGTCATAGCGCCCGCCGCCCCCGATCGAGCCGAACACCACTTTTTCGCCGGTCTCATTCGTGACCGGGAATGTCAGCTGCGCCTCGAACACCGCGCCGGTGTAATAATCCAGCCCACGCACAATTCCCGAATCGACCCGCACGCGATCGGCGCCATAGCCGCAGTCGTTCACGATACGGAGGATTTCGCGTAAGTTCGCAGCGCCGGCCTCACCGGCCGCGCTCCCAGCCACCGATTGGGTCAGCCGCGGCAGCGCCGCTTCCGGATCACCCGCGCTTCCCTGCGCGGGGACCGCAAAACTCAACACCCGTGAAATCGCATCCCGGTCGAGCCCCGCCCCCGGTGTGAAGTCGCCCGATTCGTCGCGCCGTCCTTCACCCAGCAATGCGCGCACACCGTCGACACCCAGCCGGTCCAGCTTGTCGAGCGCGCGCAGCACGATGCCGCGCCGCGCCGGATCGGCCCCGACACCCGCTGCTTCCAACACGCCGTCGAGCAGTTTGCGGCTGTTCATCAGGATCGCGTAGTCGCCACGCTTCAGCCCCAGCGCCTCGAGGCAGTCGGCGCACATCATCAGCAGTTCCGCATCCGCGCCCGGCGCCGCCGAACCGACGGTATCGGCGTCGCACTGGGTGAATTCGCGGAAACGGCCCGGCCCGGGCTTTTCATTGCGCCACACGGTGCCGACCTGATAGCGCCGGAACGGCTTTGGCAGATTCTGGAAATTTTCGGCGACATGACGCGCGAGCGGGGCCGTCAGGTCATAGCGCAAGGACAGCCATTGGCCGTCATCGTCTTTCAGGGAAAACACGCCTTCATTCGGCCGGTCGGAATCGGGCAGGAATTTGCCCAGTGCATCGGCATATTCGAAAGCCGGGGTTTCCAGCGCCTGAAAACCATAGGAAGCATAGACGCTGCGGATCGTGTCCAGCATACGTGCTTCCGCGGACAATTCGGCTTCATCGCGGTCCCTGAAGCCGCGCGGCAACCGGGGCCTCGGCCGAAATGCCTTGCCCCCCGCACCCTGCGCGGACCGCTGCTCGTTCATTATGACACGCCCTGATCGATCAGGGTTCCCTTACCGGCTCGCCAGCAAGAGCGCAATCAACCAGCTGCGAAGGGCCGCTGCTCCCGATGCGTTGAACCTGCGGACCCGAACCAAACTGACCGCCGTCCGTTCTTGATCCACATCAAAGCCCGAATTCGGGCGTGAGCTAGCCTTGTTTCACGGCCATAAAGGCACCGGGGAAAACGCATGCGAGAACATCCAATACTTGGCGCTGTCCTGTTCGCCATCGGTGCGGTCCTGATTGCCGCGGCCTATGCGGCCGGTGCTGCAGCAGACACTGCGGAAGCATTGTTCGTGGGGCATGTGCTGGCGTTTAACGGAGCGCTGCTCACGACCTTGGGCTCTGGGCGCCACGCGGTGACTCGCCGCTTTGCAATCCAGACACTCACGCGCCGTTAACCTGCTTTCGTCATCATGGAACGCAATCCAGGGCAGCCGGGTTGTGCCATGGACAAGTCAATGCCGGCTTTGGGGAGCCGACCTCGCCATGAAAGCGTGCGTGAACCGTTCCTTCGGTCTGTTGTGCCTTGCCGTGTTGCTCGCTTATCCGCCAACGCTTCGCCTGCTTTCGCTGGCTGTGTGATTGATATCCGCCTCCCCCTGGTGGGTTGGAGCCGTCGCAAGGCAGCGGAGCTGCCGTGCAGGCGGAAAGGCAAATTTCCATTTCAGGAAATTTGCGGGTGGGGGGAATGCGCGACACGGAGCGACCTTTTAATTCCCCAGCGTCACCGACACATGCAGGACATTGTTCAGGGTTTTCGCGCCCGGTGGCCGTAGCAGTTCCCGCCCGTAATCGAGATTCACACTGAGAAATCGCGACAGCGCATAGCGCAGCCCCGCGCCCGCGCCCGATAGCTGGACACTCGCAGGCGTCCCCGGTGTCACATGCACATCGCGGACCGAGCCGTAATCCCAGAACAGCAGCAGCTGCATCTGGTCGGCAAATTCCGGCGGCACAAACCGCGCCAGCGGCGAGAATGGCGGCGATCGCAATTCCTGGCTCAGGAGCACGCCCTCGGAGCCATTGGCGGTCCGTTCGTGATAGCCGCGCACGCTGGTCGCGCCGCCCAAACCCAATTGCTCCGTCGGCAGAAGATTATGATCGGCGAGCTGACCTGTGACACGCATCACCCAGGAGGCGTTGAACGGCAGCCTTGTGGTTTCCGTGATCGTCAGGGTGTCATAGACATAATTCGCCGCCGCAAATGGTGAATTCGCCTGCTCCTGAAACAGCGCGGTCGTATTGAAGGGCGCCATTCCGCCGGGGCTGAAGACAAAGTTGTTGGATATCACCGCCTGGCCGAACAGATGATCGATCGCCAGATCATAGGTGACCGGAAACTGGTCGATCACGGTGGTGACGTTCGAGACTTCTTCGCCGCCGAAGCTCAGATTGTTGTTCGTGCTCTTGAAGTCATAGCCGAACTGCAGATCCTGCCCGATATGGGTTCCGGCGCCGAAGTACGGCAGATCGAACCCCGGTAGCGCCAGGATGTAGCGCCCGCTGGCCTGGCCCGAGAGTCCTGTCAGCCCGAGATCCGGACCGGCGCGCGGCTCGGTTTGCGTGAAATTGCCGAACAGCGAAATCTTGTCGCGCCATGGCAGCGGGATGAGCCAGGTGAAGGTATGGGCTTTCATCGTCGCCGGCTGGCTGTTGTTGAACAGGTGCAGCCAGAAGCTGCTGCTCGAGGTGAACTGGTATGACAGCTGCTGGTCGAGCCCGAAGGCGTTGCCCCAGTTGACTCCAAGATTCCACAGGTCGTAACCGAGCGCGGCCGTGCCGGTATTGTCATATCCGCCATAGACGCGCACCGGAAACCGGTCTTCGGTTTTCAGGATCAGGTCGGTATCGCCTTCCGTCGCGCTCTTCTCCGCCGCGATCGTGACTTTGCGAAACGGATTCTGGTTCAGGAGGCCGAGATCCTCGTTCAGCTTCGCCATGTCGATGGTGTCGCCGGGCTTTGTCCGGACATAGCTTTCCAGCAGCGGAGTCGAGAACCAGCGGTTTCCTTCGGTGCGCAACTGCCCCAGATGGAATTCGGTCACCACCGCCTGCACCGTGCCGGAATCGATGTCCTGGGCCGGAAACACGACATCGACAAAGGGATGGTTATGCGCGGCATACCAGGCGGCGATGACCTGCGTGATCTGGCGCATGCCGCCGAAGGTCAGCGGTTTGTCGAGAAACATCGCAAGCTGTGCGCGCAATTCCGGCATGTCGGCGAGCGGCAGGTTTTCGATCGTGATGCCCGGCATGGCCACGCCGTTCATCATGATCTTCGCGGGCACATCGACCAGCACCAGCCCCTTGAGCTGCTCCAGCACCTGCTGGTCGGCCGCGCCCAGCATCTGCGTTTCCATTGGAGGTGCGACAATCGCGGGCGGCGGTCCGCCCGGGGGCGGAGCCGGCTTCGGCGCCACCTGATCGAGGTTTTGCGCAGCGGCCGGTCCCGCCGCTGCAGCGACGCAGAGCAAGCACACACCGGCAAACTTCGCCAGCCGCGATTGTCCCCCCCGCATCAGTCCCCCGAATCGCAAAAAACAGCTATCAGATATCAGGAATCAGGCAAGCTTTGCTCTGATAGCCGATACCTGACTACTGATTACCGAATTGCGCCGTGCAGGTTGGCGCCGGTGAGGTTGGCTCCCGTGAGGATGGCGCCGGTCAGGTTTGAATTCATCAGGTTGACGTTGAAGAGATCGGCATTCATCAGATCGGCGCCGGCAAGATTGTCACCCTTCAGATTGCTGCCCGACAGATTGGCGCCGGTCAAATTCGCACCGGCGAGACTATCGCCCATCAGATTCACGCCCGAAAGATTTGCGTTCGTGAGATTGGTGCCGTTGAACATGGCACCCTTAAGGTTGGCTCCCGAGAGGTTCACACCTGTCAGATTCAGCCCGGAGAAGTTCTCCCCCTGCAAATTGCCGCTCAGCGAGACGCCGCTGAAGCTGATGTAAACCGTGTTCAGTAACTGTGAACCCAGCGCCACCGGCGTGGTGATATTCGCCAGCGTGTAATTTGCTGCCGAGGCTCCGGAGATGGCCAGCGTTCCGATGCTGGCGAAGCCCGGCGTCTGGTTTTGGTTGGTCAGTCCGGTGCCGGTCAGAACGCCGGTGCCCGACAGCGTCACCATATCGCCCGCCGCGAGATTGGCCATCGTAAGTATGCCGGCGGACGCATTGGTCGTACCGTCATAGGCGCGCGTTCCGGTCAGTGCCAGCGGGCGCCGGTTGATCGTACCGAAAGCATTCACCGGCGCTACGCTGTAATCCTTGCCGCCATTGCCGTCCTGGATGATCGCGGACGGGATCAGGATTGCCGCGCCGGCCGCGCCGGCATTCGGGCTGTTGAACAGTTCGGACAAGCTGATCTTGTCGCTGCCGTAGATCTGCCCCGATGTGATTGCGGGACTGACTTTGCCCAATACCGCGCCGGAGTAGGGATCAAGGCTCGCCGAACCCGTCGTCCCGTCATAATCCTTGGTCTGGCTTGCCGCGGTGATCGTCAATGCCGCCGGCGTCATCGTGCCGAACGCGGTTTGCAGCGCCACCGAGTAGTCCTTGCCGGCATTGCCGTCATTGACGCTGTAGCCGGTCACGGCCAGCGTCGAACCATTCGTCCCCAGAACGTCTTTCGAGCCAAAAGCCTGGGTCAGACCCGTCACGGTGTCACCGCCGCCAGTGATCAGGCCACTGACGGTTGGCGTGCCGGCCGAGGACTTCGTGCCGTTATAGACCCGGCTGTCGCTCACCGCCGAGATGGTCAATGCGGCCGGCGTGATCGTGCCCGCGGCTGAATGCGTCGTCACCGAGTAGTCGGCCCCGCCATTGCCGTCATTCACGGTGTAGCCGGAGACGATGAGTGTGGAACCATTCGTACCCAGAACATCCTTCGACGTGAACGCCTGCGAAAGCCCGGTCACGGTATCGCCGCCCACGGCGAAGAGGCCACTGACGGTCGGTGTCTGCGACGGGGAGGTCGTTCCGTTGTAAACCCGGCTGTCGCTCACCGCGGAGATCGTCAGCGGCGCCGGCGCGATCGTGCCCGCAGCGGTCTGCAGCGTGACGCTGTAGTCCTTGCCGCTATTGCCGTCATTGATCTTGTAACCGGTGACCGAGAGCGTCGAACCATTCGTACCAAGAACATCCTTCGACGTGAAGGCCTGCGAGAGTCCGGTCACCGTGTCACTATTGTAAACCGTGCCCACCACTGGGGCGCCGCTGGAAAACGTGGTGCCGTTATAGACCCGGCTATCGCCGACGGCTGAAATCGTCAGTGCCGCCGGCGTGATCGTGCCCGGCGCGGTGTGGAAGGA
>CAYUQO010000012.1:0-157999 GCA_964446945.1 uncultured Bordetella sp.
GAGAAGAAGCAGACGAAGGAGGAAAAGCACAAGGACTATTACGTTTCGGAGCGCCATTACGGCTCGTTTGCGCGCAGCTTCCGTGTCCCGGAAGATGTCGATGCGAGCAAGATCGAAGCGAAATTCGAGAAAGGCGTGCTTGCAGTGACTTTGCCGAAAACAGCGGCAGCGCAAAAGCCCGAGCAGAAAATCGCGATCAAGGCCGCTGCGTAGGCGCGGTTCGGCGCGCCATTGCCTGGCGATGGGCGATGGCGCGCCGGTCTATCCGAAAGGAACAATCCATGAGCAAGAACGGTCTGCCGGTCGTCGACAAGACGATCCAGGAAACGAACCATTGGCTGAAAATTCTGATGGAGGAGCTGCAAACCGATGACCGGCGCCGCACATTCTCGGTGCTGCGTGCCGTCCTGCACACGCTGCGCGACCGGATTGGTCCGGAGAATGCCATCCATCTCGGCGCCCAACTGCCGATGCTTTTGCGCGGCGCCTATTACGAAGATTGGCGTCCGGCAAAGACGCCGACGCATGAGAGGCATTACGAGGATTTTCTCGACCATATCAGTGCAAATCTGGCCGAATCGAACCCGGTTGCGGCGCGACACGCCGCGAGAGCGACATTCGCGACGCTGGCTCAAACCATCGATCCGGGTGAATTCGAGAAACTGCTGCAGCTCTTGCCGAGCGAAATCAGACTGTTCCTGCCGAATGCAAATTCCGCAGTTTCATTTGTTCCGATGTAGGCCAGGGTTGCTTGATTGAAGCGCGTCCATGCCGATTTGATCCAGCCGAATGACGGCCGACATACGCGCGCCCCGGTTCCGGAGTTTGCAACGGTTACGCCGAGCCCTACGATTGATATCTCAGCGTTCGTCCAACGGATCATTCCGTTCACCAAATTGCGTTGTGAATCCGTTCGCTATGATCCCGGCGGCGGTGGGATCAATGTCGCCCGTGTGCTTAAGCGCTTTGGTGCGAGCCCAAGTGCGGTGATTCCGGTGGGTGGCCCACAAGGTGAGCTGCTGCGGCGTCTGCTGAAAGAGGAGGACCTGTCCGCAGTAACCGTCTGTATTGCCGCGGATACGCGTCAGGACTTTACGGTATTTGAGCGGCAGAGTGGCGCCCAATATCGGTTCGTTTTTCCCGCATCACCTATGACCGGTACGGAGGTGACAACTCTATTCGAAGCGCTGAAGGGGATCGTGCCGGCACCCCGTTATCTGGTTGTAAGCGGAAGTTGCCCGGCGGACGTTGCCACATCATTTTTCGATGATGCGGAGAGCGCTGCGATGAATACGGGTGCGAAGCTCGTGGTCGATACTTTCGGGTCCGCACTGTCGATCGCTGTGGATCACGCAGCATACCTGATCAAACCGAATTTGCGCGAATTCGAAGACCTCATGGGATCCGGTCTGCGGACAGACAATTTGCGCGTCAAGGCGGCGAGAGATCTGCTGACCCGCAGCGAGCTTGAAATGATTGCAGTTACACTTGGTGCCGATGGAGCTTTGCTGGTCTCGCGCAACGGCGCCTGGCGCGGCATGGCGCCTAAAATTGAAGCGTTGAGCACGGTCGGAGCAGGCGACAGCTTTCTCGGTGCTTTTCTATGGAAGCTGAGCAAAGCTGTGGCACTGAACGAGGCCTTGCGTTTTGCCATTGCGGCGGGCTCGGCGGCGCTCCTGGCACCGGGAACCGAATTGTGCCGGCCGCAGGATATCGAACGGTTATTTCCACTCGTCAGAGTGGATGAGATTGAATAGGGCCAATTTGCCCGCACCGCTCGTGCGGCTCGCGTTTGACAGGGCCAAAGGACGGTAAATGGCGTGGACTTCTTTACTTGGGCTGGGGCTACTGCTGTGGGCCTTGTGCGGTGGGGTCATGGCCGTTGGACGACGGCTCTGGACTCTGACCACGGCACTTCGCGTTCACCTTGCAGCAGCACCCGTAGCAGCGTTTGTTGTTTCCGCAGTTCATGCGTTGATCGCACCGGAATTTGGAATCGTATTGCGTGCGGGAGTGATGACCGGACTCGTGTTCACTCTGGATCTTCTTGTGGTTGCCCCGATATTCGAGCGGAGTTACGCCATGTTCCGCAGTCCCGTCGGAACCTGGATACCATTTGTGCTGATCTTTGCCGCAAGTCTGGCGGGCGGAATCCTGGTGTCAGCTTAGGCGGCCGGATGAGCCACGCGCATCAATGGTGTGATGTTGCAGGTGTGGTTATTTGCGGCTGATAGAGCTGATATTTTGCGCGGACAGTCTGGAAATTCTGGATTGCCGGCCGCCACCCGGCGGCAATCACACGCGGATCCTCGTCGCTTTGCAGCGCCTCGAATGTGGCTCGTGAGCCCAGCGAGCCGCGCATCGGCGCGATGGTCCAGTTCGCGGCATACAGGTGATGCAACGCAGACGCGATTTCGATGCCCAACAGCGGCGCGTCCAGCGCAGTACGGTCGGTTACGTGAATCCGAACGCCGCCACAGAGCTGCCGGGAATAACGGTCAGCAGTTGGGGTGAATTCTGCGGCTTCGAAGCTCACGCCTGGAATTGAGCGTGCGTTGAGATAGCCGGCAAGTTGGTTGGCATCGATCCAGGGTGCGCCGGCGATTTCGAACGGTGTATCGGTTCCGCGGCCGACGCTGAGATTTGTGCCCTCAAGTAAACCGAGCCCCGGATATAAAATGGCTTCAGTCGTGGAACGTAAATTCGGCGACGGATTGATCCAGGACAAGCCGGTTCCGTCGTACCAGGAATTGGAATGGTAGGATTGCATTGGGACGACTGTCAGGTCGGCCCCGATCTGTTTCTCGGTATTGAACATGGTAGCCAGTTCACCGAGCGTCATTCCGTGCTGAACCGGCAGGGCGAAATAGCCGGTGAAGGATTCGAACTCCGGCTCCAGCACGGGGCCCTTCATGCCCGCCGCTGCGATCGGGTTTGGCCGGTCCAGTATCACCACTTTGATGTGGCGCTTTGCGGCTTCTTCCATGAGGTAGGCCACAGTCGCTGGATAGGTATAGAAGCGTGCTCCCGCGTCCTGCAGGTCCACGACGACTGCCTCGAGCCCGGCAAGCATGGCGTCGTCAGGGCGCCGTTCCGCGCCATAGAGGCTGTAAACCGGTAAGCCCGTCGCCGCATCGGTCCCGGACCCGATTTTTCCCTCACGATCATCATTCAGTCCGTGTTCGGGGCTGAATATCGCGGCAACGTGAACATCCGGGGCCCGTGCGAGGACGTCGATGGTTCTGCGTCCGGCAAGATCACGCCCCGTCCGGTTTGTCAGCACGCCGATGGTCATGCCGCTCAACTGGATAAATCGGTCACCTTCCAGAACGTCAATTCCCGGGATGACGCCGGGCATGCGGTATGATGCGGTAACTGCAGTTGCGACATCCATGCGAAGCGGCTGCACATCACCGTGATCGTCAGGATAGAGACGACTTGCAAGGATGATCAGGTAAACACCGGATTGAGGATCAATCCATATGGACGTGCCCGTGTAGCCCGTGTGGCCAAATGAGCCCGCGCCAAAAACCTGCGCCATGCCGCTGTCGTAGTCGGACGCGATATCCCAACCGAGACCCCGCTTGACGCCTCCCGGCAGATCGGCGGCTTGCGTCATTTGCGCAACTGCCGCAGAGCTCAGGATGCGGACGCCACCGCGCGAGCCATGGCCAAGCAGCATTTCGGCAAATCGGGACAGATCATCAGCGGTCGAAAATAGCCCTGCATGTCCCGCAACCCCGCCCATCCGGTAGGCGGTCGGATCCTGCACCACGCCCCATCGAAGTTCGTTGGACTGGATATCGCTGGGCACTATTCGGCTGCGCTTGCCGGAACCGGGATTGAACATGGTGTCGCGCATCCCAAGCGGCTCGAAAATGTGCTTTGCGGTGTAGATATCGAGCGGTTCCCCGCTGACTCGCCGGACCAACTCACCGAGCACAATGAAATTGATGTCGCTGTAGCGAAAACGTGTGCCGGGCGGCGAGATGGGGTGATCCGCAATGATTTGCGCCAATGCCTGTTGTTGGCCGGACCATGACGCGGAACTCTGGATATCCGGACGCAAACCCGACATATGCGTCAGCAATTGGCGGACAGTGATCTGATCCTTGCCGTGTGCGCCGAAAGCCGGCCAATAGCGGACAACCCGCGCATCCAAGTCCAGCAAACCACGCTCGGATAATTGCATGACCGCGGTTGTCGTCGCGACGACTTTGGTCACAGAGGCGAGGTCGAAGATCGCATCCGCTGTCAAAGGCGTTGCGACAGGCGACAGCAGCCGTTCACCGAAGGCACGGCGGTAGAAAACACCGTTTGCATTCCCTGCGACCACAACTGCCCCGGGCACGTGATGCAGAGCGATTTCGCGCTCGACAATCGAAGATACAGCTTCAAGCCGCTCTGGCATCGGCGTGACTTGCGCCGCTGCGGATTTGGCGCCCGAAGCCAGCACCGCAACAGTGGCGGATGTGAGGTAGAACTGACGTAATCGGCGCTGAATGGTCATGGCGCGTATTTAGTGCTCAAAACCCAGCCCGGTATACACGTTTCGGGGATTCCAGATCATCCAACCGCCCGATCCGAACTCATCCGCTGCGCGAATCTGCGGCTGCATATCATCACTGTCGAAGGTGCGCCGGTCGAAGGCATAATCCTTGAAAGCCTGCAACCACGGCCGGAATTTCTGCGGCGGCGCTCCCGTGTGCGCTGTGGCTTTGTCGAGGGAGAGCCGCACGATTTCGTAGGGGTGTTGCACCGGATCGCGATAACCGGGAATGCCAAATGTGAACCCGGATGGATAGAGCATCGGTGAGACGTAATCGACCAGCGGGACGATGTCGTCCAGCGTCTGTCCTATGCCGGTGTCGTCCGTGTTCCAGCAGACATAGCCGAAAATGTCCGCAGCCATATAGACATTATACGGTATCAGCCGCTGCCGGGCTTCCGACAGAAACGCGGTGATCGCAGTCCGGCGCGATTTCATCGTGTTGGCTTGCGAAAACTTGACATTCTTGGCATCCGGAAAGCGCAGATAGTCGAACTGGATTTCGTCAAATCCGGCCCGCGCGGCCTCAACTGCAATATCGATATTGTAATCCCGTACCTCCCTTTGAAAAGGGTCGGTCCAGGCGAGATTTTCGGAATCGTGAAAAACCGTTCCGCCGGACGTCTTGACCGCCAAGTCGGGCCGGGCGGAGGCTAGCGGTTCATCCTTGAACACGACGATTCGGGCAATCGCATAAATTCCTTCGGAATGCAGCCGTTTGATCAATCCCGGCAAATCCGGAACTGTGGTCGTCTTATCCGCGCCAATCTGGTGAGCAAGTGCGGTGCCGGTCTTGAACGCGACAAGACCGCGATCCCCTTTAACGTCGATAACCACAGAGTTGAGCAGTCCGCCACTGTTGCGGATCAACTCAAGCGCCGGCTCCCGGAGCGCTTGGCTGCCGATACCATAAAACGAGAGATACAGGGCTCGTGCGCTGAATGGAGTGAGTCTTATAACTGCGCCAGTTGATGCGAAATCGACGGCGCCGGATTGACGATAGCCTGGCGCACGCGCGGCGAACCGGGCCGGCGATCCGGCAATTTCAAAATTGCCATCTGCGTCCGTCCGTACAGCTACGGTGCCGGTGGATACGGTAGCGGCCGCGATTGCTTCACCGGTCACGGCGTCGACGACACGGCCCTTTTGAACTCCGTCCCCTGCGAATGCTGCCAGCACTGCCAGCACAGAATAAAAAAGCCGCAGAAAGGCCCACATATCTAGTCTCCCGAGCCTGTGGTCGTGTGACCTCGCACCAATGCCTCAAATCGTGCGCCGCGATCGCCGTCCGTGACTTGGAACCGCGGCAATGCGAGCGGGTCATCACCGGGCTGCGCCCGCTTTCTTTCGATCGTGAAGGCCGCGGCGTAGCCGCTTTCGGAGGCAAGCTTCTCAAGCTGCTGGTCATGGATCCCGAATGGCCAGGCCAGCAGATCGACTTTCCTGCCGGTGTGCTCTTCGATTCGCGTCTTCGACAGCTCAAGCTGCCTGCGAACGAAGGGCTCATATCCGGAGCCAAGCCGGGACTTCTCCACCTGAAAATCGGGATGCCAGTAGGTATGTGATTGGACATCGACAAGACCAGTCGCGGCCATTTCGGATACTTGAGACCAGGTGAGGGAGGTCTTTGAATTCGAAATGGCGGATGGGTAAATGAACAAAGTCACCGGCACGTGAAAGCTCAGGATCAGCGGATACATATCGGTGTAAATCGATTCGTGGCCGTCATCCGCTGTCAGCACGACGGCCGGGCCATTCCCAGGCACATGATTGTCCTTCAGCGCATCAACAACAGCATGAAGCGGCAGCACTGCGATTTCATTGTGGTGCAGCCACTGGAGCTGCTGCGTGAATGTCTTTGTTCTGATCGTGGTCAGTTCCGTCGCGGCGGCGCCGAAGCGGTGGTAGACCAGGATAGGAAGCGATTGTGCCGCGCGCGCTGTGCCGCTGATGATTGTGGTCGCTGCGAAGGCGAGGAGCCAAACAAGTTGCAGAATTCTCGAACAACGCATGAAACCGACCGGAAATTTTATTCAATTGGGACCTTTCACGTGAAGCCGGGGTGGTTGCGCAGAATCAACATCGGTACGGGGCGCTATAAAGATCCTGATCGGCCCGTTGGTTTGGATCGATCGGCACCCATATGCCGTCGGCTTTGTGATAGGCCTGTTTCACGGCTGTCCAGGCGATTCGGTGCGAGATCTCCTCGCGCCGTGAATCAAGCGGGTAATGACGCCACGCGCTGTTGAACGCCTTCCGGTAAAGCTGCTGCGCATATTGGGGCAGATGTCTCCGTACCGGCACCGGCAGATCTTCATTTGTCGCATAAGGCATTTGTCGTCGCTTCCGGTCTCAGACCGGCTTTGCATTTCGGAATAAAAAATCGCCCGATTTGCGCGGAGCAGCATTGATCCGCATCAATTGCTTTTTCACAAAATACGTGTCTAAAAATTCCGTGCCTGTTGATGTGCATCAATCCAACACGCACAAGGCGCGGTTAGTGATCGCCCGGCATGGCGACGCCATGACCGAAGCATCAGCAGGAATGGGCCATGAAAAATTTGCGGACATGGATTGTCGCGGTGGACGGCGCGCGTGCGCAATTGTTCATCCAGAAGGGATCGTCCGGCGGATGGGCGGCGGCTCATCTTCACGGATTGCCGGCCTCTGAAGATCGCGTGCAATCCCACATGGAAAAAAGCGACCGTCCCGGACGAAGCTTTTCGTCCTCGGGCGGGGGTATCCGCCACGCCATCGAGTCGCATAGCGATTACCGGAAGCTCGAAAAACACAAATTCGCGCTGGCGGTCGCCGACGCGTTGAATCGTGCCGCAATGGCCAAGGAGTTCGACCAGTTGGTGCTGGTGGCGCCGCCGCGGTCGGTTGGCGAACTCCGGCAATCCCTCTCGCAGCAGGTTCAGGCGAGCATGCGGGTCATAGAAAAAGACCTTACGAAGGCGCCACTTGAGCAAATACGTGACGAGGTCAGTGAGTTGCTGCGCTATCCCGCCTGAACCAACCTGACTTAAAGTCAATGAAGGAGCCGTCATGTTCAAGACCATCCTGGCGCTGTTGTCCGGAACAGAGAGTGACGCGTCTGTGCTTTCGGCGAGTCTTCGCATCGCCTCTCCCGCCAATGGCCATATCGAATGTTTGCGTGTTTGTCCCGATGCCGCCAGCGTGATCGCCAAAACCACATATTTCGACCTGGGAGTTCCGACGATCCTGGCTGACTCAGCTGCTGCCGTAGAACAGGAGGCTACCAGCAGGACGGCAGCAGCTCGCGCCCATTTCGACAAATTCTGCCAGCACGAAAACATCCGTATCGCGAATGAGCCTCACGGCGGGAGTACGGTCTCGGTCTCATGGCACGAGGAGGCAGGCGACGAGTTCAGCAGGCTCACCGCGCTTGCGCGTTACCACGACGTTGTTGTGCTCCCGGGCGGCAATAATCGAGTCGGCGGCTTGCCGTCTGAAGCCGCTGGTGAAGTGATTATGGGCAGCGGCCGCGCTGTCCTTCTCGCGCCTGAGGGGGAAGGTAAGGGACCATTCAACAGAATCGCCATTGCCTGGAAAGATACCGCCGAAGCCGCACGGGCAATCACTGCGGCGATGCCATTGCTAGAAAGTGCGCGCGACGTTCATGTTCTCAGTATCTGCGAAGCGGACAAGCAGGCCGCTGCATGCATCGATACATCGGACGCTCTGGTGCGCTATTTGCGCTGGCACGGTTTATTGGCACACACGCAGATGCTGGTGCCGGAGGGCCGCACGCCGGCGGACGCGGTTTTGGATGGGGCGAAACGCGCGGGCGCAGATCTCCTCGTGATGGGCGCTTACGGACACACCAGAATCCGTGAATTCATCTTTGGAGGATTTACCGAGCGCGTCCTCAAAGGCGTGGATTTGCCGGTGCTGCTTTCCCACTGATCGCAGTCCCCGTTGACGTACATCAAGGTGAAGTGAGCGGGTCGCTGCTAATCAAACAGGGAAAGAATAGGTCGGAGATTCAGATGAAGATGAAATTTGCGCCGATGGTCACTGTCATTGCAGCAATGCTGGCAGGCGCAGGAATTGCAACGACGTCGGCAATCAGTGCGCCATTGCGCCACGACGGTCTGGTTCGTGACTTTCACGGCAGGGATTTCCGTGCTTTGTCTTTGGGCGAACGGCAGCGGTGGTTCGGCGGACATTGGATCCATGATTGGCATGGCGGAAGATATGGCTGGTGGTGGTCGGTTGGTCCGTATTGGTATTTTTACAACCAACCGATCTATCCATATCCGTATTACATCCCGCCACTTGTTGAAGCAGAACCGCCCGCACTACCGCCGGTGGCCGGACCGGCGACCTGGTATTACTGCGAGAACCCGCAAGGTTATTATCCGACCGTAGGCATGTGCAATGTGCCATGGCGTGCGGTGCCCGCAGTTCCTCCAACGGCTGTTCCGCCGGCAGGCTGAGTGTAGTCCGTGACGTCGATTGACGGAGCCAGCCGGCAAACACGCGCCGGCTGGCTTGTTCCGGAGCGGTGATACGTCCGTCTGTAAGGTCAGACATCTACGTGTAATTCCTTAGCCCATAGCGGCTTTCCGGCGCGGTGAACTGACATAAATCAACGCAGAAATTCGGTCGTCCGATAGCTTGATCGCGCAAATGGAGGTCTCAATGCGCGATCCACGGCATGAAGCGCTTTGTAAAGCTATTTCTGGACTGTGCCTCACTCTGGTTTTCACCGTAGCTTGCGCCGCGTTTGCGCTCGGCCAGAACGCCACGCCCATCCACACGTCACATAATTGGGAATATGCGGTGACGGCCGGAGCAAGTGATTCCAGCGTCCCTGGTGAATGAGTACCTGCCGTGCCGGGTCTTCTGAAGATTGCCTACAAGCTTCTGGCGAATGACGCGGCGAAATTCTTTGCATTGCTGGTGGGGATTACCTTCGCATCATTTCTGATGATCCAAATGACATCACTGTTTTCGGGTATCCTGCAGCGATCGTCAGCCAATGTCATCAATATCGGCGCAAAGATCTGGGTCATGGATCCGGCGATCCAGACAATCGCCAACACAATACCGCTGCCGGATTACGTGCTGGACGAAGTCCGCAGCATGCCCGGCGTGAAATTTGCCGTGCCGCTCTATTCCGGCGGAGCGCTGCTGAAGCTTCATGGCGGTACTTATCAGGCTGTCAATGTCATTGGGCTGGATGACTCAAGTCTGTTTGGCCGGCCCCCACTTCTCGACGGCAATATTCAGGACATTTTTTCGGAGAACGGATTTATCGCGGTCAAGGATTCGGAGTTCCGCAAGCTCAACAATCCGACGATCGGCACGGACTTCGAAATGGACGATCATCGTGGCGTGATCGTGGGGATCGCTCGCGTTTCATCCAGCGGATTGTTTGGAGTGCCGACGCTTTACACGACCTATAATCGTGCATTGCAGTACATCCCGAACGCACGATTCACGCTGTCGTATATATTGGTCGAACCGAAATCGCCGGACGATGTGGAACGTATTCTGTCCGAAGTCCGCGCTGCGGGGTATCTCGCTCTGACGCGTGATGGCTTCATCAAGAAGATTTCAGACTTCTACAAATACCAGACCGGTATGGGCACGAATATTTTGCTCATGACGGTCATCAGCTTTCTTGTCGGGTTATCAATTTCCGGACAGACCTTCTACAGCTTCGTTCTCGAGAATATTGATAAGTTCGGTGCGTTGAAAGCCATCGGTGCAAGAAGCCGTATATTGATCACCATGATCCTGTTCCAGGCGACATTCGTGGCGCTGACGGGATTTGGGTTGGGGGTCGGTTTGTGCGCGCTCGTGATTGCGGCAGTGCGTACGTATATCCGGGACTACGCCGCGGTCATCACCTATTCGAATCTCGCGCTGACCTTCATGATGGTCATCATCATTGCGGCGATATCCAGCTATTTCGGCGTCCGTAAGGTTCTGAATATCGAACCATTCGACATTTTCCGGGGCTGAACGTGGCGCAGGCAGCGATTGAAGCCTCAGGCTTGCAGAAATGGTTCGGCGAAGGCGATGCAAGAACGCTTGCGGTTCGCGATGTGAGTTTCACCGCGAATTTTGGAGAGATGCTTTACGTGGTCGGCCCATCGGGCAGCGGCAAAACCACGATGCTCAGTCTCATTTCGGGAATTCTCCGGCCAAATGGCGGAACGGTGAAGATCGAAGGCACGGATATCTGGCGGCTCGATCACGACGCGCTCGCGTCGCTGCGGCTGCACAAGATCGGCTTTGTATTCCAGGATTATCACCTGTTTCCCCGGCTGACGACAGAGGAGAACGTCGCCATCCCGCTGATACTTCAGCGGCGCGAGTGGCATGACGCATTGGCAGAAGCGCGGCGCGACCTCGAAATCGTCGGATTGATAACGCGGGCGCAATTGCCGCCGGTGAAATTGAGCGGTGGAGAACAGCAACGCGTTGCGATCGCCCGCGCCATCTGCAGCCGACCGGACATACTGGTTTTCGATGAACCGACTGCATCATTGGACGGCGATACGGGCCGCTCCATCGTGGAGTTCGTGCGCAAGGAATTGCTCACCGATAAACGCTGCATCGTGATCGTAACTCACGACGCACGTATTCTGGATTTCGCTGATCGTATCCTCCGGATGGAGGACGGACGCGTGACCGCCATCGACAAAGGCACCGCCAATGGTGACTAGACTCCTGTATCCCTTATCCGCTGCGGGTCTGCTGGTGGCCATATACAGCGCCTATGTTTTAGCCGAGCAGCCGCAACCCTTGCCGCCGGTTTATAATCCTGCGGCCAATCCTTATGCGGATGGAATTCACGCCAATGGCGTAGTTGAGAGCCTGCAGTCGCAGGGCGAGAACATCAATCTTTACGCCGAAGTACCGGGGCCGGTGACGCGCGTGCTCGTGCATGAAGGCACCGCGGTTCACAAAGGCGATCCGCTGTTGACCATCGACGCGTCCGTCCAAAGCGCGACAATGGAGCAGCAGAAGGCGCAAATGGAAGCCGCTGCGACGTCGCTCGCAGAACTGAAGGCGCAGCCGCGTCCGGAAACTCTTCGGGTTGCAGCGGCCCAAGTCGACAATGCCAAAGCCGCGCTGAAAAATGCACAGGATCAGCTCGCCAAGCAGGAACAGTCTTATGCGATGGATCCCAAATCCATCAGCATGAACGATCTGGACAACGCCCGGAATGCCGACAGAGTCGCGGAATCGGCGCTGGAGGTTACTGAGCGGCAATTTGATCTCGCCAAAGCCGGCGCCTGGATTTACGACATCCAGAATCAGCAGAAGCAGCTCGCTGCGCTGACCAAGGCCTATGAGTCGGCAAGAGCACTGGTCGAAAAATATACGATCAGGGCGCCGGCTGATGGCATCGTGATGTCGATCGCAGCGACGGCGGGAAGCTATGTGTCCGCCCAGGGCACCTATGACAGTTACACGCAGGGCTTTGGTCCACTGATCGTCATGGGAACGCCGCAGGATGAACTCGCTGTCCGCTCCTATGTCGATGAAATCCTTGTCCACCGGTTGCCCGAGCCGGCGAATATTCGCGCACAGATGTTCATTCAGGGTACCGATATCCGCATCCCTCTGACATTCGAGCGCATTCAGCCCTACGTGTCGCCGAAGATCGAACTCTCGAATCAGCGCCTGGAACGCGTCGATGTCCGGGTGCTGCCGATGATTTTCCGCTTCAGGAAACCGGCAAATCTCAAGCTGTATCCGGGGCAATTGGTCGATGTTTACATCGGGAGCGGGATGCCGGCGCGAGTGACAGCTTCTGCGGCGAAGGATTCGAAATAATGAATCCTGCAAGACTCATGGTCGCAGGTCTGTTGCTCGGATTGGACGGCTGTGCGGTGGGGCCGGATTTCGTTCTTCCGCAGCCACCGCCGGAATCGCACTACAATTATCCTTCGGACCCGGATCACACGCCGATTGCGCAGGGTATCGCGCAGACATTCGCGTCGGGGGCAATGGTGCCGGGTGACTGGTGGCGGATCTTCGGATCCGAAAAGCTCAATTCACTGGTTGGCGAGGCGCTGGATTCGAACCAGACGCTTCAATCGGCGCAGTCGCGGTTGCGCGCAAGCGAATACAACCTCCGCGCCGGTTATGGAATTTTTTATCCTGATCTGGATTTCGATGCCTCCTATGTGCGGCAGCAATTTTCGCCCTTGAAATTCGGGCAGCGGACCGCGCCGGGCATTTTCAACCTGTTCACGCTGAGCGCCAGCGTTTCCTATGCGGTTGATCTGTTCGGCGGTGAACACAGAACTGTTGAAGGTCTGGCAGCGCAGAGCGACGAGCAAAAAGCCACTGTCCGGGCCACGGCTCTTACGCTGGTTTCGAACGTCATGAATACGGCGATTGCAAAGGCCGCTTACGCGGCAGAGATTGAGACCACGCACGAAATGATTGCGATCGAGCGGCAGCAGGAGAACATCGCCAGCGTGCAATCCGGGGCGGGCACAGGTCCCTATTCCGCGGTTCTTTCGATTGACACCCTGCTTCATACGCTCGACGCAACACTGCCGGGACTCGAACAGAAACAGGCACAGGCTGATCACCTGCTCGCAGTGCTCACGGGAAAAGCGCCGGCAGACGTGCCGCCAACCGAACTTGCTTTCGATGAATTGTCGTTGCCGCAGATCCTGCCCGTGAGCCTGCCATCGGAACTGGTCCGTCAGCGGCCGGACATCGCAGCGGCGGAAGCGGCATTGCACGTTGCCAGCGCAAATGTCGGCGTGGCGACCGCGGCGCTGTTTCCAAGCCTTGCCGTCACCGCCGGTTACGGCGCGAACGGCGGACAGGTGAGCAACCTTTTCAGCACAAACAGCCAATTCTGGAATTTCGGTGTGGGCCTGGCGCAGCCCCTGTTTGACGGCGGAACATTGTGGTTCAAACGCAAAGCGGCAAAGGACGAGTTCGATGCCACTTTGTCGGACTACCGGCAGACCGTGCTGAACGCATTGCAACAGGTGGCGGATACGCTACGCGCGCTGGAGCACGATGGCGAGACGTTGTCCGGGGAGGATCAGGCGCTCGGCTCCGCCGATCAGGCGTTACACCTCGTGCAGACGAATTATCAGGCCGGGCTGACGAACTATACCCAGGTACTGATCGCAGATATGCAGTACCAGCAGGCCAAATTGGCGGATGTGCAGGCTATGGCCGTCCGATATCAGGATGCAGTGGCGCTGTATGTGGCCATGGGCGGTGGCTGGCAGCAGGACACAACGTCGGAGCGGTGAGAGGCAGTAGTAGTCTGACGTCCTCCTTAAAAACCTTTCCCTCACCCAGCAGCGCCATACGCGCGTAACTGCCTTACGCGCGGGCGCTGCAAACCTCTCCCCCAAGGGGAAAGGTAAATGGGGACTCTAAAACAGGGCGGCGAGTGAAGGCACACCGCCGGCTTCGGCGGCCGCGATATTGTTTTTCACTGCGATGAAGCTGTCCGGTGTCACCGAAATCGCATCGATCCCAGCCTTGACCAGGAATCGGGCAAATGCCGGGTGGTCACTGGGCGCCTGCCCGCACAACCCGACATGGACATTGTTGCGATGCGCCGCAGATATCACGTCCGTGATCAGTTCCTTCACCGCAGGGTTTTCCTCATCGAACAGGTGCTTCAACGCGCCGGAATCGCGATCAACGCCCAGGGTGAGCTGGGTCAGATCGTTGCTGCCGATTGAGAAACCGTCAAACCGGGCGGCGAATTGATCCGCGAGAATCACATTCGAGGGGATTTCGCACATAACGTAAACTTCAAGCCCGTGGGCGCCCCGGCGAAGTCCGTGGCGCGCCATTTCCCGGAGCACGAGGTCGGCTTCTTCCGTTGTGCGGCAGAACGGGATCATCACCACGACATTGTTCAGGCCGATCTGGTCGCGAACCTTGCGAATGGCACGGCATTCGAGTGCAAAGCCATCGCGATAGCCGTCGCTGTAGTAACGGCTCGCGCCGCGCCAGCCGATCATCGGATTAGGTTCGTCCGGTTCAAACTGTGTGCCGCCGATCAGTTTTGCATATTCGTTGGTCTTGAAATCGCTCATGCGGACGATTACTGGACGGGGATACTGACTCGCGGCGAGGCGTGCGATTCCTTCGGCCAGACAATCGACGAAATAATCCGGTTTGCTGGCATAGCCCTTGGTAAGCGCGGCGATCTGTTTCCGGATTCCGGGCTCCCTGACCTGTTCGAAATGCGACAATGCCATGGGATGAATCTTCACATGATTGGCAATGATGAATTCCATCCGGGCAAGGCCGATGCCATCGGCAGGTAATCGCCACCAGCGAAGTGCGGCAGCGGGATCGCCCATGTTCAACATCACCCGGGTGCGCGTTTCGGGAATCTTGCTGGAGGCCAGTTCCATTTCCCGGAACGGCAGCTTTCCCTCATAGACCACCCCCTCATCGCCTTCGGCGCAACTCACGGTGACTTCCATGCCGTCTTTCAGCAGCCGCATTGCCGCACTTGCGCCGACGATCGCGGGAAGGCCGAGTTCGCGGCTGACAATCGCCGCGTGCGAAGTACGGCCCCCATGGGCGGTGATGATGGCCGATGCTCGTTTCATGATCGGCCCCCAATCGGGATCCGTCATCTCGGCGACGAGCACGGCGCCGTCGGGAAACCGGCGCCCTTCGCCGGCGCTCCTGAGGCGGCAGATCTTGCCTGCGGCGACCGCCGAACCGATGGCCAAACCTGAAACGATCGGCTTGCCCTTGCGCTTCACCGAGTAGGTCTTGAGCGAAGATGCAGTCTTGCGTGATTGTACGGTCTCCGGCCGGGCCTGAACGATGAACAATTCCTTGGTCAGACCATCCTTTGCCCATTCAATGTCCATTGGACGGCCGTAGTGGCGCTCAATGGCAACGGCCCAGCGCGCAAGGGTGAGAATTTCCCTGTCGTTCAGCACCAGCGATTCGCGTTCGCGGCGCGATGTCGTCTTCGGCAGCGTTGTTTTCGGTCCGCGGCCATAGACGAGTTTTTTCAGTTTCTGTCCGCGCCGCCTTTCAATGATGGGCATCAGGCGATTATGGGCGATGAGCGGTTTGCAGACCAGATATTCATCCGGATCGGCGATCCCCTGGACGACATACTCGCCCAGTCCCCAGGCCGCATTGATCAGCACGATGTCGGGAAATCCGGTTTCGGTGTCGAGCGTGAACATGACACCGGATCCGGCCCGGTCAGAGCGCACCATGCGCTGAATGCCTGCGGAGACGGCGACTTCGCTGTGCCTGATTTTCTGGGTCTCGCAATAGGTGATCGCGCGATCGGTGAACAGCGACGCGAAGCAGTTGCGCACGGCAGCAAGGAGCGCCTGTTCGCCGCGAATGTTGAGTGAAGTTTCGAGTTGTCCGGCAAAGCTTGCGGCCGGCAGATCTTCGGCGGTCGCGCTGCTGCGCACCGCTACCGAAAGATCGGGGCCGGACTTCCGCCGCAGGATTTCCCAGTGCTCGAGAATCTCGCGGGCGAGGTCATCAGGTATCGTGCCATTGCCGATCGCAGTCCGGATGGCTTTCCCGCATCGTTCAAGTGTCTCCCGGTGCCTCCTCCAGCGCCCGAAATGCTCCTCTATCAAAGCACCAAGCCGGTTTTCCCTAATAAACAGCCGATAGGCATCGGCTGACGTGGCGAAACCGTCCGGAACGGCAATCCCCAGGTCCCGCAGGTGCTGGATCATTTCGCCAAGCGACGCATTCTTGCCGCCAAAGGCAGCCGCATCCTTCATCCCGACCGAACTCAGCGGCACGACATAGCGGGACTTGCCGGGCGCGGCTTCAGGATTTGACTTCTCAGGCTGAACGCCGCGTGTTTTGCGTCTCTTCGGTCGACTCATTGCCGTTGCTAGCATGCAAATTGCGAATTGTTGCGTGTCGCATCGGCGCCACGCAATTTCTTATAGAGGCTCGCGTAACGTTTGGCGGAATTGTGCCAGCTGAAATCCTGGCGCATCGCGTTCTGCAGCAGGCGCCTCCAGACGACGTCCTGTGTACTCGCCGCGGTGGCGCGGCGGACGGCCGATATCAGCTCATCTGCGGTCGGCGGCTCAAAGTGGAATCCTGTTGCCGTTCCTTCGTTCAACGTGTCGCGCGTGGCGTCCAACACCGTGTCTGCCATTCCACCGCTTTTGCGCACGACCGGAATCGTGCCGTAGCGCAAGGCATAAATCGGCACGAGGCCGCAAGGTTCATAACGTGAAGGATGCAGAAGCAGATCCGCGCCTGCAAGCAGCCGGTGCGCCAGGTCTTCGCGATATCCGATGTTTACGGCGACCTGTCCAGGATAGTGCGCCTCGAGTTGTCTGAAGCCCTGCTCGTATTGGCTTTCGCCTTCCGCCACGAGCGCGAACTGCACGCCTTCCTGGAGGAGCGCCGGAAGTGCATGCAAAACCAGATCCGGAGTCTTCTGATGGACCAACCGGCTCATGAATGACAGAAGCGGCGTGTCTGATGACACGGTAAGGCCAAGTTCTTTCTGGATTGCGTGTTTGCATGCGAGCTTGGGGCCAGGCGATCGCGACGTGTAGTTTCTGACGATGTGCGGATCGATCGCCGGATTCCAGACGCCATAATCTGCACCGTTGAGAATGCCGGTAATGCGCGATTGGCGCTCGCGCAGAAGCCCGTCCAGTCCGCAGCCATATTCCGGCGTGAGAATTTCGCGCGCATAATTCGGGCTGACGGTCGTGATCGCATCTGCCACCGCAATTCCCGCCTTCAGGAATGACAGCCGTCCGTAAAACTCCAACTGCTGAAATGTGCTCCCGGGAAGTCCGAGGCGGCCGAACTCGCCGCCGTCGAACAAGCCCTGATAGGCAAGATTGTGGACCGTGAACACCGTGGCGGGGCGTGGACCGCTGCGCATTGAGCAGAGCAGGGGCAGCAATCCACAATGCCAGTCATTCGCATGCACGACATCGGCGGCCCAGCCGCGAACCGCTCCATCCGCCGCTTCGGCCGCGACATGGTTGAACAGCGCGAAGCGAAGCTGGTTATCCGGCCAGTCTGCGCCGTTTTCGTCCTGATACGGACCGCCGGGACGATTGTAGAGATCGGGACAGTCCACCAGCCACACCCTGGCGGAACTCTCCGGAAGGTTGGTTTCGAGCAGCCGCAATTTGCCAAATCCGAGCATGTCGTCGAAACGCGCCACTTCGGTCAGATGGCCGGCGCTTTGCAGCGCCTGCGGATAGCCAGGCATGATGATCCGCGCCGAGACGCCCGATGCAGCGAGTGCAGCAGGCAGCGCGGCGGAGACATCGGCCAATCCACCGGTTTTGACGAAAGGATAGGCTTCCGCCGTGGCAAAGAGCAGGTTCACGGAAATTCCCTCAGAATATGATCGGAGGTTAGCGAATGCCCGGCCGTCTGCCCTTGATCTGCATCAACCGGGCTTTGGTGCCGAATTTCCACTCTGCAGCCTGAATGTCGCGCGTTGGACGCCGGCACTTTCGTGCAAAAAGTGGAAGCCAAGTTCGGCACATAGCGCCAGCATTGCGTGATTTTCCGCAAGGATGTCGCCGGCCAGCTCCGACAGACTGCGGTCGCGCGCATATTCAATCAGACGCTTCATCATGAGGCGTCCGATGCCCCGGCGGTGAAATTCGCTGCGGACAACAATGGCAAACTCGGCGCGAAAATTGTCGGGATCGGACGCGAGCCGCGAAACTGCAAGCAGCGGCATTGACGAATCGCCACCGAACATCACAAAGGCCATTTCCCGGTCGTAATCGATCTGGGTAAAGCGCGCGAGCGCGACCGGGTCCAGGCTTCGGACCGGAGTGAAAAACCGCATCCGGGCGTCCTCCGGCGCGAGCTCGGACACGAGCTGCGCCAGAAGCGGCGCGTCTTCCGGTTTGATCGGCCGGATTCTGACCTCGCCGAGCGACTTTATTGCTTCAGTGCTTTCGAGCTCTCGTGGATATGGCCGGATGACGAGCCGGCTGCCATGGGGCGGCTTTGCTTTGGGATCGATGCGAATTCGGGCGTCCACCGCAACAACTCCGCTGCCATCCGCCACCAGTGGATTCAGGTCCAGATCAGTGACCGCATCGAGATCGCAAGCGAGTTGTGAAAGCCGCACCAGAATGCGTGCGATTTCATCGAGGGCTGCGGCCGGTTGATTGCGATAGCCCTGGAGCAGGCGGAAAATACGTGTGCGCGCCATGAGTTGCTGGGCGAGCACTGTGTTCAGGGGCGGAAGCGCAATCGCCTTGTCGTCGATGATTTCAGTAGCCGTCCCACCATGGCCGAACAGGATCACCGGCCCAAATTGCGGGTCCGACGCAATGCCCGCGATCAGCTCGAGGCCTGCCGGCCGGCGCACCATCTCCTGGATCGAAAATCCCGCAATGCGCGCCTGCGGTGCTGTATCCCTGATCCGTGCCAGCATTGTCTGTGACGCGAGCAAAACTGCAGCCGGACTTTCGAGGCCGAGGATGACGCCGCCGATGTCGGATTTGTGCTGAATGTCGGGCGAAATGATTTTGAGCGCGACAGTGCATCCGAGTTCTTTCGCAGCTGCCGCGGCCTGCTCCGGAGTTGCGGCAAAGCGGTTGCGCGCGACCGGGATGCCGTAGCATTCGAGTATGCCTTCGACGCTGGGGGGTGATAGCCAGGTCTCGCCCGTTTCCGCGGCTGCCGCGATAATGCCACGCGCTCTGGCGTCGTCGGGTGTGAACTCCGGTCCGGAAGACGCAGGGACTTCCATGATGGTCCGTTTGCGTCGATGGCGTTCGACCGCATGCATGAACCCGCGCGCAGCTTCCGCCGGCGTGTCATAGGTCGGAAGGCCGGCATTGGCGAAAATGACGCGCGCGTCCTCCGCCTTCCGTCCGCCCAGCCAGTTGGTCAGAACAGGCTGGGTTTTCCCTCCGGCCGCCGCGACAATCGCCTTCGCCGCATCGGTTCCCGATGCGATCGCGGTCGGACAGTTGATCGCCAGCACTGCATGGGTTTCGGGCGAAGCCAGAAGAATTTCCAGCGCGTCGAAGTAACGTTTCGCGGTTGTGTCGCCGATGATGTCCACCGGATTGCTTCTCGACCAGGTGGCCGGCAGCACCGCATCGAGCCGGTTCAGTGTTTCCGGCGAAAGCTGAGTCAGTTGTCCGCCGCAATCCGCAATCGCATCGGCGGCGAGTACCCCGGCGCCTCCGCCATTGGTCAGAATGACAATATCCGCGAACGGACAGCTTAGCGGATAAGCGAGCGTCTCGACGGCATCGAACAGCTCGTCGAGTCCCCTCACGCGCAATATCCCGGCGCGATGGAGCACGGCATTGTAAACTTCATCCGAACCCGCCATGGCTCCTGTATGCGAGGTTGCTGCTTTCGCTGCTGCTTCGTGCCGGCCGGCCTTGATGGCGATAACCGGTTTCAGCCGCGATGCCGCGCGCGCGGCGGAGATGAATTTCCGCGGAGCTGTGATGGCTTCGATATAGAGCAGGATGGACTGTGTCGCCGGATCCAGAGCCAGGTAATCGAGCATGTCGCCAAAATCGGCATCCGCCATATCGCCCAGCGAGACCAGATGCGAAAAGCCAATGTCGCGGGAGTTTGCCCAATCGAGCACGGTCGCGACCATGGCGCCGGATTGTGCAACAAAGGCGATCCCGCCCTTCCGGGCATTTCCGGGCGCAAAGGATGCATTCAATCCGGTGGGCGTCGAAATCACACCGAGGCAGTTCGGGCCGATGATCCGCAGCAGATGCGGCCGTGCCGCGTCATAGATCTGTTGCTTGAGTGCTTTGCCGGCATCGCTGCGTTCAAACCCGGCGGTGATAATGACGGCTGCTTTCGTTCCGCGGGCGCCAAGTTCGGAGATCAATCCCGGCACTGTCGGAGGCGGGGTGCAGATCACCGCGAGATCCGGCGCAAATGGCAGCGATCCAACATTGGGAAAGCAAAGCACGCCGGCGACAGATTTATGCTTCGGGTTTACCGGGAGGATGGGTCCGTCAAAACCACCGGAGAGCAAATTCTCCATCGTGACCAATCCAGCCGAGCACGGACGATTGGTCGCGCCAATCAATGCGACTGATCGAGGACGGAATACCGCGTCAAGATTGCGGACAGACACCCGGCAACGTCCTGGCTGGCGATTTTACGAATTCCGAGACAAACGTTTTAACCGCATCGTAGTCAGTAAGGTCGTAGTCCCGCGAGGTCACGGTCTGCTGACCGCGGCGAGCGGCAATGAACTTGATCGCCAGCCGCTTGAAGAAATCGTACTGGCTGTAACGGATCGCTCCGGCCGCATGGTAGGTTGCCGTTGGCTTCCACATCGTCTCGTTCTGGAAGTGCGCCACACATTGCTCGAGGCCCTCCCAGTCGTCGGGGTTCTCGCCAGCGGCTGACAGCGATACAGAAATGAAGGCGCTGGGCTTTTGATTCAGAATTTCATGGTGTGCGCGTGCGAATTCGACAAGCGGCGCCTGATACCGGCCGACGTGAAGAGACGCCGCAAGGAACACCAAATCATATGTGCGCGGATCAGGTATTGCATTCTTGCCACCGGCTTCCCTGACGATCACCTCCTGTCCGTCCTGCCGCAGGCAGTTGGCGGCGAATTCCGACAGTTCACGCGTATGCCCCTCGGTGGTCCCGTATACGATCAAGATGCGCATAAAGGAATCTCTGGCGGTTGGAGTTCAGCAATGCAGGATACAATAACGCTCGTGACGTCGACGGCATTTGTTGCATGCGAAATCGTATTCGAAGTGACGACGGTAGCTCCTTCTGCAGCAAGCTTCTCGTCGGACCGGTCGGCAAAAATTCCATGTACCGCGATGCAAACGGGCCGCGCCGGATGCTTTTTTACGATGAGGCGAACGGTTTCGAGCATGGTTTGGCCCGATGCGACAATGTCATCGACAATGACCGGCGTCCGTCCCTGAAGTTCATTGTCATTCGGTAACTGGATTTCGACTTCGCGGTCGCCACGCCGGATTTTTTTCAGGATAACAAACGGAGTTTTGGCTGTTTCAGCAATGGCGCAGACCCATTGCTCGCTTTCCCGATCTGGGCCGATCAGGATTGGATTCTGCACATGTTTCGCCATCCATGCTGCCATCAGCGGCGCCGCGTGACCGGCGCGCGCGGGAATCGCATAGATGGCAGACAGCGAATGCTGACGGTGCAAATGCGGATCGATCGTCACCAGCCAGTCGAACGCGCCGCAAATCTCCCGGGCCAGGCAGCGGGACGTGACAGCTTCACCGGGACGAAAACGCTGGTCCTGGCGCATATAGGCCAGATATGGCGCGACAAGTCCGACGCGCCTTGCGCCGAGCTCGCGCGCAGTTCGGGCGGCGAACAACAGGGGCAGGAATTTAGTATCAGGCCGATCGAGCGTGCAGACAATCGCAATGTCATGTCCCCCCGGATCGCTCGCGTAACGCAACCAGGATTCGCCATCCGGAAACCGGCGGGTTTCAAGCACTCCAGGTTGGCCATCAATGGTGCGGGCGATGTTTGCGGCCATCGCCTCATTGGAAGGCATCGCGAAGATCAGCATGCCGCTCACCTTGCGATGTGGAAAATGCCGGGATTGGCCGAAGCGTAATCCATGGCATAGGCAAGTTCACCCGGGCTCTGGGCGTGGACAATGGAGAGTGGCTGTTTTGCCTCGATAGAATCCCCGAGACGCACGCACATCTCCACCCCGGCGGCTTTCGCCTCAGGCGCGCCGGCGAGTTTGGCGACGGTGCTGAGTTTGCGATTGTCGATGGCGGCCAACCGGCCTGCATGCGCCGCAAGAATCGGCATCCGGTGCGAAGATGCCGGCGGGGCGCGCAGCCCGCCTTGCGCTTTGCAGATGCGTTGAAATTTCGCCCAGGCGCGGCCATCATCGAGACACCGGGCGGCGAGTACGCTTCCATTGCCGTCACCTGTGACCCCGCAGAGTTCCAGCAGAGTTCCGGCGAGCGCAATTGCGCGTGCGCGCAAGTCCGCCGGTGCATCTTTTGTCCCCTGCAAGACTTCGAGAACGTCACGAGCCTCGAGCGCAGGACCAATGCCGCGACCAACCGGCTGGTCACCCTGTGACGGTACGATCCTGACCTTGATGCCGAAGACTTCGGCAATTTCGGTCAGGCGAGAGGTTAAACCCCGGGCCGCCTCCTGCGTTCGAACCTTGGCCGTCTCGCCCACCGGCATGTCGATGACGAGGTGCGTGGCGCCCGCGGCGATTTTCTTTGACAGGACGGACGCAATGAGTTGGCCTTCGGTATCGATGTCCAGAGCGCGTTCCACGCGAATGAGAATATCGTCCGCGGGGCTCAGCCGCACGGCACCACCCCAGACGATGCAGCCACCCTCATTTTCGACCACGCGGTGAATTGCCGGTAGATCAAGATCGACCGGCGTCAGCGTTTCCATTGCGTCAGCCGT
This sequence comes from uncultured Bordetella sp., assembly GCA_964446945.1. GTDB lineage: Bacteria > Pseudomonadota > Alphaproteobacteria > Micropepsales > Micropepsaceae > CAIYRG01. The sequence goes on from CAYUQO010000012.1 coordinate 22,970, forward strand.
TCCGGAAGGCGAGGTGATCGCGCGCGAAGAAGTTTTGGGAATGGTCAATCCCAGGGCAGATGCGATCGAAACAACAATTGGTGTCGTGCGATTGCCGGGAAGACCGCCCACCGAATGTTTGTCGGCGACAATATCGGCGTTCCACGACAGCCGGTCTCCGGAATTGACCATCGCTTTCGTCAGTGAAAGCACTTCGGCACGATCCAGCGGGCGCGTCGCGCAGGCGGTGATGAACGCTGAAATCAGGATTTCCGAATAATGGCCATCAACGATGTCGCAAATGACGGCATGCAGGGAATTGTCGTTAAAGCGGTGTCCAAGAATGCGGCTGCGTACGTGGCTGAGTGAGGGGATCGGCTCCGGATGCTCGACCGAAAGCAAATCGCCGGGCTGGAGCCGAAGCTCCACCCATGCGCTCTCGGAGAGGCCCGCTTCATGGGTTCCGACGAGGCCATCAACGGATTGAAACAATGTCGCGATGATATGCCGATCCCGATGGCGAAGGAGTACGCGATTGTGAGGGATGAAACCCTCTGAGCGGCATACGGGACAGTTGCGATTCATCAGGACGATGAATTCGGAGCCGGACTCGATCGCGAGCCGCCGGACGGACAAGTGGCGGCGCGGAGCGAAATTCTGCTGCAACACGTCCGCGCTCATGACAGTGTCTCCGTTTGCGCAAAATCCGGGACCACGCATTTCCAGCCGAATTTTTCGTCAATGCGGCGGCGGAGTGCATCGGATTCCGAAGGTTCGCCATGGGTTATGAAGGTGGTCCGCGGCGCTTTTGAAAAGCAGCTCAGCCAGCGGAGAACCTCATCGGCGTCAGCATGCGCAGACAGCCCCTCGATCTGTCGTACTGCCGCGCGGACCGGCACATATTCTCCGTGAATCTTGACCGACTCAGCCCCGGCGAGGATCGCCGCACCGCGCGTACCGCCGGCCTGAAATCCGGTGAATATGATCGCGTTCCGGGCATCCGGGGCATAGTGCTTGAGATGATGCAGAATGCGGCCGCCGGTCGCCATGCCGCTCGCCGACAGGATAATCTTTGTTTCGGTGCTGGCCGTAAGGGTTTTTGACGATTCCATGTCGCGGACATAGATCGCGCCGCCAAAGATCTGTCTGCATTGCTCCGTATCCAGCCGGTGGTCCTGAGGATGCTTCTGGAAGATATCGGTGGCGTCCTGGGCCATGGGACTGTCCAGGTAAACCGGCAGGTTTGCGGGAATCCGGCCGGAGCGCTTCAGGCGATGGAGAAAATAGAGAATCTCCTGGGACCGGCCGACTGCGAATGCCGGGATCAGAACTGTTCCGCCGGACGCGATTGTTGCGTTGATTGTCTGTGAAAGCATTTCGGCGGGATCGCGTGTGTCGTGCCGGCGGCCGCCATAGGTCGATTCGCAGATCAGATAATCGGCGTGATGAATGGAATCGGGCGCCTGCACCAGCGCATCGTCAAATCGTCCAAGATCACCGGAGAACAGAATAGTGATTCCTGCGCAGCGCAATTCCACCGAAGCCGCGCCGATGGTGTGTCCCGCGCGATGGAGGAAAAACTCCATTTCATCGTTGAGACTGCACCAGCGATGGAATTCGACCGGTTCAAGCAGCCGCAGCGAATTGCGTGCGTCCTGTTCCGTGAACAGCGGCAGGGCCGGCTTGTGTTTCGAGAAACCGTGCCGGTTGGCAAATTCCGCATATTTCTCTTCGAGATGTCCGGTATCCGGCAAAAGTATGGCGCAAAGATCGGCGGTGGCGCCGGTACACCAGACTGCTGCGTTGTAGCCCTGCTTCGCGAGGAGCGGCAGATAACCCGAGTGATCGATGTGGGAATGTGTCAGGACAATGTTGCCGATCGATGACGGACGTATCGGGAAGGGATTCCAGTTTTTCAGGCGCAGGGCCTTGAAGCCCTGAAACAGGCCGCAATCCACGAGCACGCGATGGCGCGCCGTCTCGACGAGGTAACGCGACCCGGTCACCGTTCCGGCAGCGCCGAGGAATGAAATCTTGACCGTCACGTTTAACCCGCGCCCGATTGTCAGGGATGCACTAGCCGTTTCGCGAGGGGCAGGAATTGACCTGCCTCAATGGCCGGAGGCGCGATCCGGCCTAATTGACGGTCATGTGCCGGGATGACCGGCCGCAATTCGCGAACGGAATCCGGGCCGAAATGCCGCAACAGCAGGCCGTCACCAATTTGCGCGAAGCGCCGCTCCGGCGTCCGGCCGTATTTCGGGCCGAGTCCCTGACCAAGGACTATCTGACCGGCGAATTCGCGGTCCATGCGCTCCGCGGCATCTCATTCGATATCTATGAGGCCGAGCTGATGGTTTTGCTTGGACCTTCCGGATCGGGAAAATCGACGCTTTTGAATATTCTCGGCGGACTGGATTGCGCCACGACGGGCAAAGTGTTCTTCCGCAACCACGATCTGACCGCAATGAATGATCGTGAATTGACGCTGTACCGGCGGCAGCATGTCGGCTTTGTGTTCCAGTTCTACAATCTGATTCCGAGCCTGACAGCGCGGGAAAATGTCAGCCTGGTGACTGAAATCTCACCCAATCCGATGGCGCCCGAGGAAGCTCTGGGACTGGTGGGCCTGCAGAACCGGCTGGATCACTTTCCGGCGCAGTTGTCGGGCGGCGAGCAGCAGCGCGTGGCGATCGCCCGTGCGATTGCCAAGCGTCCCGAGCTGCTGCTTTGCGATGAACCGACCGGAGCGCTCGATTGCGCGACTGGCATTGCCGTGCTGGAAGCGATCACCCGGATCAATGCCGAACTCGGAACCACGGTCGTCGTGATCACGCATAACGCGGCGATTGCCAGGATGGCGGACCGCGTGGTTTGGTTCGCGAACGGACAGATTGCAAAAATCACGGCCAATCCGGCGCGCTCCCCGGTGCAAAGCATTTCGTGGTAGCCGGATGCGCCCGCTCAACCGGAAACTCCTTCGCGATCTTTGGCGCATCCGGATGCAGGCGGCGGCGATCGCGCTGGTCATGGCCTGCGGCATTGCCATTATGTTGATGAGTTTCGGCGCAATGCGCTCGCTCTCCGAGACACGCGACACATATTACGAGCGCTATCAATTCGCGGACATTTTCGCGAATGTTACGCGCGCGCCATTCTCCGCTGCCGCAAAAATCGCAGCTATTCCCGGCGTGGCCGCTGTTGATGCGCGGATCGTCCACAATGTGACTTTGGATATTCCGGATCTCGACCAGCCTGCGATCGGCGAGCTGGTGTCCTTGCCGGCGGGCGGCCATTCACGCACGAACAATATCCTTCTGCGGCAGGGGCGGCTGCCGCGAACCGGCAGTGACGAAGTGCTGATGAGCGAAAATCTCGCCAATGCCAATCATTACCGGCCGGGAGACCGTCTGCAGGCGACGATCAATGGCAAGCAGCGCAGCCTGACCGTGGTTGGAATCGCACTGTCGCCGGAATTCGTCTACGTGCTTGGCCCCGGGCAACTGGTGCCGGACAACCGCAGCTTCGGCATTCTCTGGCTCGATCGGGAGACGCTGGAAGCGGCATATGACCTGAAGGGCGCGTTCAACAATCTCAGTGTCGCGCTGATGCCGCATGTTTCCCAGGCGGACGTGATTTCCCGGATGGATGACATTCTCGACCGCTATGGGGGAACCGGCGCCTATGGCCGCGACGATCAATTGAGCCATGCCTTCATCCAGCAGGAACTCGATCAACTCTGGACGCTCGCGACCATATTGCCGCCGATCTTTCTCTGCGTGGCAGCTTTCCTGATCAACATGATCATGTCGCGGCTGATCGACCTGGATCACGAACAGATCGGCCTGCTGAAAGCATTCGGCTATTCCAATGCGGCGGTCGGCTGGCATTACCTGAAATTCACCGCGATCATTGCGTGCCTCGGAATTTTTCTGGGCACGTTCGCGGGACTTCTGCTGGGCGCGCGAATGACCCGGATGTACCAGGAATATTTTCACTTCCCGTTTCTGTTTTTGCGGACCGATCCGGCGGTGCTGGCTTTATCTGCCGGCGTTGCGCTGGCGGCATCGGTTGGCGGAACGGGAGCGGCCATCATGCGTGCCGTTCGTCTTGCCCCGGCCGTGGCGATGATCCCCCCCGCCCCGACGAATTATCGCTCCGGTATCCTCGACCGGCTGAATCTGACGCGGTTCCTTTCCGAGCCGACGCGCATGATTTTCCGGCATATCGGCCGGTGGCCGCTGCGGTCCTTGCTGACTGCGTTCGGCATCTCGCTGGCAGCCGCGGTGCTGATCGCGGCGTTTTTCATGTTCGATGCCATCGAAGAAATGGTCGACAGCACTTATTTCCGGATCAACCGGCAGGACGCGACAGTGACCTTTTATGAACCACGCAGCATGAAATCCGCATTCGATGTGGCACATTTGCCGGGCGTGAGAGAGGTCGAGCCGATCCGCCAGGTATCTGTCCGGCTGCATCACGGCCATCTCGTGCAGCGCGTGCAGATTTACGGCAGCGGTACGGAAGCCCGTTTGAAAAGGCTGCTGGATTCGAATGACCGGCCGATCACCGTTCCAGCGGAAGGCATTGTCCTGTCATCGAAGCTGGCGGAACTCCTGGACATGCATCGGGGCGAGGTGGTTGCGGTGGACATACTGGAAGGCGCGCGGCGCAAGACCGAAGTCCCGGTGAGCGGGATCGTTTCCGAATATATCGGCGTCTCGGCATATATGAACATCAATGCGCTGAACCGGTTGACCGGAGAAGCGGAGTCGATCAGCGGCGCCCATGTACTGCTGGATACCAACCGGACGGCGGAATTCTTTGCGGCGCTGAAAAACAACCCTTCGACGGGAATTGTAACCCTGCGGAGTTCGGCAATTCGCGCGTTCCGCGAAACCATGGCCCGCAGCATGCTGATCGTCATTTCGTTTTATGTCGGGTTCGGCGCCGTGATCTCATTTGGCATCTGCTACAACACGGCACGCATCGCAATTTCCGAGCGGGGGCGCGAACTCGCCAGTCTGCGCGTGCTCGGATTCACCAAAATCGAGGCCGGATATATTCTGCTCGGCGAACTGGTAGTGCTGGTGTTGCTGGCGCTGCCATTTGGCGCGATCTTCGGTTACGGACTGTCGTGGTTCATGAGTTCGCGCATGGAGACCAAATTGTTCCGTGTGCCGTTCATCATCCAGCCTTCCACATATGGCACGGCCTTGGTGATACTGATCGTCAGCGCGGCGATATCCCTGATTGCCGCGGCGATCCGGGTGGGACGGATCGATCTGCTGTCGGCACTGAAAGCGCCGGAGTAGCGGAATGGCGGTCGGACGCATATTCGGCTGGTCGGTTGCGCTGCTGATCGTGGCGGCGGCGCTGGCGTGGAGCTTCTGGCCGCAACCCGTCGCGATCGATGTTGCGCAGGTGACGCGCGGTCCGCTTCAGGTCAGCGTCGAAGATGAAGGGCGTACGCGGGTGAAGGATGCCTATGTGGTGTCCGCGCCGGTGGCGGGCCGGCTGCTGCGGATCGGGAATCGCGCCGGAGAACAGGTGACTGCGGGCGAAGTGGTTGCCCAATTGCAGCCGAGCTTACCCGGCTTTCTCGATGCCCGCGCGCGCGCCCAGGCCGAGGCGGCGGTGAAGGCGGCGGAAGCGGCGCGCAATTCGGCGGCAGCGGTGGTTGCCGAGGCGCAGGCGGATGTCGAGCACGCCGAACCGGAATTGCGGCGCAATGAATTGCTCGCTTCCCGCGGGCTGACGGCGACGATGCTGCTCGAGGATGCGCAACGGCAGGAAAGGCTGGCGGTCGCGGCGCTGGAAGCGGCCAAAGCCGCATTGCGGGTGAAGGAATTCGAGCTGGAAAATGCACGGGCTTTGCTCGCCGACTTCCGCGACGCGAATGCACAGGCGGTTATTTCGCTGAAAGCGCCGGTGAGTGGGAATGTCTTTCGGGTGTTGCAACAAAGCGAAACCGTTGTGCCAGCAGGCACTGCAATCATGGAGATCGGCGATCCGCATGATCTGGAGGTCATGGTGGAGTATCTTTCGACGGATGCCGCCAAGGTGGTTCCCGGAGCCGAGGCCATCATCACGGACTGGGGTGGCGAGAAGGATCTGTCGGCCACGGTGCGCCTCGTGGAGCCTTCCGGCTTCACGAAGATCTCGGCGCTCGGCGTCGAAGAGCAGCGCGTTCGTGTGATCCTCGACATCAGAGAGCCGGCTGCGGTGTGGCGGCAGCTTGGAGATGGTTTTCGCGTCAATGCGAAGATTGTGGTCTGGCAGACCGCCGATGCGATCCGGGTTCCGCTCGGCGCGCTGTTCCGCAACGGAAATGTCTGGCAGACATTCGTGGTGCGGAATGGGCGCGCAGTGCGCACGACTGTTTCGATCGGGCGCAGCAATGACAGCGTCGCACAGGTGCTCGCCGGTTTGCGCCCGGGAGACCAGGTGATTCTCCACCCAAGTGATCAGATCACGGACGGCACGCGGCTCGCCGTCAGGGCCGGGTGAGCGCCTCGCGGCGGCAGCCCTGATTTTTGGACGTCAGCGTATCACCTGATCGAGGACTGACCGGCAGAGCGTCACCGTCGTCCAACCGGTTCTGCGCTGCCAGGGCCCGTTATTCGAAATGCATCCAAAGATCGGCCGCGAAGAGGCCTGCCGCCAGCACGCACAAAGCGAGCAGCGGCAGCCAAAACACAATCAACGGAAAGCGCGGGAGTTTCTTCCGGCGCGCTGCACGACCATGCGTATGCAGACTCATGGCTGCCTCGCTGTGGGATGTGGAAGTGCAGGCGTCTCGCTATTGTTGCCTGTTGTTGTTTGATTGAATCCGGTTGTTGGGCAGGCACGCCCCCGGCGCAGCGAGTGCGGGAACCGCAACAAGGGCCACAACGGCGAGGGACAATAGCGTAAGCGTGTTTTTCATCATGACGGCTCTCCGTTGAAACAACGGTTTTTGTAATCCGTTGTGTTCTTTACGGATTGATCCATCGCAAAGACGACTAGAATTTGCCGGGCAAATTTCATCAGGGCGGCTGGTGGAATAAGATATGGACGAAGCCATCGTGGAGGTGCTTGCGAGCACGGAACAGACTGCTGCAGCTCTCCATTTCTCCGCGATACTTGAGAAATTTGCGGAGTCGCAAATATCGGATCGGATCGAGATCGGCGCCCTGGTGCATGCCATGGAACACCGCTCGGTTGGCGCGCTGGTCCTGATACTTGCCCTTCCCATGGTGGTCCCGATTCCGGCGCCTGGTATTTCGGTGCCGTTCGGGATTTTCCTGATGCTTATCTCAACCGAGTTGATGTTTGCGCGAGGACAGGTGTGGCTGCCGCGAGGTCTCGCGGCGCGCACGATCCGTCGCCAGGACTTTATGCGCTTCGCCAAGCGTGCGGTTCCCGTGCTCCGGCGCGTGGAGCAACTCGCGCGGCCGCGTATGTCCGGGTTTACCGGCGGTTGGGCCATAAGAATTGTGGGCCTTACGTGCCTGATACTCGCGACCATCATCGCGCTTCCGATTCCCATGGGCCACTTCCTGCCGGGAAGCGTGATCTGTTTGCTGGCGGTAGGGTTGATCGAGTGCGACGGATTGTTGATCGCGATCGGGCTGGTTGCCGCCGCATTCGTGCTCGGCATCGTAACCTGGGCGTCAGCGCTGTTAGTCAGTTTCGTGCGCGGCTATTTCAATGGCCATGTGCACAGCTGAATCCGACACACTCGCTAATTCAATCGCGGGACCGCTGTTGATTCAGGTCAATGATCAGTCCGCCGTTGGTTGGCATGCTGACTGGCATTTATGAACGGAGGAATCTGGGATGATCAAGTGGGGCAACATGGTGATGTGCGCCGCAATGTCCGCGACGTTGGGCTTGGCGGCGGGTGTTTGTCCGGCCATTGCGCAGACGGAATCGGCGTCACCGCAAGTCAATGAGCGCATTATCATTGAAGCGCCGCGTTATGTCCTGAAGCGCCTGCCCGTACCCGGCCGCAAAAACAATCCCGTCAATGCCGAGGTTGCTTCCATATCGCATCCGGTCGGCTACAGCGATCTCGATCTTTCAAGGGCCGAAGATGCTGCGACGCTGAAGAAGCGTGTGAACGAGACAGCGACCCAGATTTGTATCGAGTTAAACTCGAAATATCCTAAGACGCAATTCCGTGTCGTGTATGGCAAGGAAGACTGCGTGAAGTCGGCGGTCGATGAAGCCATGGTGATCGTGAATGAGGTCATTCAAGCCTCAGCGAGTTGATGCATTCTCAAAGGCTGCGGCCCATGATCAGGGTGTTTCCGCGTTATGCGCGACAGCAACAATTTCGGCCGTTGAAGGCGCGGGCCGCAAAAATGCTATTTGTTACGGTTCTATTGTGAAACGTCCGGCCGGACGGGTTGCGCGGCCAGCAGATCCAGTGTTGCGAAAGCGGTCTGTTCCTTTCTGTCGCGCAAGAGACTGACCCGAACGGACGTACCCGGCGCTTTCTGGCCGATCAGATTGCGCAATTGGCTGCTGCCCGAAATCGCTGTCCCATCGATAGATATGATAACGTCTCCTTGTCGGATTCGTGCCTTCGCTGCTGCAGATTCGGGTTGAACTTCGGCGACGACCGCGCCCTCAAGCAGATTCAGGTTCATCGCCTGGGCGAGGTCGGGCGTGAGGTCCTGCACAGTCAGTCCAAGCGTGCCGCGCGTCATTTTACCCGACGCAATCAACTGCTCGGCAACACCGATGGCCATATCGACCGGAATGGCAAATCCGACACCAACATTGCCGCCGCCATTGCTCAATATTGCTGCATTGATGCCGATCAGACGTCCCTTCATATCAACGAGGGCGCCGCCGGAATTTCCCGGATTAACCGACGCATCGGTCTGAATGAAATCCTCGTAGCTTTCGATTCCGAGGCCCGTTCTTCCCAGCGCGCTGACAATGCCGAAGGTCGCGGTCTGTCCCAATCCGAACGGGTTTCCGATAGCGACGACATAATCCCCCTGCTTCAGGGATTTCGAATCACCAATAGGAATGGCGGTGAGCCGGTCAGGATCGATCCTCAGAACAGCTATATCGGTTTGAGGGTCTGTGCCTACGACTTTGGCATCGAGCCGCCGATGATCCTTGAGCGTGACCTGAATTCTGTCGGCGCGATCAATGACATGATTATTCGTCAGCAGGTAGCCGCGTCGCTCATCGATAATTACGCCCGAACCCACAGCGCGAAATCTTTGTGTAGTGGGTGTTTGGGAGCGGGGAAGGCCGAAGTAACGGCGGAATATCGGGTCTTGAAATAACGGGCTCTCCTGAACCTCCCCCGTCCCTTGAACTGACACGTTCACGACGGCCGGCGAAGTTGCGGTGAGGATCGGCGCCAGTGTCGGCAGCGGTGCTGGGCTTTCCATCGCACCTGAGGGCGAGGCGGTGATCGCCTGGGGAACAACATGTTGCGCGAGGCCCAGAATAAGCGCGATCGGCAAGAGCATCAGCAAAATGGATTTTACGGACATCGGCATTTTCCCCTGAAGTCGGGGGCAAATTACCCGAAGCCCCGGGCTGGCCATTGACCCGGATCAAGAATGTCTGCGCGCCGACAAAACGGGAGGATTGTTCAACCGAAAATGTTCCGGGCACGCCAAAGGACTGTGATTCCGGTGGTGAACATCAGAAGAATGGCCATTCGCCGAAGCCAGATTTCGCTGAACAGGGCAAGCCAGCGCCGGGATATCATGATGGCAAAGACGGCCCCGGAGCCGGCGACAATGCCTTCGAGAACGGAACCTGCAGGCAGGACGCCAAGCGATCCATAGGTTGCGATTTTGGCAATCTGGATGAACAGAGAGTGCACTGCGCCCGTCGCAATCATGCGCTCGCGGGTGAGCCCGTAATTCAGATAAAACGGCATGGAAATCATGCTGCTGCCACCGACAACTCCCGAAATGATCCCCACGGAAAGTGATACCGGCACGAACCATCGGAGCGTCATGGGGAATGAGCGGGGATTTTTGCCAAATCGGTATTGAACCGGCGTCGATAACAGGAACATCCCGATAATTACATCAAGGCTGCCTGCGCTCGCCCAACGGAACAGGAACTCCCAACCACTGCGCCGGCGATCGCACCGGGCAGGTACCATCTCACGACTTGCCAGTCGATGTAATACCACCACGTTATGATTCGCGCCGGGCTGGCCATAACACCCACAATTGTCACAACTGGAGGTATCGTCTTTATACGGACTGCATATGACAAAAGCGCAATCAGAACGACACTGCCGGACCCGCCGGCCAATGTGCTGATGATCCAGGCTGCGCAACCGGCAGCGAACAGCAGCAAGGACGTCTGAACATCTGGCATAAGTTGGCGGCCTGACGGTGTCGCGCCGCAAATACATCAAATAGTTTGAAGATTACTGATGCAGGTCAAGCTGCCTTAGCTACGCGGAAAGCCCAGGACGCCTGCGAATAGACCATTGGGCTGATTGATATGCATCAATGCCGGGCCTCCGATCGGCATTTACTTTTGCCGCAATTGTCGAAGGAGGCGTTGCCATGTCGTCCAGCAAATTCCTGATCACCGGTTTCTTGACGGTTGTTGTGCTAAGCGCTGCCGCCACGACTTATTCGGCAAGTGAAGCGCAGCCCTATGGCGGCGGTTTCGGACCCGGCATGATCGGCGGCTATGGGATGGGACCCGGCATGATGGGCGGCATGATGGGTGCACGCAACAGGGCGTGCAATCCGGATGGCTCGGTTCCGAATTTCGGATTTCGCACCAATGCAGGCGCGCTCAATCTCTCGGCGGCTGATGTGAGGAAATATCTCGAGAGCCGCATCGCCTGGAGCGGCAATCCCAATGTCAAAACGGGGGACGTGACGGAACGTGATGCCAATACCATTACGGCGATGATCGTCACCCAGAACAATTCGCTGGTTTCCGAATTCGCATTCGACCGTCATACCGGCTTCTCATGCTTCGTCGTGGCACAGAAATAAGGGCCGTGTCTGACGCAGGCGGAGGCAGTGGCCATTCGACAGTGATCAGGGCGTAAAGATGCTGAAAGCTTCCGATGTGATGTCACCGGGCGCGATATGCGCGACTGAAGACATGCCCGTCCGGGCTGTCGTTCAGCTGATGCTGAAGAATCGCATAAGCGGTTTGCCGGTTGTCGATTCAAAAAGGAATCTCACCGGAATAGTCACGGAGGGCGACCTGCTGCGCCGCGTTGAACTCGCGACCGCGCGCCGGCGCTCGTGGTGGGCGAACCTGTTCAATCCGGCACAAAATTCCAAAGACTATATTGCCTCTCATGGACGGCGCGCCGCCGACGTCATGACGCGCAAGGTCCATACGGTAGAGTTAAACACTCCGCTGGACGAGATCGTGGCGCTCATGGAAGGCAACGGCGTAAAGCGGCTGCCTGTCATGGAGAATGGGCATGTCGTAGCGGTTGTGAGCCGTGCCGATCTGCTCAAGGTCATGGCGAGAATTCCGGAGGGTCAGATCGAGCAGCCTGCGCCCGACGATGTGATTCAATCCAGCTTGCTTGAAGAACTCGGGAAGCAACCCTGGTGGACGAAACACTCACGCGTCGTCGTCGTGGATGGCATAGTGACGCTTCGAGGTGTCGCGTTTGATGAAGAGGAACGGCAGGCTCTACGCATCGCCGCAGAGAATACAGCCGGTGTCAAGAACGTCCGCGATGAGCTGGTTTGCGCCGCATCCGATTTGCATTAGCCAGCGTAATCAGTGAAAGAGCAATACCGGAAGCGCGGCGCCCTTCAGGACGTGTTCGGTGAATCCGCCGAAAATGTATTCTCGCTGCCGGCTATGGCCATAAGCGCCCATGATCAGCAGATCGGCGCCGGAATCCTGAGCGCAATCCAGCACTACCTCCGCTGCGGTTCGAGCGCCGGTGGTGACAAAAAGCCCCTTTGCATTGAAGCCATGCCAACCCAGATAGCGCAGGATGTTCTCATGTGACGTGGCGCGCCCGTCGCGCTTTGCGCCCCCTTCCTCGGCACAGATAAGTTCAATGTGTTTCGCCTGTTTCAGCAGCGGCATCGCTGCTGTTAAAGCACGCGCTGCTTCCGCGGTATCCTTCCAGGCAATGGCGACTGTGCCGAATGGACCTGTTGCCTTCGCGGCCGGGGCGAGCAGCACTGGACGGCCACTTCCCATGATAATCGTGCCGAGCGCGGCTTCCGATAATCTTCCCGCAGGATTGATGCCACCGCCGAGCACGAGTGCATCGTAATAGCGCGACAATCTCAGAATGCTATCCACTTCCTCTCCCGTGTCCTCACGGTAGTTGGTGCTGACTGAGTGCGGGCTGGCTGGTTCCGATAAAACGGTGAGTTTTGCGTCGCGACGGAAAGAGTCGAAATTGGCCTTGCCGATCTGGTGCGTTCGCTGGTTTCCTGCTCAAGCCGTGTCAGCCGGTCGGACAGGTTGATCCAGCCGCCCATACCGAGTTGGTCGATTTGTGTCGCGACGGCATTCAGATCCGGAATGACCCGCAGGCATTCCATATGCCCGGCTTGTTCATTGGCCAGGCGAAGACCGAGCGCAAGCGTTGATGCGTCGCAATCCGAGCCCGTCAGATGCGCCAGTATGGTTCGAAACATGGCCGCGGCACTTTCGAGCTTAAAACGCGAGATATTGGTGAGCTGCAAACAAAAGCAGCACGACGGTGGTCAGGATGACAATCAGCAATATGAAGCCCATATCCGAAGTCATTTGGTAATCACCTGTTCCGGATTGATCGCGGCAGATTTGCAGACCTTATCTGCCACGTCATTGAGCAGGATCAATTCGCGGCCGGCCTCTTGTCGGCGCATGAGGCCGGCGCATCCTGCCGGCCCAGGATGGCGCGCAACACCGGTTTGGCCATTTCCAGCAACGCCAGAACCGCGAATCCGGCGCCCAGCGCATAAGCGAGATCGTCAGCGTGGAGCGGACCGAAATGGAACAGGTCCTTCACAACCGGCCATTTGAGTGACAAAGCAAGAACTCCGGCAACAAAGAACAGGACGACAGCGAGCGCCGGATTGGGCCGGCGAAACGCGCTGATCAGCGATGCGCTGAACGAACGATTGACGAAAATCAGCGCCACAATTGCTGTCACCAGCGCAAAGAAGGTGATCGCGCGCACTTCGTTTTCCGGCATGCCATTGCGCACCGCCAGAAGATAGACCGCGAGCGGAAGCGCCAATGCCGCGATGCCCTGAATTGCACTCCAGGCCGCAAATCGCGGCGAGAACAACGGCTGGGTGGGCGATCGCGGCGGCCGCGCCATGATGTCGGGTTCGGCAGTTTCGGCTTCGAACACCAGCGAGCAAACCGGATCGATGATCATCTCGAGAAAGGCGATGTGGATCGGGCCGAAAATGATCGGCAGGCCGGAAATAAGCGGGGCAAGTGCAAGTCCCGCGACCGGGATATGGACAGCCAGGATGAAACCCATGGCCTTGCGCAAATTGTCGTAGATCCGGCGTCCGAGACTGATGGCCTTGACGATGGAGCCAAAATCGTCATCCAGCAGTACGATGGATGACGCCTCGCGCGCGACATCCGTGCCGCGGCCTCCCATCGCGACACCGATATGGGCGGATTTCAGCGATGGCGCATCATTCACTCCGTCGCCCGTCATCGCCACGATCTCGCCATTGGTTTTCAGCGCGTTCACGATGCGCAGCTTCTGTTCCGGCAGAATGCGTGCGAAAACAGTGGCGGTTCGAACCCGTTCTGCGAGTTCCGAATCCGGCATGCGCGCAAGCTCTTCGCCGGTGATGACCTCACCAGTATCGAGCCCGGCTGCGCGGGCAATCGCGCTGGCTGTCGCCGGATAGTCGCCGGTGATCATCACAACCCGGATTCCGGCAGAGCGGCATTCGCGGACAGCAGCAGGCACAGCTTCACGCAAGGGATCGGCCAAACCTGCGAGGCCAAGAAAGCGAAACTGAAAAACTTCCGGACTGTCCGGCAGAGCGTGGTCAGGAATTTGCGCGCAGGCGATGCCAAGCACGCGCAGGCCATTCTGGGCCATTTCGTCGGTCTGCGCTTTCAGCGCGGCAAGCTGTTCTGGCGAAAATTCGCACAGCCGCGCAATCGATTCCGGCGCGCCTTTCGTGGCAACGAGAAGAGCGGATTCGTTGCCGTGGCGCCAGACCTGCGTGACCGCCAGCAAATCCGGGCGCAGGCCATAGCTACGGATTAGCGCCCAGTTGCGCGGCGGCGCGAGTCCGGCTCCCTGGTGTGCGCCCAAATCGTGAAACGCCTTTTCCATCGGATCGAAAGGATTGGGCGCACTCGCAAGAATCGCATACCGGACAAGATCGGCAAATCTGTCGGGCAGCGTGTCTCCGCGTTGTTGTCCAACGGCACAAACACCACCATTCTTCAATCGCAGTTCTGCGACTACCATGCGATTGACCGTGAGCGTCCCGGTCTTGTCGGTGCAGAGCACGGTGGCTGCGCCCAGCGTTTCGATCGCCGCGGCGCGGCGGGTCAGAACGCGGGCGCGTGAAATCCGCCATGCGCCCATGGCCATGAATACTGTCAGAACGACGGGAAATTCTTCCGGCAACAAGGACATTCCGACCGCGATACCGGCGAGCACCGCCGCCAGCCAGCCGCCGCGAAAGATTCCGAACAGCAGCACAACGAGAAGACTGACCGCAGCTCCAATTGCGGCGAACACGCGGACGATCCGCCGTGTCTCGGTGTGCAGCCGGGGCGGTTCGGTCGAGAGCGTGGACAGCGATTGCCCGATTTTACCGATTTCGCTGTTCAACCCGGTGGCGGTGACTTCGGCGATGCCGCCTCCGCGCACGATCAACGCGCCGGAAAATACGTAAGGCAGATCATCGCCGCCGGGGCGGGCGCGGGATGCTGCGGATTGCGTCCCGCTGGCGGTCTTGCGCACCGGCGCCGATTCCCCGGTCAGCAGGGATTCATCGGCCTGCAATTCGCTGGCTTCGAGCAAAACCCCATCGGCGGGAATGCGATCACCTTCGGAAAGCATTATCAGGTCACCGCGCACAACTTCGCGCCCCGGAATTCGTATCCGCTCGCCGTTGCGGATCACTAGCGCGCGGGGGCTGGTGAGATCACGCAGCGCCTCGAGTACGCGTTCGGTCCGGCTTTCCTGGACCACGGTGATGATGACGGAAAGCGTGGCAAACACCAGCAGGATCAGTGCTTCCTGAAGATCGCCCAGCAACAGATAGATCACGCCGCCGATGACCAGCAGCGCGAGCATTGGTTCGCGCATCACCTCGCCAATGATGCGAAAAACGGTTCTGCTTTCCGGACGGGGTAGCTCATTGAAGCCATCGCGTGTAAGCCGCCCGGCGGCTTCTTCGCCGGTCAGACCAGGCATCTGATTATCAACTAAATTATTGTTCACTGGCGCATGAACTCATGACCGGACGGCAGCAGCACAGATTCCCGACGAGCGATGACCTACCGGAACCAATCCGGAGATTAATACCCCACCGGCTCCATTTCGATCATGCGGGGCTCTCCGAGGTGCTCTATGAGGCCCTTAATGTCGACCGGGGGGTGATGATCAGTGCCACTGCCTGAGGCATGGGCTTCCAGGTCACTCAGCGTGAAATCCGGCCGATTGACGTAGCTTCGTTCGGTCTGATTCCGGAGCCGCTGTTCTGCATGGTACCAATGTTGTTTGACTTCGTCATCCGCGCAACCCGCAAGTTCGCCGGGCTCTGTGGCTCCCCAGCGGCGTTCGATACAGTGATACGGATCGAAGTCCATCCGGAACAGACGGTCCAGGAGATCATCGAAGGCAATCGTGATCTGCACGCCCCGGCTGGTCGTGTATGCAATACTGCAATTTGCGGATTCATTCGCATAGGCAGCTTGCAGATCATCCTTCAACGAGGCGCCGTCGTAACCCGTTTGCGGAGCGTTTGGTTGCCACGTAAACGCCATCCGTGAAATGTCGGTGTAGAGCAGCGCGATCGAATTCCTGATACCTGCATCCCGCGCCGGGGTCGACCAGGACTCCCACACAGGATCATCGGATTGATAGATATTGGCGGGGAGATGTGAAGGCTGAGGCTTTTTGTCGATGCCGGCCCTGATTGCGGTGTCGACGAAATTCTGCCGGGACCGGAAATTTTCGCAAATCGACCGCATCTGCGATCTCAATTCGTCGACCGGATTGAAATCGGCCTTGCCTCCAGACAGCGAGGCGCGGACGAATTCAAAAAATCCCAACGGCATGCCGGCGTATTCAAACCGTGCGTCCGCCCCGTCGCCCTCGACACCCGCCACGTTTCCGCGATATTGTTCCAGTGACGCATCGGCGATTTCGTCGTCACCAGCAGCAACAATATGCCCGCCGATGTAGTTACCCAACGAGGTGCGGAGCCCACCGGCAAGTTTCAGCGGGCGGAAATTCTTGAAGCCGCCGCCATGCCATGCCGTGCTCTGGCCGAATTGTGGCCCATAAACACCGCGGGACACGGTGTAATCCGGATTGGCCTCGAGGTAGCGAATGCGGCCATCATCCGCGACATCATACACAATAACAACGTGGCCATTCGGATCGTAGATGACCGTGCCTGCATGGATCGATCCGGGTTGGATTTTCGGGGAGTAGAAATCCGGAATGACGGGGCCGCGCCCGATGGCCGCGTCCATACGATACGTCGCCGACCAGACATGTGCGCGAATGTCGCTAAGGGTGGCGCTTGTCGAAATTCCATTCCCGTGATCGACAACTTCACGCCGCGCTTTTGGTTTATTGCCGGCCGCGCTGAATCGTGGGTCCCACGCATCGGCGCCGGCGATTTGACTGATATAGGAAAATGGCAGCCCGTTTTTCGCAGCAAAATATGCGCGGAGCATGTACGCGAATTTTGCGCAGTCGGCGTCGAAGCTTAGCGGTTTTACGTCGGTGAAGCGGTATGCGTTTGCAGGACCGTTCAGGCAATCGGATGTGGTCGTACAGCCGCTCCTCGCAATCGAGGCGACGAAGTCGCCGAACTGCTTTTCGTCAGCTGCGCTCCATTCTGTCCTGGTAATTCTCCAAACGGACTCCGCCGCCCGTGCCGAAGGCGGCAAGCCCAGAAAAACGAGCAGTGCAATTCCTGTGATGATCTTGCTCATCGTGTTGCCGCACGCCGGCCAGATCACGCTGCCGGTCGCTGACCCGGTGCCGCCGGCACAAGGCGGTCCAGAACCTGGCGGGCTGGTATGGCTCCGGGACGGCTCGCTGCCTGTTCATTCGTCAGCATCACGATTTCCGCATAAGCGGTGTAGCGGGTGACCGGAAGGATCGTCCCATCCCACATCGGGGGATATGGCCAGCTCGACCAATACCAGAAACTGGACGCATACCAGGACTGCGGTCCGAATGTGTGGGGCCAGGTATCAAAACTTGTACGGTAGTAGGTGCTTGCTTCCATCGAGCGCGTGTCAAACGCGAAAAATGGATAGCCCGCCAGGGCGGTGACTTCGGCGGCCCGGCGCAGCAAATAATCCTCAACCTCCGGCCGCGATGTGCCGGAGCTTCCGGTGAACGTCACGCGGTAGCGATTCGGAGCAAGCTGAGTGTCCGTATAGCCCGTGGTTTCGCCTGATCCCATCGGCTTATATGCCGGGCCGGTTGCGCACGCAGCAGTTAGAACGAGAGCGATTGCGGAAAGACCAGACAGAAATCGGCTGGGTGTCATGACATGGGCCTTCCAGATTGCCGTATCATGCAATCCGAAAACTGGACTTCGCGCATTGCGATAAGTCAATGTATGCGCAATCGCCCGGGATTTAATCTTCAGCAGATTGTCGTAGCGGAGTTATGTCAGATGCTGTGGAATCACCCTTATACCGGGCCTTACGCGTTTGCGGAGTGGTTGTTGTCAATCGCCTTCTGCCTCAGCATTTTGGCGCTGATCGGCGCGTGGGCGATCGCCTGGCTGGGCCAGTATCGCCGCAATTCGACCCGGCGTGACGATCGCTCGTGATGCGCGTCAGCCCTTCGCGACAGGTCCGATAATATCCTGTCTCTTCTGCAGGTATTCGTCGCGATTGATTTCTCCACGAGCATAACGGTCGTCGAGAGTTGAACGTCCGGACGACCGTCCTGATGCCGGCAAGTCCGGCCTGTGCCACTGTCCCATAAAACGATGACGCGGGGCGATGATCGCCCTCACCGCGGCGATGCCCAAAACGAAGATCAGCAGCTAGACGAACATGACGGGGAAGGGCATCCAGGCCATTCCGCCGAAACCGCCAAAACCATAAGGTCCCCACATCATGTCAGTTCTCGCTGGGTTTCTAAATTCCGTTGCGCCGGTCACGGGCCAAGCGCTGAACAGGCGTTTTTATCCACGATTACGCGAATGTCGACGAGGTGCAGACTGCATCAGCGCACGGCCCCGCACATTCGGAATTCGCGTAACGGAAACTACTTGGTTCGCCGGGACGGGTTTCGCCCAACTGTTACGTTGTTTGTCACGGCGAAAACGCCACACAGCGGCCGAATCGCGGCTTCAGCGGCACTACGCTGATGTTCGAACTCAACGTGACCGGTGAGCGTAATGCTGCCGTTGTGGGCGGTGGCTCTGATGGCGTTGGGAGGAACAAGTGCGTTCCAGATGAGGATGTGAGCCACCCGGCTCTCAAGTTTGTCGTCCGGCACGGAATATCCCGGAGCGATACTGGCGGCTTCGTCGGCGCGCCAACCCATTCCCCCGGATGAGCCCGGATTTTCCACTTTCCTCATCACAGCAAAAGTCTCCTTAAACTCACAGCAAAAGTCTCCTTAAACGGCACATTCAGTTGAATGCACCGGAATGCGAATGCCGCATTGATCGGAATCAAAACCGTCCAATGGTTTTGGGGCGGCCGGTAAGGATTACTCCTTATTTTTCGGCGATCCGGATTCACCTAGGTTGGAATTACACGGGAGAACTTCCCTGGAGACTGTCAATGAGCGAGCAACATCACACGGTTTACGTTGTCGACGACGATGACGACGTGCGCGATTCAATGCGCGCGCTTCTGGAATCGTGCAATTTCACCGTGCGTGATTTCAGCTCGGCCAGTGATTTCCTGATCGCGCGCCGGAAGAGCCATGGCGATTGCCTGGTGCTGGACCTGCACATGCCGCAGCTCGACGGGATTTCCGTGCTCGCGCAAATGCGCGCCGAAGGATCGAAGCTACCGGCGATTGTCATTACTGGTAGGAGCGATCCGGCGCTTAAACAACGCGCGTTGCAGAACGGCGCATTTGCGCTGTTCGACAAGCCGGTGCCCGAAGATGTGCTGTTGAATGCGATCGATTGCGCCATCGCATCGCGTGCAATGCATTCTCATATCAGCGGCTGAATGAGGAGATTTCGACATGCGCAGACACATCGCCGTTTTGGCAGTTTCACTTACGATCTCCGGGCCTGCATTCTCCCAGGAATCCGGCAGCGTGATGCAGGGCCAGGAATTGGCCCAGACTGTTTGCGCGGAATGTCATGCGGTGGCGTCCGGCGCCATCCGTTCGCCCAATGCACATGCGCCGACTTTCGAAAGCATCGTGCGTACACCAGGCATGACACCAATGGCTATCCGCATCTGGCTAAGAAGCGGGCACAAGGAGATGCCGAACATCATGTTGAGCCGGGATGAAACCGACAACGTGATCGCATATCTGGTGTCGCTGAAGGCGGGCGGTGCGGAGCGGTGATCCTGCAAAGGCCGAACGACGTAGGCGCCGACCTGCTGGTGATGGGTGCATACGGGCACAGCCGGATTCGCGAACCGGTATTCGGCGGCTTTACGCAACGGGTGCTCGACGGAGTGGATCTGCCGGTTCTGATGTTTCACTGAAGCGGTTGGAGGATGGCAATGCTGGATTGGAGATCGGCACGAAATGTGCTGGCGACCGCAGCAATCGCGGGAATGACTGCGTGGGGTTACCAGGCGGTCAGTGCTCCGGGCCCCAAAACTCAGCAGGCTTGGAGCTTTGACATGTGGTGTCTTGAAATGCAGCTCTATCCGTCGAAGCGCTGCGATGCTCGTCTGACCGAAGATATGAAAGATTACGAGGCCTATCGCGCGGACGTTGAAAAATATCACGAGGAACAGCAGTCGAAGGACAAGCGCGATCAGGAGATTCTGGATCGCCAAAATCGCAATCTGCCGGGTAGCCCGTTAGCCAAGTAAGCTGTAGCGTGCAACGCTGGTTGGGCTCGCCTACGCGAATGACCGCAAGGCGGCCGGGTAGCCCATTCCCGACAGCGAGGGTCCCGTGTTTTCCCAAGGAATTCCCAAACAGCTCAGCTGCGCAGGGCCGAAATCGGCGCAAGTGCTTGAAAAAACTGGAGCGGGCGACGCGAATCGAACGCGCGACCCTAACCTTGGCAAGGTTATGCTCTACCCCTGAGCTACGCCCGCGCTCCGTCGAGTTTTATTGCAACTGTCCCGCCAAGTTTCAATAGTCGGGCCATGAACAATCCCACGCAATCCGGTGAAATCCCCGATTTGTCCGGCCCCGATCAGCGCGAAAAAGCCCTTTACCGGCGGTTCTCCGAACTCGGGATCACCTGGTTAACCCATGCTCACGCTGCCGTCTTCACAGTCGAAGAGGCCCGGGACCTTCGGGGCAGCCTGCCCGGACTGCACACCAAGAACCTGTTCCTGGAAGACCGCAAAGGCCGTTTCTGGTTGGTGGTCGCGCGCGAAGAATTGGCCGTCGACCTGAACGCCCTCGCGAAGTCGCTTCCCGCGCCACGCTTCTCCTTCGGCAAAACCCAGGACCTGATCGCACTGCTGGGTGTCGCGCCAGGTTCCGTCAATCCGTTTGCCGTGATGAACGACCACGGCAGGCGTGTGACGGTGGTTCTCGACGAAGAACTTGCGCGTGGCGGCACAGTCAATTTCCATCCCATGCGCAACGACCGCACCACCGCCATTTCATCGGACGCGCTGGTCAGGTTTCTCGAAGCTAGCGGTCACCGGCCGGTCATTGTCAACCTGCCGGAGCGCGCCTGATCCGTGCTATTGATGCGCATGCTCCACATCTGAGATGAACCCATGACGGCGCATGATTTCGAATTCAAATCAATCGACGGCAAGCCGCTGAAGCTGAAAGACTTTGCCGGTCACCCGGTACTCGTCGTCAACACGGCCTCCGAATGCGGGTTCACGCCGCAATATGCCGGCCTCGAATCGCTCTGGCGCAAATACAAGGACCGCGGTCTTATCGTGCTCGGCGTCCCTTCCAATGATTTCGGGCGCCAGGAACCCGGCACCGAATCCGAGATCCGGAATTTCTGCACGAGGAATTACGGCGTTTCCTTTCCCATGACCGCCAAATGTGAGGTCAGCGGCAGGAATGCGCATCCGTTCTATCACTGGATCACCGCTCAGGCCGGCGATGCCGCGGCGCCGCGCTGGAACTTCCATAAATATCTGGTCGACGGCAAAGGCGAACTCGTGGGCATCTATCCGTCCAAAGTCGCGCCGGAAGACAAGAAGCTGGTGACAGAGATTGAGGGCCTGCTGGGCTAGGACCGCGCCGAACTATTTCTTCAGTCGCTGAATCTGCATATTCGCCAGGAACGGGATCAGCGGATGGGTCCCCATCGCCACCATGGAGGGCACATCCATTTCCTTCAGCGCGCGCCGCTGCGCATCCGTTAGCCGGAATTTCGCCGCATAGGCGGAAGCATCATCGATGAACTGTGTGCGTGCCGCCTCGTCATGGGCAAGTCCGTGCAGTGCAGCGGTCAATTCCACCAATTCCGGTGCGATGGCCGGGTAATGCGCGGCCGGCTCGGGCGAGGGCGGGGAGAAAAATCCCACAGATGCATAGTTGTGATGCCATGACGGATCGAGCTGCAGCACATCCGGCTTGCGCTCGCCCAGTGCGCCGGCGGCGCAGGCCCAGCATCTGAGTTCGATATTGCCCTTATCGTCCAGTTCGGATTCGGCAATTCCCGCGAGCGCCTTGAGGTTGCCCGCCCGAATGCGCGCAAGCACCGCTTTGTCCCAATCCAGTTCAGGATTGGAATAACGGTTCGTACCCGGAAAATGCGACATGCCTCCGCTCGCCAGCACGACTGTGCGCAGCCCCAGAATCGCGGCCGCGCGTGCGATCGCCTGACCAAATGCATAGCAGCGTGCCACCGGTGGCTGCGGCGGCAGATAAGCGTTCACGTAAATCGGCAGCACGGCATCCGAATGGTTCAGATGGGTCAGCGGGATGCCCATCGCGTAATCGACTTTCGCGGTGCTGGTGAAGGCAGGATCGAAACCCTGTTCGTAAAGCAAACGGGTCAGCGCCAGCCCGATTTCGCCGGGAATGCGGAAACGGAACGTGCGGCCGGCAAATTCGCCCGAAGCCTCGGCCCCGGTGTGAATCGTGAATGGCGGCGCCGTGTTGTGGAAAAACTGCTCTGCATGATCATTCGAGAACAGGATCCACAAGTCGGGTTTCAGCGCGCGCAGGTTCTCGCCGATTTGCGCCGCCACGGCACGCACGCGCGCCACGGTTGCTTTGTCCTCGGTCTCGGGCATAGTGAAGAACTGCGGAGCATGCGGAAGAAATGCGCCACCAACGATGCAGGAATTCGTCGGCTTGTCGCTCATATCGGCACCGCCATTGCCTCAAATGCCGCGTCGCAATTGATCAGGTTCACCCGCTTCTGCACGATCTTCCAATCCTGGCCCTCGCGGCGCAAACAATGGCGCTGGCGTCCGGCAAATATCCGCTGCTTCTCGTTCCGATATTCCACCATGATCACCGTGGAAGCGACGGCATATTCGTCCGGCACTTCGGATTTTTCGACCGTAACATTTCCGATCAGATGCGCGGTCCGTGACGGCGGCGTCTGTATGTGAATCCGCGGATGTTCGAGTCGCGCGATCCGGGTCTGCATCAACTCGCGATCATCGTAAAACAGCGACGCCTGATCGAACGGACTTTCCTGATCTGGCACGGCCGGAACCCAATAGGTTCCGTCCTCGGCAAACAATCCCATCCATTCGCGGAAGCGGCGCTCGTCCAAAAGCCGGGCTTCGTGAAACAGGAGGCGTTCGGCGTCACGCGCATCCATCACACTGTGCTCTGCATATAGTCGAGCCAGGCGTGGTATTGCGCGCGCACCACCATTTCGTGGGTCGCCAACTCCCGTGTCGCGTTCAGTCCGCGGTCCGGTTCTTCTTCTCCAAGCCCGCGTGAAATATCCACCCAGTCACCGCCCTGGCTGAGCAGCCCATTCTGCACACGGACGAATGCTTCCAGGTCGTCGGTTTGCACGAATGACGCCGCCGAATGGGTGACATTCAGCAGCCGGATATTGCCGAAATTCATCGCCGCCGGCGCGCCGACCAGGCGCACCGGAAATATCGTGACTTCGGTGCGGTCAACCGCAACCGGATTGATCACCCGCACATGGATGTTCAAGCCCATGATCGACATGTTGGGATAGATCAGGGAATTGTGCAGCCTCGGCGTCAGGATCTGTTGCGCGCGCCCGGCGCCGACCTTCTCCGCCAGCACGCGCCGGTATTCGTCGAATGCGGGACTCGAACGTTTGCCATCATCCAGCAGTGTATTGCTGGTCCAGCCATGGCCATTGCCGCTGACATAGCTCCGCCGCTGTTTCCACGGCGCTGCGGTGCGGTTCTTGTCCGCGTCGACCACAGCGGCGCCCGCTTTGTCACCCTCGCGCCGGGCGAACTGCACGCCCTTGTCGTTCACGGTCGAGGCATGGCTGAACGGCACGTGATAGGAATCGAGAACGTTTTCGACCTGTAGCTTCCAATTGCCGTCGAAGACATAACGGTGACGTCCTGCATCGAGCGCGAGTTCACCGTCGGGTGCGCGGTCCACAAGATCGTCGATCGACGACTTCATCGGCCCGATATGATCTTCGAAACTGATGCCGGAATTGGCGAGGCTGGCAAAGACGAAGCCGCGGTAAATGCCCATGCGGGGCACCGGCGTCAGGCCAAAATTCTGCCTGTCGAATGTGGCAGCGCAGCCTTCCGGCACCGGCACGTTCAGCAGTGTGCCATCGCTGTCATAGGTCCAGCCGTGATAGCAGCAGATGAGCCGCGGCGCGCTTCCGGCCCGCAACGGCGCGAGTTTTGCCCCGCGATGACTGCAGCGGTTGAACAATAACTTAATGCTGTCGTTGCTGTGCCGGATCATGATCACCGGCTGGCGCGCCAATTCGATGGTGATGTAATCCCCGGGCTTCGGTACCTGGCTCGTATGGCCGGCAAACAGCCAGGCCCGGCCGAAAATTCGCTCCATTTCCAGTTCGAACAGGTCCGGATCGGTATAGACGCGCCGATGCACGCGCCCGGGCTGGATTAGCGCGGCAAGACCAGAAGACGAACCGTTGTGCATGGCGGTACCCCTCGGAAGCAGTTTATTTCAAAATCTGCCTGCTCCGGCAACAGCATGGATTTGACGGTGGTGCCATTTGTCTGAAAAGCTGCCGGGGTGATCCGGGGGACTGCGATGACCGCGACCGACACAGTCATTCATGGCGCTGGCGTATCTTCTCACGGGAATCTCCGCCGTGCTGCGGGGATCGCGATTGGACCACTCGCTGGCGTGGTTGTGTGGTTTTCCCCGATTGCGCCCGATCCGGTCATTGCGCATGCGCTGGCGATCACGGTTTTCATGGTCGCGTACTGGATCTTTGAACCCGTCGAACACGGCATCACCGGCCTGATCGGCTGTTACCTGTTCTGGGCCCTGGGTGTTGCGAAATTCGCGATTGCCTTCTCGGGTTTCACCGACAATTCGCCGTGGTTCCTGTTTGGCGCCGTGTTGATGGGCGAAGCCGCTTCCAAATCCGGACTCGCGGCACGCATCGGCAGAGTTGGCATGAGTGTCGCCGGGACGTCCTATGCCGGCCTGCTGCTCGCGGTGATCGTGCTGGTCCTGCTGCTGAACTTTGTTGTGCCCTCCGGCATGGCGCAGCTCGCAATTCTGGCCCCCATGGTCATGGGCATTGTGAACGCATTCGGCGTCGAAAAGGGCAGCCGCATCGGGCGCGGGCTATTCGTGATCCTCACCTATAGCTGCGGGTTGTTCAATAAGATGATCCTCGCCGGCGGCGCGACCGTGCTCGCGCGCGGTTTGGTCCAACGGATCACCGGGCAGGCGATTCCGTGGAGCACATATTTCATCGCCTATCTGCCGGCGATCCTCGTCACTGTGGTGGCGTCATGGCTGGTCGTGATGTGGCTTTATCCGCCGGAACGCCGCCGGATTGTTAAAGGCAGCGCCACCGGTCAATCCATGAACCGCAAGCCCTGGAGCGCAGCCGAGAAAAAAACCGCGCTTGTACTTCTCATTGCAATTCTCCTATGGGCGACGGATTTCGCGCACCACATCGATCCTGCCGTCGTGGCGCTTGGCGCCGGGCTCGTTGTGGTTCTGCCGGGAATCGGCGTGCTGACCACGAAAGACGTTCGCGGCGTGAATTTTCTGCTCACAATTTTTCTCGGCACGGCCCTCAGCATGGGAGCCATATTGATCCAGACCGGCGCATTGAATGTGCTGACCGGCGCCATGGTTTCGTGGATGACGCCGTATCTCGGCGGCACGTTATGGGGCCCTAGCGTGCTCTATTGGGCGGGCTTCTTCTATCACTTCCTGCTGGGCAGCGAACTGTCCATGCTCAGCACCTCGCTGCCGGTGATGATCGGATTTTCTCACGCGCATGCGCTCAATCCCATCGCCATTGCCATGGTGCTGGCCTTTGCTTCGGGCGGCAAACTGTTCGTGTACCAATCATCGGTTCTGGTGCAGGGGCTGTCCTATGGCTATTTCGACAGCCGGGACATGTTCAAGATCGGCCTCGCGCTCAGTGTGATCGAAGGCGTGGTTCTGTTTGTGCTGGTGCCGCTCTATTGGCCCCTTGTCGGCATCAGCTGGACCGCGCCCTGACGTGATATTTCAGAACTGACCAAAGCTGAACGGACCCGTGACATTGTCGCACTGGTTGGAGAATTCATTGCGGCCGGGGCGCAGCAGCGGCGGAGCAGCATTCGGCCCGCCGACGGCCGCAACCCGCGTCAGCAGCGGCTCGCGCGCCAGCGCCGTCTGTTGCGCCGGGCTGCCGTTCTGCGAAATTTCCAGCACCAGCTTGCGCCGCATTCCGGCGGCATAGTCGCGGTAACTGCGCACCACGATCACAAACGAACCGCGCCCGCCTGCAACACAGGCCGCGTAATATTTGTCGAGATCGGGGAAATAGCCATTCGCCTGTTGATCCATCACAGGCAGCCCGTTGATCACGATGCCGGTGGCGACGGTACGATCATGCACCGGCTGCATGTGATTGCCCCAATTGTTCGGACCGTCGCCGGAGACATCGATCACCTTGCGGCTGGCGGTGATGCCGTTGTCGCTACTCTCCAGCAGCGCCGTACCAAGTTCGAGCACGCTGCTGATCGAAGTCCGGTGGCCGACTGAGCGTGGGATTTTGCGTATCATGTCGGCGAATTGCTGCGCCGACTGCCGGTCACGGATGATGTGCCAGTCCGCGACGATCTTGTTGTAGGGATCACTGGAGAAGTCGATCATGGCGACGGCGATCCGTCCGAGCGAGCCATTTTGGATCGCACGCGCGACTTCAGGGTCGGCGAACGCATCCGCCGTGCCTTCGCGTTCCAGCTGCAATTCGTCATTGTCGATGCTGCCGGACACGTCCATCGCCAGCACCAGCTTGAGATCGACCTCCTGCTGACCTGCGGCTGAGGACGCCTGTTGCGGAAGGAATGCAAGCGCGCCAAGCAGCAGGGCGACAGTCGAACGGTGCATCGTGTGCCTCCTCAGGCTGGACGGCTACTCAGTTTGGCGCGTTTTCTCTGCCGCGGGGGGGCGACCATGAACGGCGAAGGATGCGGTCAGCTGTTTCAATTGCGCGGCGAGTGTCCGCCGTCGCTGCATGCGATGTGTTTATGGAATATCTCACGCTGGCGCGGTTCTCCCTCAACTCGAAGCACCGGAATGTCGCCTCATTGATTGCGACGTAGGCTTTCGCCAGTGCTTCCGTCGCGCGTGCCGTCGCATCGCGACAAAGCACTTCCTCATCCTGCTGCACGCGCCTCTCCTGGTTCACTTCGTGGTTGCAGTCTTGCCGAACACCGCGTCGATTCCGGCCTGAGCGCATTTCTCGCCATCGCCGCTCGAAACTCCCATCGCACCCACGACCTGCCCATCGACGACGATCGGAAGCGCACCCGGCATCGGAAAATCGCCGCGGATATAAGTGGGTGCAAGATTTTGTCCGCTGCGCACGATCTGCGCGGTTTCCGAGCTCGGCCGCCGCCAGCGCAGCGCATTGCGGGCTTTCAGCAATGCGGTATCAATGGCATTCGGCGCCGCGCCTTCCATGGCATGGGACTCGATCAGGTTACCGCCCCAGTCCAGCACCGCCATCGCAACCGTGGTGTGATTCTTTTCCGCCCAGGCCGTGCAGCCCTCGACCAGTCCGCGCGCACCAGCCGAGCTCAGTATCCGGATCGTACGCAGTGGCGATGCGGCAGGCGCGGCAGAAGATGCGGATGCGGCCAGAACCGCGATTGCAGCAATGGAAACAAACAAGCCAAGTCTGCCCATGATGTCCCTCCCGAGGCACAAGGCAATGACACTAGACCATTTTATCGCGGGCAGGTACGCGCATCTTACGCCGGGCTGATCCGGCAGCGGCGGCCGCGCGTATCGGCCGATCCCGACATCGGGTCCCAGGGTCCATCGTAACTCACTGCGGCGTTGATATTAATTTCATATGCACCGTGGAATGCCGCCGTCGCCCCTGGCTTCCACCAGCCCATCCCGGTGCTGACCACCCTTGGCGGCGTGGCGTCGGTCACCTTCAGCTTCAGCATGCATGTGCCGGCCAGATGTTCGGTTTCCAGCCGCACCCATGCGCCGTCTTCAAAAGACAGCTCGCGCGCCGTTTCGGGATGGATCAGCAGACGCGGATCTGGCGACACCTTCTGCGCCCAATCCTGTTCGCGGAATCGCGAATGGTGATAGGTCTTTTCCCGATCGCCAGTCAGCAGAAGCAGCGGGAATTTCGCGCGCATTTCGGGCCGCGATGCATCGGCTGCGGGGGGAATGAAATTCGGCAGCGGATCAAGACCGAGATCGGCCAGTCTGGTCGCGAAAAGCTCGATCTTGCCGCTGGGAGTGGGGAAGGGGCGCTCGGCAAAATCGCCCAGCCGGTAATCGAAACGCGCATAACCATCGCGGCGCAAGTCCTCGATTCTGATTCCGCAGTCGCCGAGCAGGAACTGCGTGAACTCCGATTGCGTGCGCCAGCGGAACAGGTTTTTCGTCACCGCTCCACGCGCCTGCATCCGGTCGACAATGGCTATCGCAATATCCAGATCACAGCGCGCTTCGCCCTGCGGCGGCACCGCCAGATTGGTGTAGGTGACGCAGCCGCCGGGCGAGAGTTTGACGTCTTCCTCTTCCACGCCGGTCGTCTTCGGCAACACGATATCCGCCAACGCGGCTGTCGGCGTCATCATGTCGGCGGCAACGGCGAGGAAATCCACCGATTTCAGCGCCGCAACAGTCTTGTGGGTATCCGGATAGGTCACCACCGGATTGACGCCGCTGACATACATCGCGCGCAAGGGATAGGGAGTGCCGGTCAGTATCGCATCGATCGCCGACGGATTGTGGCAGGCGGCCTGCCAGCCTTCGGGCCCCGACCACAGCGGGAATTGCGCTGCACCGATACGCTGTTCCTCGATTTCACGCGGCAGCCGGAAAGCCGGGTCGTGGACTACCTGGCCGTAATCGCGGAAACCGCG
The DNA here is from genome assembly GCA_964446945.1 of uncultured Bordetella sp. GTDB lineage: Bacteria > Pseudomonadota > Alphaproteobacteria > Micropepsales > Micropepsaceae > CAIYRG01. Next base: position 51,758 of record CAYUQO010000012.1, read on the forward strand.
CGGCTTCTTCACCCGCAGATTTCCGCCGCGCCGGTCGACATTGCCGCTGATCGCAACCAGACAATGGAAAGCACGGAATGTCTGCACCCCCGCGCTGAACGCATCGATGCCGTGGCCGCTGACGAATGTGGACGGCCCATCGGCATAGATACGCGCCGCCAATTCGATATCGGCGGCACGAACGCCGCTCATGCGTTCCGCAGCTTCCGGCGTGAACTCCGCAACGCGCTGCCTTAATTCATCAAATCCGCGGCACCAGGCAGCAACGAATTCACGGTCGTACAAAGAATCGCGGATCAGCACATTCATCATGGCGAGGCCAATCGCGGCATCGGTACCGGGCCGCGGCCGCAGCCATAGATCGGCGATTTCGACCGCCGGAGTCCGCTTCGGATCGAGCACGATGATCCGGCCGCCGCGCTTTTTCAGATTCTTCAGTGCCGTCCATTCGACCGGATTGGCCGCATACGAGTTCCGTCCAACCACCAGAGCGCAATTGGCATGCTCGACATCTTCGCCGCGCACAATATCGAGACCGGTGACGCGGCTGCTGACGCCACGGCAGCCGCCGCACAGATCCTGATTGATCAGCACATTCGGCGAACCCAGCGACCGCAGCAGCAGCGGCACGGTGACACCGCGGTTGCAGTTGGCATTGCTGACAGCACCGGCGAGCGACAGCGGGCCATATTTCGCCCGTGCCGCCGCGAGCCCGTCGGCAAGTTCATCTAGCGCTTCGTCCCAGGAGATACGCTGCCAATTGCCCGCACCGCGTTCCCCAACGCGCCGCAGCGGATGCAAGAGGCGCATCCTGTGATAGGTCAGCCCGGTCAGCCCGCGGATGCCCTTGATGCAGAACGCTCCCTGCGAATAGGGATGATCGGGATTGGGCGCAACATGGGTCACGCGCTCGTCACTGACCGTCAGCAGCGCGCCGCAATGCGCCGAACACTCCGCGCAGGTGGTCGGAACCGTCTGCGAGTGGTTCACTGTTTCAGCAGTTTGAATGTCCATAGTGAGCCGCCGCGCGGGACATGCTGCAAATTCGGATCGGGCTGACGGATATAGACGCCGCCAATTCCGCTCGTCACCGAAACATATTGCTCGCCGTTCTTCTCCCAGGTCACCGGTTGTCCGATGATTCCGGACGGCGTCTGGAACTGCCAGAGAATCTTGCCGCTATTCGCATCCACCGCGATGAACTCGCCGGTGAGCTCGCCGGTAAATACCAGCCCGCCCGCGGTGACCAGGGTTCCGGAGTAATTCGGGCTCTTGAATCCGGTTTGCCACTTCGCTTGGCCGGTCAGCGGGTCGACCGCCTTCAGATAGCCACGCGCTTCGCCTTCGGGATAGATGTTCTTCACCTTCACGGTGTTTCCGCCGCTGCGGTCGCCGGGTTGGAGGTCACCCAACTGTCCGGGCGGCAGCGGCTCATATTCCTCGCCAATATTGAATGTATTGACATAGGCCAGACCCGTTTGCGGGCTGAAGGACATCGGAAACCAGTTGGTGCCGCCGGCGGTGAACGGCCAGCTCTCGACATGCGCGACGTGATCGAGGATTTGTTTGGTGGATTCCGACCATACCGGCCGGCCTGTCGCCATATCGACGCGGTCGGCCCATGTGACTTTCACATATTTATTCGCCGCCAGCAGTTTGCCGGTCGCGCGGTCGAGCACGTAAAAAAATCCATTGCGCGCCGCCTGCATCACCACTTTGCGCGGCTGCCCGCCGACATTCACATCCGCCAGCACCAACGAATTGACATTGTCGTGGTCGAACGGATCGTTCGGCGAAGTCTGGTAATGCCAGACGATTTCTCCGGTTTTCGGCCGGATCGCCAGGATTGAATCCGTATAAAGATTATCGCCCCTGCGGTCGAGCGGGTTCCACGGCGACGGATTGCCCGTGCCCCAATAGACCAGGTCGAGATCGGGATCATAGGACCCTGTGATCCAGGTGCTGCCGCCCGCGGCTCTGCGCGCATTGTCTGGCCAGGTATCTGCGCCGCCCTCGCCCGGGGCCGGAATGGTGTAGCGCCGCCACAAGCGCTTGCCGGTCTGCGGATCATAGCCGTCGATATAACCGCGGATGCTGAATTCCGAACCCGCAACGCCGACGATGACCACCCCATTAGCGATCAGGGGCGCACCGGTCATCGCGATGCCTTCTTTGGTATTTCCGGCACGAGCGACCCAGATTTCTTTTCCGGTCTTCGCGTCCAGCGCCTGCACCCGCCCGTCGAGCAGCGTGCGGTAGAACCTGCCATTGTAGAGAGCGCCGCCGCGGTTCACGATCCCGCAGCACACCACCTTCACGGTGTCTTCGGGATAAATAACCGGCGTTTTCCAGATTTCCTTGCCGGTCAGCGCATCCAGCGCCACCGTTTTGTCGTGGCTCGTGATGTACATCACCCCGTCCATGACCAGCGGCTGCGATTCTTCGCCTTTGTCGCTTTCGAGGCTGTAGGACCACGCCGGCACCAGCCGGTTGACGGTCTGCGGGTTGATCTCCCTCAGCGGACTGAACCGCTGCTCGCTATAGCTCATGCCATAAGTGAGGACACGGTCCGGTGTCTTCGCCGCATTCTTCAGATCGCTGTCGGTCTGGGCCAAAACCGCGGTTGTGCCGGCGACCATGAATGCCGCTGCAAGCAGGTGAATTCGATTCATCTTTCTCTCCCAACCGTCTGTTTTCCGGAAATTACTCTGGTGAGTGTCTGCCGCAAAGCCTCACAACGCCCGAAATTTAATGATAAAGTGCGGCATCCTCAGTGGCTGGACGATGAGCGAACGCGTCTCTCTTAATGTCAACGGCACGGCGCACAGCGTCGAGGTCGACGACCCCGATATGCCGCTGCTTTATGCCTTGCGCGACGATCTGGAGTTGAACAATCCGCGGTTTGGCTGCGGTCTTGGCCAGTGCGGCGCGTGTACCGTGCATGTGGACGGCAAAGCGGTGCGCGCGTGCCAAATTCCCGTCTCGGCAGTCAAATCGGCAAAAATCGTCACTCTTGCCGCGCTCGGCACACCGGAAAAACCGCATCCGCTGCAGACCGCCTGGATTGAGGAGCAGGTCAATCAGTGCGGCTACTGCATCAATGGCTGGATCATGACCGCGGCCGCGCTGTTGGCAGAAAATCCCAAACCGACCGATGCTGAGATTCGCCGTGCATTGTCCCCGCTGATTTGCCGCTGTGGCACCCATCGCGCCGCGCTTCGCGCGGTCAAGCGCGCCGCCCGAACTTTGTGATGAACGCCAACACATTCACTCGTCGCGCTTTCATTGCTGCCTCCGGGGCACTCGTCGTCGGCCTTTGCGCGGATCCCGTGTCCGCCGAAGCGATCCGGCCGGGAGCAATCAAACCGCAGCTCACGCCTGACCAGCTCGATTCATGGCTTTCTATCGATCCGGACGGATACGTCACGATTTTCTATGGCCGTATCGACGGCGGGCAGGGGCTGGAAATCTCCATCGGCCAAATGGTGGCGGAAGAGCTCGACATTCCGTTTGAGCGCACACGGATGGTGATCAGCGATACGTCTCTGACGGTCAATATGGGCGGCGCGTCCGGCGCGCTCGGAGTGTCGCGCAGCGGGATGCAGTTGCGTTCCTGCGCGGCCGAAGCACGGCGTCTCCTGATCGAATTGGCCGCATCGCAGCTGGGGCTTGCGCCGGAAGGCCTCGCCGTGAGCGATGGTGTCATTCACGCGATTGCGGATCTCGCGCGGAAAATTTCTTACGCCGAGCTCATTGGCGGCCGTTACTTCGCCGCCAAACTCGATTGGAACGGCAAATATGGCAATGAGCTAACGGTCTCTGGCCGGGCCAAACTGAAATCGCCTTCCGAATTCAACGTGATTGGCCAATCGATCCGGCGCAAGGACCTGCCGAAAAAAGTTTTCGGTCAGCTCGACATGGTCGCTGACGTGCGGCTTCCCGGAATGCTGCACGCGCGCATGATCCGGCCCGCTGTCGCCGGCGCCGTTCCGGTCAGCGTGGACGAAAGCTCGATCTCCGGCATTCCTGGCGCGCAGGTCGTTCATATCCGGAATCTGCTCGCGGTTGTCGCGCCGAAAGAATGGAATGCGATCCGCGCGGCGCAGAAACTGAAAGTAACGTGGTCAGAATCGGACCCGCATTTTCCCGGCCACGAGAAACTGCACCAGCACATCCGCAATGCCCCCGTGATCCGGCGCGAGATTCAGGCCGAGAACGGCAATGTGGACGGTGGTCTGAAACAGGCGGTCCGGATCATCGAGGGGGAGTACGAATATCCGACCCAGTCCCACGCCAGTACCGGCCCAGGCTGTGGCCTTGCCGATGTGCGCGATGATGCAGCGACGGTTTGGACCAGCACGCAAAAGCCGCATTACGCGCGGGACGGTATTGCCGAACTCATCGGACTGCCCAAAGACAAGGTGCGCGTGATCTGGATTTACGGCACCGGTTCATATGGACGAAATGATCAGGGCGATGCAACCGCAGATGCCGCAGTGCTGTCGCAGCACCTGAAACGTCCGGTGCGCGTGCAATACATGCGTTTCGAAGGTCTAGCGTGGGATCCAAAGGGAACGGCGTCAGTGAATCGCAGCCGCGCCGGACTCGATGCATCAGGCAAAGTGATTGCCTACGAAAATATCAGCAAGGCCTTTTCGCGGCTTGACATCGCGACGAACGAGGGCAGCCCGTCCTATGTTCTCGCAGGACATCTGCTTGGCGCGCCAATAAAACCGCAACTCTCATTTGAGGTTCCAGTCGCGTCATATACGTTCGACCACAAGCGGCTGGGCTGGGAAATTATCCCGCCGCTCATGGACCGGGCTTCGCCGCTGCGCACCACCCATTTGCGCGATCCCTATGGCCCGCCGATCCTGTTCGGCAGTGAATCCTTCATTGATGAGGTTGCGGCGGCAACGGGCAGTGATCCGGTGCAATTCCGGTTGCGATATCTCACCCACCCGCGCGACCGCGATGCTGTCCGGACCGCAGCGGAGAAATATGGTTGGGATGAACGGTCCTCGCCGCGCAACCGCGGCCGCGATGCCGCTGTTGCCACCGGCCGCGGGATCGCGTTTCGGCGCCATTTCGATACTTTCATCGCGCTGATCGCCGAGGTGCGCGTGCATCGCGACAATGGATTGATCGAACCGGTGCGCTATGTCTGCGCGCACGACAATGGTCTCATCATCAATCCGGAAACGCTCACGCATGTGATCGAACGGCAGCTGGTCTATGGCACCAGCCGCGCGCTGTTCGAAGAAGTGCGGTTCGATGACAAAATGGTCACCAGCGTGGACTGGATTTCGTATCCCGTTCTATACCTGGACCGGGCGCCGGAGACGATCGATATCCACCTGATCAACCGCCCCGAGGCGGCGCCTTCGGGTGCGGCAGAAATGGCGCTGGGTCTTGTTCCTGCGGCGATCGGAAATGCCGTGTTCGATGCGACTGGTGTGCGCCTGCGCCGCGTGCCCTTCACGCCGGAACGCGTTAAACAGGCGCTCGCCTGATCCCCCGCCCCCGCCCTCCTGATGCTTTGGCTGATTTTTGCGCTGCTGGGCCCGCTGTCCTGGGCCGCTTCAACTCACATCGACAAATATCTGGTCGAAAAATATTTCAAGGACAGCAACACCGCGGTCCTGATGGTCTTCACGGCCATCGTCGGTGTGATTGCACTGCCGCTGATCTGGTTGTTCCAGCCGTCGGTATTGACGCTTCCATTCAGGGAATCTGCGATCGTGGCGCTATCCGGCGCCATGTATATGGGCGCGATGCTGTTCTATCTGCGCGCCATGCAGTCCGAAGAATCGTCGGTCGTGGCGCCACTGTTCCAGTTTTCCACGGTATTCACCCTGGTGCTCGCCTGGCTGTTTCTGCGCGAGTTGCTGTCATGGTCGCAACTCGGCGGCGTGGCGCTGATTTTGGCCGGAGCCCTGGTCGTTTCCATGCACAGCCGCGCTTTTCTGCGCCAGTTCAATTTGTGGCTTGTAGTGCTGATGGCGGTCTCAACTCTGATCCTCGCCGCTTCGACGGTGCTGTTCAAATATTTCGCCATCTCAACCGGATTCTGGGAGACCACATTCTGGATGTTCACCGGCGAAGCAATATTTGGCGCCGGAATCCTGTGCGTGCCATCCCTGTTTCGCGAGTTCGTCGCGCTGTTCAAACGCAGCCCGGGCGCCGTCGTCGGTATCAATGCCGCAAATGAACTGGTTAATCTCGGCGGCGGTCTGGCTGTGCGCTTCGCTTCGCTGCTGGCGCCCGTCGCGCTGGTGTCGGCGGTTTCGTCGACGACCACATTGTTTGTATTTGCGCTGGGATTCCTGTTGACGGAATTTTTCCCGGGCCTCGGCCGCGAAGATCTCTCTGCACGCAATCTGGTGCAGAAGGGCGCCAGTGCCTTGTTGGTGACCGCCGGCGTCCTGCTCGCCAACAGCCATTCGATTTGATGGCTACTGTTTCCCGTAATTGGCCGCGAGATAGGCCGCTGCCCTGGCCGCATCGGCCTGGGGAATTGGCGCACCATAGGCGTTGATCATTTTGTTGACCTCTGCCGTCCAGCCTTGTTTGTCGAGGAAGGGTGAGTTCAGCGGGATGTAGTCGAGGCTGTGGCAACCCGAGCACATCGCTTCGACGGTGTCCATGCCGGGCCCGTTCTTCAGCGCGACAGCCCGCTCGGCGGCCCATGCTGCCGGTGCGGCAATTGCCAGTACAAAGACGAGTGTCGAGAGGTTCTTCATCGCAGTCACGCAATCACGATTGTGGTCGGCCGCACCACATTATTGTGGTAGCCGGCGCCGTTGAAAATCAGGGTTTCGACCTGGGTTTGACCCAGCCGGTTGGTTGCTCTCGCGCGGATCGTCTGCGAACCGGGCCCTGGCGCAGTGAACCGATAGGTCCAGCTCCGAAAGGCATATTTGCCCGAATCCTCGCCGAGGGTTGCGTCGCGCCAGCTCGCCCCGTTGTCGGTGGAGACAACGACCGAGCGGATTCCATATCCGCCATCCCACGCAAGTCCCGTGACGGTGACGGCCTCGCCGATCCGGAATCTCGCGCCTTCGACAGGCGAAGTGATCAGCGAATTCACCACCATCTCGGTAATCGGAGTCGTCATCTCGTTTTGCTGCGTCGCGAAAATCTGCACCGTGGGGAACATGCCGGTGGGAATGCGATAGGCAGCCTTCATCCAGAATCCGTCGAACGGCTTCATCACCGGTTCGATCGAGGTCAGATGCTTCATCCAGTAGGTGCCGGTCCAGCCGGGCGCAATCAGGCGCGCAGGGTATCCGTTGAAGTGGGGGAGCGGCGCGCCATTCATCTCCAGCGCGACAATGGTGTTTTCGTCCATCACTTTGGCGATGGGCAGGCTTTTGACGAAATCGGGCGTGGTCGTCAGAGGCGGGCCATCTGCGCCATTGAACACGACCTCGACTGCGCCTGGCTTCATGCCGGCTTTGGCGAGGATGTCCTTCATCCTGGGGCCGCGCCAGCGGGCGCATCCCATCGCGCCCACACTCCACTGCACGCCGGGAACATGCGGATCGGACAATCCGCGGCGGTTGCCGGAACACTGGCACACCGCCGCCACTTCGACCTGTTCGAAATTTCTTTGCAGGTCCTGAAAACCCAGTTGCAGCGGCGTCGCCACCCCCTCGCCACCGACCGCGACCCGCCATTGCTGAACGTCAATCTGCGGCGGAATCCCGGACAGATGATAGCGCACGAAGAACTGGTCGTTCGGCGTGAACGGTGTTGAGAATGCCGACAGTGGCGCCTCATAATTTGGCGGGCGCGCTGTCCATTCGATCATTGGCCGCTTGCCGGGAAGAGTTCCCATCTGCGCGTCGCCATAGGCACCCGCAGGCAAGCCGTAAGTCAGGCCAAGCGCTTCTGCAGCCTGGGCCTGAAGAGAGCCAAAAACCGGTAATGCCGCGGCACCGCCCACGGCTTGGAGAAATTGCCGTCGAAGCATGTCTGCTCCAGGAAATCTACAGCTTCGCTACGTAAAACGTCCTGCCTCGGGCTGCAAGGCGCAACTGGCCGCAGCATCAAAGGTTGCGCCTCTAGCCCATTAATCTTAAGCCAATAATATAAGGGCGCGCATGAAGGATTACTCATCAATGCCGGCAGAACAGGGCAGCTTCACGACTTCAGACGGATGCGAGATATCCTATACGCTGCATCGCCCGTCTGGCCCGGCTGCTCCAAGACTTGCGCTGATTCACTCCCTGGCGCTCGACCGCTCCATTTGGGACGGCGTTGTCGAACGGCTTCAGCCGCGGGCCGAAATCGTCACCTATGACTGCCGCGGGCATGGCCGGTCCGCACGGCCCCATATGGCCTACACCGCCGAACTTTTTGCCCGCGATCTGGCGCAGCTTTTCGTCCATTTGGACTGGCGCGACGCGACCGTCGCAGGCTGCTCCATGGGTGGCTGCGTTGCGCAGGCATTTGCCGGCTTGCATGGGTCCCGCGTGCGCGCCCTGACATTGATCGACACCACCGCGTGGTACGGACCAGAGGCGCCAAAACAGTTCCGGGAACGTGCAGCCGCGGCAAAAGCCAAGGGAATGCAGGGACTGATCGATTTTCAGATCACACGCTGGTTTTCGGAAAAATTCGTCACCGCCAACCCGGAGTCCGTGCAGCGAGCTACCCGGGTGTTCCTCGCCAATGACTTCGATTGTTATGCGGCCAGTTGCGCGCTGTTGGGCGACGCCGATCTCCGGCATTACCTGCCGTCGCTCCACATGCCGGTGGCGGTTGTTGTGGGTGAGGAGGATTACGCAACGCCAGTGGCGATGGCCAATGCGCTGCACGCTGCGATCCCGCAATCGAGTCTGAAAGTCATCGCCGGCGGCCGCCATCTCACGCCCATTCAGTGTCCGGGCGAAATCGCCGAAACAATCGCCGGATTGCTGTAATGACAATAGAGGCCGCGGCCGGAACTGTTGCACTGCAGCCGGGGGCGCCGGCGGATTCCGCCAGAGCCGCTGAACTGATTGCGCGCATTGAATCGGTTCCGTTCTCGCGCTGGCATGTTCGTCCATATGTCATCATGGGCAGCGCGACCTTCTTCGACGCGTTCAGCGCGCTGGCACTCGCCTCCGCAACTCCGGTGCTGGTGCGGCTGTGGCATCTCACTCCGGCCGATGTCGGTTATCTGCTCGCGGCCAGCTATATCGGTCAGTTTGCCGGCGCGCTGATTTTCGGCTGGCTGGGTGAGAAGCTCGGCCGGGTGAAAAGCGCGACTTACGCGACATTGATCATGGCGGTGGTCAGTCTCGCCTGCGCGTTCACCGGTAATTTCACCCAGATGTTCGTGTGCCGTCTGGTGCAGGGAATTGGCGTCGGCGGCGAGATGCCGGTCGCCGCCACCTACATCAATGAGCTGTCGCGTGCGCGTGGCCGTGGCCGCTTTTTCATGATCTATCAGCTGATCTTTCCGATCGGTTTTCTGGCCGCGGCAATTCTGGGCGCACAACTGGTGCCGCTTTACGGCTGGAATGTGCTGTTCATACTCGGCACGGTTCCAGGCATCATCATCACCTTTCTGGTGTCGCGTCTGCCGGAATCGCCACGCTGGCTGATCCGCCACGGACGGTTCGCCGAAGCGGAAGCGATCGTCGGCAGTCTGGAAAAAAGTACGCCTGAACGGAATCTCGTCGCCCCGCAGCCAGCCGGAATTTCCACTGCCGGCCGCGCCAGCCGCTGGAGCGAGTTGTTTTCGCCGGTCTATCGTGCGCGCACACTGATTGTCTGGGTGATCTGGGCGACGGCCTATGGCGTCACCAATGGCCTGAACAACTGGATGCCGACGCTCTACAACACGGTTTACCACCTGCCGCTGAAAACTTCGCTGAATGCAGCGCTGTTGACCAATGCCATGCAGGTGCTGGTTTTGCTGGTTTGCGTATTCGTCATCGACCGGGTCGGACGCAGGGCATGGATGACCGCCTGCTTTGTGCTGGGCGCCATTCCGCTGGCTGTGCTCGGATTGACCGGCACCGGTGAAGTGACGCGCGTCATTGCCGGAGTGACTCTCGGATACGGGGTTATGAGCACGATCAACACCGTACTCTATCTCTACACGCCGGAAATTTATCCGACCCGGATGCGCGCCATCGGAACGGCGGCAGCAACCAGCTGGCTGCGCGCGGCCTCGGCCGCGGGACCGGCTGTCGTTGGCGTGATGGTATTCACCCACGGCATAGGATCGGTGTTTGTGATGTTCGCGGCCATCGCGCTCATCGGCGCGTTGGCGGCTTCGCAGGCGATCGAAACCCGGAATCGCCGGCTCGAAGAAATCGCGCCTTAGAAATCTGCCTGGTTCGCCTGCGGGACCTTGTTGTCGAACAAACCCGTGTCCCTGGTGTTCTCGGCACAAACCTGTTCGTCCATTGGCCCCTGCTGCACCTTGCGGTAGCGCTGGATTGCCGACCACGGCTCATTGAATGTGTCAGGGTCCTCAACCCAAATCAGGTTTTCAAGCACCCGCCCATCATTGGTCAGCCGATAACGCTCCACGACATGCAGCTTCTCCGTGTGCGGCGTACGATAATTGTCCAGGAAGGTGCGGCTATTAAGGCCGATGGTATCGACCACCAATGTGTCGCCTTCATAATGCCCGACAGATTCACCGTACCAGGATGGCTTGGCATTGGTGCTATGCGGGACGTTCATCCACACCCGGCGCACCTGCTGGTCGCCGGAATAGATCATCAGGATCTCTTTGGCTGATTGCACGAAGTATACCGGCTCCACGACGAAAAGGGAGAAACCCGGTACGCCCGCGGGCATGCAGCTGGACCGCGCGGTAAAGGGAAACTTGCCCGCCAACGCTTCTTCGTTCGATTTTCTCATCGCATCGGCGGCCCAAGGTTTCAGATTTGGACTTGTCACGTCCGCAATCCTGAATGTCGCGTTGGGAATATATGGATGGGCCGGATCCGCGCGCGTCGGGCCATAGCCGGATGGCGGCGCGGCCAATCCGTCCCGGTTCGCGACCACCCAGCCGGCATTTCCGGATTGGAAATCGGGAATAGAAGACGGGTTTTGCGCGACAACCGGCGCTGTATTCGCGATGCACAGCGCGACGGCACCCGGAATGATGTAGTGGCGGTGCGGAGCGAAGTACCTTGTCACGTGAATTGCCTTTCGCCGATGACGTTCAGAAATCCGCCCTGTCGGCTTGTGGGATCGGCTCCATATCATAATGCAGATAATTGACCGGCGCTTCGGCGCAGGACGATTCGCGGATCGGTCCCTGTTCCACCCGGCGATATTTCTGCACCGCATGCCAAGGCATGGTGAAGGCGCCCGGATCGTCCACTGCGACATCCACCGACAGCCCTTTGGCGCCGGGATCGATCCTGAACCGCTCAACGACATGCAGTTGCACCGTGTGTGGCGTACGAAAATTGTCGATGTAGGTTTTGTCGTTCAGGCCGATCGTATCGACCACAAGCGTGTCGCCATTCTCATAATGGCCGATGGATTCGCCAAACCATGACGGCTTGAGATTGGCCGAATGTTTATCGGTCAGCCAGACGTGGCGGAATTCCGCATTGGGCGGCCAGATCATCACCACCTCTTTCGGCGTCTGGACAAAATAGATCGGCTGGGCCGGATGCAGCAGGAACGCCGGAACGCCGACCAGCTTGCAACTCGCCTGCTCGGTAAAGCCGCCGCCACCCGCGGCGACATGGTCATTGACCTTCTTCAGGGCTTCGCGCGCCCAGGGCTGCAGGATCGGATTGCTGAGATCGGCCATCGCAAAGATCGGCTGGCCCAAAGCGAGATCGTTCGCGACGCGCTTCCGCCCGGGCATGTCCATCACCGGTCCCGGTCCGGACGGCGGGGGCAGCAACACCACGCCGGCCGCCTGCCAACCGCCATTCATAAACGCGAATGGCGGCACATCTTGTGATGAATTAGCTGCGGCTGCTGCCGGCATGGCGGACAGCGATATCGCGGCAGCGGCCGTGCCGATCAGGATTTTCATGCGATGCGAAGCAAGGATACCGCTCATGTGAATCCCCTACGGCAGAAGCCATTCAGAAATCCGGTTTGCTCGCGCTCGGCGCGCCCACCCAGCCAGGAAGATTGAAGGTGTTGTCGTTGTTTTCCGAACAATTCTCTTCCAGCATCGGCCGGTTGCGCACCTTCGTGTAGTGCTGCATCGCCTGCCACGGCTGATAGAAGGTGCCAGGATCATCCACAAACAGATCGGTCTCGAGCTGCTTTCCTCCATCGATCATGTGATAGCGCTCGATGACATGGAGCTTGTCCGTATGCGGCGTGTGGTAATTGTCGATTACCGCCTTGGGCGACAGTCCGATCGTATCCACGACCAGTGTGTCGCCTTCGTAGTGTCCGACCGATTCGCCGTACCATGATGGCTTCGGATTCTGGTTATGCGACACATTCAGATAGACATGCCGGATCTCGCGATTGCCGGAATAGATCAGCAGCACCTCTTTGGGTGATTGCACGATATAGACCGGCTCGATTACGAACAGCGAAAACCCGGGTACGCCGCCCGGCAGGCAGCTCCAGCGCGGCGTGACGCCGAGCTGACCGGCAAAAACCAGGTCATTGTATTTTTTCAGTTCGGCTATGGCCCACGGCATCAGGTTCGGGTTGTTCAGGTCAGCCACGCGATAGGTCGCTGGCCCCGGTTCGTCGTTGCGCCGGAATGGATATTTCCGGTCGAAGGTGACCGGCTTCGGTCCGGGACCGGGCACCGGCGTGAAATCGGAGTTGATTGCGAGCCAGCCGTCCTGAAATGAGGAAAAATCCGGAATTTCGCTTGCTTCCGGCCTGTCAGCTGCTGCGGCGGCCGCGGCCATCGCCAGTACAGAACACGTCAATGCCATTCCGAAAAAATTACGCAAACGCATGCCGATCATTTCTCCAGTGATTGGGCGGGACTGTAGCAGGTTTGATGTCGGTGAAACCGCGGGCGAGCGAGCCTCAGAAATCCGCTGTCATGGCGGTCGGCAGCGGATCGAGATCGAAATTGAAATAGTTGTAGTTGCCCTCGATGCAGGTCGATTCCTGCATTGGTCCAACTTCGATCCGCCGGTAAATCTGCTGTGCGCTCCAGGGCACGGTGAATGCGCCCGGATCCTCCACTGTCACCGTGACTTCGATTCGGGTGTCGACGTTGGTGAGTTTGAAACGTTCGACGACATGTAGTTTGTCGGTGTGTGGCGTTCGATAATTGTCGACAAAAGTGCGCGTGTTCAGACCGATGGTATCCACCACCAGAGTGTCGCCATTTTCGTAATGGCCGATCGATTCGCCGAACCAGGACGGCTTCGGATTGGGCGAGTGTTTGTCGGCGAGGTAAATGTGCCGGACCATGTGGTCGGCCTGCCACGTCATCACCACTTCTTTCGGGGTCTGCACGATATAGACCGGTTGCGCCGGATAAAGCAGGAAACTAGGAACACCGAGCGGCCAGCAGCGCACCTGTGGCGGGAAATTGTCACCTTTGCCGGAGAGTGTGCGCTCATTGACTTTGCGCAGGGCTTCTTTCACCCACGGCTGCAGGATCGGGTTATTGATATCCGCAACCCGCAGCGTCGGCTGCCGCCCGCGGTTGTTGTTCAGCACATAAGGATGTGCCGGATCGGGCGTCACCGGATGCGGACCCGAAGGCATGGCGATGAATTCCGTCCCCCGGGCAATCCACCCCACAGTCGGATCGTCATCCGAAAAATCGGGAATTTTCTGCTGAGCGGCCGCGCTGAGCAGTGGCGCTGCACACAATCCAAACACAAGACCTGCGCGCGCCGCTACCTTCAGCATTTCTCGTTCCTCGTGATTCAAAAATCGGCTTTTGCCGCAACCGGAATCGGCTCCGCCTGCTGCGCAAAGGGATTGTTCATTTCCCCGTCCGCGCAGCGCGATTCCGTCATCGGCCCCTGCACCTTGCGCCATTGATGCACCACGTGAAGCGGCTGCTTCAGTGCACCGGGATCTTCAATCGTGATGTCGGCCTGCAGCTTCTCGCCGCCTTCGATCAGGTGAAATCGTTCCATCACATGCAATCTGTCACTGTGCGGCGTGCGATAATTGTCGATGAAGGTCTGCGTGTTCTGGCCGACGGTATCGACCACCAGCCCGTCGCCTTCGTAATGCCCCACGGATTCGCCGTACCAGGACGGCTTCGGCGCGCTCGAGTGCGGCACATCGAGATAGATGTGGCGGACCTGCTGATCCATTTGCCACATCATGGTGATCTTCTTCGGCTCCTGCAGGATGAAAGTCGGCTGCGCCGGATTGAGCAGATAGGTGGGAACGCCGGTCATCCAGCAGCGCGACTCGCGCGCATACATGGCAAATCCGGCCAGCACCATGTCGTTGGAGCGCTTCAGTCCCTCACGGGCAAATTCCGTGAGATTTGGATTGTTGGTGTCGGCCACCCGGAACGTCGGCTGCGTGCCCGAGCCGTTCGGAACATACCGGTGCGCCGGATCATAAGTGACCGGCTGCGGGCCGCCGGGCACCCCGACATAATCGGTGCCGATCGACACCCATCCGGCATTGCCGGCGGAAAAATCCGGATGGGCTGCATTTTGAGCATCCGCGCCCGCGGCCCAGGTCAGCGCCAGGGCCGCCGCAACCGGCACTGCATGTCTCGCCTGCTCAATTAATGACATTGGATTCCTCCCCGAATCACAATGCCGCAGCTCGTCCTCAGAAGTCTGGTCTATTCGCCTGCGGAATTGGAAACAGCTTTTGGTGAAAGAAGATCGCGTCGTTGTTGTTCTCGGAGCACACGGTCTCGATCAGCGGATTCCGCACCTTGTGCCAGGTCTGCATCATGTGGATCGGCTCGTTGAACGTATCCGGGTCATCCACGCTCACCACGGCGCGTAGCGTTTTGCCGTCGGGTGAAATCGTGAACCGCTCGACGACATGTTCTTTCAGCGAATGCGGCGTGCGGAAATTGTCGATGTAATTGTTCTTGGTCACCATGCCGATGGTATCGACCACCAGCGTGTCGTTGCCTTCGTAATGGCCGATGGATTCGCCGAATGACTGCGGATTGAGATTGGGCGAGTGTTTATCGGTCAGATAGATGCGGCGAACCATATGGTCGCGCTGCCAGATCATCCACACTTCCCTGGGCGTCTGAATAAAGTAAGCGGGCTCGGCCGGATACAGATCCTGCCCCGGTACCCCTCCCGGCCAGCAGCGCGCCTGCGCCGCAAACGGCACGTCGAGTTTGCCGGACAGCGCCTCGTCATTGCTCGCTTTCATGAATTCCGCCGCCCAGGGCTTGAGCACCGGATCGCGATAATCGCCGATGCGCAATGTCGGTTGCTTTCCTTGCCGGATCGCATCGACATTGCCGAGGAACGGATGGTCGGGATCATTCTTGATCCGCCCGTGGCCCACTGTTCCCGCCGGAGGGTCCATCCAGTCGGCGCCATCGGACAGCCAGGCAAACTGGATTGAAGCCAGGTTGGGAATGCCGTTTTTCGTGACGGAATAGTCGAGATCGGCGGGTTGCGAGCGGTCGACCAGATCCGCCTCGCGTGGGCGCTGGTTTTGGGCCGACGATGCCGGCGACAAGGCCAGCACCGCGAAACTCGCACCAACAATCGCGCATTTGACGCAGGATGAAATCACATCATGGGAAGCCGGCATTCGTTTCTCCAGGGGGCGTGGTTCAGAAGTCGGATGTTTTCGCTTCAGGCAGCGGAAACAGATTCTGGCGGAAAAAATCATCATTGTTTTCGGCGCACACCGTCTCCGCCATGGGCTCGTTCACCTTGAACCAGCGCTGCTGCATGGTCAGCGGCTCGTTGAACGTCCCGGGATCGTCCACCGTCGCAATGGCGGTCAAATTCTTGCCATCCGGACTGATCGTGAACCGCTCCACGACGTGGAGGTCTTCCGTGTGCGGCGTGCGGAAATTATCGATATAGCTGTTCTTCGCCGAAAGCCCGATCGTATCGACAACAAGAGTATTGCCGTTTTCATAATGGCCGATGGATTCGCCGAACCATGACGGCTTCACGTTCGGCGAATGTATGCCGGTCAGGAATACGCGCCGCACCATGTGGTCGCGTTGCCAGATCATCCACACTTCCTTCGGCGTCTGGACGAAATAGAGAGGCTCGAACGGAAACAGCAGTTGCCCCGGAACTCCGCCCGGCCAGCAGCGCGCCTGCGCTGCAAACGGCACCTGCCGGATACCCTTCAGCGCTTCCTCGTTGGAATCGGCCATGACTTTCGCCGCCCACGGCTTGAGCACGGGATCCTTGCTGTTGCCGATGCGCAGCGTCGGTTGCGCGCCAGCCCTTCCGGCATCCGCATTGCTCAGGAATGGATGCGCCGGATCGTCCGTGATCGGCCCGTGCCCATGCCCCGGGGGCGGCGCCTGCCAGTCCGCGACGTTGGTTTGCCAGCCAAAATCGGGGGAAGCGAATTTGGGAATGGCTGTCGAATCGCCGGGTTCGCCGGATGCAATGCCGGCAGTCACCAGAACTCCGCCCAGGATAAGGATCGGCAGCAAAGACAATTTCGGCAGTGGTTTCATGCGACGGCGCCTCGCGATTGGTGCTATCCGCAACCTGATGGTAAGTAAATTTTAAGGTGAATGGGAGCGCGCGGCAATCACCTAAGCACCGGTCATCCACGGGGTTGCGCCGTTCCCCGGCAAAAAATACTATTTGAGTTCAGAGCTGTAACCCGCCGGCTGCGACTTTGCCGTGGCCGGAGATTTTGTTTGCGAGGCCGGAAGCGATGGAATGGAACGCCAAACTTGATTGGGCGGAAGAAGTTTACACGCTGCTGGTCGTCCTGCCGGTGCCGATCGTTGCGGTTGCCATTCTATGGTCCATCGCGCCCTGGCTCCATCGGCGCAGCTTCTTGCGCAAGCAATCGGAGCAGGCGGTCCCCGCAGTGGAGATCGAAGTCAGTGGAACACCGGCGGCCGAAAGAACGTAATCAGCCGCCCGCATATCAATACCGCAATCCAGCACGACAGTGACGTTCCGGCGATGATTTTGGCGCGCAATGGCGCGTCATCTCCGGGTTCGAGCCGCTGCACCGCGGCATAGGCCGGTGTGGCATAGAACAGCGCCGCATTGACGCCCGCGATCATCACGAATGTCACCAGAAGCTGGAACGACGGATTGTAGAAATACTGTTCGGGAAAACCGAAAAAGAACACCACACCCGTTGTCAGATTGACCAGAAAGCCGGCGATGCCGAACGGGATCAGGCGATGCAGCTTGGCCGGTGCGATCTGCCGGCCCATGCCGAGCACGCGCAAGTCGAACAATCCGACCGTACCGAGCAACAGTGAAAAGCCGAGATAATGAATCGACTGAAGCGCCGGCCACAGCCACTGACCGTGCGCAGAAATGAAATGGTGCAACCCGCTGGCGCGTATCCACTGCTCCCACGGCTCCGGATTTAGTGGTTCGGTGAACATCGCCTAAAAACCACCCGGGACGCCGACCAGCAGCCATTTATAGGTGTAGGCGAGCAGCCGTCCGGCGATCAGCACTCCCGCCCAGCAGGCGAGCGACAGAATTGCAAGAATTTGGGAATTCGCCACGATCGCGTGTCGCGCGGGAATCTGCCAGGGCGGCGCCCGCAAGACGCCGTCCCTGATCCGGACTGCGAGATAGACCCCGCACGCCACCAGCGACAGCTTCACGTAGAACAGGGGATTGGTGAACGCCTTGTAGGGATAGGCGTCGAGCAGCAACAATCCCGATGCGATATTCAGCGCCAGCGCCGCCCACAGCACCGGATAGAAGCGCTCGAACAGCGCCGCCGGAACGCCGCGCGCGACGCCCAGCAGCCGGAATGCCACCGCGGCGCCGGTGCCGGCGATAAAACCGGCGCCGAGAACATGTGCGGTCAGAATCAACGGGAAAGCGAATGAGCCGCCGCGAATGAACTGACTCAGATCGGTATGCTCAAGCCAGCCGAAAAACCCCTCCACGGCGCGGTGTCCTCCTTAAGCGCAATCCGCCGAAGTGTGAGCGGTTCAGCGGCCATTTGCGCGACAATTAAAGAATCTAGAGCGTGATCCGATTCGATTTAATCGGATCATGCTCTAGAAATCCCGTTTCTTCGCTTCAGGAATTGGCAAAAAGCCCTGGCCGAAGAAATCCGTGTTGTTTTCGGCGCAAACCGCTTCCTCCATGGTGTCGTGCGGCGCGCGCCGGAAAATCTGGCGCGCCGTCCATGGCATCTTGAATGCGCCGGGGTCGTCCACCGTGACCGTCAACTCCAGACGCTTGCCGGATGAGTCGGGATGAAATCGCTCGACCACATGCAGCGATTTCGTGTGCGGGGTCAGGTAATTGTCGACGTAGGTCTTGTCGTTCAAGCCGATAGTGTCGATGACGAGATCGCCATTCTCATAATGGCCGACCGATTCTCCGTACCATGAAGGTTTCGGATTCCGCGAATGCGGCACATTCATGAACACGTGGCGATACTGCGCATCACCTTCGTTCATGATCACGACTTCATTCGGCCGCTGCAGGAAATAAACCGGGCGCAATCGCGAGAATACGTCATAACCGGGCACGCCCGCCGGCCAGCAAGTCTCGCGCGGAGAAAACGGCACATGGCCGGAAAGCGAATTGGCATTCGCCTTTTGCAGGCGGTCTCGAACCCAGGGCTGGAGAATCGGATTGTTCAGATTGGCCACCCGCCAGGTCGCCTGTTTGCCGCTCTGGTTGCTGTAATAGGGATGGGCCGGATCCGAAACCACGGGACCCGGACCCGAAGTGGGCGGCTGGAAGTCGTCGCTCACCGGAAACCAGCCGGTATCGGCGTGGGACAGATCCGGGATTTTTGACGCTGAATCCGCATTCGCGCTCGGGCTGACGCAGGCGCATGACGCCGCGACGAAAAAAAATCCATACACTGACAATCGCATTAAAAATCGGGCCTTTCTGCAATAGGTACCGTGGCTGTCGCGCCGGCGTAATAATCGGCGGTATTTTCGGGGCAGGCAATCTCTCCCCACTCCATAACTGACGACCGCCGGTACGCGACGGCGCTGCTCCAGCTGCGGGTGAAGGCTCCGGCATCGTCGACCGTGAACTCCACTTGCAGGCCCTTTCCACGGTAGTCGAAGTCGACATAAACCGGTTCGGTCGTCGGCCGGCCATATTCGTGCTCGCTTCGCTCCTGCTCCTGCTTCGCCGCCTCGCCATCGATCAGCCGGTAGCGTTCGACCACGTGCAGCGCGGGCGTGTGCGGTGTCCCATACATGTCGATCAGCGAACCGGGCCGGGTCTTGATCCCGACCGTGTCGATGACCAGCGTGTCCCCTTCGTAATGGCCGACGGAGTCGCCATTCCATGACGGCACCACGTTTGCCGGATGGCTCGCATTCAACCGCACCTGCCGGAACTGGTGATCCTGAATATAAAGGATGGTGATGCGATCCTTCTCCTGCAGCATCTGCATCTGCGCGATCCGCAAGACATAGGGCGGCGGCAGCGGCCGGCACTCATTCGAAAGATCGGGATAGGATTTGCCCGCGAGCGAAATCGCGCCGTGCTGTTTGACAATGTTCGCGGCCCAGGGTTGCAGAATGGGATTGTTGTAGTCGCCCACCAGCTTGAATGCGTCGCTGGTGCCGTTGGGCCGGCGTGCAAGATTCTTGAGCGGCCCTGGTCCGCTCCCGCCGAGATCATAGCCAAAGGTCGTCCGCGCCCAGATTCCGGAAAAATCCGGAGCAGCATCGGCTCCGGAGGGTGCAGCCAGGCACAGCGCCAATAATGAGACTGCCGCGCCTGCGCGCATGTCAGAATTCCGGCCGGTCGGCGCGGGGAATATCGGTCAACCCGCCGCTGTAATATTCATAGGCGTTTTCGGCGCAGACATTTTCCACCCAGCCGCCGGCACGCCGCCAGGTGACGACCGCCGACCAGGGCTTTTTGAACACGTTCTTGTCTTCGACCGTGAACTCGATCTGGAGCCCCTTGCCTTTATACCCTTCATCGACCTCGGCAGCCTGTTCGGTCGCGACCGGCCCCGCTTCGCGGATATTTTTGTCCTGCGCCGCTTTTGCCACGGCGTAATCGACCGACCGGTAACGCTCGACGACGTGCAATGCGTCGGTGTAGGGCGAGCCATACATATCGAGCACGGGTTCGCGCGCAACTCTCGCGCCAATCGTGTCGACGACCAGCGTGTCACCTTCGTAATGCCCAACCGAATCTCCATACCACGAGGGTGTGACCTTCGCCGGATGCGTGGAATTCAGCCTGACGCGGCGGACCTGATGATCCTGCATGAAGACGAAAACGATTTCGTCCTTCTTCTGCAGCATCTGCATCTCCTGGACGCGGAAGATGTAGGGGGAGACCATCGGCCAGCAATTCAGCGACGGGTTCGGATAGTCTCGGCCGCTGCGCAAAATTTCGCTGCGCTGCTTCACGATTGCCGCAGCCGACGGTGTCAGGTTCGGGCTTTCGAAATTGCCGCCGACATTCGATTGATTGTGATACCGGCCGATCGGTCCCTGGCCGCTTGCAGGCCGCTCATATCCGAAAGTCAGGCGCGCCCAGGCGCCGGAAAAGTCCGGCGCAGATGCCGGTTGCGCGGCCTCCGAAGGCAGTGCGGACACCGCCAGAGTGAGGCCGATGATCGTGCTTGCTACCCTCATCACAACGCCTCCCTGAAGGAATTGCGAAACCGTTTTAGAAGTCGGGTTTTCCCGCTGTGGGCATGGGACGCACTTTATAATTGAACAGATTTTCGTTGTTCTCGGCGCACGGGGTTTCTTCGATCGGTCCGCGCGCAGTCCTTTTCCAGCGCTGCAAAGCGGTCCACGGCATGTTGAACGCGCCCGGATCTTCCACCCGTATGTTGTCAATCAGCGTCTTTCCCCCATCGGTCAGCCGATACCGCTCGATGACATGCATTTGGTCGGTATGCGGGGTCCGGTAATTGTCGACAAAGGTGAGGTTGTTCAGGCCGATGGTGTCGACGACCAGGTCATCGCCCTCGTAGTGACCGACCGATTCCCCGGTCCATGATGGTTTCGGATGGGCGCTGTGCGGCACGTTCATATAGATGTGCCGTACCTGGAAATCGTTCTGATGGATCATCAGGATTTCCTTCGGCGTCTCGATGAAGACCGTGATGTTGAATGGTGGTTCGAGCACATAGGCGGGCACGCCGGCGGGCCAGCAGCGTTCGCGCGGCACATAGGGAATCCCGCCGTTCAGCACGTCCTGATTGGCCTTGCGCATCTGTTCTGCCGCCCACGGCTTCAAGATGGGGTTCGTCACGTCGGCAATGCGATAAGTCGGCTGATTGGGGCCGCCGGGAACCGTCGGCACGAAGGGATGTGCCGGATCGTAAACGACCGGCCCCGGCCCGGTTTGCGGTGAAATGAAATCGTCCCCGTCGGCGTGATCGACCTGCCAGGCAGTGGCGACATCGGGAGCAAAGCGGAGCTGCTGTGGTGCCGCGCTGTCCGCAGCAGTAACGGCTGCTGCCGTGGCGCATCCGGCGATGGTGAAAACACTCACAATGCGGAGCATTCCGTCACTCCATATCGCAGGCCGGCGGAACTTCCACGAATGTCGCGCCGCGCTGCCAGAGCGCAATCCGGCGAAGTGTGAGCGGTTCGCCGTTAGATTGCGCGACAATCAAAGGAAGCCAGCGCATGATCCGATTCCATTTAATCGGATCATGCGCTGGCGCTTCAAGCAAAAAAATCGGCCGCAGAACCGTGTGGTTCTGCAGCCGACCGGTAAGCGTTCTCCGGACTATCAGAGGCCGGGAATGCGGCCCGCCGCGATTGCCGCGCGCGCCTGCGTAATGCCGTTGACTTTGGAAATGTCGCGGTGCTGTTCGCCGCAGACATAGTCTTCGAGACGGACATCGTTGCGCAGCGTGTAGACAAAACGCGTGCCGAAGTCGCGGGTGTAATAGGTCGGATCGTGGATCGTCACCACGTCCTCGAGCTGGGTCGGGCTGATTTTGCGGAACCGCTCGGTCGTGACCAGCATGTCGTCGTGCGGCAGGCCGGTTGCGTCGAGGAAGGTTTTCTCATTGAAGCCGGCGGTCTGCACGACCAGCGTGTCGCCTTCCCAATGGCCGACCGAATGGCCGTTGTAGAACGGATACGGCACCAGCTCGTCATAGCTCGGCAGCGGCTTGTCCATCGCCACGACGCGGATCTGATGGTTCAGCTCGTGCACAATGGTGACCTGTCCGGGCGGAGCCTGGATGATTTCGAACGGATAGGGGGATGCCATGGTGCGCGGAATACCGTCGGGAACGCAGAATTTGCGCGCCGCATCCGTGATCGAGCCATCCTTCAGGCCAGCCTGATTCATCGCATAGGCCTTCTGGCCTTCCGCATTCAGCGGCGGCGCGCCACCGCCCTGCAGAACCAGTTTCGGATGATATTCCGTGGCCCAGTAAGTTCCGGAAATGTCGGGCGTCGCGCCGGCGCCCAACGCCGACCCGGCCATCATCGACAAGGCCAGAACTGCTCCCAGAGCCGTACCGCCGCGCGCAACAACCCGAATATCGATCATGCAACCCTCCCAGAGTTTCATTGGCCCACCCGGCGAAACCCGCTCATCGGTTGCTTCGCCCGCATGGAGACATTTCTAACGTTTAACATTGTACCGATTGAAAAAAAAGGCGGCAGGTTCCCGCTTTTCTTCTTTCGCGGGCTAGTGCTGCCCGTTGACAGGTTCGGCCTTGTATGCCGTTTCGACAACAGCTTGACTATTCCACCAGCCGCCGCCGAGCGCCTGAAACAGCGCCGCCGTGTCGGCGAAACGGCTGGCCTGCGCCTGAATGCGGGTGATCAGCGCCTGCTCATACGCCTGTTGCGCCGTCAGCAAGCCGAGATACTGGATTTGACCGAGTTCCAATTGCCGTCGCGCAATATTCAGGCTGCGCAATGCCGCTGCTTCCGTGGCCGAGGCGGCATTCAGCAATTCGGCGTCCGACTGCAACGCGTACAAGGTGTCGGCAACATTCTGCAATGCGGTCAGCACGGTGTTGCGGTAATTCGCGGCCGATTGGTCATAGGCGGCTTCGGCGGCGCGCGTCAGATGCTTCACCCGGCCGCCTACGACGACCGTGGCTCGTTGATGCATTTTGTATACTTACGACAGTTCGACATGACAGGGATTGACCTTGCTCATTCGCGCAGAAAATTCTTTCCTCTGCCAGTCGCGAATACGGATGCCATATGAGACTGCTGCTTGTCGAAGACAATGAAACGCTTGCCGGCCTGCTCGAAAAGGGGCTGACCGCGGCGGGGTTTTCCGTCGATACGGTCAAGACGGTTGCGGAAGCACTCGATGGACTGGCGGCGAAACGCTTCTCCGCGATTATTCTCGATCTTGGTTTGCCGGATGGCGACGGTTACGCGGTATTGCATTCTTTGCGCAGCAAAGGCGATTCGACTCCGGTGCTGATACTCACAGCGCGCAGCGCCGTGGACGATAAGGTAAAAGGCTTCCAGCGCGGTGCCGATGATTATCTCGGCAAGCCTTTTGCGCTGGAAGAACTTATCGCGAGGTTGCAGGCCCTGTTGCGCCGCCCTGGAGTACTGCTCGGCGCCGCGCTCAGACTCGGACGTTTGACGTTCGACACCACAGCGCGCGAAATCACTGTCGGCGGGCAGCTGGAATTGGTGCCCCCACGCGAAGCCGCGGTGCTCGAAGTGTTGCTGCGCAGAAGCGGCCGCGTCGTGCCAAAACAGGTCATTGAGGATCAGCTCTATGGCCTGTCCGAGGAAGTGAGCTCGAACGCGATCGAGGTCTATGTTCACCGGCTTCGCAAACAACTGTCGGACGCGAATGCCGGGGTCGAAATTCACACCATCAGGGGCGTCGGTTATCTCATTCGGGAAGCAGCATGAGATTGCGGTTCAAATCCATTCTGCAAAGAATCATTTCGCTGCATGTGCTGGCGCTGGCCGGCGTGTTCGGCGCGATTACATTTGCGGTGTGGTTTGTTCTCGGCGCAACCGCCAACAATTTTGAAGAACGCCTGTTGCTCGACCACGCGACGACTGTCGCCCAACATCTCCGGCTGGATGGAGATCGATGGACGGTCGATCTGCCGCCGGATCTGGCGGCGCTCTATGGCCGCGGCTATGGCGGGTATGCGCTGACCATCATCGACGAAAACGGACGTGTCGTTTCTTCCTCACTGCCGCGCCGGGAGGCGCTGTTCACGCCGGATACGCCGCTGCAGGCTCCAGCATATTTCCAGCAGAGGCGCGGCAAGGCTGCGTTCTACGGGATTGATTTCCCGGTTCGTAAAGACAATCACAGCGCCACCATTGAAGTGGCCCAGGATCTCGCAAACGCCGATGTGATTGTCGATGATGTCGTTGCCGGTTTTGTAAGCCGGCTGGCCTGGGTGGTGCTGCCGATGTTTGCGCTGCTTCTCGCGCTCGATGTCCTGATCGTGCGCAGGGCGCTGAAGCCGATCACCACAGCCTCGCAACGTGCGCGCAATATTCACCCGGGGACCATCAGATTGCGGCTTCCTGAATCCGGGCTTCCCGATGAGGTCCTGCCGCTGGTGGTCGCGGTCAACCAGGCGCTCGATCGTCTGGAACGCGGTTTTCAGATGCAGCGCGACTTGACCGCCGATGCCGCCCACGAACTGCGAACGCCACTCGCGATCCTGATGACCATGATCGATGTTTCGGCAGACCAGAAGCTGGCGGCCGAATTGCGGCCCCAAATCCTCGGCATGAGCCGGATCGTCGGGCAACTGCTCGAGCTCGCCGAACTCGAATCGTCCTCCATCGGTGAGGAGGACGCGGCCGATCTGCGTGCGGTGTGTTCCGATGCCGTCAGCCTCATGGCGCCCGTCGCTCTGGCGCAGGGAAAAACGATCGAGCTCAATGCGCCGCCTGCGCCAGTCTGGGTGCAGGGAAATGCGGAATTACTGGTCCGCGCCGTGCGCAATCTGGTCGAGAATGCGATCCGGTATACTGCGGCAGCAACGGCGGTCGAAGTGGACGTCCTCGCGTCGGGTGCCGTGACTGTGAAAGACCGTGGTCCGGGCGTTCCTCCGACCGAACGCGAACTCATCTTCCGGCGCTTCTGGCGGCGCGACCGGCGCGGTGGCCCAAATGCCGGACTCGGTCTTTCGATCGTGCAGCGCGCGATCCAGATTCATGGAGGCAATGTCGGCGTGGGCGAGCGCGAGGGTGGCGGTGCGGTATTTTCAATTGCCCTGCCGGTCCGCCAAAAAACCGTAAGCCATTTAGCTATTTGATAGATTCTATAATCATTAACGCTGTCGACGGCGCCATCAGAGATGTAAGCCTGTTGTCAGCCATTTCGCATTTTCTGATTTATTTTTCATTTTTCATTCATAACCGTTGACCATTCGCAAATTTCGGCTAACGCTGAAGTTGTGGAGTCACCGATGCGATGAATGGTGTCTCCACGGGGGTAAGCATTCGTTTCAGGCCGTAGCTCTGTTCTCGCCGTCAGCGGGAGCAGGTTCACACGCAGATGCTTTGGCGCATCCGCGAGGGCAGGGGGACCATGAATCCGAAGACATCGAGACTTGCATCTTTGTTGGGATCTGCATCGCTGTTGGCGATGTCCAGCGCCGGTGGCGCGTCGGCGCAACAGGTTGCGCAGGATCAGATGGCCCAGGCCAATCCGAATGAAGTGCAAGAGCAGGTGCTGATCACCGGGTCACTCATTCGTGGCACCGTCGCGGTCGGCGTACCGGTCACCAATCTTGGGCCGCAGGATTATGCGCAGACCGGCGCGCTGACCACAGCCGACCTGTTCAGAACCACACCATTTGCGAATGTGAGCCCAGGCCCGGTCGGCACAAATGCCAATAACAATATCGGTAAGGAGACCCGGGTTAATATCCGCGGCCTCGATCCCAATGACGGTACGCGTGCACTGTTGATGGTTGATGGCTATCGCTTCCCGGGCCAGGGCGAAGCGCTCTGTGCTATCGATCCTTCGATTATTCCCGCACTCGCGCTGGACCGCATCGATATCCTGGTGGATGGCGCATCGGCGACTTATGGCTCCGATGCGGTTACCGGCGTGGTCAACATCATCCTCAAGCGCGGCTACGATGGTGCAATCACGCAATTACGAACCACCCAGGCCGATGGAAAATCGGAATATCAGGCCTCCCAACTCTGGGGCCGAACCTGGGAAGGCGGCGATATCACCCTGACCTATGAATGGGACGACGATTCGCCGCTGAAGGCTAGTGCGCGTTCGCGTTTGTCCTATGACTTCACCCCATGGGGCCTGGACAACCGCACGCCGATCCGGTCCTCCATTCCCGGTACCATTTCAGTCGGCAATCCGGTCCAGACGCCCGAGACGTCACTGAACCCGTCGGCCGGCACCGGTGGCGCCGGCGCCTTTGGGCGCGCCTGCAACAACTGCTATGCCATTCCGGCAGGCGCCGGTTCGAACTACACGGCGGCTCCCAATCCGCTGGTTTGGTCAAGCTTTGCGGTCGCCGCCAACGGCGGCGCCGGCAACGACCTCAACGGTACGCGCAACGAATTCAATCCCTACTCGATTGCGTGGTACGACGCGGCGCAGCAGCGCAATGCCGTCGTTGGAACATTCGACCAACGCCTGTTCAGCTGGGTGTCAGTCTTTGCCGAAGGTTTTTATGACAATCGCCGGGCGCAATATCTGAATCCCGCGACTCTCTCGCCGACGTCGGGCAATGACCTTCTGGTCCAGGTCCCGACATCCAATCCGTATTATCCGATCGGCGCCCCCAACAATCTCAAAGTCAATTACAACATTTCACTCGAGGCTCCTCCTCTCACATCGGCTTTTGAGATCGCAGATCGTTATCTTGGCGGGTTTAATCTCGATCTGCCGTTCGGCTGGGAAGGAAAGATCTTTTACGGGGAGAGCTTCAACGACACGGGCTCCGCGGTCCACGCCGTTAATCCCAATATGGTTTCCGCGGCTCTCGGCTGGACCATGCCGGCGAGCGCCGGCGTCGGCACATTTCCAGGCATCGGGACATGGACCAGGCCTTCAACCGTTCCCTATCTCGATCTTTTCTGCGATCCGCACGCGTTTCAGTGCAATTCGCCCGCGACAATCGGTTATATCCAGGGCGTGCGCGCCTATCTTTCGGAAGACTGGGTGAACGAGAAAGGCGCCACGTTTGATGGCCCGCTGTTTGCGCTGCCGGCAGGCGATGTGAAGCTGGCGGTAGGCACCGTGTACATATCCTCACAGTTCGCTTTCCATGTCTATGACAGCACCGCCTCGCCGACGCCTTTGGTGCCCAGCCTTCTCGATGCCGCAAGCAAGCAATGGTTTGCCGTCTTCTCGCAATTGAACGTGCCGGTGGTCAGTGACGCCAATTCTTTCCCGCTGGTGCGCCGCTTCGACCTGGAAGGATCATGGCGTCATGACCAGTACCATCAGCTCGGCGGTTTCAACGGCGGCACCAGCAATCCGAAGGTCGCGTTCAACTGGACGCTGACCGAGGATTATGGCCTGACCGTGCGTGGCGCGTGGGGCACCTCATTCCGCGCGCCAGGATTCGCCGAGGAATCGCCATTGGCGAAGACTGCGATCGCTGCCTGGAACTCCTCACTGTTCGCACAGAATTCCCAGATCACTGTCAACTGCAATCCGGCGGCGGATTCAATGGCCGGACGGCTGTTGAATCCCGGCGCAGGATTCACCGGTTGGAACGGCCAGACGAACAATGGCGGAACACCGGGCGTTAGTTGCGGCACCAAGGCGGCGCCAATCGGAATGGCGCTTCTCGGCGCCGCCGGGGTGGCCAATGCAGCCGGAATGCGGCTTTACACCAATACCGCTGGCCAGCACCTGCATCCCGAAACCGCAACGAACTACGCATTGACGGCGGAATTCGCGCCAACCGCTTTCCTGCGCGGACTCGACATACAGGCCACCTGGTATCAAATTAAGATTGACGGCGCGCTCAGAGGCTTTGCCAATCCCAACACAACTTCGGTCAACGATCCCGGCCTCGGCTTTTCCTACATCGTGCCGACCGATATCGCCAAAGCCGGTGTTGATGTTGCAGGTTGCAGCAACAACAACACGCCGACGACCTGCCCCGAATTCGAGAACATGGTGGCCGGGCTGCTTGCCAGTCCGCGTAATCCCGTGTCGCCGCAGGTCCTCACCACAGTGGTGTGGATTAATGACGGCGCAACGTTCAACGCCGGTTACATCAAAGCCCAGGGTATCGATTTCACCGCCAGCTATGATCTCGACCTCGGCGATCTCGGCGCGTGGAACACGGGTATTGTCGGTACCTATTATCTGCACCAGAATAGCGCGAACTTTCTCAGCGCGACGGATCCCGAAGCCGGCACGGTACAGGATCTGTTTCACACCACGCTTGGCACGCTGAACGGAATTCCGCAGGTCGGGGTCGAATCGCTCCCGCGGCTGCGTTATCGCGGGCGCCTGGGTTGGAGCGATGGCCCATTGTCGGTGACGGGCTTCGTCAATTACACCGGTCACTTTTACAACACGCAGAATGCCCCGCCGAATGTCAATTTCGCCTGCTTGACCGCCGGCGGGACCATCGGCGGCGGAAGTTTCCCCTGCGCCATCAGCAATTATTCGGATATCGAGCCGTCCTATTACACATTCGACCTGTCATTCGGCTACGACACTGGCGATCAGCCGGCGAATATCTATCTGAAGCATGTGCAGCTGCAGCTCGTGGTCCAGAATATTCTCAACCGACTTCCGGCCTTCGAATATCGCATTGGTACAGGAGCCGGAAATCCTGCCACCTATGATATTTCGCAGAGCGCGCAGGGTCGAACCTTTGGGATTGTCCTGACCAAGACGTGGTGAGGTACGGAGCGGCGGTTTGCCAGTTCGGTGAACATCGCGCTAGACTTCCGCGCGAGAATGAATCAATCACCGCTGCTGCAGGCCCTCGAGTATTACAAAATCGGCCGGTTTGAGCCTGCTGCCGAATTGCTGCACGCCTGTCTTCAGAGTTCGCCGGCCGATGGTCCGGCCAATCATCTGCTGGGGGTGATCTATTACCGGCAAGGCAGGCTTGCGGGGGCCCGCGATCACCTGGCGCGCGCCTGCGCCATGCCGGGCGCCACGCCGGAAATGTACAACAACTATGGCGCTGCGCTGGACGGCCTGGGTGATTTGCGAGGCGCGGTCGCCGCGTATCGCAGTGCGCTCGCGCTCGATCCCAATTACGCAGACGCACTCAGCAATCTTGGCGTGATTTATCTCAAGCAGGGCGAAACGCAGAGGGCGATCCAAACGCTGCGCCGCGCGATTGCGCTGAAGCCCGAACTGACAGACGCGCAGCTGAATCTGAGAAATGCCTACCGGGAGGTCGTGCCTCCCTGGCATTTCGCGATGGTCAATGACCGGCCGCGCAACGCAGCGTATCGCAACGCAATCGCGCGGATGGTTCCGGGAAAGCGCGTACTGGATATCGGAACGGGCGCCGGACTGCTCGCGATGATGGCGGCGCGGGCTGGCGCTGCGAGCGTCACCACCTGCGAAGCGAATGCCGTAATCGCCGAGCGGGCAAAGGACATCGTCGCGTCCAACGGATTTGCCGATCGTGTATCTGTCATCGCAAAACATTCCACAGCACTTCGGGTTGGGCAGGACCTGGATCAAAGAGCTGAGATCCTCATCACTGAAACTTTCGCCAGCGATTTACTGAGTGAGGGTATTGTTCCCGCGGTCGAGCACGCGCATCGCGAATTGCTGATCCCGGATGCAACAATCATTCCGCGTCACGCTGCGGCCGTCGGATATCTGGCCGGCGGCCCGGAGATCGAGACCATGCTATTCGCCGGCGCCAGCGAAGGATTCGACATTTCCGGGTTCAACGATTTCGCACCACCCGTGTTTCCCGCGACCCTGAACAATGTGCCGCCCGACATCCTTTCCGATGATTTCGAACTGCTCAGCCTTGATTTGCGGTCGCACCTGTTTGCAATGGAACAGCGCATGATTACGATTCCGGTGGTTAAATCGGGCACTGCAGCTGCCGTGGTGCAGTGGATTCGTCTCGATCTCGACGGCCTTCACCAATACGAGAACCGGCCCACGCCGGATCCCCGGGCCGAGACGCACTGGACCCAGATTCTTTACCGGTTTCCGCAGCCATTTCCGGTCAGCGCTGGAACAGTGGTGAATCTTGCGGTCGGTCACAACCGCCGCCAGTTGTCTGTCGTCCTCGCTTGAGCGCCGGCCTATTGCGCAGCTCCGTCGAGATCGCGACGAATCCGCCAGACTTAATCCAGACCGGGCGGAAAGGCGCTTCCATCATTGCCCAATAGCCGGACTCGCCGTAATGGCCAGAGCGGAGACGAAACCGCGACAGCCCAGGCGGCACTGCGGGCCGGCCGATTGGCGGAAGCCGAAGTACACCTGTTGCGCATATTGAGTCGAAATCGGAGCAACGATTTTGCCCTGGCGCTGGCCGGCGAACTGCGGGTTGCACAGCAACGGCTTCGGGATGCGGCATTGCTTTACGCGCAGGCGGTGACGCTGCGCCCGGATGTTGTTTCATATAAGGAGCGTTTCGCCGAACTCGCCAGACGGATGCATGCCGCCGAATGGGACCCATTGCTCGCAGATGCTTTGACAGCCTGCCTTCGAACTCCGGAAATCGATTGCACGCGCCTCTCCGGATTTTGGTCCAGCCTGGTACTGCAACAGCCGGCAATCAAATCGTTCGTGAGCAATCCGGATCTGGTTGCACCCGCCCTGTCCACTCCGCTGCTGACTGAGGGGCTGAAGCGGCTTTTGGTATATGACGCGCCCACGGAAGACTTCATCTGCCATTTGCGCTGCCGGTTGTTATTCCATCGACAGCAAAGCGTATCGCGCGACTGGGTGGCGCTTGCGACCGCGCTCGCACGTTATGCGTTCAATTCCGATTACATTCTGGACCTTTCCGAAGACGAGCAATCCGCCGTGGCGCAATTGCGCGGACGCGTCGAGGCCTCCCGAGAACCAGCGGCGATTGCTGTTCTTGCCTGCTACTGTCCGCTGTGGGCGCTTCCGAATTCCGGGGACATTCTGGCCCAACATGGTCGATCGGGCCCATTGAAAGACCTGGTAAAGCTGCACATTGCCGATGCCCTGGAGTTTCGCGCGGCAGCGCAGGAAGTCGCAACCCTGACCACTATCGGCGATGGAGTTTCGGCCGCGGTGCGCCGTCAATACGAGGATTTTCCTTATCCGCGCTGGCAGCCGGTTGCGCGGCAGAAGCTCGTCAGGGATTGGGAAAACGAGGAATGCAACCGTTCGACCGAACACCTGTTGCGTGGCAAGGCGGCGCGCATTCTGGTGGCCGGATGCGGTACCGGGAAAGAGGCGGTGATGCTGGCCACGATTTTTCCGGATGCGCAGATCATTGCAGTGGACCTCAGCCGCACCAGTCTGGGTTATGCGGCCGTGATGGCGAAGCGATGTGGGATCAGCAATGTCTCATTCCATCACGCCGACATCACGCAGCTCGGTTCGCTGAATGAGAAATTCGATTACATTTCGGCCGTGGGCGTGCTGCATCACCTGGAGGACCCCGCTGCCGGATGGAAAATCTGTACAGAGCTGCTCAAGCCCGGGGGGCTTATGCGTATTGGCCTTTACAGCCAGGCCGGACGTTGGGCGGTGGTCGCGGCGCGCGAAGTGATCGCGCGCGGCGGATATGGTGCGGACGCCGAAGGAATGCGTAGATTCCGCCGGGGCAGCCCGGCGCTCCTGCCCGAACCGGTGCTCGATGATTTGAGGCGGTTCACGGATTACTACCAGCTCAGCATGTATCGCGATCTTCTGTTCCATGTTCAGGAACGTCGCTTCACGATTCCGCAGATTGCAGAGTTGCTGCACAATTTTCGCTTGACGTTTGCCGGGTTCTACCTGCCGGCCCATGTTCTGGCGCGCTACAGCGCCGCATTCCCCGAAGACCGCGCCCGTACCGATCTGCAGAACTGGCATCGCTTCGAACAACAGAATCCGGAAACATTCCGGAACATGTATATTTTCTGGTGCCGTAAGACCGGATGACCAAAGCTCAGCTCAGCAAACAGGCCGCGGGAGGGATCCCGCGGCCTGTTTGCTTTCGCAGCTGCTACCAGGTCTTGGTGACAATCAGGTCAAAGGTTCGTCCCTGGTCGCTCTTCAGGATGTCGAAGGCCGCGGGGTTTCCGCCACCGGTGCTGATACGGTACTCGAACGGCGGCAGCCGGTTTGTGATGTCTTCGATGACAAGCTGGATTCCGATATTCTTCAGATAGTTATTGGCCGGAAGGTCGCCGGTATTGTAACCCAGCGAAAGATCGAACGTGTAATAGGACGGTTCGATGTTGGTGTAATTGCTGATCGCGCAGGGGAATGTCCCGCCGCCTGTCGTGCCCCCGGCCGCCGTGCACTGGAAGTTCACATTCGGCGGCGCCGATTGCGTATTGAAGAAGTGCGACTGGTAGTTCGCGAACAGGATGGCGCTGAATGCACCATCGCTCCAGCCCAGCCGTGCGCGGTAGCGCATGCGCGGCAGCGATTCGACGCCGTTCTGCGCAATGCCGCCAACGGATGAGATATTGGTGTGGAAGGAATCGGCGATCGTAGCCGCTTCCGGATCGATCAGTGAGCTGGTGAAGTTCGCGCCGGTCTGGTGCAGATAATAAGTTCCGGTCTGCCCGATATTGAAGGCGCCGAAACTGCCGGCGTCGACATCGTAGCTCCAGCTCCAGTCGAGGCCCTGCATTTTGATGAAGCCGGCATTCATGATGCCGCCATCATTGATCCACAGCGCGGTCGACGCGAGGCTGGGTGAGTAAGAGCTCCGGCCGTTATTCAGCGCATTGATCACCATCTGCTCGAATTCAGCGCATTTCTCCGGATGGTTGTTATCGCTGCATCCGGCGACATCGACACCCGCGCCGGCAAGATCGGTTGGAACGATGTAGGCAAATCCCAGCTGTGGGTCGTTCAACGAGTTGGAGGTGGGATTCCCGAAGCTTCGCAGCGCGCCGCTGATCTTGATGCTGTAATAGGTCGCCTGCAGGTCGAGCCCTTTGAGGAAGAATATCTGGGGCGCGAGTTCGCCGCCGATGCTGTAGTTCTGGCCGGTTTCCGGATGGAGATGCTGCTGGTCGGTGTTGACAACGTTGCGGAAGCCGAAATTGAACGAATCCGTCGCATCGCCGAGGAAGGAAAGTCCTGTCGGCTGCGCGTTTGCGCCGCCGATCCCGCCGCCGGCGCAACCAAGGGCGCTGCCCTTGGCATTATTATCAATGACGCCGGCCCAACCAGTCCCTGTCTTGGGATGGATCAGACGGTAGTAGGCGGAATCCACCGGCGTGTTGCAGGTGATGTTGATGGCTGCGTTGCCGACCGCCGCCGCCGAATTCTGCATCTGAATATTGTTATTGGCCAGTGGCGAGATTTCACCAAATCCGGGCGCGCGGAAAGACGTACCCCAGGTGCCGCGCACCGTCAGGCCGATATCTTCCGACACCGTCCAGTTGAACGCGATCTTCGGCACGCTGATGCCGTGGACATCGCTGTACTGGTCGTGGCGCCATGATCCTTCGACTTCGAGCTTCCGGACGAGCGGAATATTCATTGATTCGCTGACCACCGGCACATTCAACTGCGCAAACGCCGCCCAGTCGGCACGATATTGGTGGTCCAACAGCGCCGGCGCCTGAAGCGTTGGTGCGCCGGTGTTGTCGAAAGTCGTGAACCGGAACGTGTCGGTCGTGTAAACGCCACCAACCGCCAGCTTCACTTGGCCTGCGGGAACATCGAACAGCGGCCCATCGAATGTGCCGCCCTTTTCATCGACCCAGTAGCGTTCGTCGAATTGCCGGATGCCGCTGACATAATTCCACGTGTCAGGGGAATTGCACTGGAACGCCGCGGGATCGCAGAACAGGTTGAGATAGGGAACCGTGGCCGGTTTGGTCCAGGTCGCTGTTCCTGATCCCGCGCCAAGAACATTGGGCGTCGTGATCGTCCAGCCCAGCGCGGCCGAAATCGCATTGGTGTTCACCGTTCCATAAACATGGCTGTAGCTGCTGTCATATTCCTGGGAAATAAAGGCTTTGCCTTCCCAACCGAACGGCAGAGTCAGGTTCACCCCGTAATCATACATATAAGCAAGTTCGTACGCGGACGTTTTGTCCGGATTTTCCAGATTCGTCGTGTACAGGACTTGCAGGCCGGCAGGTGCGCCGGCGGGGTAATAGGGATTGCTCGTCGGAATCGCGACATTCAGCAGGTTGGTCGAGTCGGGGCTGAGATTCGGCGGATTGATATATTGGGCGCGACGATTGCTCCAGAACCCGTCGGCATACAGGGAGACCCAACTCAACAACCGCTGGTCTAAGGTGCCTGCCGCGCCGTTGCGCTGCTGCGCGGCATCGTACCAGCCGAGCGAATATGGGTTCACCGTGTTGTTGGCATTGTTGTTGGAAGGAACCGCGAAACTTGACCAGTTCAGCGTCGCGGCACTCCCCGGAGCCGTCGGCCCAAATCCGCCCGCGCCCGGAGCGAAATTGGCGCCCGTGCCGGCCGGAATCGAGTAGCAATTGGTGCAGTTTGTTCCCAGCGTTGTTGAGGGTTTCCCCACCGAGATAATCGGCCGGATGTCAGAAGCTGTCGGGGTGCGGTCGTTGAGGCCCCACGGGGTGAAATTCACCGTGAAGTTCGAATGCACTACTCCCTTGATCGGCGAATTGTCGTACCACTCGTAGGACAGCGTGATGTCACCGCCATCCCATGTGCGGCCCCACAGCTGTGAGGCGCGGAACGCGTTCTTGCCGCCATCGGCGTGAGTATAGGCGAATTGGGTAACCGCCCCGTCATAACCACGTTTGAGGACTTCGTTGATAACGCCCGCCATGGCTGCGGTGCCGTAAGTCGCGGAGGCGCCGTCGGTCAGGATGTCGATGCGGTCCAATGCAAGCTGCGGGACAATGGATGGGTCGATTTCGCAAACGCCGTTGCCTTGGCCGGGGAAGCGATGGCCGTCGACGAGAAGCAGGGTGCGAACTGCGTCGCCGGTATCAAGGCCGCGGATATTGACGCGCGTCGCGCGCTCGATATTGGCGCCGGACTGGACTGCCACCGGACCGGGCGAGACGTTGGCCTGCGGAATGGTGCGGAACAGGTCGGCTGTGGTCAGCGACCCTGTTGTGGCAAAATCCTGCGGGCCGAGATTGGTTACCGGCACGCCGACTGCCGCGGTGCCGTGAATCAGCGAGCCCGTAACCAGTACCTGTTCCGGCACTTCCATGGGGCCTGCGGCGGCCGTTTGATCTTGCGCCACCTGCTGCGCGTATGCCGCCCCCGCGGTTGTCATGGCCAGCAATGACGCCGACCCCAGCAGCGATGCAAGTTTGTAAGTCTTTGGATTCATTGACGCCTCCCCAATGGCCGTGGCATGGCCGACGGCACGCATGATCACAAGGCGAACTCCATCGCTGGCGTTCGCGCGTCATCGCTTAGTTCTGACTTAGGCCCCCCAATGAGCCCACGTCCCCTTGGGTCGATTACATCAACCCAAATGTAAGCTACGAGTAAGCTTTCGTGAAAACCAAGAGTGGAGTCAATAATGAAATTTCAGAATTCACTTACAAAAAGTCGCAGGGTCCGATCGACCCACGTCATGTCGGTAAACGCAATTAACATGCTATTGATATTGCACATTTTTCTCTGAGCATCCGATCCGTAAAACCAGTTGGAAGGCATCAGCACTGTCTGATTCCATTATCGACCAGGCGAAAGCATTGCTCCGCGAAGGCAGGACCTCCGAGGCTGAGCAAATCTGTCAACGCGTTCTTCCGGATAACGACAACTATTTGGAAATAAACATTTTTCTTGGCTCGCTATACATGCAGTCGGGGCGCAGCGCCGATGCCGAGCAGGTCTTCGCCAATGCAATGCGGGCCGATCCCGCATCGCTTGGCGCCATATTCGGCCGGGCGGCTGCACTGCAATCGCTATCGCGCCACTCTGAGGCTGCCGAACTTCTCGATCGCGTGGTCGAGCGCCAGCCGGAATCCGCAATGGCTTGGTACAATCGCGGCGCGGTCCGGATGTCCATGGGCCAGCATGCTGCCGCGGAAGCGGATTTTAGCCGCGCACTGACGCTGCAGCCGAATTCCGCAAAGCTGCTTGAGGCCCGTGGTGCCGCACGGGCACTCCAGGGGGCGAAGTGCGCAAAAGGCGCGATTGAGGACCTGAAACCGGCCTTGGCGGTCAATCCGCGCAATCCGGATAGCTGGCACATGCTGGGACGCAGCTTTCTTTCCCTTGGACAGACCGGGGACGCCCTGGCCTGCTGGCAGCGTGCGCTGGAAATTGCACCGCAGCATCTTCAGTCATTGCTGGATCGCGGATTCCTGCTCAATGCACAGCAACAATATGCGGACGCGCTGGCAGATTTTGACCGGGTGATTTCGCTCCTGCCCGGCCATCCGGCGGCTTGGCAGGGCCGCGGCATTGCGCTGGCGTCGCTGAACCATCAGCAGGCGGCGATCGACAGCTTCTCCCAAGTGCTTCGCGTGAATCCCGGTGACGCACTTTCGCTGTTCAATCGTGCAGTGATGCTGAGTTCGGCGAAGCACTTTGCCGATGCGGCGGCCGATCTCGAAGCATTGCTTCAGCTTGCCCCGGAATATCCGCTGGCAGACGGGCTTTTGCTGAATGCGCGGCTGCAATTGTGTGACTGGCACGATCTCGATCACCAGCGCCACGAGATCGCCAAAGGGTTGGATCGCGGCGTAAGGCTAATCCATCCCTTCGCTCATCTCCTGATTTCCGATTCGCCTGCGCAGCAATTGTCTTCCGCCCGGTTGCAGGTCGCCGGCGCACATCCTCCCGCCGCGGCTCCCTTCTATTGCGGAGAAACATACGCGCACGAAAAAATCCGGCTCGCCTATGTCTCGGGTGATTTTTTTGAGCACGCCGTTCCTTACCTGATCGCGGGCGTCCTGGAGCGTCATGATCGCAGCCGCTTTGAGATTGCCGCGATCTCCTACGGGTCAAACGACCACAGCGCTATGCGCAACCGGCTGGAAAAAGCCGTGGACCGTTTCATCGACGCGCCCGACCGGACGGATTCCGCCATCGCCCGCCTCATGCGCGACATGGAAGTCGATATCGCAATCGATTTGAAGGGCCACACGGGGAAGGCGCGTCCCGGAATCTTCGCCTTCCGCCCGGCTCCCATGCAGGTCAACTATCTCGGCTACCCTGGCACGATGGGCGCGCCATATTTCGATTACCTGATTGCCGACCGCATACTGATTTCGCCGGAGCATCGCCCTTTCTATTCGGAACATATTGTCTATTTGCCGGACACATATCAGGCAAATGACTCCACGCGCAGCATCGCGCCGGCACCGGTCAGCCGCAGCGACGCCGGATTGCCGGCAGATGCATTCGTCTTCTGCTGCTTCAACGGCAGTCAGAAAATCCTGCCCGAGAGCTTCGCGATGTGGATGCGCATCCTGTCGGCGGCGGAACACAGCGTGTTGTGGCTGCTTCAGAACAATGAAATCGCCGCCGCCAATCTGCGTCGCCACGCGCAACTGCATGGCATCGCGCCCGACCGGCTGTTTTTCGCCAAATATCAGCCCGCGGATCGCCATCTCGCGCGGCTCCGGCTGGCGGATCTCGTTCTCGACACGCTGCCCTATGGGGCGCATACCACTGCCAGTGATGCGCTTTGGGCCGGCGTCCCGGTGCTGACCTTGCTCGGCAACAGTTTCGCCGGCCGTGTCGCCGCCAGCCTGCTGACGGCAATCGGACTGCCGCAACTGATCACGCGATCACCGGCAGAATTCGAAGCACTTGCATTGCGCCTGTTTCGAAATCGCAAACAGCTTGAAGAAATCCGGCAAGAGCTGGCGCGCAATCGCGAGACCCAGCCGCTTTTCGACACGGAACGTATGACCAGGAATCTCGAACGCGCCTATACCACGATGTGGCAGCGCCATCGTCGCGGCGAAGCGCCGGGCGATTTGTGGCTGGAGTGATCAGCGCCTCAGAAGCTCGACATTGATTTCCGCCCGGTCATGTCGGGCAAATAGCCGGAGCGTTTCACCTGCCGAAACCATCAACGGCGTGGGAAAGCGGTAGATGATGTTCGGCCAATGACTGCTGCCACCCGGGCTGTCGGGGCGATTTGAGTATTGGACCTCATCATTGAGATCGAGTCTGATCCAGAGGGCCACACCGTAGCACAGGCCGCTGCCTGTCACGGGTACTGCGACCTCGCGCCCGCCCATCCGGAATTCCGCCTCGGCAAGGTCGAACCGCAACAGTTCGACATCGGGGGACAATCTCTCGAATGCAACACCGTTCAGCGGCACCACCAGCCGCGGCGGCGCAAATTCATTGAAGGGCGAAAGATCAAATCCTTTGACGCGGCCGGCAGAGAGCATACCTCCGACTGCGTCGCCGCCAATCAGAAAACCCATCGCGGATGCTGCTTTTGGGATAACAGTTGCGTTCTCCGTCAAAAGATGACGATGGGCATGCTCAACTGACGGCAGAATCGCCTCATCGAGCAGATTGCTGGAAAAGGTTTCCGTAATCAGGACATCGGCGCGGGCCCCGATATCCCGCCCGATAACGATTCCGGTCGAATGTTTCGGGATGACTTTTATCCTGTCGGCAAAACCGTTTTTGGCGACAATCGATGCGGCTTCGCGCGCAATCACGCCGACAGCTTCACATGTGTCCACAGTCGCGGCGCCTGCCCGTGCCGCCATCATCGCCAGCAAGCCGGCGCCGGTGCCGACCTCGAGTACGCGTTTGCCCGGAACCGCGCGGCGGATCGCCGCCTCATAGGCATCATTGCGCGCAGAATCGCTCAACATCGCAAAATGCCATTGCGGGACAATCGCGGAATAGACCATCCGAAGATTCGCTTGCGCGTCGGCGAGATCGGGTTTGATCGACAGCGCGCGACGGAACGCCTCAATGGCGGCGTCGATTTTTCCCCTCGTCCGATACAACACACCGAGATTGTTCAACGGCCATGGATTTGCCGGATCGAGATCGATCGCGCGGGTGTAGGCCGAGATCGCCTGATCCAGATCTCCCAATTCGTTCAACACCGCGCCAAGATTGCTGAAGGCGCGCGCGCTACCCCGGCCCGATGCGACGGCGCGCTGCAGGAACGGAAGCGCTGCCTGGCTTTGGCCCTGACGGTAAAACACCAGGCCCATCAGATGATTGGCTTCCGCATCCTGCGGGTCGCGCGCGAGAATCGTCCGGCAGTGCCGGACGGCTTCGTCAAACCGGCCTGACTCGTAAAACTGTTTGGCGCGCAAATGTTCGGGGGTCATCCACGCCGAGTCTATACTCGGCCGGCCGGGACACGTAAGCAAAAAGAAACGCGGCTGCCAGAGGGCAGCCGCGTTCCTATTCCGGACAGACTTGTCGCCTAGAGCGTGATCCAATTAAATGTAATCAGATCACGCTCTAGATTCCCTTAATTGTCGCGCAATCTGACGGCGAACCGCTCACACTTCGCCGGACTCCCGCTCTAGTCGCGGTCACGCCATTCGCGGTCACGGTCGAAGCGGCGGTCCCTGTCGCGCCAGTCGCGGTCGAAGCGACGATCGGCCCAATCGCGACGGTCGCGGTCGAAGCGATGTTCGTACCAGTCGCGGCGCGCGCCGTATCCATATCCGTAGCCATATCCATAGGCCGGAGCGCCATAGGCCGTGCAGTACGGATAGGAGTACACGTAATTTCCGTATCCGTCGTAACAGGAAACAGCGGGCGCATAGGGCGCATAAGCCGGATAGCTCGGTCCGATGCCGATGCCGAAGCGGACCTGCGCCGACGCTGGTGCCGCCGCGGCAACTGCCACGCCACAAAGCATCGCTGTCCCAAGTGCCAACTTCGTGATGTTCCTCATGACACGTCCTTTCGTCTTGAACCGTGCCAAGAGATAACGCGGTGAAGCTGTACAGGGTGTGGCGCCGCCGTTCATCACGCATTCAGGCGATGAAAAACCCAACTGTATGCTGGGGATTTTGTGGCGTTAAATTTTGTTCAGAGAACGCTGGAATTTGGAACTGAATCGAGCGCCGGCTAAGGCGCGGCCGTGCACATTCAGACCCCCATAATCTTGCCTCAATGTGCCAGTCTTGGTCACAAGTCGTCCGTGCACGGACACCACCGCTGCGCCCGCCTCTGACTTCCAAGAGTCCTGCATTTCCGGGCCGGCGATGCTCCGGATTCCAGGCCACGAGCATCAAGAAGCGGTATTGGCACGCGGGCGATTTTCGCGCATCATGCAGACGAGTTCTGCTGGTCCTGAGGAGGAGCGTGAGATGAAGGTAATCCTGGCTCTGACATGCGCCGCGGCTCTGTTGGCCGCGCCGGCCTATGCCGCGCTTCAAAACGGCGCGAAGGCGCCCGATTTTTCCGCCACAGCCTCCATCGGAGGCAAGGAATTCAAATTCGCGCTGGCCGACGCGCTGAAGAAGGGCCCGGTCGTGCTCTACTTCTATCCCGCGGCCTTCACCCCCGGCTGCACCATCGAGGCTCACAATTTCGCCGACGCGATGGACGACTTCCACAAGCTCGGCGCCACCGTCATCGGCGTGTCGCACGATCCGATTGAGAAGCTCGACCGCTTTTCGCTCACCGAATGCCGCAGCAAATTCCCCGTCGCTGCCGATACCGACGGCAGCATCATGCGGAGGTACAATGCGGCGGCGGATTCGGAATATGCCGACCGCGTATCTTATGTGATCGCGCCCGACGGCCGCGTCGTTTACAGCTATACGGCGGGCGATCCGACGCACCATGTTGAATACACCATGGGTGCAGTCAAAAAGCTCGTGGCCGAACACCACTAGATCCTGCCGTCACCCGGCGGATCCGTTCCAGTTCAGCGTTTCGATCGTCAGGTCCGGCGGCTGCGGGAACGTGCTTGTGCGGAGAACAACCAGGATTGCTTCCACGACGAAGTGGTGCCGCTGCCGCAGGCGGATAAAGCGGATTTTTAGAACCAGCGCGGTAAACTGGCCTATAGCGCGGCGGAGTTGGCGGATGTGGTCGATTCGCCCGGTCCGAAGCCGGCAGCAGCCCAATCTTTCGATCGAGAATCCGGTCGGCTCGCGCCATGGTCTCACGCGCGTTGTCCTCAAGAACGCGCGCGAATTCGAACATGCACCGGATCATTTCCTTCTGTTCATCGATTAGGGTGCGGTACTCGACTTGCCGGTCGATCAGGGCATCTCTCTCGTCTGCGAGCGCGTTCAACTGCTCCGCGCACAGAGGTTCGAGATTGTTTTCAGCGAGCACGCCGGGATTGCTGGCCATCCGATGCTCCAGCAAACGGATACGATGAACGCGCTATCGAGAAACACTCGTGAGCAACCGTCACGCTCAAAGGCTACTCTTGCCCGGTCGATTGTAAATTGATCCCCGTTAGTCGCCG
Source organism: uncultured Bordetella sp. (assembly GCA_964446945.1). Classification (GTDB taxonomy): domain Bacteria; phylum Pseudomonadota; class Alphaproteobacteria; order Micropepsales; family Micropepsaceae; genus CAIYRG01. Next base: position 93,233 of record CAYUQO010000012.1, read on the forward strand.
CAAAATATTGTCACTGCCGGCTTTCCCGCAGGAAGTGAGCGGAATTCCGCTGCTCAAAAATCCGGTTTCGCTGCCACCGGCATGTGAAAGTCGAACAGACCGAAATTCTGGTTGCTCTCGGCGCAAATGACTTCAAGGAACGGGTCGTCTCCCCGCTGATCGCGGATGCGAAGCGACCACGGCAGGTAGAAGCTGTCAGGATCGTCCACGGTAATGATGGCTTCCAGCCCCTCTCCGCCATTTGTCCTGCGCCAGCGCTCCACAACATGCAATTTTTCGGTGTGCGGTGTGCGATACGCGTCGAGAACGGTCCTGGGATCCACGCCGATGGTATCGACCACCAGCGTATCGCCCTCATAATGGCCGACCGATTCTCCGTACCAGGACGGTTTCGGATGCGCCGAATGCGGGACGTCGAGATAGATGTGCCGGACGTCCGATCCGCCTTCCTTGATCATGACCACATCGGTTGGGCCCTGCACGATCTGGAGCGCGCTCGGGAGTTGGAACATCTCGGGCACGCCGGTGGGCAGGCAAGCCGCTTCCGGCTGGAAGGCGATCTTCCCGGCCTCAATCTCCGCCGTATCCTTTCGCATGACCTCCTTCACCCACGGCTTGAGATTGGGATTGCTGAGATCGCCGATCCGATAGGCAGTTCCGCGTCCGGGAGTGAAAGGATGGGCGGGATCCTGGCGCACCGGGACCGCCGGGCCGGGCACAGGCTGAAGTCCGCCACCACGCGGATGGACCCAGCCACCATCTCCGCCGGACAGATCAGGCACCTGCGCCGGCAGTGCGCCCGCGCTGTCTATGACCGCCATCGACAAAACAACACTGGCCATGGTGGCAAGTTTCGAAATGGCTGATCCCGGCATCACTCCCCCCTCACTCTGCGTTCCGCCTGCTACCCGTGGAGCATCAGTATGAACAATCCTTCATCTCGTGTAGCATATTGCGACGCCTATCCGTGAGGGGACAGAGGGAGCAGGGCATGTCCAAATTCACTTGGCTTTTGTCTGGTGTTGGCGCGGGTGTGCTTGGCGCCAGTGTTCTTGCCGGCGTGGCGGCGCAAACGCAGGTCGCAACGCCTGACTTTTTCTCGGGCAATGCGTCCTGGAGATCGCGTGGTGGGGAAGTCTTCATTCCCGTTCCCGGCGCCGCTGCGCCGACCGCGAACGACAATTCGCACCCCTATATTCACAATGTCGACGCCCAGCGCCTTGGCACGCAGCCGACATTCCGCATCTCGGACCTCACCAATCCCAATATCAAACAATGGGCCAAGGACCTGATGAAGAAGGACAATGAGGAGGTGCTGGACGGCAAGATCGCCTATACGCCCGGTTCATCCTGCCGGCCCTACGGCGTTCCTGCGATCTGGAATTCCGGCGGTCCGTTTGTGTTCGTGCAGACGCCGAAGGAAGTGCTGATCATCAATCAGGGCGAGCAGTTTGCGCGCCATATCTATATGGACCGGCCGCATAGCGCGAATCTGATACCCAGCTATTACGGAGAATCCGTCGGCCATTATGAAGGCGACACCCTCGTCATCGACACGATCGGCATGAATTCGAAGACCTTTGCCGATAATTTCCGCACTCCTCACACCGAGAAACTTCACGCCATCGAACGCATTCGCCGAATTGAAGGCGGCAAGATTCTCGAAGTGCATGTGACCGCGGACGATCCCGACACTTTCGTGCAGCCGTGGCAGGGCACCAGGCGTTACAATCTTGGCCATCCGCAGGACCGTGGCGAGGCTGAACCGGACCACGTGGGAGTTGCTGAGAGCGTCTGCCAGGAAGGCAATCTCACCGCGGCCAATCTCAAATCGGCCGATTACAACGTTCCGGTCGCCGGCAAACCGGATTTCTGACCGCGAGAGGGACGGATTTCATGAGAGGGTCGGCAGCGTTCTTCAGCATGCTCGCGGCGGCGCTTCTTGCCACGCCCGCATTCGCTGCCGGTGACGGCATCACCGGCTTCCAGTGGGGCCGGAATTCCAAAGATTTTGACGCCATGCCGGTTGGACCAAAACCGCTGAGGAATTTAAATCTTCATCCCAACGGTACAGCGAATGACCGGCAACTGATTGGTGATTATCAGAATCCCATTTTAACGCCATATGCCGCCGCGACTGTGAAGCAGAAGGGCGAACTCGCGAAAGCTGGCGGCTTTCCCAGTTCAGAGGATCAGTGCCGCCCCATCGCGCCGCCCTATAGTTTTGCCATTCAATTCGATTTCCAGATCCTGCCGAAGAACGATGGCGACCTGACGATTGTTTATCACGGCAATGACCAGGTTCGGCGCATCCGCATGAACGCCACGCATCCCGCCAAGCCTGTGCCCTCAAGCATGGGCGATTCAATCGGGCACTGGGAAGGCGACACGCTGGTGATCGATACCGTCGGTATAAAGACCGACGCCTACACGACGGCAGACCGCTTCGGTACGCCCCAGAGCGATGCCATGCATGTGGTGGAACGGTATCGGTTGATTGACGGCGACCAGGCCAAAACCGATGTCGAACGATTTGAGAAAATCGCCGGCAGAGTTGGCGGCCGGCCGCCCGACGGCTACATGACACATGACGTGAGTCTGAAGGGCTTGCGGCTGGAAGTAACCATGGAAGACCCGAAGGTGTTTACCGCGCCTTTGACCGGCGTGGTCACTTACCGGCGTCTGACGGCCGGTTGGCGCGAAGATGTCTGCGCCGACAATCCGGTTGAACATTATAAGGACGAGTGGATCGCATTGCCGAAGGCGGACCGCCCGGACTTCTGAATTGCTGCATTTTCAGCGCATTTGATTGACTTGGCCTGAATTCATCGGCAGATTCGCGGTTGTCGGGTGGAAAGTCCGGGGGGGATTAGCCAAACCGTTTTGAGCAGCAGGCGCACTTCGCGATGGGTGCGGCTGCGCAATTCTCGCCCTTCACATGAAGGGAGCCGGGGGGGAACGGTATGAATCACGGGACATCAAGACTCGGAATCTTATTGGGCTCGGCATCTTTGCTGGCCATGGCCGGCGCTGGAGCCGCGCACGCGCAGAACGTCATGCAGGCGCAGGCCGGAACGGCGGAATTGCCGGAACAGGTTCTCGTCACCGGTTCGCTCATTCGCGGCACCGTTGCAGTCGGCACCCCGGTGACCAATCTTGGTCCGCAGGACTTTACCCAGACCGGAAGCCTCACGGCTGCGGATCTGTTCCGCACTGTCCCTGCGGCCGTCGTGTCGCCGGGGCCTGTCGGTACCAACAATGGCGGTAATATCGGCAGGGAGACAGAGGTCAGCCTCCGCGGCCTTGACTCAAGCGGCGGATATCCGGTGCGTGGTCTGATGATGATCGACGGTCTCCGGTTTCCGCCACAAGGCGAGCACTCCGGCCAACGCGATCCGTCGATCATTCCGACCCTGGCCCTTGATCGCATCGACATCCTGGTGGACGGCGCGTCGGCAACCTATGGATCGGATGCCGTCACCGGTGTGATCAATGTCATTCTGAAGCGCGGGTATGATGGCGCGGTTACGCAACTGCAGAGCACCTTCGCCGCCGGCAGGCAGGAATATCAGGCATCGCAACTCTTCGGCCGCACCTGGGATGGTGGCGATGTAACGCTGACCTATCAGTGGTCTGACAATACCGAATTGAAGGGCAGCGCCCGGTCGAATTTCACGCTGAATTTCACCCCCTGGGGGCTCGACAACCGGACGCCAATCGCCTCGTCGATACCTCCGACCGTGTCGACCGGGAATGCGTCGACCCCGGCGACCGCGAGGGGCATCGGAACCATCTGCAGCAATTGCTTTGCCATTCCCGCCGGCTCCGGCGCGAATTTTGATTCGTCGCTGAACAATGGTCTTGGACCAACCGCGCCCCACAGCGGTCCCGGGGTTCTGAATTGGTCGACGCTCGGAACTGCGGCAAATGCCGGTACCAACGAATTCAATCCCTATACGATCGGCGATTACCTGCCGGCGACGCAGCAGAATAACGCCGTAATGACGGTCGATCAGCGCATCACCGGCAACATATCTTTCTACGGCGAAGGCTTTTACAACAACCGGCGTTTTGAATATCTCAACCTCGCCAATCAGTCTCCGGCCTCAACCCAGGACCTGTCTGTCGCGGTTCCGACGCTCAATCCCTATTATCCGGTCGGCGCGCCAACCAATCTGGTTGTCAATTACAATATCGGCACGGAAATCCCTCCGTTCACGGATGGCAGCGAAATCGCCGATCGCTACCTTGCCGGGCTGAAATTCGATTTGCCCGCCAATTGGGAAGGGCGGGTGTATTATTCGGAGAGTTACGACGCCTCGCATACAGCTTCCAGCGCCGTCAACCAGAACGCAGTATCTGCCGCGCTCGGTTGGACGATCCCTGCCGGAACTGCCATCGGGCTGTCGCCCGGGGTCGCGTCGTGGACGAAACCCGCAACACTGCCCTATCTCAACCTGTTCTGCGATCCGCGCGCCTTTTCCTGCAACGCGCCGGCGACGCTCGCTTACATCACCGGTTCACGGGTCGAGGCGACCAAATTCTGGATCAATGAAAAAGGCGCCAATTTTGATGGCTCGCTGTTTTCACTGCCCGCGGGCGACGTCAAAGCCGCGGTCGGCGCTCTCTACACAAATGAATCCTGGTCCTATTTGCTGAACGACAACACCAAGACGCCATCCCTGCTTGCCGCCCCCCTCGGGGAGGGCAAGCACGTGAATTTCTGGGCGGCATTTGTGCAGCTCAATATTCCCGTGATCGGTGATGCCAATTCGCTTCCGTTCGTCCGCCAATTGGATGTCGAAGCCTCCTGGCGTCACGATCAGTACAGCGATGTCGGCGGCACGAGTAATCCGAAAATCGGCTTCAATTGGACGCTTTCGCGGGATTATGGCGTGATTCTCCGCGGTGACTGGGGCACCTCGTTCCGTGCGCCCGGCTTTGCCGAGCAATCGGCAATCGTCGGCGATATCATTTCGGGCATCAATGTCCCAAACTATCCCGCAAACCGGTCCGTCAGCCTCAACTGCAACCCAGACCCGAATTCACTGGCCGGCCGGTTGCTCAATCCCGGATCGGGTTTTGTCGGCTGGAACGGTACATTCGGAAACAATGGCAAAGCCGGTACCACATGCGGCTCGCTGGCCCTGCCCACCGGGCTCGGCACCTTCTCCACCGGTGGCGTCGCGATCGCAGACGGCTTTCGCAAATATGTAAACACCGCCCAGGCGACACTCCGCCCGGAAACGGCGATGAACTACGACTTCACCGCCGAATTTGCCCCAACCGCATTCCTCAGGGGCCTCGACGTCCAGGTTTCCTGGTACCAGCTGAAAATCAACAATGCACTGCAGCAGTTCGGCAATCCGAGCAATTCCAGCGTCAATAATGGGGTGCTCGGTTTCTCCTATATCTTGCCGACAGATATCGCCAAGGCGGGTGTCGATGTCGCCGGATGCAGCAACAACAATACGCCCTTCACCTGTCCGGAATTCGAGAACATCGTGCGGTCCGTACTGAACGATCCGCAAAACCCGGTGCCTCCGGGCGCTTTAAGCTCCGTGCTCTGGGTCAATGATGGAGCGATCGGAAACTGGGGCTGGATCAAATTGCAGGGCGTCGACTTCAGCGCCAGCTATGATTTTGATGCCGGCGACCTCGGCGCCTTCAATACCGGCATTGTCGGCACATATTACCTGCACCAGTACCAGGCGAATAACCCGTCGGCGGGGGACCCCAATCCTCCGGTTACGGATTTGTTCCACACGGACGCAGGGACCGTTGGCGGTATTGCCCAAACCGGCGTTTCGCAAATGCCCAGGATGCGCTACCGCGCCCGATTGGGCTGGAGCGATGGCACCTGGTCAGCCACCGGATTTGTGAATTACGTCGGCCATTACTTCAACACGCAGAATGCGCCGCCCAATGTGAATTTCCAGTGCATCGCGACAGGCGGAACGGTTGGTGGCGGCACTTTCCCATGCGCGATCGGCAACTACACGGGACTGCAGCCGGCCTATTACACTTTCGATCTGTCCTTCGGATATAATTCGGGCGAATTACCGGCATCACCCTGGCTTCAGCACATCGGCGTCCAGCTCGTGATCCAGAATATCGTCAACAAACTGCCGCCGTTCGAATATCAAATCGCATCAGGCTCGGCGCCGGCGGCTTTCGATGTGACGGAAAGCGATCTGGGACGCACCTTCGGAATCATCCTGACCAAAACCTGGTGATACGCAGCCTTACGCTCGTGCAAGAGAATTAAGGCGAATTATTTTGTCTACCTCCACCTTGTGGGGAGGTCGAAATTTGCAACTTGTCCGCCGAAGCCCGAAGGGCGAAGGCGGAAGCAAATTTCGGGTGGGGGTGAATTCTTGTAATTCCCCAACCGAAATCGCGCGACCTTGCACGCCATCTTTACCCTTGAGGAAGGGTCGAACGGCGCCGTAGCGCATCAGCGCGAAGGCGGGTTCGGGAAGGGGACAGCTCGCCGAAGCCCCGGAGGCGCGTAGCGCGATCCGGGGCAAGCGAGCGCACTTCCGTGCCCCCACTACCCCTCAAACGTCGTCAGCGTCTGGATCTGCATATATTCCCGCACGCCCTCGATACCGGCCCGCCGTCCAATGCCGCTTTGCTTCACGCCACCATAGGGCAGTTTGCGGTTCACGCTCTCGGTGCCGTGGGCATTGACGAAAACAGTGCCCGCATTCAGCCGCCGCGCAAGATCGGAACCGCGCGTAATATTCCGTGTCCAGATCGATCCGCCGAAACCATAGATGGTTGCATTGGCGCGGGCGATGGCGTCGTCGACGTCGCGATAGGTCGCGACCGGCACCGCCGGACAGAACTGCTCTTCTGCCATCAGACGTGCGTCGTCGGCAATGTCGCTGACGACCGTGGGCTGCATGAAATGCCCGCGCTGAAATGCCGATTTGTCCGGCACCTGGCCGAGGACCTGCACCTTTGCGCCCCGCTGCGCGGCATCCGCAACGATGCTTTGCGCCCGATCCAGCGCACGCGCGGTATGCATCGGTCCCATGGTAACCGCCGCATCGAGACCGTCACCGGTGACGATCTTGTCGACGGCCCTGGTGAACGCATCGAGGAATTTGCCTTTGATGGATTCCGGCACATAGATGCGCTTGATCGCCATGCACACTTGACCCGTCATCCGGTAAACGGATTTCGCCATCCGCTCCATGGCCGCATCGGAAAGATCGGCATCTTCCAGCACGATCGCGGGGTCATTCCCGCCGAGTTCGAGCGTAATGCCTTTGATCGTCTGTGCGGCATTGGCCATGATGTTGCGCGCAGCCTGCACGCTGCCGGTGAACCCGATTTTGTTGACGTCCGGATGCTTCGTCAGCGTGTCACCGATTTCGCCCGGCAATCCGGTCACGACATTGATGATGCCCGGTGGAAGCGATGACGCAATCATTTCGATGGTACGGATGAGCGATAGGGGACAGGTTTCAGGCGGTTTCACCACAACCGTGTTTCCGGCCAACAAGGCTGGAACGATCTGAAGGAATGCGAGACTGACCGGCGCATTCCACGGCACGATCGATACGACGACGCCAAACGGCAGATAGCCGACAAAGCTGCGGCCATGGGGCGACTCGACTTCGTTGCGCTGGTCCAGTTCCGCCGCAAGCTCCAGCGTCAGGCGCTGACGTGATGCGACCCCTGTCAGTTCGCCTCTCGCCTCGGCGGTAGTCTTGCCGTTCTCGCGCACATAAAGAACCGCGCGGTCCTCGACCTCGGCCGCCAGCCGCTCAAGCAGCGGCGCAATCAGCCGCGCGCGCTCGGTGTAGGTTTTTGCCGTCCACGCCGGTTGCGCGAGTTTTGCCGCCCGGATTGCATTTTCCACATCCTCTGGCGTGCCCCGTGGAATGCTGCCCACCAATTCATCGGGCCGCGCGGGATTGAACACGTCGATGCGCTGACCGGCGCTGATCCATTCGCCGCCAATCAGCATCCTCGCATGGACCGGCTTCCACTCACGTCTCAAATCCGTTGCTGGCATTCGCCTCTCCAGAAAACTGTTCTTGTGTGCAGATGGTGAAATTCTATCCCGAAACGCTGGTCTGTCACCTAGGCAGGCCAATGGCTCATCTGCGCGCCATGGTTTATGGTGCGGCACGACGCGGTTGAACTGGAGGAGAACAGGATGCGCCACCTTGACCGCAATTCCAATTTCCGCCGGCTCGGGATCGCCACTGGCGTCTCAGCGGGACTGTTGTGTCTCTCGACGGTCTCCGCTCCCGGCGCCGGCTCCGAAGGGCCGCGAATTCCGGACTTCGCCTCCAGCAGCAATACCGGCTGGATTGCCGCAGGTTTTGGCTTCGGCACGGATTTCGTCCAGCCTGCGAGTGGCCCCGGGCCCGTGACCAATGACCCCCGTTACCCTTATGTGACCAATGCCGCGGCCGCGGCGACGGGCAAACAGCCGACTTTCCGGGTTGCCGATCTCACCAATCCGATTCTCCAGCCCTGGGCCATTGACCAGATGAGAAAGACCAACGCGGATGTGCTGGCCGGAAAAGTCGCGTTCACCGCGGATTCGCGCTGTTATCCATCGGGCGTGCCAAGTTTCCTCCTGTTTCCCGCCAATCCCGTACGCTTCATCCAGACTCCGAAAGAAGTGCTGATGGTGTGGCAGCAGAATGCGGAGATCCGTCGGGTGTATCTGGATGTGCCGCACAGCAGAAATCCAAAACCATCCTGGTATGGCGAATCCGTCGGTCATTACGAAAATGGCGACACGCTGGTCGTCGACACCGTCGGCCAGAACGACAAGACCTATGTCGACAATTACCGCACACCGCATACGACGCAGCTTCATGTCGTGGAGCGCTTCCAGTTGATCAACGATGGCAAGACCATCGAAATCAATGTGCATGTCGAGGATCCCGGCGCTTTCACCACCCCGTGGAATGCGATTCAGCGTTACCGCCGCACCGAGACCGCGCCCATGGAAGAAATGGTGTGCGCCGAAAACAATTCGGACTATTTCAATTACGACGTCGTGCCGATCCCACAGGCCACCCGCCTCGACTTCTAGCGACAATTGCGCGAGGTTAAATCGCTCTCACCGCGTTTTCCTCCCCTGCTTGCGGGGGAGGAGGACCGCGTAGCGGTGGAGGGGGGATTTTTCGTAATAGCGCGCCGGGTGAGGAGTACGGTTAAAACCATGAAACACCTGTTTGCATTGTTCACAGCCTTCGCGCTGCTCCTGTGTGCCGCGAGTGCGCCCACGCACGCCCAACCCAACACGCCGCCCATCGCGGTCAAGAAAGTCGCGGATGACCTTTATTTCTTCTTCGATTATGCCGGCTCCAATTCCGTGTTCCTGGTGACGAATGATGGCGTCCTGGTGATCGATACGCGCCAGCATCCGCGTGCCGGTCAGGAACTGATCGGCGAAATCCGCAAAATCACCGGCAAGCCGATCCGCTTCGTCATCAACAGCCATTTCCACGGCGATCACACCTTCGGAAATGCGGCGTTCCAGGCCGCGGGCGCGCAATTCATCGCGCAACAGGAGACGCCGAAGATCATGCAAAAGGTGCAGGCGAAGGAAATGGCGCGCCGTCAGGCCTATTTCAAAAGCCACAATTACGATCCGAACGAGGTGAAGCTGATCCTGCCGCAGATCACTTTCGATAAATCCATGACGCTGTGGCTCGGCGGGCGCGAGGTGCGATTGATATATCTCGGTCCCGGCCAGCAGGATGGCGACACATTCGTCTATTTTCCCCATGCCCACGCGCTGTTCACGCCGGGCTCCTTCGCGACGCGCAACATACCCAATTTCGCATTCACGACTTCGGTCGACAGTTGGATCAACCTGCTCGATCGTGTTGTGGGAATGAAAGATGTGGATGTCATCATGCCGGCCCATGGCGATCTTGCGACGCAATCCGACGTCAAGGAATTTTCCGCCATGCTGCGCGATGTGTACACCACCGTGAAAGCCGATGCCGATCAGGGCGTAAGTCTGGAGGAAGCGCAGCGTACGCTCACCTTTCCGCAATACAGCAACTGGCGGAATTACGGGCGGATCAAGGATGAGATCGGTTCGCTTTACGAGCTGATCAAAACCGGCAAACGCAGCTACTTCGAATAGACTTCCGCGCCGTGTTTTCCTCCCCCGTTTACGGGGGAGGGGGACCGCGTAGCGGTGGAGGGGGGAATTCTCGTACTGGCGCGGCTGGGTGAGGGGAACGTTTTGAATGTTTGTATAACATTGGCAAAAGCATTTTCATCTGGAACAGACTGGATATTCAATGACCGAGTATGACCGCTGGGAGACGCGCTTCGGCGTACCGGAATACGCCTTCGGCGTTGAACCGAATTACTTCCTCGCGTCGTGCAAGAATCTGCTCCCGTTGTCCGGCACAGCGCTTGCCGTGGCCGACGGTGAGGGGCGAAACGGCGTATGGCTGGCAGAGCAGGGACTCGACGTAACCTCGATCGACTTTTCACCATCAGGACAAAACAAGGCACGGGCGCTGGCTCAGAAACGGCGTGTGCCCGTGCGCTTCGAACTTGCCGATGTGCATGAGTGGGATTACCCGGAAAACACTTTCGATGTTGTCTGCGAGATCTTCACGCAATTCAGCTCGCCCGCGGAGCGCGCGCGAAAATGGTCGGGCATGAAAATGGCGCTGAAACCCGGAGGGCTCCTCATCCTGCAGGGCTACACGCCGAAGCAGCTCCAATATGGGACCGGCGGACCAAAGGAGCTGGAGAAGCTGTACACACGTGAATTGCTGAAACAGAATTTTGGTGATTTCAGCGATTTCAGCATTACCGAAGAGGAGCGGGTGCTCCACGAAGGCACATCGCATGGCGGGATGTCGGCGCTTATTGGTCTCACAGCGCGGAAACCAACACGCTGACGCAAATCAAAAGTCCGGCCGTCCGGCTTTTGGGACGCCATTGTCCACATTCCCGAACGGATCGCGCAGGTTTTCCGCACAGACCCGTTCCTCCCACGGCTTTGCTCGGCGCCACGTGACGAGCGCCGACCATGGCATGGTGAAAACCTTGGGGTCATCAACGGTGAATTCCGCCTGAAGTCCCTTACCGCGATAGGCGAAATCGACCAACCGTTCGCCAGTGCGTCCATACCGCTTCTCATTCGCCTCCGCCGCCGCTTTGGCGGCCTCGCCATCGATCAGACGGTACCTTTCGACGAGATGGAGCTCATCCGAATGCGGCGTTCCGTAACGATCAACCACCGGGATCGGCGCCACCTTGATCCCGATCGTGTCGACCACCAGCGTATCGCCTTCGTAATGTCCGACCGAATCACCCATCCACGATGGCGTCACATGCTCCGGATGCGGAACATTTAGGCGCACGTGCCGCACATGATGATCGGTCATATAGAGCAGCAATACTTCCTGCCGGCCCTGCACCACCTGCATCTCGATGTTTCGCAGCGCATAGGGCGGCTGCTCCGGCCAGCATTCACCAGAAGGCGTCGGATAATCGTCGCCCCGCGCAGAGATTTCAGCGTGCTTTTTCACCTCTTCCGCAGCCCAGGGCTGCAGGATCGGATTGCCATAATCGCCGACCAGGCGCTCCAGAATGTGCGCCTTGTTGAGGATCGGCCCCGGACCCGACAGGGGAGGTTCGTAGTCCAGCGTCGTCCGCCCCCACGGGCCGGACAAATCCGGCAACGCTGGCGTAGTCTCGGCCCCGGTTGGTGAAATCAAACCCAGCGTTGAGATAATTACCGCCAGTGCGCGACGTAGCATTCATGCCTCTGGGTAGATCACCACGGCCCGGGTGAGTATCGGCCCGGGCACGACGTAGTCCAACAAATTGGCGGCGTCTGCGCAACACAAAGCCGCTGCCACTCGGGGGAGCGACAGCGGCTTTGTTGTGCTTGGAGGTACGGACTTACTGCTGAGCAGGCGCCGTGCCGGCCGGAGCAGAATCCGCTGCAGGCGCAGCTTGCTGCGGCTGCGGATCTGCGGCGGCAGGCGCTTTGGCTTCCTGCGGCGCTGCATCACTGTGATCGGCTGCCGGCGGGGCGGCTTCTGCTGCTGCCGGTGCGGCCTGGGCCGGCGCAATTTCCGCCGGTTTCGGCGCTGGCGTGTTCGCCGAAATCTGCTCTGGCTCCGCTTTGGCCGCATCAGCTGTATCGCGTTGCGCGCGCGTCACTTTGGCGGCCTTCTGTAACTTTGCAGGAGCAGTCGCAGGTTGAGCGTCCGCGGCGGTATTCGTCAGCTTTTCGGCTGCCGCGGGTTCCGCTTTCACGGGCTTCTCTGTGGGCACTGATCCTGTCGGAGTCGCGACGGGTGGATTGTCGGCGGCGGCATTGTTCAGTGGCGCGACCGCGGGCGGCGTTTCCGGCGATGTCAGGTCCGAAGCCGAGCCCGAGCCTGAAGCGGAAGCACTGGTGAATGCACCCTGCGGAGCGACGGGATTGGACGCAACGGTCTGAGCAGTCTGTGAATGCGATCCCGAAGTCTCGTAGGCGAAGGTTCCAAGGCCGATAAAACCGAACGCCACCAGCGCCGCGGCGGCCATCTTCATCGGGAATGTGTTGTTGTTTTCAGAAGTGTACGGATGATCCCGCCAGTCATTCATCATGAGAATATCCTCACATTTGCGTGCAGCCCTCAGTATACGCGCGGCATTCTGTGAGGTTGTGTGACAAAAAAGGGCGTCAATTGCGGCACGTCTGTGTACAGATGGGTCAAAATTCGGCCATAGCCGTTAAGCTGAACGCCCGTGTTCTTTCACGCGTAGCCGCGTTTGAGCAACATGTTGGCGGCGCGATCGAATTCAGGGGAGCGGGCATCGCGACGCCGAGTGCGTCTGCGTTGCACTCGCCTTACCTGCGAAATAGCAAACGACAATTATCGTTGTTTCTTACGTTTCCAGTGCCGCTTCATATTGTTCTGCGGCATCGATCCACCGTGCTTCGGCCGAGGAGAGCCGTCGCGCTGCATCCGCGCGCAGCTTCGACAGCTCCGTCCCCTTCGCTGGCTGCTTCTCAAACAGACCCGGCGCCGCAAGCGCCACATCCAGTTTTTCAATTTCGGAGTGCAGGCGCGTGACCTCACTCTCCCATTTCTCCATGGCATCCTTCAGCGGCTTCAAAGCGAGCCGCCGGTCGGCCGCAGCTCGCCGCTGCCCAGCCTTGGAAACACTGCGCGCTGCCGCAGCATCTGCTCCGGATGCTTCATCGCGCGCCAAAATCAAATCGCGATAATCATCCATGTCACCATCGAATGGCTGCACGCGATGGTCCGCAACCAGCAGCAAGCGGTCGGCGCAGGCCTCGATCACACGCCGGTCATGGCTGATCAATAGCACCGCACCTTCATAGCCGTTGAGCGCATTCAGCAATTCCTCGCGTCCATCGATATCAAGGTGATTGGTCGGTTCGTCGAGGATGAGCAGGTTCGGCCGGTCGAGAGTTGCGATCGCGAGCAGTAGCCGCGCTTTTTCGCCGCCGGAAAGCGACGCAATCTGAGTTTCCGCTTTGGCGCCGGAAAAGCCGAATCCGCCCAGGCGTGTCCGCGCCGCGGTCAGGTCCAGCGAGGGCCGGTAATCCGACAGCACCTCAACCGGCGTCTTGCCCGCATCAAGTTCGTCAAGTTGATGTTGCGCGAAATATCCGACCACCAGTTTGCGCGCGAATGTGATCTCGCCGCCAAACGGCTGCAGCCGGCGCGCCATCACTTTGGCCAGAGTCGATTTGCCGTTTCCGTTGCGCCCCAGCAACGCCACGCGATCGTCGGAATCGATGCTCAACGAGACGCTGGTGAAGACCGGCTCATCCGGATCATAGCCGGCCGAGAGGCGGCTCATCCGGATCAACGGCGGCGCGATCGAGTCCGGCTGCGGCAGACGGATCGGCGGCAGAGTCTCGGCGTCGGGAATGGCGACCGGTTTGAGCCGCTCCAGCCATTTCAACCGGCTCTGCGCCTGACGCGCTTTGGACGCTTTATAACGAAAACGATCGACAAAAGCCTGAATGCGCTGGCGCTGCGCCTCAACCTGCATCCGGCTCGCCGCATCGAGCGCGCGTTTCTGCTCGCGCGCTTCGGCGAATGTGTCATAGCCGCCGCTGTAAAGCGTCAGCTTTCCATGTTCGAGATGCAGAATGGAATCGACCGCACGATTCAGCAGATCGCGGTCGTGGCTGACCAGAATCACCGTGCCGCGATAGCGCCGCAAATGTTCTTCGAGCCACAGCGATCCTTCGAGATCGAGAAAATTGGTCGGTTCGTCGAGCAGCAGCAGGTCGGGCGCGGCAAACAGCAGCGCCGCCAGCGCAACCCGCATCCGCCAGCCGCCGGAAAATTCCGAACACGGGCGTTGCTGCTCGTCATGGGAAAAGCCGAGGCCGGCGAGAATCCGCGCCGCCCGTGCCGGCGCTGCCCAGGCGTCAATCTCGTTCAGGCGCGCATGAATCGCGGCCGTTTCCAGCGGGTCGTGCGCGGCGTCCGCGCGCGCGAGCAATTGCGCACGTTCGGTATCGGATGCCAGCACGGTTTCAACCAGCGTCTGATCGCCGCCGGGCGCTTCCTGCGCTACAGCGCCGACACGCCAGCTCCGGCTATAATCGACCCGTCCCGTTTCGCTCTCGTGCTGTCCGAGAATGAGCCTGAGCAGGGTTGTTTTGCCCGCTCCGTTGCGCCCAACCAGTCCGACTTTGCGCCCATCCGAGATGGCCGCACTGGCGCCGTCCAGCACCGCGCGTCCCGCAATCCGGACCGTGACATTGTCGAGAATCAGCATGCCAGGGAATCAGATCTTGAAGCTCTCCAGTGTCGCCGGGTGGAACAGCTCTTCCACCTTCAACCGCCGCGGCGAAAGACCTTGCGAATGATGGTGGTGCAGGAACGAATCCAGCGTCTTCCGGTTCGCGTCCACGCCATAGGGCCAGAAATCCTCGCCCATCAACTCGCGCGCGGCTTTGAGCTGTTCCTCGACAAAGGGCAGCGTGACCTTGGTCGCCGACACATCGGTCAACTGCTCCAGCGCCGTTTGCTTCGAACGCTCGAAGGCTTTCAGCACCGCGGCCGGCAGCCAGGGATGTTTCTCCACCAGCGTGCGGCGCACGCCGATCAGATGCATGATCGGGAAAATGCCGGTGCGCCGGAAGTAATCCTTTCCCGCGGCCATCGGATCGGGGAACAACCAGCCAATATTGGGCGATGATATCGCTGGAGCGCGCGGGGCGATAAAGCCGTCGATCTCGCCTTCGGCCAGCAGTTCCGAAATCGTCTTTCCTTCCGGTGCATCCGTCAGGTGAACGCCAGACGGAAGTTTGATCGCGATCTTCTCCGGACGCGCTGCATGCTCGATGCCGCCGCGCACCCATTCGATGTCGGATGGGCGGACGCCAAAGTCGTCTTCCAGAATCGCGCGCGCCCAGACATTCGCGGTGAGCTGATATTCGGGAACCCCCACGCGTCTGCCCCGCAGGTCTTCGGGTTTCCTGATGCGGTCGGTGCGCACGAAAATCGAGGTGTGGCGGAAACAGCGCGACACGAAGGCAGGAATGCCGGCATAGGGGCAATTGCCCAGCGCCGTCTTCAACGTAAAGCTCGACAGCGACAATTCGCAGATATCGAAATCCTGGCTGCGGAATGCGCGGAAGAAAATCTCCTCCGGGACCAGCTTCATGAACACGGGATCGACTCCGTCGATCTTGACCTGACCGTCGATCAGCGGCCGGTTCCGGTCATAGTCGCCAATCGCGACCGAGAGATTGAGCAACCCCATATCGGATTCCTTTCCTTTGCGCTGTTGGAATAAGAAAAACCGATGCCGAGCGCAAAGTCTTGCGATTTCACGTGAGGTCGCTATAACGCCCCGCATTCCCAATCTATAGAGGACACACATGGCGGCCCAGCGCACGCTGTCGATCATCAAACCCGACGCAACCCGCAGGAATTTGACCGGCGAAATCATCGCCCGCTTCGAAAAGGCCGGTTTGCGGGTGGTGGCGCAAAAGCGGCTTCAACTGTCGCGCGCCCAGGCCGAAGCTTTTTATGCCGTGCACCGCCAGCGGCCGTTCTTCGAAGGCCTCGTCAAATTCATGACCTCCGGTCCGGTGGTGGTGCAGGTGTTGGAAGGCGAAAACGCGATCGCAAAAAATCGCGAGGTCATGGGTGCAACCGATCCGGCCAAAGCCGCGCCGGGGACGATCCGCAAGGATTTCGCCGAAAATATCGAAGCCAACTCGGTTCACGGCTCGGACGCGCCCGAAACGGCCGCCGAGGAAATCCGCTTCTTCTTCAGCGCCCTCGAAATCCCCGGCTAAATCCAACCCCGGGAACTTTCTCCCTCCGTTTACGGGGGGAGTGGCTCGAGCGCAGCGAGAGACGAGGGGGGAATTACTCCCCCGGGCTCATCAGCACGTCATCCGCGCTGGCATATCCGCTGAACACGGCTTTCCCATTTTCCAGCCGCACCCGGCCCTCTGCGATCATCCGTAAGGCCAGCGGATAGAGCCTGTGTTCGGCGCCGAGCACCCGCGCCGCAAGCGTCTCAGGCGTGTCGCCGGCGTGCACGGGCACGGCTGCCTGGGCAATCGGCGGGCCGGAATCCATTTCAGGGGTGACGAAATGTACCGTGCAGCCGGAAATACGCACGCCGCTTCCGATCGCACGTTCATGCACGCGCGCGCCCTTGAACGAGGGCAGCAGTGAGGGATGGATATTGATCATCCGGCCCTGCCATTTCATCACAAAGCCTTCACTCAGCATGCGCATGAATCCGGCAAGGCACACCAGCTCGACCCGCGCCTCATGCAGCGCGGCGTCTAGCGCGGCATCGAAGGATTCACGGCTGCTGAATTCCGTGTGCGGAATGACGCGCGTTGCAATGCCGGCGGCGCGCGCGTGTTCAAGACCCGCAGCATCTGCCTGGTTCGACATCACCAGAACGAGTTCGGCCGGAAACTCTTCATCGCTACAGGCGGAAATCAGCGCTTTGAGATTGCTGCCGCGTCCGGAAATCAGAACCGCGGTGCGGGTCCGGCTCACTTCAGATTCCCGCTGAAGCGCACCTGCGGCTCGCCGCCGTCACTTGTTGCCAGCGAGCCGATGACGAATGCGCGTTCGCCGCAACTGCGGAACGCAGCGATCACCGAATCGGCGGCTTTGGCGTCGGCAACCGCCACAAGGCCCACTCCGCAATTGAACGTCGCCAGCATTTCCGGTTCGGCAATATTCGCCTGGTCCCTGAGCCACCGGAATACCGGCGGCAGTTCCCATGCCGAAAGTTCAATGCGGGCGTCCAGCCCGGCTGGCAGGGCGCGTGGCACATTGCCGGGAAGTCCGGAGCCGGTGATATGCGCGAAGCCCTTGACGCCTCCCGCCGCGATCGCCGCCAGTCCACTTTTGACGTACAGAATTGTCGGGGTAAGCAGAACATCCGCCAACGGAGCATTGGCAAAAGTTGCAGGCGCGTCGAGTTGCAGTCTCGCGGCCTCAAGAACCTTCCTGACCAGCGAGAAGCCATTGCTGTGGATACCGGACGATGCAACGCCGATCAGGACATCGCCGTCACGCATCTGTTCCGGTCTGGGTAGGATGGCATCGCGCTCCACCGCGCCGACCGCGAAACCCGCTAGATCGAAATCGCCTTTCGCATACAGCCCCGGCATTTCGGCGGTCTCGCCGCCGATCAAAGCGCAGCCGCACGCCTTGCAGGCACGCGCAATGCCCTCGATGACCTGTGCCGCTTCGTCGACGTTCAGCGCTGCGCTGGCATAGTAATCGAGAAAGAACAGCGGCTCGGCGCCCTGGACCACAATGTCGTTCACACACATCGCCACAAGGTCCTGGCCGATCGTGTCGAACTTTTTTGCAGCAATGGCGAGCTTCAGCTTCGTGCCCACACCATCAGTCGACGCAACAAGCACGGGATCCCTGAAACCCGCGGCTTTGATGTCGAACAAGCCGCCAAATCCGCCCAGCGACGCGTCCGCTCCACGGCGCGCGGTAGCGCGTGCGGCCGGCGCGATGCGCTCGACCAGCGCGTCGCCCGCATCGATATCCACGCCGGCATTCCGGTAGGTGAAAGAGGAGGAGTTCATCTTACCTGCTGTGTTGCGCGAAACCGCATGGCAGGCAAGCAAAGATGCGCCGCCGGTTTGGCGACGGCGCATCTTGCGAACAGTTAATTTTCAGAAGCCCGGCCGTGCTGCGCGGTTGCGTTCACCCTGCCCGCGGAAATTCTCCCGCTGCCCGGGGGCACGAACCAGAAGCTGGTCGGCGATCTGCTTCTGTGCATCGCTGAAGGACGCATAAAGCGGCCGTAGCGCGTGCAGCTCCCGGTCGAGGTCGGCGCTTCGCTTCTCCAGCATGCGCTGGCGCAATTCCAGCCGCTGAACCGCACTCATCGGACGGCGCTCGCCCCCGCGCATGTCGCGGTCGCGTTCACCCGCCGTGGCCGTGTTGCGCAGCTCGGTGGCAAAGTCGGTCCATGCCGCCTCCTGGGCGGGGGTGATGCCCAGCCTCTGGTGAAGGAATGCGAGGCGCCGGTCGATCCGTTCTCCGGGCCGGACATCCCTACGCCCGTAGTCATAGGGCGATGGCTGTACCGGTTGCACCTGCGGTTGCTGGTATGGATATGGTTGCGGCTGTGCAAAGCTCGCCGGCGCCGATGCGGCTACGCCGATGGCAAGGCTGATCCCGAGCGCGGAAACGCCGCGCTTTAACATACGAATTGTCATTCTTTGTTGCTCCTGGGCGAGGCGGTTGAACCGCCGAAACGCCCCTCCGGACGCAAATTTAGAACCGTTCCATCGCGGTTCAACTAACAATTATTTAAACCGGGGCGGCTAACCGGTCCGCGAAGCGCCCGAATCCGGCCTGAATCCGGTAAAATGCTTCCTTCGCGAGCCTGCTCTTCAAACCGTCATCCTCTGTCCCTATAGTCTGGTCCACGATGCCCATGTTCCGATTGATCCTTTTGGCTGCGGCGATCACCTTCGCCGCGCCTGCATATGCCGCGCCTGCGCCCGATCTCTTCACCATTCCCGGTGTGAAGGTGGAGGCGGCGGCCGAGTCCGCCATTTCGGCCCGCGATGCGGCCATGGCCCAAGGCCGCGCGGCCGCGTGGACCAAACTGTTTCGCCGCCTGACCGCCGCCGCCAGTTGGCGCAAGCAGCCCATGCTCGACGAGAAAGTGCTCGAACGGCTGATCGGCGGCGCCTACGAGGTGGCCAATGAGCGGCGGAATACGACGCGTTATGTCGCGGAGGTCACATTCCACTTCAACCCGAATGCGGTGCGCGCGGTCTTGCGGCAAAACGGCGTTCCGTTCACCGATACGCGCTCGCCGCCCGTGCTGGTCGTGCCATTGATCGCGGGTAGCGGCTTTGATCCGGTTTCACCATGGTCGGCGGCATGGAAAGCCCCCGAATTGCAGGAGGGCCTGGTGCCCTTCGTCACCCCGGCCGACGACGACATGAACGACGTCCTGGCCCGCGCGGACCTGATGCAGGCGGATTGGGATCAGGTTGAGCCACTGGCAGCGCGGTACAATGCGGGAGCGGTCATCCTTGCCACCGCGACTGCGGACGGCAAGACCGTGCAGATGGTCGAGTTGGCGCCCACCGGCCGCACGTCAGCTTCCTTCGCCTATGCGCAAGCCTCATTCGCCGCCGATGCGGCGGCCGTTGCCGACAAGGCGGAAGATGCATGGAAATCGCGGAATGCGGTGGATTTTGCCGTACAGGGCCGTCTGGTTGCCGATGTCCGGTTCGATTCGCTGGATGACTGGGCGAAGATTCGCAGCGGTCTCGCAGCAACCCATTCTATTTCCGCCCTGGATGTGACCGGGCTCGCTTTGCACGAGGCCGAAATCGGGCTGACCTATTCCGGCCGCCCCGAACAGCTGCGCGATGCACTCGCCCAGCAGAGGCTCGATCTCAAATCCGCCGATGGACAATATACATTGCAGGTCGCCACGGCTGCGGCGGCGAATGCGCCATAATCCGATGTTTTTGCGCCACCTCCCCAATCTGCTGACGACGCTTCGGCTGGCGGCCGCACCTGCGACGGCCGGACTGCTGACGCAAGGACATTTCGGGGCCGCATTCGGCCTGTTCGCATTTGCCGGGATTTCCGATGCGGCCGACGGCTTCCTTGCCAAGCGATACGGACTGTCGACCCGGCTCGGGCGCTTCCTCGATCCCGTGGCCGACAAAGCGCTGATGCTCGCGGTCTTTGTGACGCTGAGCGTGCTCGACGATGTGCCGATGTGGCTGACAGGAACCGTGATCCTGCGCGACCTCCTGATCGTCACCGGTCTTGCCGTCGCGGTTGCCTCACGTGCGCCGATCGCGGTCAGGCCGCTGATGGCCGGCAAGATCTGCACGGCGGCCCAGGTGACCTATGCCGGGCTGCACCTTGCCGCGCTGGGCTTCGGCTTTTCCATCACCGCGGTGTATCCGGTGGACGCTTATGTCACGGCAGGAATCGCGGCGGCCTCGGCTGTCGCCTATTTCATGGTGTGGCTGAACGCGATGCAAAGCATTGGGCGGAAGGACTTCGCCTGACCCTGCATGTCCGACCAATTCGCTCTGCCGCTCCTGCACGCCCCCGATTTCACAGATGGCCGATTCATCGTCGCGCCGTGCAACGAGCAGGCCTTTGATTTTGTCCGCCGTTGGCCGGATTGGCCCGCGCCCGCGGCGGCTCTATTTGGACCGCCGGGATGCGGAAAGACTCATCTCGGCCACGTCTGGCGCGCGCGCGCCGATGCGCTCCTGATTGAGGGCCGCGAATTTGCAGCGAAGATTGGCGAGGCGCGCAAATCCACGCGTCCTCTCGTCATCGAGGACATCGACCGTGAGCCGCCCGACGCTGCCCGGGAACATCTGCTGATGGAGCTTCTCGATCATCCGCGGCGGAGAATTCTGTTCACCGGCCGCACTTCGCCGGGACAATGGACCTGTGTCACCGGCGACTGGAGATCGCGCGCCGCATCGCTGCTTGCCTTCGGCATCAATCCGCCGGATGACGCATTCCTTTCGGCGCTCGCGAGAAATCTGTTCGCGGCCCGCCAGCTTGCGGTCTCACCGGAAGTGGCGGAGCTGATCGTGACCCGTCTTGAACGCACGCCCCATGCAATCGCGGGTTTTGTCGCGGCGGCAGATGAAAGGGCGTTGCGCGCGAAGCGGCCGGTGTCGCTGCGGCTGGTTCTGGAAATGTTGGGGGAAGACAGCACAGACGGCGTTACAGCTGCGCGCTCTGCGGAGGTTCATCCGCTATGACGGCGCCACCACGGACCAGCCTCAAGGAATCGGCGCAGCCGGTCATAACGGCCACCGGCCCTGAAGCGCCACCGGATATGCCGTCCAAGGACGATCCCGGCAGACCTGCCGTCCTGATCCCCGGTATCGATCGCTCGTCCCCCGGCCGCTTCATCAACCGCGAGCTGTCGTGGCTTGCGTTCAACCGCCGGGTTCTGGAGGAAGCACAAAACCTGCGCCATCCGCTGCTGGAACGCGTGCGCTTTCTGTCGATCTCGGCGTCAAACCTCGACGAATTCTACATGGTGCGCGTCGCCGGGCTGAAAGGCATGGTGACCGCCGGTATTGTCACATTGTCCGATGACGGCCTGACGCCCGCGCAGCAGCTTTCGCGTGTCGATCAGTTGGCTGAGGAGCTGATCGCTGACCAGCAGAAGACATGGCGGCAATTGCGCACCGCCCTGGCGAGCGCCGGCATTGTCGTGGTCGATGCCGAAGCGCTCGGCGAGGACGACCGGGCGTGGCTGGAAGACGAGTTCAGCCGGCAGATATTCCCGATTCTGACTCCGCTCGCGATCGACCCCGCGCATCCGTTCCCGTTCATTCCGAATCTCGGCTTCGTCATGGCCATGCGTTTGTTGCGCCGCGCTGATGCGCGGCCCGTGACTGCGCTGCTGCCGATTCCATCGCAGCTCAAGCGCTTTGTCCGCATGCCGGATCGCGGCGGCAAAGCGCGGTTCTTCCCGCTGGAAAATCTCATCGCTCTGTTTCTCGACCGCCTGTTTCCCGGGCACACCGTTCTGGCTTCGGGGTCTTTCCAGATCCTGCGTGACAGTGACATTGAAATCGAGGAAGAGGCCGAGGACCTTGTCCGCCTCTACGAGTCGTTGTTGAAGCGCCGCCGGCGCGGGCAGGTGATCCGGCTCAAATGCAGCGCCTCGATGCCGCCCGATCTCCGCCGCTTCATCGCCGACCATGTGAACATGGGCGGACGCGAGCCGTTTGTCGTCGACGGGCTGCTCGGTCTCGACCAGACGCGCGAGCTGATTCTGGAAGAACGGCCCGACCTGCTGTTCAAGCCATTCGCCTCGCGTTTTCCGGAACGCATCCGCGACCATGGCGGCGACTGCTTCGCGGCCATCAAGGCCAAGGACATCATCGTCCACCACCCGTTCGAAAGTTTCGACGTCGTCGTGCAGTTCCTGCGTCAGGCCGCGGCCGACCCCGACGTTGTCGCGATCAAACAGACGCTGTACCGCACCAGCCCCGACAGTCCGATTGTCCGTACCCTGATTGAAGCGGCGGAAGCAGGGAAATCGGTGACTGCGCTGGTGGAACTGAAGGCCCGCTTCGACGAAGCCGCCAATATCCGCTGGGCGCGGGATCTCGAACGTTCCGGCGCGCAGGTCGTCTACGGTTTCATCGAGCTCAAGACGCACGCGAAGGTCAGTCTGGTGGTCCGGCGTGAGGGTGGCGAATTGCGCAGTTATGTGCATTTCGGTACCGGCAATTACCACCCAGTGACGGCCAAGGTGTACACGGACCTTTCACTGTTTTCGGCCGATCCGGCGCTGGGGCGCGATGCGGCACAGTTCTTCAATTACATCACCGGCTATGCCGAGCCGCAGCATCTCGAGAAGATCGCGATCTCGCCGCTGACCCTGCGCAAGCGGCTGATGGACGGCATCGCGGCGGAAATCGCGCATGCGCGGGCGGGCCGGCCGGCTGCAATCTGGGCCAAGCTCAATGCCCTGGTCGACGCCAAAGTCATCGATGCGCTGTATGAAGCCAGCGCGGCAGGCGTGAAGATCGAGCTCGTCGTCCGCGGCATGTGCTGCCTCCGCCCCGGTGTGCCGGGCCTGTCGGAGAACATCCGGGTGAAAAGCATCGTCGGACGCTTTCTCGAACATTCGCGCATCGTCTGTTTCGGCGCCGGCCATGGGCTGCCGTCGCCGAAGGCCGAGGTTTACATCAGCTCGGCCGACTGGATGCCGCGCAATCTCGACCGGCGTGTCGAGGCACTGGTTCCGATCGACAATCCGACGGTCCATCAACAGGTGCAGTCGCAGATCATGGTCGCGAACATGAAGGACCAGGCGCAGAGCTGGTTCCTCAGGGGCGACGGTTCCTACGCCCGCGATCCCGCTTTCGATCATCCTGACGCGTTCTCGGCACACACTTATTTCATGACCAATCCATCGCTATCGGGCCGTGGCAAGGCATTGCGCGTTGAATCGGCGCCAGGCGCGACGGTGCGCAGCGGTTAGGGCATTTTGCGACTTCTTCCGAATCGCAAAATGGCCCTGAATTTTTAATTGGCGCGTTTTCTACGCCGAACCGGCAACCACTTCGACGGAAAACGCTTGTGCGGTTCCGAAATTTGCCGGACGCCTGTATAAGGCACGGGGCCAATGTCAGAATCGCAATCGGGACACTAGGTCGAAGGACACCGCTTGGTTCTCGCCGACTTACAGCCGCGGGTTTCGGTCAAGGCGCAAAGCCGGGATCGTCCTGTTGCTGTGGTCGATATCGGCTCAAATTCGGTGCGTCTCGTCATCTACCAGCAGGCCTCGCGCGCCGCGCTGGCGCTGCACAACGAAAAGACCATCTGCGCGATCGGGCGCAACATGGTTTCGACCAAACGGCTGGACGAGGCGGGGATGCAGCTTGCGCTGGAGGCGCTGGCGCGATTCCACGAACTGTGCCGCGGCCACCAGGTGCAAGATGTCGGCGCCGTTGCCACGGCTGCTGCGCGCGATGCCGAAAACGGCCGGGAATTCATCCGCGCGGCCGAAAAGGCACTGGGTTTTCCGATCCGCATTCTGGCCGGGGAGGACGAGGCGCGAATCGCCGCCGAGGGTACTCTGGCCGGGATACCCGATGCCGAAGGCCTGGTCGCCGATCTCGGTGGCGGCAGCCTCGACATGGTGACGGTGGAGTCGAACCGGACCGGAATCGCCGCGACATTGCCGTTCGGTCCGCTGCGGCTGATGGATTATGCCGGCGGCAATCTCAACAAGGCGCGCGATCTGGTGGCGCGCACGCTCGGCGAGTTCCAGCTTGCAAAGACGCTCAAGGGTAAATCGCTCTACGCGGTGGGAGGCATCTGGCGCGCGCTCGCCCATGTCGACATGGCCTGGGAGGAATATCCGCTGAGCGTGCTGCACCAATATGTCATTCCGGCGGGCCGGGCGACTAAGCTGTGCCGGGTGGTGTCGGGACTTTCGAAGAAATCGCTCGAAAAAATGCGCATGGTGCCGAAACGGCGCGCCGAGGCGCTGCCCTATGGCGCACTGGTTATGGAAGAGATGCTGCGCAGCTTCGCGCTGAAGGACGTCGTGGTTTCGGCCTATGGATTGCGCGAGGGCGTGCTGCTGTCGCGGCTGCCGCCCGAGGAACGGGCCAAGGACCCGCTGATCGAGTTTGTCCGCGACGTCAATCTGCGCGAGTCGCGGAATGATTCGCATGCTGAAGAACTGATTGCGTTCAGCCAGCCGCTATTCCCGCAGGAAATTCCAGCGATGCGGCGCATCCGGGAGGCGATCTGTTACTTTTCCGATTGCGCCTGGCGCCGGCATCCCGACGACCGCGCGATGGGCGCTTACCGGCAGGTGCTGATGGGCGCTTACGGAGCGGCGGACCACCACGAGCGCGCGGTGATGGCCGCCGCCATGTATTTCCGCTATGCCGGCGACCGGGCACTGCCCGAGGAAGACGGCGTCGCGACAGTGTTGAACGATGAATCGCTCGAGTTTGCCCGGCGGATGGGGCTCGCGGCGAGGCTGGCATTCGGGATTTCCGGTTCCTTGCGCGGCATCCTGCCTGTGGCCCGGCTTCAGCTCACCAAGGATGCGGTGGTCCTGCAGCTGCCGCCGAACCGGAAGGCGCTGGCCGCTGAACCTGTGAACAAGCGTTTGAATGCCCTGGCGGAGGCATTCGGCAAAAAGCCGCAAATTGCAGTGCCATAGGGCTAGGCGGTCTCATTCACCTTTCGGTCAGGCATTGCGAAATTGCTGGCAGAGTAAAAGCCGACAGTCGTATCATGGCGACAATCCGCGAGCCGCGGCCGATTCTGGATGTGCCAGACGGTTGTGGGCGGATATCCGGCCCTTGTGGCGCGCGCATTTTTTAACCCATTTGTGGGATGCGGGCTTTTCGGGCTAAACAGACGGGCAGATAGCCTTGGCAAAGCCATGTTCAGGCTTTGCGACCAGGAGAACGATCATGGGCACTTTTTCAATGTGGCACTGGCTGATCCTGCTCGCCGTTGTGGTGGTGCTGTTCGGCGGCAAGGGCAAGATTTCCGGGCTCATGGGCGACGTCGCCCACGGCATCCGGAATTTCAAGGAGGGTCTGAAGGACCCCAATGACCAGCACGCTTTAGCCGACAAGCACGACGCCGCCGAGGCGAAGAAGCCCGAAGAAGTCAAGCAGGCCTGATTATAGGTTTGCCTGCGGCCGGCGAGTTTCCGGCTTTCGGGGCGTGAGGGTCGCATGTTCGATATTGCCTGGAGCGAGTTATTCGTCATCCTGGTCGTCGCCCTTGTGGTGGTCGGGCCGAAGGATCTGCCGAAGCTGATGCGCACGGCGGGGCAATGGGCGGGACGCGCGCGCGCGATGGCGGACCAGTTCCGGCGCAGCTTTGATGACATGGCGCGGCAGAGCGAGCTCGACGAGCTGCGCCAGCAGGTCAACAAGCTGCAGACGGAAACGAAGGAGGCGGCGGCGAAATCGATGAGCGATCTCGACGTCGACGCCTTCGCCGGCATTCCGGCCAGGCCGCTCAGCGAAACCCAGATCGAAGATGTCGGTGCGGCGCCTCCGGTGCGCGAGACAGAACCACCGCATGTCGTCGCGGCGGAAGTGGAATCGGCGATCATCACGCGCGATCCGGCGCCCGCTGCCGCGCCTGCTGCATCTGAACCCGCGCCGGTAGCGCAAACATCGTAATGTCCAATCCGACCACTGCTGAAGAAGACGAGTTGGAATCGAGCAAAGCACCGCTGCTCGATCACCTCATCGAATTGCGCACCCGCCTTGTCCACTCGGTCATCGCGTTTCTCATCTGTTTCATCATCTGCTTTGCCTTTGCCCGGCCGATCTTCCAGTTCCTGACGCAGCCGCTGTCCGATGCGCTGGCCGGGCAGCATAACCGGCAGATGATCTTCACTGCGCTTTATGGGCAGTTCTTCACCTATATGAAGCTCGCGATGTTCGGCGGCATCTGCCTGGCGTTTCCATATATTGCGGGGCAGCTCTGGCTGTTCATTGCGCCGGGGCTGTACCGGCATGAGCGCAAGGCGATTCTGCCGTTCCTCGCGGCGACGCCCGTCATGTTCATCCTCGGTGCGGCGTTCGTCTATTACCTGATGCTGCCGCGCGCGATCCATTTTTTCCTGAGTTATGAAATCCCGGCGGGGCCGGACAGCATCGGCATCCAGATGCTGCCGACGGTGAACGAATATCTCAGCTTCGTCACGACGCTGATTTTCGCATTCGGGTTCTGTTTTGAATTGCCCGTCCTGCTGACCCTGCTGGGCCGTGTCGGCATTGTCACCAGCAGCGGGCTCGCCGGCGTGCGCCGTTACGCGATTGTCGGGCTGTTCGTCGTTGCCGCGCTTGTGACGCCGCCGGACATTGTCAGCATGTTGAGCCTCGCTGTCCCCCTGGTCGGCCTGTATGAGCTGTCGATCTTCAGCGTGAAGTTGATGGAGAGGCAGCGCGCCGCGGAAGAGGCAAAAACGGCTGGATCTCCTCCGGGTACTATCCAGCCGACGTAACGGCGCTATGGTCCTGACCTGACCGAGGAAATGGAAAACCCGGTTCTGGAGCACTTGCGCCACATTCGGGCAAGTGTTGACCGTTTGACCGAACGAGTCGAAATGCTCGCCAGTCGGGTCGGAAAGCTGGAAACCGAGGTGGCGGGGCTGCACACCGACTTTGCCGGTCTTTCAACCCGGATCGATCGTGTCGAACACCGGCTGGACAGAATCGAAAACTTGGCCGATTCGACGGCGGCATCCCACGCGCGCCCGCGACCGCTTTGCGGCGCTTCTCCTTGAATCTGCCGCGGCGCGTCGCGCCGCGTGCGGGTACCTCCGGTATATTCTCATTCGCGCGTGGGGCCCTGAAGCCGTGCTCCCCAAAGCCAGCCTTCTCCGCGCGAGATGTTTCGTTTTGGCTCTAGAACTTCTCCGTCCAGGGACGCAGTTCGATTTCCCAGGTCCAGGCCGACCGCGGCTGCTTCAGCACCTGCAGGTAATTGGCGGCAATCGCGTCCGGATCGAGCATCGAATCGGGCTTGTCCGCGGGCTCGGTGCGGCCCGGATTGCGGATCACGCCATCAATGACGAAATGGGCGACATGGATTCCGGCAGGCGCGAGCTCGCGCGCCATGCTTTGGGCGAGGCCACGGAGCGCGAATTTCCCCATCGCGAAGGGCGCCGACTGCGGATAGCCCTTGATGCTGGCGGAAGCGCCGGTGAACAGCACGGCGCCGCGCCGTTGGAGAAGCATGCGCTTCACCGCGGCCTGCGCCACCAGGAAGCCGCCATAGGCGCTGACCATCAGTGTGCGTTCGACATCGGTAGGCGAGAGATCGGTGAATGGCCCGCGCGCCCGCGCACTGGCGTTGTAAACCACCACATCCGGCGCGCCGATGCCGGTTTCCATCTGTTGGAACAGCTTGTTGACGTCCTCCGGGCGTGACGCGTCGCAGGCATAGGCCTTTGAGCCTTTGATCTCACCAACCAGACCGGCGAGCTTGGCCGCGTCCCGCGCAGCAAGCGCAACCTGCATGCCTTCGCGTGCGAACAGCCGCGCGAGCGATGCGGAAAGTCCGCTTCCCGCCCCGACAATCAACGCGCGCTTCCATTCCATGCGAAATTTGGTCCTAATCTTTTGTCGTGTTCGTAACATAAGAGAAAAAACGCATTAAAGGCTTTGGGAAAACTCCACCTTTTCAAGCCCGACCAAGGCTTATCGTCGGGCTGCGATGGTTTCTTCTGGCGAAGAAAAAGAAGCGGAATGGCTTTTGCAGGCCCAATTCTGCAAGAAAATGGCCGAAAGGGCCGCCACTGGCGAACTCAGAAAATCGTGGCTCAATCTGGCGGATAAATGGCTCTCGCTGCTGGACGCGGCAATCAGTCGGACATCGAACGGCGAGCCACTTGACGAAGCAGCACCGGCAAACAAGGACAAGCCAAAGTCCTGAACCGCAGCACGCGTTTTTCCGAACTCTCTGACCGCTACACCGCGGATTTGACGCGCGCCGGCGTGAAGGGCAGGTCGCGAAGGCGGGCGCCGGTGGCGTGGAAAATCGCGTTCGCGATCGCCGCCGAAATCGGCCCCTGCGAGGCTTCGCCCGCGCCCAGCGACGGCAGCTCCGGGTGATCGAGCACCACGACTTCTACTTCGGGCACTTCGTCGAAGCGGAAAATCGGATAGCCCGCCCAATCACGTGAGGTGATTTGCTGCCGGTCGAATTTCACCTGCTCTTTCAGGGTCCAGCTCGCGCCCTGAATGATCCCGCCCTCGATCTGGTTCCTCAGCCCATCGGGATTGATCACTTGCCCCGAATCCACAACCGCGGTGACCCGCTGGACGCGGACATCACCGATCGTGCGGTCGACTGCGACGTCGGCAATTATCGCCACATAACTCTTGGTCGTCTCGTAGCGGCAGAATCCAATCCCGCGGCCATGCACGCCGTCGCTTTTGGCGCCCGGCACCCAATGCGCCCGGTCCGCCACCGTGGTCAGCACGGCGCGCGCACGCGGATCTTCGAGATGCTTCAAACGAAACGCCAGCGGATCGGCGCCTGCCGCAGCCGCGGCCTCGTCCATCATGCATTCGACGGCGAAGATATTGCCGAACCCGCCGAGAGTACGCAGCGCCGAAACGCGCAGCGGCATGTCCGGAATGAAGTGATCGAAAATCTGCTGATTGGCGAAGGCGTAGGTGGGCACCGCATTGCGGTCGCCGCCGCCGCCCGGCAGAGGCAGTTCGCGCGCCGATGCGTGAGGCTGGGGTTTGGCGACGTGCCAGGCAGCGAGCAGATTCACGCCGTCGCGTCCGCCCGGCCGCATGTTCCAGCTGCAGCTGTAGAGATGATATTGCCAGTCTCGAATAGTGCCGTCCGCGGAAAGCCCGACGCGCGCCGCCATGGTCATGGCCGACCCGAACGGCTCCCAGCCGAATTCGTCGTCGCGCATCCACTGCACACGGACGACCTTGCCGCCGGCGGCAAGCGACAGCAGCACCGCGTCGAGTGCTGCGTCGTCGGCGCCATTGTGGCCATAGCATCCCGAACCCTGCGAATGGATGACGCGGACCTTTTGCGGGTCCACACCGACCGCTTTGGCGATGTCGCCGCGCAGCGGGTACGGCCCTTGCGTATGCGACCAGACGGTCAGCATGCCATCGACCATGCCGGCAACCGCACAGGACGGACCTAGGGAGGCATGGGCGAGATACGGCTTGTGGTAAGTCGCCGAGATGGTTTTCACCACACCGGACACGTCGCCGGTTTTTTCGTTGACGGCTTTGACCTCGATATCGGGAAGTATTTGCAGGTAATCGTTCACCTGGTTCATGTCGGGCAAAGTCGGCGGCACCCGCCATTGGGCAGCCTTTGCCAGGGCCTCCCGCGCGGCAATCGCCTGCTCCTCGCGCTGTGCAACCACGCCCAGAAACCGGCCGTCATGCGCCACCGCAACAACGCCCGGCATGGCGCGCACGTGCGAGTCGTCGACCGAAACCAGTTCGGCGTCATAGGAAGGCGGGCGCACCACGCGGCCATGCAGCAGACCGGGAAGCTGCAGGTCCTGCACGAAAGCCGGACGGCCCATGACCTTATTGGGAATATCGATCCGTTCGGCCGGCTGACCGACAATGCGGTGCAAGTTGACGGGCTTCACCGTGAAGGGTGCGGTGGCATCGCGCGCCAGCGGCGCGTCGGCGGAAAGCTGCCAATAGGTGAACTGTCCCATGCCGTCACGCCGGCGGATGGTGCCGTCGTCGACATAGAGTTCGGCACTTTCGGCGCCGAGTCGCTGCGCCGCAATGCCGACGAGGATCGCGCGCGCTTCTGCGGCCGCGGCGCGCAATGCGGCGCCGCCCGCTTCGATCGAATTGCTCCCGGCCGTCACGCCTTCATTCGGCGAGCGCGTGGTGTCCACCGGAATCATGCGTATACGGCCCATATCGACGTCGAGCTCTTCGGCGGCGATCTGTGCCAGCGCGGTCGTGTTGCCCTGGCCGAGCTCGACCCTGCCGGCATAGACCGACACGGTGCCCTCGGGATCGATGCGCAGCCAGGCATCGAGACGCCGATTGGCCGCCAGCATGCCGGGCAGTTTCGTGTTCCCTTCGGCCGCCCATGCCGCGCCGGGCGCCATGGAAAATGCGATGAGCAGTCCGGCAGCCGCGGTGAATTCGCGGCGGGTCAGCAGCGCCGATGGCGCAACGGTTTTCGGAGCGCCCATCATGCCATCTCCTTCTGGGCGCGTTTGATCGCGCGCAAGATGCGGTTGTGGCTGCCGCAGCGGCAGAGATTGCCGGCGAGCGCGGTCCGGATATCGGCATCGCTCGCGCGCGGATTGCGGTCGAGCAGTGCTTTGGCCGCCATGATCATGCCGTTGGCGCAGTAACCGCATTGCATGGCCTGCTCGACGATAAAGGCCTTTTGCAGCGGATGCGGTTTCGCGTCGGTGCCGATGCCTTCCAGCGTGACGATCTCGCGCCCCGCGGCCATGCTGACCGGTGTGCGGCAGGAGCGGATCGCGGCGCCATCCATCACGACGGTGCAGGCGCCGCATTGGGCAAGTCCGCAGCCGAATTTCGCGCCGTGCAATTCGCAGTCGTTGCGGAGCGCATAGAGCAGCGGCGTGTCGCCTTCCAGCGTCACGTCGCGAACACTGCCGTTGATGCGCAGGTGAAAGGTTTCAGGCATGTCGTCCCCAACGCAAGTGAGGACGGAATTCTATCAACTGCGTTGTGGCGGTGTCATGCCTTCATCCGCCTTGACTCTCCGGCTTCGGCGGACATGGCGCCGCAGAAAGAAAAAAAGGGACGTTCCGACTGGTCGGAACGTCCCTTCGGTACTCGGTAAAGCCCGGCTTAGCCGCGCCACACCGGACGGCCAAGGTCGACCTGGCTCGGGCTGGTCAACGCACCGGTTGCACCACCGGCGATCGCACCGACGACAACTCCCGGGGGTCCGCCCAGAAGGCCGATGCCGGCTCCAATGGCCGCACCAGACGCTGCACGGTCGCCCTGGGTTGTGCCGCAAGCGGCCAATGCCAGTGCGGCTACTGCGAGAACTGCAAGCGCTTTCATTTTTTTTGGCTCCTTAAGCTGCCTCCTTCAAAACAAACGGAACCTGAAAACGATAGTTCCAGAGCTGGGACTCAACTCAATGCTAGTGTTCCCGAACTCGTGAGGAATCGCTACAAGCCACGGATTAATCTGCTACATTCGCGGAGAGATAACTGGAAACGTGTTTCGAGGAGGGATGGAATGCCGGTTCGGCTGACATTGGTGTGCGCCGCGATGATAACTTTATGCGCAGGTTCGGCGGCGTTGGCTGCGGCGCCGGCGACGGCACTTAACTATGATTTCTTCAAGAGCAAAGTGCAGCCGATCTTCCTGGAAAAACGCACCGGCCATGCCCGCTGCGTGACCTGCCACGGCGGCGCGAACAACGCGCTGCATCTGGCGCCGCTGCCGGCAAGCGGACAATGGAGCGAAGAAGACACCAAGAACAATTTCGCAGCTGTTTCGGCTCTGGTGAACCGCGCCGATCCAGCCAATAGCCGCCTGCTGATTCACCCGCTCGCGCCGGAGTCGGGCGGCGACATGTTTCATTCCGGTGGGCGGCAATTTGCGTCCAAGGACGATCCGGACTGGAAGATTCTCGCGCAGTTTGCCGGCGTGGACTGACGTTGCTGTAAAAGAAAGGGCGGCGGATTGATCCGCCGCCCTTTCTTATTCTGCCAGGCCGTGAAGCTAGTTCTTCAGCACCAGTGTGTTGATGCGCTTTGGCACTTCGCCGACCGGCACCACCGCGACGATCTTTTTCGTCGCCATATTGATCGCCGTCACCGAACGCATGCCGGAATTGGAAATGTAGACTTTGCCGTCGGCAAAGGTGACCCAGTTGGCCACTGCGCCGCCAAGCTGCCGCCCGGGAATCTGCACATCGGGCAACATGATGTGATCGAGCAGCTTCAAATTCGCGAGATCATAGATGAATACCGCGTTCTGCGGGATGCTGGTGACCCACAGGGTCTTGCCGTCCGGCGATACGCCGATCCCGTGTGAAGGTGCATCTTCACGGCCCGGATCCATGTCCACACCGGTATGGAGGTTGGGCAGCTTGAACCGGGCAACTTCTTCGTGAGTCTTCCAATCCAGTGCAGCAAAGCCGTCGAATGCGGCCAGTTGCACGAAAATCCGCTTGGGCGAACCGTCCGGATTGGATTCGATCGTCATCGGGCGCACGCCGTGATCGAATTTGTGCTCCCAGGCGATGGTTTCGGTGTTCAGATCGATCGCGGTGAACACACCGGTCTGCACTGAGCCGCAGATGACATATTTGCTGTCGGCCGTGACGTAGATGTTGTGCAGACGGCCGTGGGTCGGAATGGTTTTCACGACTTCCAGCTTCACCGGATCGATGATGTCGAGCGCGCCCTGTCCGCGCGCAATGGCGACCATGATCCGGCCGTCCTTCGCAACCGAGATATTGTTCGGATGGTTCGAGAGGGTGACCTTCTTCACCAGCTTGCCGGTCTTCTGATCGAACACGTCGAGCGTGCTGGTCGATTCATTGCTGACATAGACGCGGCTGCCGTCGGGGGAAAAGTTGATGCCGTGCGCACCTTCGATCGGGAAGGTCTGGACCACCTTGTCGGTCGAGGCGTTGACGACGTCGACAAAATCGCCGGCGCTGTTGGTGACATAGACGAATGAGGATTCGGCCAAAGCCGGCAGCGGCGCAAGCACGAGCGCCAATGCCGAGCATTGCAACAGGCGGCGAAAATCAGCCATTTGGTGTCCCTCCAGCGACACAATGCGTTGCCGCAAGGGTAGGCGGAAAGGGGGCGCGACTCAAGCCGGGAAACCGCCGCAACCTGCTCTTGTGCCGCAGGTTGTGGGGCTTGCGATTGGACGGAAAATCCGGGCAAAAACCGGAATAAAATAGCGACATAAATCGCGCGAAGGGGTCTATGAAGCGCTTTCTCATTCCGCTTGTGCTTGCGGCGATGGTTCCGGCCGCAGCCGCCGAGAACCAACCCACCTGGGCGTTTTTCGCACCCGATCCGAATCAGCCGGCGGCCGCGCCGGACAACGCGCCCAAGCAGGTGCCGGGCAGCAAGCGCACCTACACCATGGCGCAGATCGACAATCTGAAAAATCCGCCGGACTGGTTCCCCAATGAACATCCGCCGATGCCCAATGTCGTCGCGCATGGCGCGGCCGGAAACGTGCTCGCCTGCGCCTCCTGTCATCTCGCTTCGGGCATGGGACATCCGGAATCCGCCAGCCTTGCCGGGCTGAAGGCGGCCTATCTGTTACGCCAGCTCATGGATTTCAAAAACGGTGCACGGAAGAATGCGATTGTGGTGAATGGAAAGCCGGCGATGAACGCGACCCAATATATGGTCAGCGTCGCGCAGGGCCTGTCCTATGCCGACGCCAAGGCGGCCAGCCAATGGTTTGCGAATTTGAAGGCGCAACGCGGCTGGGTGAAGGTCGTTGAGGCGGCGATGGTGCCGAAATCCATCGTCACCAATGGGTATATGCGCGTCGCCGTGCCGGGCGGTGGAATGGAGCCGATCGGAAACAGGATCATCGAACTGCCGCAGGATCAGAAGCGTCAGGAGCTGCGCGATCCGCATAGCGGCACGATCGCCTATGTGCCGCCCGGGTCGATCGCGAAAGGCCGCGCGCTCGCCACCGGTGGCGGCCGCGCCTGTGAAACCTGCCACGGTACCGATTTGACCGGGGTGGCGGATGTGCCGTCGATTGCCGGGCGTTCGCCGACCTATATTTTCCGTCAGCTTTACAGCTTCAAATCGGGAGCGCGCGCGGGAAATGCATCGACACCGATGCAGGTCGAGACCGCCAATTTCAGTGAAGGTGATATGGTCGCGCTCGCGGCTTACGTGGCATCACTGCCGAATTGATCCAGGCATCTGCTAACGGGATTCTGAATTCCGGCCAGAACGCAAATGTCATATAGTTGTAACGCGCTAGCGTCCCGATTCTGAAATTCGCTTGATCTCTATATCGGCAGCAAGGCGAATTTCAGAATCGAAAGGACGCTAGCAAATTCCAGATGCTCGTGTCGTTTCGGTTTCGAAGTTCGCAAAGCGTGTTCGATATCGAGATCATGCGAACTTCGAAACCACGACACGAGGGTGCATGACTTGCGGGCAGCCCGAATCGGGCTCCTGCGGCATCAGCCGGCGAATGCGGCGGCAATTGCAGCAAAATAATAAAAGTCCGGAGTCCATCATATGATGCATTTTCTGCACGATGCGGAGATTGCGCATCTCACGCCGGGGCGCATCCGGCTGCGGATCGCCCGGCGCGGCGACGCTGAGTTTTTCATTGAGGCCGGCCGGCAACTCGCGGAAATTCCCGGCGTGACCGGCGTCAGCACCAACCGCCATGCGCGGTCGATCACCATTCGCCATGATGGGACATTCCGCCTCGAAGCGGTCACTGACGCGTTGGCCGCGGCGTCGTCCGTGCAGGAAGTGGCGCTCCACTCCGATTACTCCGCGACCTTGCCGGCGGCTCCTGAACGGAGCGGTGAGGTGGTCTCTGCGCTGCTGCAGCTCGCGGTGGCCGTGATGTTCGGGCGGGCGCTGGCCCATGTTCTGGAATTGCTGGCCAGGAATCTGGTTCAGGCGGCGGCGCGGGAAATTGGACCGGCGCTGAAACGGCAGCCCGCGCGCTTTGCGCGCTGACTTTTGAATTTCGCCAGTGCGGCAAGGCCGCACTGGTCGAGGGGCTGACCGCAGCCGCGTCTTTCAGCTTTCCCAATTCGCGAATCAGGAATGGCGCAAGTCCGGCGGCGGCGGCGATCGCTGCGCTGGCCGGATCGAGCGGCGCAATCCCCATCAGCTTTCGCAAGCCGGGTATCAGCATCGCGCCGGCCTGGGCGATCCCTGAGGCAAGAAGTGTCCGGTTGAGATAGGGATTGTTCGGCAATTTGCCCGGCCCGAACACGCCCTGCTGCGCCGAACGGCAACTGATGGCGTGCAGCAGTTGGGCGGTGACGAGGCTGCCGAATGCCATTGTGCGGCTTTGCGGCGAGCCCGCGCCGAAACGCGCCGCGCCATACAATCCTGCGAGCATCGGCCCTGCCGCGAGCAGCGCGCCTTCGCCGAGAAGTTTCCTGAAATCGCGCGTGCCGAAGATCGAACCCTGACTTTGCGAGGGCGCGCGTTCCATCACGCCGGGTTCGGGCGGTTCGAGCGCAAGTGCGATGCCGGGAAGAACGTCCGTGATCAGATTGATCCACAAAAGTTGCATCGGCGTCAGTGCGGCTCCGGCGCCGGCCAATGCACCACCGAGCATCAAAAGGACTTCGGACAGATTGGTGCCGAGCAGATAGCGAATCGCTTTGCGGATATTGGCGTAAGTGGTGCGGCCCTGTTCGATGGCATTGATCAGGCCTTCGAGTTCGTCGGTGGCGATGAAGGCCTGGGCGATATCGCGCGCGGCATTGGTGCTTTCGCGGCCGATTCCGAGGCCGACATCGGCGGCGCGCAAAGCCGGGGCGTCATTGACGCCATCGCCGATCATGATCACCGAGACGCCGGCGCGCTGCAGACCACGAATGACATGCAGCTTCTGGGTCGGACTGACCCGGCTGAACGCATCGACGCCGGGCACGGCCGCGGCGATTTCCGCTTCGGTCATGCGCGCAAGTTCGGCGCCATCCAGCGCCCTGATCTCACCATTGCCGCCATTCATCCGCGTCTGGCGCGCCACGGCGATCGCGGTTGCACGCTGGTCGCCGGTGAGAAGGACAGTGCGCACCCCGGCCGCGTGCAGGCGCTGCATCAGGGGTGCAACACCGGGACGCAATTCGTCGGACAGGCCGAAACATCCGAGCCAGACGAGGTTGGAGGTGTCGGCAAGGTGGCCGTTTTTCATTGCGGTTTTCTGCGCCACGCCCAGCACCCTGAGGCCCTCGGCCGCCATGCGCAGATTGTGCGCTTCGATCGCGGCGCGCGAAGTGTCCGTCAGCGGACGGGTGCTGCCGTCGGGCAGTATTTCATCCGTACACAGCGCGAGGACCTCGAGTGGGCTGCCTTTGACCGCGACCAGCAGTTCCGGCCCGGAGCTGTGGATCGTCGCCATATAGCGATTCTGTTCGGTGCGGTTGACGGTGGACAGCCGCGGCCATTGCGCCCGCAGCACCCGCATGTCCATGCCCAGCGACATCGCCGCGCGGATCAGCGCGGTTTCCGTACCCGAGCCCGCGAATTGCACCGCGCCATCACGATCTTCGACGCCCGCGTCGTTGCACAGGCAGGCCACGCGCAGCAGCGCGGCAAAACGCGCGTTCTGCTGCGCCGCGTCAGGTCCGGATTCTACCAGCCTGTCGCCCGACAGGCGCCACACACACTCGCCCGCCGTGATCTCGGACAGCGACATGCGATTGAGGGTGAGCGTTCCGGTTTTGTCGAAGCAGATCACCTGGCCGGAAGCCAGCGCCTCGATCGCATTCATCTGGCGCACCAGCACGCCGCGGCGGCGCAGAGCTTCGGCGCCAAAGGCCAAAGTTGTCGTGGCAACCATCGGCAGGCCTTCGGGCACGGCGGCGACGGCAAGCGCGAGCGATGAGCGCGCGGTCGCGAGAATTCCGGAGTGCCGCAGGACACCGAGGCCACCCATGACGCCGGTTGCGCCCAGCGTGATCCAGCCGAGTTGTCCACCAAGCTGCGCCAGTTCGCGCTGCATCGGGGTTTGCGGCGTGGCCGTGGCGCCGACGAGATTCTGGATCGCGCCGATCTCGGTGTTCGCGCCGGTTGCCGTGATGATCGCGCGCCCGGTTCCGCCGGTGACGATCGTCCCGCGATAGATCATGTTGGCGCGATCGGCGAGCGACGCGCCGGGCGCGACTTTGGCCGAGGCCGATTTGTGCACCGGCACGCTTTCGCCGGTCAGTGCCGCTTCACTGACGGTCAGCGCCTGCGAAGAGATCAGCCGGCCGTCGGCGGGAATCGCCGTGCCGCCATGCAATTCGAGAATGTCGCCGGGAACCAGCGTCTCGACATCGGCTTCGCGGCTGATGCCGGCACGCAGCACGCGGCATGTCCGTGGTCCTTCAATGCCGAGATTGGCGATGCTGCGTTCGGCCTGCCGTTCGGTCAGGAAGCCGATCGCGCCATTGGCGGCGATCACCGCGAAGATTGCGCCGGCTTCGAGCAGGGCTCCGGTCAGGAGCGACAGTGAGCCGGCACCGGTCAGGAGCGCAACCGGCAGGCTGTTGAACTGCGACGCGAGGATGTCGAAGTCCGAGCGGCGTTCCGGTTTGGGAATGAGATTCGGCCCGTATTTCTGCAGCCGCTGCTCGACTGCGGCAGGCAACAAGCCGCGCTCGGCCGAAGTCCCCAGCCGTTTTGCCGCCTCGCCCGCGGTGATCAGATACCAGGCGGATGCTTGTTCGAACTTCCCGGCCGTCACATGTTTGCCGCGCAATGCGGCGTTGATCGCCGACAGGATGCGTTTCTGGTCGGCGGGCCGATTGAAATGGACAATAACGCTCGCGGTCAGCGGGTTGACTGCGGCGGAACGGACACCGGGCAGACCCATCAGCGCGGCACGCACCGCGCCGGCATGCGACTCCATAAGACCCGTAGCGCGCAGGCGGATGCGCGTTGGCGTCGCGTGGAGGACCTGGATTGGCATTTTCTTCGCCGGACGCGGCGCCGCTTTTTTTGGCACGGCGCGAGACATCGACAGCGCAGACAACATCGAATCCGCTTCGCTAAACGAAGCGGATAAGTCGTCCCCCCGGTTCATGGGCCGATATTGTGATGGTTGTGACTGACTCGTGGGGGTTTGTTCAGGAGGCGTGATTGGCGCTGCGCCGGCGGCTGCGTGAACGCGAATGGCCCGTGCCGTTGCTTTCCGCCACCATTTCCGAGCGTGCCTCGGCAAAGATATCGCCCGCAGTTTCGTTTAGCTCGGCGAATGCGACGACAGCTTCGTCATAGGCCATCATGCCCGCCTTGAGCGCCGACTTTGCCAGCGGACGCAGGACGGGAACCACAACCGGAGCCAAAAGCGCAGCGCCCAGACCGATTGCCAGACCCGTGATGATATTTCCGGTCTTAAAAATGTCTTCGAGCATGCGAAAATCTCCCAAGTGCGGTCCCCGGCAAAAAAGTGAAACTCGTAAGGGCAGGCAAAGTTCACGCTGGTGAGGATTTATTTTCGGCCATGATTTCAAGGGATTCCGCCGGCATCGAGAAGCGCCGCGCGCTGTTGCGCCAGCGGCGCCTGGCGACCGGATTGTTGCTGGTGGCAATGGCGGTTTTCATCGCGATGCAGTTTCTGCCGCGTGATTTTGCCGTGCGCCTGGTGTCATCGGCGGCAGAAGCAGCATTGGTCGGCGGATTTGCCGACTGGTTCGCGGTCACGGCGATTTTCCGCCATCCGCTGGGGCTGCCGATTCCGCATACCGCGCTGGTCCGGACCCAGAAAGACCGCATCGGGCGTTCGCTCGGCAATTTCGTGCGTGACCGGTTTCTCGATCCCGAACTGGTGCTGCAGCGCTTGCGTGCGCAGAACCGGGCGCTACAGCTTGCGTCCTGGCTGACGGGCGAATCCGCGGGCGAGTTCATCGCCGGGCGCGTCGTTGCATTGCTTCCGGTGGTCCTCAAAACCGCCGATGACGAGGCGGTGCTGCGGTTCGTCGCCGAGCTTGCGCGTGAAGGTATGCGGCGCCTGGATATTGTGCCGCTGGCAAATGCCGCGGTCACACGGCTTTTGCAAAGCGGGCGGCACATGGAAGTCGTGGACGCGCTCAGCCGGCTGGCGGAACCGGCGCTGGAAGGGATGCAGGACACAATCATCGAAAAAGTCGGCGAGCAGACCGGCCGTCTTTTCCCCCTGTATTTCGACCGCAAGATCGGCCGGGCGATCGTGCGCGGCATACGCGTCTGGCTGGATGAGATCCGCACCGCGGATTCGCCGGAGCGGGCAGAGCTCGATGGCTGGATCCGGCGCATGCTGGAGGAATTCGGATCGTCGGAAAATTGCGCGCGGCTGCTGGACGAGGCGCGCACGGTCATCGCCACCAATCCGGCGCTGCATCAGGTGCTGGCTGCGGTGTGGGACGAGCTCAAGCGTGAGATCGGCGCCGATCTTGCGCGCGATGAGCCGCAGTCGGCAATAATCTCGGCACGGATCATTCGCGTCGCCGGCGAGATGCTGCGGGACAACCGGCAATTGCAGGATTACATGAACGCCGCGCTGGAGCGGCTGATTGTCGATTATATTGCACCATGGCGGGAGCAGATCAGTGATTTCATTTCCGATGTGGTCGCAGGATGGGATGCCAAAACCGTGTCCGATCTGGTCGAACTTGAAGTCGGGCGCGAACTGCAATTTGTACGGATCAACGGCACTGTCATCGGAGCGCTGATCGGCACAGCACTGTTCCTGTTGTCTTCACTCTTCCCCGCGGTCTAGGCGGGCTCCCGCAAATTTCAGAAAAATTCCTGCCCAAAGCGTTGCCGGAAATCGCCCGGAAATACTGGGATTTTCAGACGATGAACCGCTGATGAACAGCCGGTTTATGGAGCCTATCGCTGCGAAACCGATTTTCAAGGATGTGCGTAATTGGGCGCTTGATGAAAGCGCCAAACCGGAAGGGAAGGGAAGGGTGTCATGAGAACGAGTGCAAAACTGGCTATCGGCGCCGCCATGGCTTGTGGCGCAGCCGTTGCCGCGACAGCTCCTGCCGCGGCGCAAGTGAGCTTCGGAATTGGCGTGGCGCCACCTGTGGTCACGCCCGCCTATCCGCCCTGTTACGATGCATACGGTAATTACATCTACTCCTATCCGTACTGCACCGCCTATGGCGGTGGCTACTACCCGGGTTACTATCCGGGTTATTACGGTTACGGCGGCCCGGTGGTTGAGCCGTATTTCGGAGTTGGCCTTGGCTTTGGTGGCTTCCACCGCTTCGGCCATGAACGGTTCGAGCATCGTGGCTTCGACCGCGACCGCTTTGGTGGCGGCCATATGGCCTTCGGCGGTGGCTGGCACCGCCGCGGCTAACGCGTGAGTGAACTGTGAGCGCGCGAAAACGCGGTTGCTTCGGCAACCGCGTTTTCTTTTGAATGGTTGACATGTGCAGCACATGTAATCATGTTATACGCATGACCATGATCCAAATTCGAAATGTGCCCGATTCGCTGCACCGGAAATTGAAGGCCCGCGCGGCGCGTGCGGGAATGTCCTTGTCGGACTACCTGTTGCGCGAAATTCAGCAAGTTGCGGACTTGCCCACAATGGAGGAAATGCTCGCCCGGATCCGGGAGCGAACGCCTCTTAAGGGTTCAGTGGATATTGCTGCCATGGTTCGGGAAGAGCGCGAACGGCGGTGATCGTCATCGACGCGTCTGCATTGCTGGAGGTGTTGCTCGAAACTCCTGCAGCCGCCGGCGTGACGGATTGGATCGGGATTCCCGGCGAAACGGTGCACGCACCGCATTTGATCGATCTTGAAGTGGCGCAGGTTGTGCGCAGGCTCACGGCGCTGCGCCTGGTCGAGGCTGAACGTGGCCGTGCTGCATTGCTCGATTTGGCCAGTTTTCCGCTGCACAGGCATTCGCATTTCCAGTTGTTGCCGGACATTTGGCAATTCCGGAACAACTTGACGGCTTATGATGCAGCGTATGTGGCATTGTCCCGGGTTCTGGACGCGCCACTGCTGACGCGGGACGGTCGGCTGGTCAGTGCTGCCCGGCGGTATGCGACAGTTCAACTTGTCTAAAATTTCTGTTTGGCGAGGTGTACTGTGACGGCACGAACAAGCGCGCTACAGTACCACACCTGACGCAGGCTGGGAGGGTTTGCCGATGCAGAGCCGGGTTGATGTTGCGCTGGAGACGCCGAATGTCGGACGGCTGTGGTGGCGATTGGCGCCTGCAGTCGCGGCCGGGCTTTATCCATCGCTGTCCCAGGCGCTATCGCAGCTTTTAATCGCTGCACATGGTTCTTCATCCCCGGACGGATTGGCGTTGTGGGCTGGCGTGGCCGGATCGCTGGTCCTCGCATTTGCCGTGATGGCGGTCAGCTTCTCGGTTGCGCAGAAAGCGAGCCGGAGTGACAGCGCGGATTTTCGCACCCGCTGTATCGCGCATGTCGCTTTCGCGACTCCCTCGCTGTTTGTCGGCTTCGGCAACGCATCGGGTTTCCTGCATCTGCCGGCGATCGTCAGCATCGGCTGGCCGGCCTTCTGGGCCGTGCTTGCGGTCATCGCGCTAAGTCCGCGCGGTATGCCGTTGCACCCGCTGCGCATTGATGCGGCAGGCTATCGCCGGCTTGGGATCGCACACGGCATCTCGGCCAGCGCAATCCTAATTCTGTTCATCGCGCCCCATCTCACCAATCACACGGCCGGAATCTTCAGCGGCATGGCGCATCTCAATTTCATGAAGAGCGCGCGGCTGGAATACAGAAATGACGTCGTCGAACCGCTGCTGCTGGTGCTGATCCTGTTTCAGGTCGCGAGCGGCGCGACTTTGGTGCAGCGGCGCCTGCGTACGGCCGGCGATTTCTTCGGCACGTTGCAAGCCATGACCGGCGTGTATGTTGGGATTTATCTGCTCGCGCACCTGATCGCGGTGTTCGGCGCGCGATATCATGGTACCAATACCGACTGGAACTGGCTGACCAATCACGACCGCAGCATGCTTTCGAACCTCGGCGGATTGCGGCTGATCGGACATTACTGGTTCGGCCCGGTTGCGATCCTGACCCATCTCGGCTGTGGGTTGCGCATGGTATTGCGTGAGCATGGCTGGAAAGCCGATATCGCGCCGCGGACCGCCATGGCGTTCGGCGCGGCGCTGTCGACCGTCATTCTCCTTGGATTACTGGGCGTGCGATTTTGGCCGTCTGCTTGACCGCTTCCCGCGCGGGCAAATCCGCTCCGCGGATTTGTACGTCCCGCGCGGGGCCCCTTGCGGTGCTCAGCGTCTCGGCGGCTCCGCGTGAGATATTCTTTTCGGCGTCATGCATTCGTAGCAACGAACTTTAAGCTACGGTGTTCGGGCGAGGCCTGCGAACGGGAGGGCGCGATGTCAGATAGGACGAAGCATAGATTCGCGTCGCGGCGTGATGTTCTGGCCTTTAGTTCGGGACTGATTGCCGGTGCGGGCGTTCTGCCGGCCGCCGCGGCTGCGCAAGCGCTGACGGCAACGGAAGGCGCCGATCTCGCGGCATTGCAGAGCGGCAGGCCCATCCTGCTGGAAAATGCCATCGTGCTGACGCTCGATCCGCAGATCGGCGATTTCGCCAATGCCGATGTGCTGATTGCTGGCGGCAAAATCCGCGAGGTGCGCCCACAAGCGCCGGCGCCGCCGGATGCCGTGATGGTGGATGCGACGAACCGCATTCTGATTCCCGGTTTTGTCGATACGCACAGCCATTCCTATCAGGGGATTTTGCGCAGCCTGCTCGCCAACGGCTTGCTCGAACCGGATTACAACCGCGACATCCAGAACAACCTGACTTTGGCCTGCACGCCCGACGAGGCCTATGCCGGAATTCTCGCGACAACGCTCGGCATGGTCGCGATGGGCACGACGACCGTCGTCGATCTGTCGCAGGTTTCGCATACGCCGGAACACAGCGATGCCTGCATCGAGGCGCTGCAGGACTCGGGCATTCGCGCGGTTTACGCTTTTGCGCGCGGCGCCGGGCCGCGTGCGCGCTATCCGCAGGATCTCGGGCGATTGCAGCGGAGCTATTTCAATTCGAAGGATCAGCTTCTCACGCTGGCGCTGACCGGCAATCTTACCGCGACGGTGTATATGGCCGGCCGCGAAGCCGGAGTGCCGGTGGTGCAGCATCTGGTCGGGAAGGATCTGAGCGCGGCGCTGCTCGGTTTCGGCCGTGCCGGCCTACTGCGGCCGGGCGACGAATATATTCACTGCCTGGGCATCGATGATGAAGCGTGGCGCATGATCAAGGATACCGGCGGTCATGTGTCGCTCTGTGCGCCGATCGACATGACCATGGGCCACGGGATGCCGGTGATCCAGGATGCGCTCGATCATGGTCTGCGTTTCAGCCTGAGCTCCGATCACGGGGTGACGATTGCGCAGGACATGTTCTCGATCATGCGCACGACTTTCGCGTTGCAGCGGCTGATGGTCCTGCAGCGCGCGAGTCATGGCGAGCAAAATTTGCCGCCGCTGTTGACCTGCCGCGACATGCTGGAATTCGCCACGTTGCAGGGTGCGCGCTGCGCCAATCTCGACGGCAGGATCGGGACGCTGACACCCGGAAAAGATGCCGACATCCTGATGCTGAAGGCCGATGACCTTCAGGTGTGGCCGGTTAACAACGCAGCCGGCACGGTGACCAATCTGATGAATCCAGGTCACATCGAGGCGGTGTTCATCGCCGGCAGAGTGCGGAAATGGCGGGGCAGTCTGGTGGATGTCGATACTGC
Source organism: uncultured Bordetella sp. (assembly GCA_964446945.1). Lineage (GTDB taxonomy): Bacteria > Pseudomonadota > Alphaproteobacteria > Micropepsales > Micropepsaceae > CAIYRG01. The sequence continues at coordinate 137,200 of CAYUQO010000012.1, forward strand.
GGCGATCACGCGGATGGCGGCACAGGCGCGGGATTCGCTGCTCGCGCGCACGGGGTTTCGGCAGAATATTTTGGGATGAAGCGCCGACGCTGGAGCCCGAAGCGGAGTTGAGGCTTCGGCCAACAGCAATTCGGTGGCGCTAATCAAAGTTTTCACCTTCCCCCCGCGCTTCGCGCTGATGCGCTCGCGGGGGGAAAGAGAAGCCGATAACAGTCAGTCGCTGATCTGGTTTGGCAGGTCTTTTTTTGGCCCCGATCTGGCTCATAAATCGGCTCTCAAGTGGGCCAGTCCAGCGTCGGGAGAACGCCATTCCATGATCGGCTTGAATCGCTTCAGTGTCCGCGTGCGGCGTGGGCTTGGCACTATCGCGTTTGTTTCGGCGGCGATGCTGTGCATGTCCGGGGCGGAAGCTCTTGCGCAGGCCGCCGCACAGGCTCCGGCACAAAGCGCCCAAACGCCGGCGCAGCCGGCTGCCGCAAACACGGCCGAACTCGATGCTGCGCGCGTGGTGGAATTCCTCAACCAGACGATCGCCTGGTATCGCCAGATCGCTGCGCAACAGCAGCTCGTCGCGAATGCAAATGACGACGTCTATGTCAGCGCCGATCGCCAGCTCGCCATACAGGTTGTGCGGCTCGCCTTTCAATTCGCGCGGGCGGCCGCGTCCGTTCAGCAGGCCCCCGGACAGGCTGCGGCTGTGCCCGCCTACGAAAGGGCGATGCAGCAGGAGGCCGAGGCGCTGAAGGACGAAAAGCAGGTCGTCAGCGAAGTTGAGGACTTGCGGAAGCAGATCGCCACAGCGTCAGGGCAACAGAAGCAGATGCTTGAAGCGCAGCTGGCGGAGACGCAGGCGGAAGTGGACTTTGCGGCGGCCCGCGTGGACGCAATCCGCAGCTTCACGCGGTTCCTGAACGGTGCGGGTAATGGGGCTACCGGGTTAAACGCGCAGATCGACGCGCTGGAGAGCTCGCTGCCGCCGGAGGTTCGCCAAACCGCCGGCAGCGGGATGGCGAATGGAAGCGCCAGTGGCGGAATGGGCGCATCCACTTCGCAGCAGCAGGAGGCGCCCGCCACACCCTCGGCTCTCATCGCGATCGCGGGCAGCCGTTCCGGACTGTGGGAGAGCGCGACCGGCCTCGTCGTCAGTCTGGGTAAGTTGCGCAGCATTAATACTGCCGTGCAGCAAACCCAGGATCTCTCGCAAAGCGCGCAGGCGATCCGGGGTCCCCTGATTGCCACTCTCAGGGATCTCACACGGCGCAGCGATGAGCTGGCGCACCAGGCCGACAGCGCCAACACGGCGACGCTCGGGCAGGAAAAGCAGCAGCTCGATGCGGCGACGCAGGAATTCAAACAGCTCACCGGTTCGGCGATCCCGCTGGCGCAGGTCGGAATCCTGCTCGGCCTTTACCAGAAGAATCTGGCGAACTGGCAGGCCGGTGTGGTGAGCGAGGCGTGGACGCAGACGCAGGGTTTTGCCGCGCGGCTGACCTTCCTTGCACTGATCATCGCGCTGGTGCTGGGCGCATCGGAGCTGTGGCGCCGCGCGATCACCAAATATGTCCGGGATGCGCGGCGCCGCTGGACCCTGCACTGGGTCCGCAAGCTGGTGATCTGGGGCGCCATCGCGGCGATTGTCACATTCTCGCTGGTGAGCGAGATCGGCTCGCTCGCGACCTTCGCCGGACTGATCACCGCCGGTGTCGCGGTGTCGCTGCAAAACGTGATCCAGTCGGTCGTGGGCTACTTCTTCCTGATCGGCAAATACGGCATTCGCGCCGGCGACCGCGTGATGATTGGCGGAGTTTCCGGCGAGGTCATCGATGTCGGCCTGGTGCGCATTCACCTGATGGAGATGGGCGGCGCGGGCGGCGATACGCCCACCGGCCGTGTCGTCGCGTTCTCGAATTCCATCGTCTTCAACGGGACGCCGGGGCTGTTCAAGCAGATTCCCGGCACCAGCTTTGCGTGGCACGAGATCAATCTGACGCTGCCCGCCGGCACGAATTTTTCGACTGCCCGCGCGCGGCTGATGTCGGCAGTGGAAGCAGGACTTGCCGATTTCAAGGATGAAATCGCCAAGCAACATTCGGCCATCGAACACGCTTTCGAAGCGACACCCGGGATGGGCCTGAGGCCCACGGTGCAACTGCATTTCACCTCGTCGGGGCTGGAGGCGGTGGTGCGCTATCCCGTGGCGCTGCGCCATGCGATGGAAATCGACGAGCGGGTCACGCATGCCATCCTGACGGATGCCGACCTGACCCATGCCGGCAGCCCGGCGATCCGGCTGGAGACCGCCACGGCGAGTTAGGGTGGTTGTCGGGCATTGGTGGGCAGCCTGCCAGACCAACAGATTCACCTTCCCCCCTTGTGGGGGAAGGTGCCCGCAGTAGCGCCGCAGGCGTTACGAATGGCGGGCGGAAGGGGGTGCGCGACATGGCCCCCCTATCGGGCGCCATCCGCCCTGCTACGCGCAATGCGCTCCGCCGGGCTGCGCCCACTTTCCCCCCCGCGTCGCGCTGATGCGCTCGCGGGGGGAAAGAGAAAAGAGAAAACCGGTTTCTAGAAATCCGGTTTGTCGGTGTGGGGGATGGCTGCGCTTTGGCCGGAGAAATAGGAGAAGGGATTCTCGGCGCAGCTTGCCTCGATCAGCGGACCCGCGACGGTCGATGACGATACCGCGCTGAACGGCACATTGTTCTCGGCGCGGCCCGGTTCGACGCGGCGATAACGCTCGATCGCATCCCACGGCATGGTGAAGGCGCCGGGATCCTCGACATGGATGCGTACTTCCATGCGGTTGCCACCGTCCATCATCCTGAAATGTTCGACGACATGCATTTTGTCCGTATGCGGCGTGGCGTAACTGTCGACCGGCGCCTGCGTCGTGATTCCGATGGTGTCGACCACGAGCTCGTTGTTTTCGTAATGGCCGATCGATTCTCCCGACCATGACGGCTTGACATGCGGCGAGTGTTTGTCCGTGAGATAGATGTGCCGGACATCGTGATCGCCCTGCCAGACCATCAGCACTTCGCCGGGCGACTGGATGAAGAAAATCGGATGAATGACATGCAGGTCGAATTGCGGCACACCGACCGGCAGGCAGCTTGCACCGCGGCCGAGAACCTCGCCCTGGCGCGCGAGTTCGTTGTGCTTGCGCAGTTCTTCGCGCACCCAGGGCTGCAGGATCGGGCTGTTGAGATCGGCGAGCGCCGGTGTCGGCTGTTGGCCGGTGCGGCGGAAATCGTCATTGGTCACACGCGGGTGGTTGGGATCCTGGAGCACCGGACCGGCGCCCGAGGGCGGCGCCTGGAATTCGTTGTAAAGCGCAATCCAGCCGACCGCGGGATTGGGCGAGAATTGCGGCATCTGTGTTGAGGCGGCATGCGCGCCGGTGACGACGCAGGCGGCAGCGGCTGAAAGCAGGCAACGCGACAACAGGGACATGATGATCTCCGTTCCGGTGCTGGTTCAGACTAGCACGGATGCGGCGCGTGAGGGATTGCGCGGCTAACACCTTGATACCCCGCAGGCCAAAACATTTTTCCGCCGCGCGGACGCGCGGCGGATGGGTTCCCTTCCCTCGGCGCTTCGCGCCTCGCCGGGAATGACACAGGGGGGTATAATCGGGCGCTTCTGTGAAGTTCGGTGCCGGATGCGCGTCGCTGTCCTGTGTTTCGCCTGTGCGCTGATGTCGACGACGGCGGGCGCGCAATCATCCTGGCAGGAATACACGTATCCCGAACAGCAATTTGCGATTTCCTTTCCGGGCGAGCCGTCGATCCAGAATATGCCGGTGAGAACCGTCGAAGGCGTTACCGCTCCCGAGACGCTGTACACGGTGCGGCACGACCGCGAATTGTTTCAGGTGGCGGTTCTCGATCTCGCGCGCGTGCATTACGACCGGCGGCGGATATTCGCCGAAGTCGTCGCCGATGTTGAACGGCGGGCGCAAGTGAAGTTCCTGACCCAGGCGCGGGTGCAGGGGACGATGGGCGTCTATCTCACCATGGTGGGCCGCACTGGCAATCATTCGGTTGGGGGGATGTTTCTCGCCAACAACCGCCTCTACGAAGTGGAAGGCACCGTTCCCGCCACCAATGAGGACGCGCTGTCGGGCGAGATGGTGCGGTTTGAGCAATCGCTGCGGTTCATGGGCAGCGCCGCCGGCCGCGTGTTCCGGCGCGGGCCGTTGGATGATGATCCTCTGCTTTTCGACCGGTTGTTCGGGCCGTCGCGTTTTCCAAGGCCGGTGCAGTAAGGTGGAGTAATCAACCCTCCCCTTGGGGAGGGTTGATCGCGGTCAAAAATCTGGTTTGTCGGCTTTGGGCAGGTCGGTGTCGCGGTTGTTGTAATATTCGTGCGGATTTTCCGCGCACACACCCTCCGCCAGCGGATCGGGCGAGGGCACATAGGTCATCGTGGATGTCCATGGCGTGGTGAAGACGCCGGCATCTTCAATGGTCAGCGCCACCTGCAGGAACTTGCCGCGGTGACTGCTGAACGGATCGCCCTGGAACAGCCAGTTCTCTTTCTTGTTGCGCTCGAGCGCGTCTTTCACTTCGTCATAATCGCGCAACCGGTAGCGCTCCACGACGTGCAGGCTGTTGGTATAGGGCGTGCCGAACAGGTCGAGCATGCCATAGGGCCGGTCGACCTTGACGCCGACCGTGTCGATGACCAGCGTGTCGCCCTCGTAATGGCCGATCGAATCTCCGTACCAGGACGGTTTCAGCGGTGATGGATGAGTTGCATTCATCCGTACCCGGCGCACTTCATGGTCGCCGCTGTACAGCATGGTGACCTGGTTTGGCTGCTGCAGGAGCTGGATGGTGGAATTCTTGAAGATGAACGGCACGCCGAAGGGCCAGCACTGGTTGGACGGATTGCCATAGGTGATGCCGGCCTTGGAGATCTTGCCGTATTCCTTCACCACCGCGGCGGCCCAGGGCTGCAGGATGGGATTGTTGTAGTCGCCGACGAGCTGGTCGTAATCGCTGATGCCGGTGGTGCTGACCGGCTCTGCCGCCGATCCCGTCGGTCCGGAGGGCCGCTGTATGGCCCAGCGCGACAGGTTGGTCACCGGGCCGGGCCCGGATGCGGGCGGCTCGAACCACGGAAAGGCGGGGTGGGTCCAGGTGCCGCGGAAATCCGGAATGGCCGCGCTGCTTTCCGGGTTTGCGGCCGCTGGCTGCATCTGGCCGGCGGCCCAGGCCGCAGCGGCGGTTGCGATCAACAGACAAAAGCGACGCCACATGGTCATCACGGCATGTCCCAATTGGTGGGTTGCGTCATTCAATGCGGGTACGGGCGCAGTTTAGGACAAAATCGCGATTCGGCAAGAAAGGTCGCCGCCCCGCCAGCACAGGTTGTATAGTGGCCGGACGGGAGGATGATGGGATTTCCCGGGGAGGCATCGGAGAAGGAGAACAGGCCATGGAGACGCTCTTCGCAAAATTGGTGCAGGATTTCGAACAGGGGAAAATGAGCCGGCGGCAGCTCGTTCAAAGCCTCAGTATCGCGGCAGCAACGGCAGCCCTGCCGGCAGGCGCTCGCGCCGCCGAAGCGCCCAAGCCGACGGGCAAGCTCGATGCCGGGTACGTCAATCACATTTCTTATCAGTGCAATGACTACGCCAAGGTTCGCGACTTCTATGTCGATCTGCTCGGGATGAAGGTGACCCAGGACGACGGAATGCAGTGCCGCCTGGTGTTCGGCAACAACATCCTTATCCCGCGCAACCGGGCGAAAGGCGCACCCGCACATGTCGACCACATCGCCTACACGATCATGAACTGGGATACGGAGAAGGACGCGTTCGAAGAGCAACTGAAGCGTCGCGGGTTGAAATATACCGGCAGCGCCAAGACCAGCTTCCAGGTCAAGGACCCGGAAGGCATGGGCGTCCAATTCGGCGGCTTACGGCAGTAATTGCTTTTTAGGCTGAGGAGTTTTCGGAGGGGCGGTCGCAAGACCGCCCCTTTTTCGTCGCGCTCGGTTACTGGAGCTATTCGGCGGCGGGCGGGCCGATGCTTCCGCGGGTTGTTCGATGTCGACCTGAAGGCGCGGGAAGCACGTTCATCGAATCCGGACAATTACCGCGCCGATCCCGCGATCAAGCACTGATCTGGCCCTGTAGAGACACGCCGGGCGCAGCCTCAGTTTGAGTCTTGCGACCGTTCCCGGAGAGAGGCGAGAAAGTCGTAATCGTCGGCAATGTGCAGGAAGGTCAGGCTGAGTTCGCGGTCCTTGATCCGGGAAGCCGCAAACTTGGCCTGCTTCGCCCGGCGGCGGTAGCGCAACGCAATCTCGTTTGGGGATTCTTTGGGTCCATCCATCTCGCATCCAATGGCCCCCGGACGATCATTGGTTGATTGCGCCTGGACCTCAAGCGAAAAGTTGTGCATCTCCGTTCACTTCTGCCGGGTTTCAGGCACGAAAATGCGTGATCGCGGGAAACTGGGCGGCCGGCGGAATGGTCCCGGTGCTTCAGCGCAGAATATCGCGGGTGCTGGTGATCAGGACACAGGTGCAGCCCGTTTCACTCCAGACGCTGTCGTCGCCATCTCCGGGCGCACCGTAATTGTAGTCGCCGGGGACGAGTTTGCGGCCGTCGATCCACAGCTCGCCATCGAGCAAATGCAGCTCTTCTTCGCCGGCATGTGTGTGTGCGGGGTAACTCGCGCCGGGCGCGAGCCGCACGAGCATGCTAACCCGGTTCCGTTCCGTGTCCGTCGCGAGCAGCTTGCATTCGATTCCCGGTGCGACCTGTTCCCATTCGGGCTCACGCCATTGCTGCGCCGGCTGGAATGCCGGATCCGCCGCGCCGGAAATCTGCTCGGCAAGCCGCGCCTCCAGCGACGCCGGCGGGCGCAAAATGTTGGTCGGCCATGCGACGAGACTGTCGAGCACCGGGCGCAGGCTTTCCAATTCGCGCTGGCAATCGGGACAGGACGCGATGTGCCGTTCGGCCTCAGCAGCCTCGATCGCCGGCAGCGCCTGTACCGCATAAGCGCACGTCGTCTCGCTATGCACGCAACTGTTCATCCCGGGCGTGCTCATGAGTTAGGCCCTTTCGCCGCCAGGGCATCCCGCAATTTGCGCAATCCCGAGCGAATGCGAGTCTTCACCGTACCGAGCGGCTGATTCAGCCGTTTGGCCGCTTCGGCATGCGTATGCCCGGCAAAGAATGTGATTTCGATAGCCTCGCGCTCGTCGCGCGTCAGCGCCGACAATGCAGCGCGCAGATATTTTGCCTGGGCCTTCAACTCAATCACGTCGCGCGGGTCGGCAACCGCTTCTGAATTTGGCGGCAGATCGTCGCCGTCTTTGCGCCGTTTGCGATTGTCAAAGCGGAGGCGATCGATCGCCCGCGAGCGGGCCTGCATCATGATCCAGCCGAGGACCGTGCCCCGGTCGGCGTCATAACGTGATGCTCCTTGCCAGATATCATGGAAGACATCGACGGTCAGTTCTTCCGCGGTTTCGCGATTGGCCGTGATCCGTACAAGCAGGGTGAAAACGATGCGATGCGCCATCGCATACAGCACGCGCAATGCCTGCTGGTCGCCCGCCGCAATCGATTGGACGAGCTTTACCCAGACCTGCTCCTGCACCGAAGGTCTGGAGTCGGCGTAAAGCACATCGCCCAGTGTTCCTGGCGAGGCTGGCTGCGGCTCTTCCTTCTGGACCGGCAATTTCTTCATGTGCCGAATGTTTAAAAAAAACATCGGGTTGTTCAAGAGAAGATGTGTGGGGGTGCGACACAAGGCAAGACCCGTTGCGCCGTAACAGTCTCCCCTTGCCTGCGCCAAAGCAGCACCTCCTCTGGCGGTTACGACCGGCGATTTTCGTGGGACAGATGGAGTTTCGGTTCCATCGTCTGTTCAGATTCGTGCGCAGAGCCGTCGCCTGGGCTTTTGTCGAGGATCGCCGCAAGCCGCGTCAGTTCGCCGGCAATTTTCAGATATTGTTCCTTCAGTTTCAGATCGGAAGTTGCCTGCGCCAGGCCGAGACATTCCTCGGCCTGCCTTAAGCAGTCTGCAGCGCTCGCCGCCTTTCCCATGTCACCCCGGTGTGGTCACTCCAAACCGGATTTACGTCGATTGCGGCAGTTTGGATTTCGGGCTTACACACTATTTCTGGAGCACGACATAAAAACCCGCGACCGGTTCGCCGTATTCAAGGCGCAGATCGCCTTCCTCCAGACAAGCGACGGTCAGTCCGGCCTGTTTGGCCACTTCGCGGATGTGATTGACGTGATGCGCGTAGCGGCCTGACCTGGTGAGAATGAACGGGTGCTGGTCACTCTTTTCGACAGTGAAACCGAACACGCCGTCGGGAAGCAGCCGCCGCGCGGCAGAGCTCACCACGTCCTGAAGGCTGCCGAAGTAAACCAGACATTCGCAGGCGAGGATCACATCGAAACGCGCTGCTGCATCACGAAGCCATCCGGAGATTTCCGCGATTTCGAGCTGATCGTAAATGCCGCGGGTGCGGGCCAGTGCGACCATTTCCGGCGAGAGATCGACCCCCACCATCTGCGACGCGCGATTTCGGAAATGGATGCCGGCCATTCCCGAGCCACATCCCAGGTCCGCGATCGCAAGCTGTGTGCGGGCGCCGATGGCTGAATCCATGACATCGCGAAGGCGCTCTGGAGCCCTGTACTCCAGGTGTTCGCGCATCAGCGCGTCGTAGCCTGCTGCCATCCGGCCATAGATCTGGCGAATGCATTCGTCCGGCGCGCGGGATGGCGCCGTATCCTGTCCCAACGCGATCACGAGGTGCCGGATTGCGGCATCCTCCGGGCGATCATCGAGATATCTGGAATACGCCGTGCGGGCATCTTCCGATCGGCCCAGCCGCCAGGCCGCATCCCCAAGCGCGTACCAGGCCTCGGGGTCATCGGGCGTGATCTCAGTGATCCGCCGGCAGCAAAGAAACGCGACGCGATGCTCGCCACGATCGGTGAGGCGGTCGGCCAGGTCTGATAATTCCTGAACGGATGCTTGTCGCGGTTGCGGGTCATCAGTCCAGATCACAAGCCCGACGCCGGTTGCCTGCTCAATCCAGCGCTCGACATCGGCCGGCTGTGCGCCGGCGAGAGGTTTGAGAATTTCCTGAATCTCGCCGAGCGTTTTTGTGCCGTCGCAAAATTCCGCGATGAGGGAAGCTACCGGATTCAGCTCATGAAGCCGGTCTGTCACGGGATCATAGGCGACGTAGCCCACATCCGATGGAAACAGGAGAACAGCCGGATTAATGCAGGGTTTGGACATGTATCCTATCGGGACCGTGAGGTGTGCCCTGCAATTCGGAAAGCCGTTGTTCGAGCCCAGACAGCAGGTTAGACGCGGCCGCGTGCCGTTGAATTCAGGAAGAATTTAGCTTCGATGTAACGACTGTTTCGTAAATATAATACGGCCGTACGAGGGGAGACCAAACCATGTCCGCTGTTTTTGTCGTCCTGATCGCAATTGGCGTTTTCGCACTCAGTGTATTCTTTGGCACTTTCTTTACTGTCGAGCAGCAAAGCGCAGCGATTGTCGAAAGGTTCGGAAGATACCGGCGCACCGCCCATGCCGGCCTCAGCATCAAGATTCCTTTCATCGAAGGAATCCGGCAGCGCGTAAATCTCAAGGTGCAGCAGCTGATCGTCGAGGTCGAAACCAAGACGAAGGACAATGTGTTCGTCAAAATGCCTGTCGCCGTGCAGTACCACGTCACCGAAGGGCGGGAAGCCGATTCCATTTACAAACTGGAAGACCATCAGACCCAGATCGAATCATATGTGCTGGACGTGGTGCGCGCGAAAGTGCCGACACTGACGCTCGATGAAGCTTTCGAAAAGAAAGACGATGTCGGTAACGAAGTGAAACAGCAGCTCGGCGATTCCATGCGGACCTATGGATTCACGATCGACAATGCGCTGGTGCGTGACGTCGATCCCGCCGAGAACGTGAAGAACGCGATGAACGAAATACAGACGCAGCAGCGGCTGCAGGTCGCGGCAGCCGCGAAAGGCGAAGCGGAGAAGATCATCGCGGTCAAAAATGCCGAAGCCGACAAGGAGACGAAAAAGCTCCAGGGCGAAGGTGTTGCGGCCGAACGCGAGGCCATCGCCGAGGGCATCAAAAAGTCTACCGAAATGCTGGTTGAGGCGAGCGGAGGACAGGTGGATGCCGCGCAGGCAATGACCACTCTGTTGATGACCCAGTATTTCGACACGTTGCGCACGATCGGCGTTCAGGGTCACGCCACCACGGTTTTCCTGCCGCACACACCGGCCGGTATGGCAGATATCCGTCAGCAGATCGCAGAAGCAGTCATGATCGGTGGGCAGGCGCCGAAGCCCGACGCTGGTTCGGGTGCCACCGTTGTAAAAGTGGCGTAGGAGAAGCGGTGCAGAAATCGGAGGGACTATGAAGATCGCATGGGCAGCATTGGCCCTGGTGCTGGCTGCATTTCCGGCGCTGGCACAGAACGTGAAGATCACGCCGATCGGTTCGCATCCGGGCGAGCTGTGCGCGAATGACCGCGCGATGATTTTCGAGGACCCGGCAGGCGTCCGCTTCCTTTACGACCCGGGCTACACCGTGACCGGCGGCGATGATCCGCGGCTGGGCGCGATTCACCTCGTGCTGCTGTCGCATATGCATGGCGATCATGTCGGCGACCTGAAGCTGAAGGCGCCGGGCGAGGGCACCTGCGCCAACGCGGCCAAACTGCCGGACCCGAATTCAACCACCGCCGAAGTCGTCGCGGCGAAGAACGCGGTGCTGGTGTCGACCCGATCGATGGACGGGTTCGTCGCGAACAAGGTGGATGAGATTCGCGGCAGCGGCAGGAAGATGGATTTCTGTCCGACGCTCGCGGTGACGGTGCCGGTTCCGGCCGCGTGCAGCTCGCGCATCGACCTCGGCGGTCATTTCACCGCGCGAACCGCAGGCGCACAGCAAGGTGTGGAATTCACCATCGTTGCAGCCGCACATGGCAACGACGTCGCGCCCGCACTGCTGTCGAAGGCGCAGCAGGAGCTGCTGAAGGCCGATGGCGCCCAGCTCAGCTACGGTCCACCGGTCGGTTTCGTGGTGAAGTTCACCAACGGGCTTGTCGCTTACCTGTCGGGCGACACCGCGATGTTCGGCGACATGAAAACGGTGATCGGGGATTACTACAAACCGGCTTTGGACGTGATCAATCTCGGACCGAATCCGGGCCTGTTCGAGACCGGCGCTTATGCGATCAATGACATGCTGAAGCCCGCCTCGGTGATTTTCACCCATGTGAATGAGGCCGCGACGGAAGGTGGGAAGCTGAAGGCCAACTCACAAACGGCGGCGCTGATGAAGCAGATCAAGGCGCCGGCCTATCTCGCGATCAGCGGGCGCACCATGGAATTCGACGGCAAAGGTAAATGCGTGGCCGGGTGTTGAGGGCGATTAATTCCCGGCGATGGCGGTGGCGAAATAAGAGCCGACCATCAGGCCGAGAACCAGCGCAACGCTCATACGCACGAGTGCGACATAAAAGAAGCCGGACGGGCGCAGGTTCATGCGCCGGTTATTGCGCGGCACGGCTGAAGGAATGGTTAAGGCCGTGCCGGCGCCGGGGTGACGCATAGTCATGCCAACCGCCCATGCGGGAGGGACAGGATGAACAACATTATTCCGCCGGCCAACGCGAATGACGCGATCCACAAACCGTAGACCAGCGGATCTCTCTTCGCGATCTCCGCGACACAGGCCGCCGCGGATCGAACAAGTATCAAGATCGAAACAATAGTCGAACGAGCATCTGTCATATCGTACCCCCCGGTGCGTGGTCAGACGATAGAGGCAAAGTGGTGATGTTGCTTTAAGCCGATCCATTGCATCCGCCAGGTTTTGTTAACCACGTTGGGGCTGTAGCGTCCAAAACAGTCGCTTCAACCAGCTTTCGTTGCGTTCCGCTGATCGCCGGAACGTGACCGGGTTGGTCTCTTAGCGTGCCGTGTACGCACGGAACCCAATGGAACTACGCAACCTCCTCCCGATTTTCTCATCAGCAATGCGCAATCCTGCGCCCTTAACCGGGGAGGACTGGCCATGATGCGAACAACAACCGCCGTTTTAGCGGCCTTGATTTCCACCACTGCGTTGCCCGCATTCGCCGACTGGCAGAAAATGGCGACCATCGATGTCAGTGGACGGAAGAATCAGGAATTCAGCATGGAAGAGTTCAAGGGCAACGTCATCGGACTGACGGCGCCTGCATTCGACGTGGCGTGCAATCGCGTAACAGCCATATTTGCCGATGGTGATCAGCGGCCACTGTTCCACGGCGTGCTGCGGAAGGGATTGGGCGTCCGCATCGATTTGCCGCCGGGCGTTGTCGACCGCCTGACCTTCGACTGCCACCCGATGCGCGGCAGCGAAGCACAGATCGATGTCGCTGCCGATACCGGCGTGATTATCGATAAAGCTCACGGGTGAATAGAAGAAGGGCGGCCCAAAAGCCGCCCTTCTGCTGCGCGAAAGTCCAGGAATTATTTGCTGCGGACGATCTCGTCATAGGCCGGGGCCTGCTTCAGAAGTCCGCGCTTCATCATCCAGTCGACTTTCTCATTGAATTCCGTCGGCTGATAGGGCTGGGCGCCGATCAGATCCGGCAGCAGCCCGGTCTTCTGCTGCTCCGGTGTCAGATCGCGCAGCAACTGCTCGCGCGAGCGATCTTCGTTCTCCCGCAGCCAGGTGACCGCACGGTTGAGCGCGCGCATGATCTTCTGCGCGGTTTCTTCGTCGACGTCGTCGCCGACGACAATGCCGCCGCGCCAGCGCAGGTCCGCAAGCTTGCGCGCACCGGCCGAATAGGCGCGGCTGACCAGCGGCTCCATCAGCGCCGCGGCTTCCGTCTCGCCGTTGAGGAGTGCGCCCAGCCGGTCATTGGCATGCACCAGCTTGATGTCCTTATACGGAACACCTGCGGCTTCCAGTGCCTCGATCGCGGCGTAGAAGGTGCCGGCATGCCAGGTCACCGCAATCGGCACATTGCGAAGCTGGGCGACACTGGTGATCTTCGAGTCGCCACGCACGACCAGAGCGCCGGTGCGCGCCGTGCAATCGAGCCCGATGATGCGTCCATGGCCGAGCTGCTGCACCCGCTCGATGGCGCCCCATTCGCAGACCGGATAGACCTCCAACTCTCCATGCGAGAGCTGCGTTTCCTTCCAGCGTTCGGAAAAATTCTCGACCCGTCCGGCCGTGCCTTTCGGATTGTCTTCGTAGTATTCGATCGCCAGGCCTTCATCCTTGAAATAGCCCTGTTCGACGGCGACGCGCCACGGCCGGTCATGGGCATTGCTGTCGCTCTGAATGCGAATCGTACGGGTCATGGGCGCTGAAATCCTTTAGCTTCGCTGAGTTCAATGTTCATGGGCGTGTCTTAACCCGTGGCAGGCGGCCTGACGAGAAAAACTTCAGCGCATCGGGCCGAGGCCCATGTCTTTCGCAGGCCGAAAATCCTGCGGTTTTAAACCGTTGACACGCATATGCCATAATGACACTCTCATGCCATGAAAGCCCAAACGGCATCACTGCGGGAGCGTCAGGCAGAGGAGCTGCGCGCCACCGTGCTCGAAGCTGTGCTCGCCGAGCTGGAAAGCCGGGCGGTTGAAGATCTGTCGATGGCCGATGTCGCGCGGCTGAGCGGCATTTCATTGCGGACGCTCTACCGCTATTTCCCCGACCGCATGTCATTGCTGCAAGCCGCCGGCGAGTACTGGTACGGATCGCTCGGCATACGCGTGGATATCGCCGCGCCTGAGGACATCGCGGGAAGTTTCCAGGAAGCTTCGCGACGGTTGGGCAGCCGGCCAAAGCTTGTTCGTACATTGATACGCACCGAGGCGGGCCGGGTCGCGCGTTCTGCCGTACGCCCGCAGCGCGTAGACGCAATTCGAGCTGCGCTTGCACCTTTGACTGCCGGACTCGATCCGGGCATGGCCAGAAAAGCTTCCGCGCTCATCACCTATTTGTGCAGTGTGAAGTCGTGGGTGAGCATCGCCGATGAAAGCGATTTGAGCGACGCCGAGGCACAGGCGGCAGTGGCCTGGGCGATCAACACGCTGGTGGATGCCCTGCGGCGGAACGTCCGCGCTGTGCCCCGCCGGCCGGCAAGAAATAGCCAGTAAAGAGGAGCGATATCATGACGACGGACAATCCATTGCGCGGAACGAATGGTGCCGATTCCGGGCGGGCGATTGCGAGCCAACCGGGAAGCGGCCGAGCATGGTGGTTTCTCGGCACGCTCGCTGTGTTGCGCAATCCGGATGGTGCGCCGCGGGCGCCGACAGTCATTGAACTGACGATTCCCTCCGGAGGATCGCCGCCGGCCCATATTCATGGAAATCTCGATGACAGTTTCTTCCTCCTCGATGGGGAGGTTGTCGTGCGCTGCGGGGAGAAGACGGTCATTGCGCGCCCGGGCAGCTATGTCGTGCTGCCGGCCGGCGTGAAGCACACATTCCGGGTCACCAGCGAGCAGCCGGCGCGAATGCTTCTGATCCATGCCGCTGCGGATTTTCTCGATTTCATCGAAGCGGTCGGCACGCCCGCGAAGGAGCTGACAATCCCTCCTGCGGGCGCGAATGACCTCAGCAGGGACGAGATGATCCGCATCAGCGCCGAGCATGACATCCACATCAAGGGTCCGCCGCTCGACGCTAACGAAGCGTCCGCTTTCACGGGCGGTACGGCTTGAAGATGCCTTCATGAAACCGAAAGGCGCGCAGTCAGGAGTCACGAAATCGGCCTGATCCGCTGTAGTGCCCACCTGGGCTGATCGGTGGCCGCGCGGCACGAAGCATTGGTCTTGTCACAGACCATCACGCCGCACGCCGTTGTCGTGCTAGAGTGCCGCCATCTCGACCCGGGAAGGAACGCTTTCGATGATACGTCAGGCATTCATGACATTGAGCGTGCTGGTGGCCGTGGGCCTCGGCCTCTCTCCGGCCGCCGCCCAGACGCCGCCGAACAGCGTTGTGCTGCAGCCGTCTCCTGGCATCCGAGGCGTTATCGCCGCCGGCACCATGCCCGAGGTGGTGATCAGGGGACTGACGAGTTCGGACGACTCCTTCTGGCTTCCGAATGTCGGCCTGATTTTCTCGGAGTCGCAGGCCAACCGTATTGTGCGGCTGGACGAGCACGATCAGCCGGTCACCTTCATCGGTGGGTTGCTCAATCCGCTCGGCATGGTCTTCACCGCGCAGGGCGAGCTGGTTTCGATCCAGACCAAGCCCGGTTTCATGGGGCCGCGCGTGGTATGGCCGAAAGGGCACGAGAGAATCATCGCCGACAATTACCAGGGAAAGCCGTTCGGCCGTCCGAATGACATCGTGGCGGACAGCAAAGGCGGGTTGTATTTCACCGACCCCAACGCCCACAGGATTTACTACGTGCCGCCCGGCGGCACGATCACCCTGGTGTCGGATATGGATTTGACGTCGCCAAACGGGCTGCAGCTCAGCCACGATGAAAAGACGCTCTATGTGAACGACACGCAGGGCATCAACATGCATGCCTTCGACGTGCAGCCGGACGGCCGCCTCACCAATCATCGGCTTTTCGCCGACTATTCGGGACGGGACGTGACGCGGAAACCGACAGAGACGCCGATATCGCGGGCGGACGGGATGGTCACCGATAATGACGGGCGGATTTATGCGCTGACGGATTCGGGCATCGAAGTCTTCGCCCCAACCGGCGGTCAGCACCTCGGCGCAATCCCGGTATGGTGCTTCACGCGGCGCTGCCAGAATCTGGGATTTGGTGGCCCGGACAAGCGGACGCTTTATGTGTCGGGCGGCGGCACGCTGCTGCGGATTCCGATGCTGGCACAGGGATATCTCGGGCGCGCGAAATAGACTGGGCCTGCGCGCCGAACAAACTGGAGGGCAGATGAAACCGAAAACGATGTCGAAGATCGCGTGCTGGTTTCTTGGATCAACGGTTCTGTTGGGCGGGCTCGCCGTTGCGCAGCAAGATTTCCGCCAGCCAACCCCCGAAAAGCAGGTCACTGTCACCGGGATTTCCGGAGTGATCGCCGCAGGGGCGCAATGGAAGCTGGTGTGGCAGGGGCCCGACAATGCCGATGGGTTGGTCGGCACGAAAGACGGCGGAATCCTGTTTGCGCAGGAACAGCCCAGCACCGTTGGGCGGCTCGACCCGAACGACAAATTCTCGATTTTCGCCACGGATACGCACGGCACCGGAGCTCTCGCGATCGACTACAGGGGCCGCGTCATCGGCGCTGAGCGAACCTGCTCGGATCCCGGCGGCCATCCCGACCAGTGTCATGAACCGGCGCAGTTGATCGTCATCGAGCCGGGCGCAAAGCACGAGACGCTGGCGAGCGAATATAATGGCAAGACGTTCTGGCGCATGGGCGAGGTGGTCAGCGATTCCAAAGGCGGCGCCTATTTTTACGACGACAATGGCACCTATTTCGTCAACGCAGCGGGCAAGGTCAGCCTCGTCGCGGGCAAGGAATTGCGCACCAACGGCATGGTGCTCAGCCGCGATGAGAAGATGCTCTATGTCACCAACCGGAAGGTTCTGGTGGCCTTCGATATCAAGCCCGACGGGACCACAACCAATCAGCACGACTTTGCCAGGCTCGAAGGCGGCGGCAATGGCGATGGCATGACCATCGATTCGGAAGGCCGTCTCTATGTGTCGACCGGCGATCCCGGCATTCAGGTTTTCAGCGGTGATGGAAAATATCTCGGCATCATCCCGCTGCCGAGGTCTGCCTCAAGTGTCGCCTTCGCCGGCCCCGGAAAGAAAGTCCTTTACGCCAAGGGCGCCGGTATGAAGACGGCAGACGGCCAGGAATACAGAACGCCCGACGGAGTCAGGAACAACGCCAAGGCGATCTACAAAATCGACATGATCGCGCAAGGCTATATGGGGCGGCCGAAATAACCCTGCCCGCTGATACTCGGCCGGGGCGGGGATCAGGCCTTGCGCCAGCGGCCCGTGTTGATGTCGAACTTCACCTTCCCGTCGGCGCGCATGCGGATGAGCAGCTCGTGCAGGGCGTCTGTGCTTTTGTTGCTCGGGTCGACGCGCTGCTGAATCGAATAGAGGGCCCGAGGTTTGTCCAGCGCGGCGAGAACTTCTTCTTCCTTCGTCATGATTGATGCCTTTCAAGCCGCGTTTAGCATCGACCTCCGTGTTCCATATGTTCGCCGGGATCGACATGAGTTCAGTGGAACGGGCTAGTCCCGTTCGTCCGCAATGATCTCGCTGATGGTATCCTTGCCTTCGGCACTGTGAATCCACGATTCCGCGCTTTCCAGTGTCGCGAATTGCCGCGGAACACGATGGGGTCTGACGCGGCCCTCCACGGGCACCAGCACCTCAAAAGTTCCAGCAAAGCGGATGTCCTTGGTTGGCGCAGCGAACGGCGGCGGGACGGCTTTCTTGTTCTTCTTCATTCGGCACACCTTTCCATGGTGTGGATCAAACCACACTCGACGCGAGCCCGCGGCGACGGTGCCGCTGCCTGCGGTTTCGCAGACACTATTGATTCCGGCTCGACCCGATTGCGGGAGCGAACGGCAGTTGAAGCCTCTGCGCCGCCGCGTCCTCGCCGGTATATGAGTTCCTTCGGCTGCGAAGTCAATTCACCCGCCGGCAAACGAGAATTGAGTAAAATGCGATTTGGGAATTGCGGGTGAGCCGCGATGTCGCCGGTTCAGTGGGTTGAATCTGAACCGGGTTGGCCCGTGCCCTGGTCGCGCAGCATGTTCTCGAATTCAGTGGTAGCGCCGGCCTCCTCTCCGAGCGCGAGCCATTTGCAGGCGAGCGTCAGCCACCGCTCCTTGCCTTCCTCGGAATTGGAGCGATCGGCCATTTTCCGGCACCGTTCCGCCAGCTGGAAATACTCGGCCCGCTTGCTCATGATTATTGTTTTGTGCGCGATATGCGCAGAATTTACGCGCGGTCAAACTTCAGGTTCCTGAGATGCGACTCTCCAGGCTATTTAATTGTCGCGTCCAACCTGGGCTTGCGCCATGCTCGCGCTCATGCGCGGGCCGGCCCTAGCCGGCCGGGACCGGGTGCCCCTTCGGCACCTCGTCCGATAGTAGGGCTATGCCTGTTGCCGTTCCTCGAAGCGCCCCTGAACGACGTTCGAGCCGGTTTCCCGAACCATCCGGAGCCAACGGTCCGCGAGCAGCAGCCATTCGGCCTTGGTCTGCTCGACTTTGGATGCGTCTGCCATCCTGCGGCAGTGTTCGGCCTGTTTCAAATAGAGTTCGTTGCGGGAATCCATGAACTTAACCTGAGTCATCGGGGTCAATACGCGGGAAACGCTGTTGGGTTCCCGACAAGGGATCGTTACCGCACTCAAGGCTTGGCTTCAATTAACTCCGCAATAACAACGCTACGGCACTCTCAACCGTCCCTCGGGGGTGATCTGCTGTGTGCAAAGCGGTTGAATATCGCCAAGTCGCAAAAGAGGTGCGCGCCATTGCCGAGCGCCTGAAAAGCGGGGATGCCCGCGAGAAACTGCTTCAGATTGCACAGGACTGGGAAACACTGGCACGCGACTCGGAACGGCGCGTCGCGCATTAGAGCATCGGATAAGCGCGGTGGGAGTCACCGCCGGGGGACTGGCGATGGCTCCCGTTGCGCCAGAGGCAGCTTGAAGCAGCCGCCGTCAAGCCGGGAAAATGCGGCGCTGCGGGATTTGAAACCGCAGCAAAATTCAAATGGCATCTACCGTGGGGAGTCACGGCCACTCTACTCCTGCAGCGAAGGCGGCGGCCGCTTTGTACATGGCTGAGTGTCAAAATGGCCCTGGACAACGTTGCAGCCTTCCTCACGGATCATGCGCAGCCATCGGTCCGCGAGCAGCAGCCATCCCATCTTGTGCTGCTCACTCTGGGCTGCGTCCGCCATTCTCGCACAGCGTTCAGCCTGCCTCAGATAGTGTTCGTTATACGATTCCATAGGCTTGCCTCATAACATCCTCACTCCGGATGTCGCGGGCCTGGTGGCGCAGATCTGAATCCGAACTTTGATTGTCCTGTGTCGCCAGGTGGCTGTACTCATCCGCCCGCCTGAGGATTGCGGCCTTCATGGCGGTATCGGTCACGTCGCATGCGATTGCCCGGAGCGCTTCTGCACGCCGGGTACATATGAGGCCAAATTGATCGCTGTGGTTCACAGCGCGCCCCCCAAACAAGATGGTAATTAAACCTTAACACGACCGCGTTTTGCTGTTGATAAACGCGGCGCAAGTTCCGCAAAAGAATTGGATTCTGTGGGAATTCGGCGATGGGTCCTGCTTGCGCGAGGGACACGTGGAACTGGCGAATATCTGTTTGCATATGGCGGAATCCGGCGGGAAAAAGCACAGAAAAGCCTGACCCGCTCCGCCCATCTGTTCTGCGTGCGGATGATTCCGGCCTTCGGCGAATTCGGGTCAGACCGTTCCTCTGGCGCTTGCCGCGACAGAGGGATTGCGGGGGCATTTCGCCGTCGCGCCGCACTATGGGATCAGCCGGTACGGGGACACAATTGTTACCCCGCGCGCCGGACACGAAATTGGAACTTGCGATGTGTTCGCTCCGCGGCGTAATCAGCCCGTCAGCCGAAGGAGAAGCAGTTGTGAGGACGCGCCGAATATCCAATCCGGCGGCGTCTGCCGGCTGATCAGGTGGGTGGAGGCGCACAGCACATCATGAGACATCGAGAACCTACATTTGAGGAGCGGATGGCAGCGTCCGCCAAGGCAAAACAGGCGCAACTTGAGAAAGCGCGCGCGAAGCTGCCGGTAAACGATCCGGAATTTGCGGAGAAGCAGAGGAAAAGGCAGGCGCTTCACGCTGCCCGCGAAGCCCGGGCGAGCGAACGCAAGGCTGCCAAAGAGCGTGAAGCCCAGGCGAAGGCAGAAATGGAAGCCGCACGTCTTGCCGCGCAAGCAGCCGCCGAGGAGGAAAAGCGCAAACGCGAAATCGAACTGGAAGCCGCGCGCAAAGCCGAACGTGACCGCCGCTACGCGGCGCGCAAAGCGCGGAAGAAGTAGATTGGCCATGAATGGCGTCTACGCGGGTTGATTGGGTCCAACGGTGTTCTCCGACTCGCGTGGCAGTGAATCGGGTGGCAGCCGCCGGCAGTAATTACCTACTCTCTGAATCACACCGGAACATGATGTGTGGACAGGGCGGGATTGGCGAAAACACGTTTCGCGTGTTTTCGTCCTCGCGCTGGCGCGCTTCGGATCGCCACGCTTTGCTCCGCGCCCGAAACGCCTCCGGCGTTTCTTCGAACCAGCGGGTTCGTCCACGTCACCCCTGCCGGCCCATTCGCGGAGTCCTCGAGGGGCGAAGTGGCCGATCAGTATTGTCCGTATGCGGCGCAGGAAGCAGCCGTTTCAAAGCAAATGCTTTTCCGGAACCGCTCTTGAAATAGCGCTCCAAAGCCCGCGCATGCACCTCCGTCTCAACTGCTACATAGGACTTCAGCAGCAGCGGGCGGTGGAGCTGAGTCGATAAGACGTTTCCATTCTGGTGCTACCGAAATCGACGCCGAAGATCATCGGTTGAGCCGACATAAATGTCGTCGTTCACTAGTTGCAAGAAATAGACGTACCACACGCCGTCTACCTACGCTCCTTCGGAGCTTCGGGAGACACCCTTCGCCCCGTTCGCTTGGTGGCCTGCCACCCGAAGCCCCGGAGGGGCGAAGGGTGGCGGACAGGGCGGGATTCGAACCCGCGATACCCTTGCAGGTATACACGCTTT
>CAYUQO010000013.1:0-142465 GCA_964446945.1 uncultured Bordetella sp.
CGATGAATTCGACCGCATGGCTCAGAACCCTGTATCAATAGAGTCAAAGAAAATGCCTCGCTTTATAAGGCGGTGAGGTCGCGAAGTTCAAACAGCTGCACTATTCGTGCGGCCTTTTTCATGACTTAGATTCAAAAGGAACTGCGATTCTCGCGCTTTTCACTGGCGCTTCCGCTCGGGCACGGTGGCCAGAGGCAGCGCCCGCTCGCCATCGCGATCATTCGGGCCTGATCGTTCAGGTGCCGCTGGTGCTGATCATAGTGCTGCTTGTGATGGCACGAGTGGACTGACCTCGCGCAACGCGTGCGTTACCGTAAGATTGGCGTAAAGTTCGTCAACGGACGATATGCATCGGTGCGGTGGAGTTTTCATTAAAAAGTCCTTATAAGGACAAATGACACTTCGGTGGCAATGTCTCGGCAATATTCGAGGCGTAGCGTCTCATCGCCTGATTCGGGGACAGAACAGAAACTGCTTCAGTGGCAGCCGGGGCCGGCAGTTTCCGCATCGCCTGACGTATGCGCGCTCGCGAAAGGGCCGCGCGATGGGGGGTCCGTCGCGCTGTTGGCAACGTACGCCCAAAAGGCGAAGGGGAAACCATGTCTTTCAAGCACTCGCGCCGCGTCCGGTACGCGGCGAAATTGAGCTCCATGTTCGGCTCCGCTTCTTTGTTCGCAATCGCGGCGGGAATGCCGGCTTTCGGCCAGGCACAAACGGCGACAGCAACTGCGGAAATCCCGGAGCAGGTTGTTGTCACCGGATCTCTGATTCACGGAACGCCGGCGGTCGGCGTACCGGTGACAACACTCAGCCCTCAGGACTTCCGGGTCACCGGCTCGCTGACAACAGCCGATCTGCTGAAGACGGTCCCCGCGATTACGGTGCAGGCGTCCGCAACCACTACGCTAAACGGCGGCTACATCACCGGGACGCAGGACGTGGAAATTCACGGGCTTGGCGGCTCGCTGCTCGGAGTTGCGCCCAAGACTCTATTGCTCGTGGACGGGGTACGGGTTCCCATTCAGGGCCGCGGTCTATGTGCGCTCGATCCGTCGATCATTCCGCAATTGGCGCTCGATCGTGTGGACGTGCTCGCGGACGGCGCTTCCGCGACCTATGGCTCCGACGCCGTTGCAGGCGTGATCAATCTCGTTCTGAAGCGAGGTTACGACGGTGCGACCACCCAGCTGCGTTTCGGCAATTCCAGCGACGGCACCTTCTCGGAATCAGCCTCGCAACTGTTCGGCCGGACATGGGAATCCGGCGACATCACGATCACCTGGGAGGGCTACCACAACAGTCCTGCACTCGCGACCAACCGAAGTTATTACACCGTTGACTTCACGCCCTGGGGCCTCGACAACAGAACACCGATAACCACGGGGCGAACCGGAATCATCAGCGTTGGCGATCCGCACACACCGGCTGCGGCACCGATCGGCTTCGACGCGACCTACGGCACCACCTGCGATAACTGCTACGCCGTCCCAAAAGGACAGAACGGCCGCGGGCTGACCTGGAACCAGGTTCTTGCGGCAAACCCGACACCGACCTCATTCGCACAGAACGAGTTGAATCCGTTTTTAGGCGCCGATGCGATACCCGACATGATGCGCCAAAGCGCTGTTCTCACCTTCGATCAGCGCCTCTGGACGGATACCGGCCTGGTCAATACCGTCACATTCTATCTGGAGGGCTATTACAACAATCGCCGAAACACCGGCTACGAATCAGGCGCCACGGGCCCAACGGATTTCAACGCGCATACCTACGTCGTGCCGACGAACAATCCATATTATCCGGTCGGCGCGCCGACAAATGTCCCACTCGAAGTCTCGATCGATCTCGGCGATTCGGGATTTGCCGCCGGCCAGGTCGCGGATCGCATTGAAGCCGGGTTCAACGCCGATCTGGCTTTCGGCTGGAAAGGAAACCTGTTCTACGCGCGCAGCGACGATCACGAATACGCCAACTGGCATAACGAGATCAACGAGACCCAGGTCAGCGCCGCGCTTGGCAACACGGTGACGGATCCGTCCGGCGTATATCAGCCATATACCAAACCCGCCAATATTCCGTACCTCAATATTTTCTGTGACTCGACGTCATCCAGTTGCATCGATCCGGCGACGCGCAATTACTTTACGACCAGCCGGAGCACGGCCGACCGCATCAATCATGACGAAACCGGAATAAATTTCGACGGGCCTTTATTCGACTTGCCGGGCGGCACGGTTCGCGCTGCCGTCGGCGGCGACTATCTGTCGGAACATTACTCGTTTTTTGATATCGATGGGGCCGCCTCATTCATTGGCAGTGCAGCCCCGGGCGCGTCTTATGACGCGAATGCAGAAACGATCTGGGCCGTCTTCGGGCAGTTGGATATTCCAGTCATAGGACAGGCCAACGCGCTTCCGTTCTTTCAGGCTCTGGTATTAGAGCTGTCGGGCCGTATCGATCATTACTCGATATTCGGATTCACAAAAAACCCGAAAGTGTCGATGAATTGGACAGTCGGTGACGGCCTGACATTCAAGGGCGCCATGGGTACGTCATTCCGGGCGCCGGTTTTCACGGAAACCTCCCCCAGCGCCGGTGCGTCGCTCAATCCGGTCAATGTCGAGGCCGGAGCCCCTGGCAACGTGGAGCCGAGTTGCCCTGTCATCGGCGTTCCGGCGGTAAAGGGATCGGCGGCAGCCGTTATTGATCCGAATTGCTCCGCCGCGCTGCAATATATCGGCGGATTCAGTGTCAGCGGCGGCTCGGCACTCGCCAGCCCCTATAGGAACGGCGGATTGAATCCCGAGCGGGCGAGAAACTGGGCGGTCGGATTCGATTTTGCGCCGGCACCAAATGACATGCTGGGCTTCCTGAGCGGCCTCGATGCCAACGCCACGCTCTATTACATCAAGATCAATGGTGTAATTCAGCCGGCCGGGCAATTTGGCGGGCTCGATGACCCGCTCGCCAGACGATTCTATGTTCTTCCAAGCGACACTGCGAATTTCGCCCAAGCGGTCACAACGCTGGTCGCAAATCCGAGAACGGCACCTTACACCATCGCATCCGGAATCCACTTCATCGAAGATGCGGCAAACGCAAACATCGGATGGGAAAGCATCGAAGGCATCGACTTCAGCGCCAGTTATGACATCGATCTTGGCGACTTTGGCGCCTGGAATACCGGCATCACCGGCAATTACGCGCTCGACTCCAAAACCCTCGTCGCGACGGGCGCGCCGGTGTTTGACGCTTATCAGGGGATCGATTCCGGCGGCCGATTGAACTATCGCGCGCGCCTCGGTTGGGCAGGTGGACCGGACAATGCCTGGAGTATTACCGGATTCATGAACTATCACGCACATATCAACGACCAGCCACCCGACGGATTTCCGGTGGAACCGCTTCCGCCATCCTGCTTCCTCGCCGGCAATCCCGCCTGCAATGCGAGTGGGCTGCCACAATTCGCGCAGTACACGAAGCAATTCCCGGTTCTGTCGGAATTTATCCCGGCCTTCATCACGTTCGATCTGTCGCTCGCCTACACCACCGGGGAAAGACCGGCGAATGAGTTCTTAAGGAACCTGTCGTTTCAGCTCACGGTCAACGACATCACCAACCGGCACCTACCATTCCAATATGTGACCCTCCCAGGTGGCGGCAGCGGATCGCCGCGCGCGTTCAGCCATTACTTCGACCCGGCGCAACGCGTCATAAGTCTGGTGATTACGAAAGCCTGGTAAACCAGGGGCAGAATTCAACCGAACTTGGCGGCGGGGCGGACCTGCTCCGCCACCGAGTTCGGTCGCCGCAGCCGGGGGCCACGCTGAAACTATGCATTACCCCTTCTATCCAGCCGCGTAGCGCGACCACTCTTAGCGGGAAACCCGTGAGGCCCACCTTTCATGCGCACAGCACGCAATGTCCGCTTCTGGCGAAACTCAGCCTAACCAGCCGATGACTGGGTACAGCCACTTTCGCTGAATTTGGACCTTCGAAGGCAGCCCTGCGAAACTCTTGGAATGACCCTGATCGAACGCAGGGCAGGCATCACCGATCTGCTGACACGACACTTAAAGCGAGGTTCATCTTCCCCGAATCGGAATGGCCTGCTGCCGAATCGGCTTCCGCCGCTTGTGGCTGATCCCTCGCGCACTGATCGAAGGACGAATTGAGCGGCTCTGCGACAGAGGCGATTACATCCTGAAAAACGCTGCCGAGAGAGTGCGAAAAATACGGGAGTGGTCCGGGAATCACAATGATGAAAAAAATCGTTTTACGACAGCCACTTGGGCTCAGAAAATGTTGGTATATTTGTTGGTATGGGATTCTGGGGTGTCAAAGCGCGTGGCGTCGCCAAGGAATTAACTTCACCGTCACTTCCGCCCCTGGCACCATTCAAATCAGTCACCGGGCTTACTGAACGATCCGCAGCTGCCCGCCGACCGTGATCGGAATATCGACATAGGCGCCATCCATGAGTTGCGGCGTGCCGTCGACTTCCACGGTCCTGCCGACGAACCGATCAGCTTCGCCCCCAAGGTGACTCCAGACCTCGCGCGGGATCAGGATGAAGACCATCTTGTACCGCTTCGGCGTGCGCAGCCCGATCTGCAGATACGCGGTATCGCCGTCCTCCATCATCCCGCCATGAAGCACCGTGCCACGCAACGTGCTGGCGACGTTGATCGCGCGCGTCACGGCTTGCTCACTGCCTGCGTCGACCGTGCGCAGTGCGACCGTCGTGAAACTCCAGCGCCACGTGCCGGGCTTGCCCTTCCACACCGCGTCGATGCGCACTTCGTAGTGGCTGTTCGGGAGCAGCGGCTCCTTGGGGATGAGGCACACTATGCCATATTGGCCAAACGACGTCGCCGGGTGCTCCGGATCAGACAGGTAGAACGCGACGTCCCTGCCTTTCGCGTCCACCAGCGAGGCGCGCACGCTGGTGACTTTGTCGAATGGCGGGAACTCGATCGTCACCGGATAGCCGGCGCGTCCGCCGCCCGGTATCGGGTTGGGAACCTCGCCGCCGAACTCGAGCGGTATGCCACCCTGATTGTTGGCCGGATAGGCAATCGGCCACTTCGCCGGGACCCCGCCGGTTTTTCCATCCACGAACATCAGGGCGGCCATGTATGAGCCGTCGGGAAGCCGGGCATAGCCGACGCCGATCCGCTCAAGCGCCGGCGACAGGATCGGCCGGCGGTGATAAAGCACCGCCATCCACCCATCGACGGCGACGTTGAGATCTGAAACGTCGAAAAACAGATCGGCGGCCTTGCCACACGCGGCGCCCTCCGCCGACGCGCCTGGCAGCCTCGGGCGCTCTTGATGGGCATTGAGCCCGGCGATCGCGTCGGAGCCCTTGTTGAGACGCATATATTCCGCATGTTGCATGCAGCCCTGCGAGAGCTTCGCGTCGAGCTTCACCGGCGGGAGCCCGACCGCGGCGCGGTAGCGATCGACAAGCTGCTTCACGCGGAGCCCAACGGTGTCGTTCACCGCGAGATGCGGTTTCGATTCCGTGTACGGATAGGCCGGCCCGGCAGCCGCGGAGCCCGCGCCGGCAATAGAGGATACGAGGGTGGCGAACAGGAGACTGCGCAGCATCTCCAATGAATGTCAGATCGGGGTTGCCAACCCGTTACCCGTGGACGGGAAAGACAGGGAAGTGGCCGGTGTTTTAATCAGATTTGTGGGAGCCGGAGAGATGGCCACCATCCGTCACCACTATGCGCGTACAGATCGGCAGCGCGTTCAAATGGCGTTGGGGAGGGCAGGAGAAGTGTTGCGATGTATACAGGCAAAAACACCGGACCAAGCACCTGATATTGCAAGGTGTGGGCCTCCTCGTGCCTGCCCAAATGCACTGTGCGCATGTGCGGAAGCGGGAGACCGCGTTTGGCATGCGCCGCACATTCATAGGTCATGACGGCCCGGTTTAAATCTGGGTACGGACTAATAATCACATTGCCCAATGTGAATGCGCGGTTCGCCAAAGGAAATCGGTGGAAGACGATGGCGTTGTGGGCGATTTCACAACGGGAGCCGGTCAGCAGGAAGGGAACTCCAATCAACACACCCGCGCAGGTGTAAGGAAGTGCCCAGAGTTTTCCGATGGCGTCGAGAAAGAACAGCGCTGATCCCTTTCGAGAAGTTCTGAACGCACACTCAATATCAGGCAGCCGTAAAGGTCTATCCGCGGAATTGCGCGACGGAAATCACATCAGAACACTACCGGCGTCTGGAACACATCCGGCCGCCTTGCTAAGGGTTCGCTCACAACTGACTCTGTTCGGAGGAATTTGCGTATGAAACGTATGGCGGCCATTCTGTTCGGAGGTGCAGCCTCAGTGGTTCTCGGCTGCTGTTTTGCGTTGGCCCAGCAAGTGCCGCAGGGTGCGCAGCCACAACATCCAATGAATTTCTTCATCACCAGCCGTCCGATCGCGCACGGCGCCAATCTCGGCGGTCTCGCGGGTGCGGATGCCCATTGCCAGGAGCTCGCCGCAGCAGTTGGCGCCGGCAACAAGACATGGCACGCCTATCTCAGCACCCAGGCGCGGCCCGGCCGGCCTGCTGTCAATGCGCGCGACCGCATCGGGACTGGTCCCTGGTACAATGCCAAGGGTGACATGATCGCGCAGGACCTCGCACATCTGCATGGCGACACGCTGGAGATGGCGCGCTTTGGCAACAACATCACCAAGGCGACGGACCTGACCGAAAGCGGCGCCATCGTTCCGGGCCTCAATGACGGTAAGGATCCACATGACCGCGAATGGGCCTATATGATGGCTCATCCGAATTCGAACCATCACGAGGTGCTGACCGGGTCGCGTCCGGACGGCACCGCCTTTACCGAACAGCGCGACCACACCTGCAACAACTGGACGAGTGAAGCCCACGGCAATGCCGGCGACGATCTCGACCGGAACACCGGAGCAGCGGCGCAAGTCGGGATGTCGGACCGCAACGGCGGCGGCAATGGTTCGTGGAATTCGTCGCACGGCACGCCGGGCTGCAGCCAGGACGATCTCGCCGGTGTCCACGGCGAGGGCCTGTTCTACTGCTTTGCGATCAATTAAGGGCTCTCGGCCCGCGGGATAATTCCGGACCGAACACGTGCAGGGTGAAAGGGGCTGCAAGTTCCTTTAGGCTCGCAGCCATATGCGCGAGTCGTATGGCTTTTTTGCTGCCACTGCGCTGCTTCTGGGTTTCGCGGCGGCCGCTTTCGCGCCCCAGATCTTCCACGACGGTGATACTTGGATGCATTTGGCGGCGGGGCGCTGGATTCTGACGCACCGGGCCGTACCCGCTCACGACGTGTTCAGTTTCACCTTCGCAGGCGCGCCATGGAACGCGCAGGAATGGTTGGCGGAAGTACTGATGGCGGGCGCATTTGCGCTGCTGGGCTGGAGCGGTGTGCATCTTCTCTTCGGCCTCGCATTCGGCGCCGCCGCGGCACTTGTCGCGGGAGCACTGCGGAAGCGGATGGACACGCTGCCCGCGCTCCTGATGGCGCTAATGGGATTGGCCTGCGTTTCGGGAAGCCTCCTGGCACGGCCGCATCTGCTGGCGCTGCCGCTCCTGGCGCTGTGGACCGTTGGACTGGTCGCAGCACGCGAGCGGCGTATGCCGCCGCCGTTATGGCTGGTGCCGGTGATGCTGGTTTGGGCCAATCTGCATGGCAGTTTTGCGTTCGGTCTCGCGCTGGCTGTGGTTCTCGCGGTGGAAGCGGTGCTGGAAAACCGCGCCGCCGCCCGGAAATGGCTGATTTTCCTTGGCGCGAGTCTTGGCGCCGTCCTGATCAATCCCGAGGGGCTGAATGGATTGTTGTTCCCGCTGCGGATGCTCCTGCTGCCCAGTGTCGCTTATATCGGCGAATGGGCGCCAGCGGATCTCACACATCCTGCGCCATTTCTCATCTCGCTGCTCGCGATGGTTTATGTATTGGCATTCACCAAAGTGCAGTTGCCACCGCTGCGCGCGTTGCTGATCCTTGTTCTTGTCTATCTCGGGCTGGCGCATATTCGTCACCAGATGCTGTTCGGCGTCACTGCGCCTTTGTTGGCCGCGCCATCCGTGGGAAGAATCTGGCCGCCACGCAGGCGCGAAATGCCCGGATGGGCGGCGAGCGCGGCGCTTGCGCTGGTGGTGCCGCTGGCGGTCGCGCGTTCGATCTTGCCCGAGACGCGTACCGAAGACCTCGTCACGCCTGTTGCGGCCCTGATGCACGTGCCCGCGGATCTGCGCGCAATGCCGGTGCTCAATGCCTATGATTATGGCGGTTATCTGATCTTCAGCGGTGTCAAAGTGTTCGTCGATACCCGCGCCGATTTATATCCCGCCAGTTTTTACGCGGCCTATGGCCGGCTGGCGGCAGGAGATCGTGCGACGCTGATGGATGCGCTTGCGCATTGGCAAATCGGCTGGACGGTCTTCCCCGCCAATTCAGCCGCCACGAAACTGCTCGATGGTTTACCAGGCTGGCGCAGGCTTTATTCGGACAGCAATGCCGTGGTGCATGTTCGCGACCTGTTGACCGGCGGCCGAACGCGCAGGTCGAAATCGGGTTGACCTGAGTGGCCTTCGGTCCTGGCGCTGTGCGAATTTTGTGACAACGATTTGCTGCTGCTCCTGCACTGCGGCAAACGTGTTACGCTTTCTGACAATTCGAAGAGGGGCGGTCCAATGCGCGAGTGTCTACGCACATCCTCTCAGTACCGTCACGATTCTCCGTGATTCGACGGTACATGGCAGAGTCCGATTTTGACAGTGCCCTGCGATACCGCAACATGGCGGAGCAAACCCGGATCGCTGCGGGGGGTGCAATTACTCACTCTGCCCGTGATCGGCTTTTGAAAACTGCCGCCGATTATGATGCGCTTGCGGAAAAGTATGAATCGAAATTCCGGAAGCAAAACGCGTAATGCGATTCGCCAGGCCCGGCGGCCCGGCCGGCGGCGGATCCTGCGGACCGCACCAACCTATTCTCCCAATGCCCCACGCTGGACTGCATGCATGCCCAATGAGCTTGTCGAACTCACCCAGGTCAAAATCACCGCCGGTAAAATGACGACGGGGTTCAAGAAGCTGATCGCGTTCGACCACATTTTCTCGATCGAACCCGGCGCACAGGAGACGGCGCTGATCACGCTCGCCAACGGCGAGAAGATGATGGTGAAAGAAACCTACAGCGAGCTGAAAGCGCGATTCGGCGCCGTCAGCCGCTAACGTGTTCTATTCGGCGGGCGCGGCCCTGAAGCTGACCCTGTCCGCCCGCGCAGTTTTGAGCAGAACCTGCCACACCGATACCGTGAAACACAGCATCGCCCCAAGAGCGAGAACTTCGCTGATCGCCAGCGGCAGGATGTATTGCGGCTGCTCGCCGAATTTCAGCACCAGCGCAAGCGAGGGAACCATGATCACCACGGCAACATTGTTGAGCCAGAATGTGGTCCAGGCGAGTTTTGACGACGCGTCGCGTGCAAGCGCGTAAAACGTGCCGTAGAGCGCCATCGTAACCCAGCCAATCAGGTTCAAATGGGCATGCGCGGGATAGAGTGAGTGATCATCGGATGCGCCCATGTAAATTCCCAGCGACATCCCGATCAGCACGTAAAGCGGAGCGATAGCGAAAAACCACAAGGCAACGCGCGGCATAGGTCCCCCCAATTCGAGTTTGCACACAAGCTAATTCGGCGCATGGCCCGGCTCAACCACTCTGTTGCGTCTCATGGATCACAGTTGATTTAGAGGACTCCGCTGTCCGGCCAATGGCGCTCGCCCGGAGGTTCGGCGACTCGGGTGAGCGGGCTGTGCTGGCTCTGTCCATGCAGCGTCGCCTGTCTGTCGGCCCGTGACTCGAAATTAATGTGCAGGAGAAACGCGTGGATAACTTCGAACGGGAACGGATGACTCCGAATTGTCACATCGGAAGACTTGACCGCACGGATAGATTGCCGTTCGAACCGCGCCGGGAGTGCAGACCCGGCCGGAACTCAGTACCGCCTACAAATAATTTCAACATCGGAACGGCGGCACGATCATCGCGTACCGTCTCATGGCCGATGCGGCTTACGGGCACAGGAGTAAGCGATGTCCCGCGACGAATGGAAAATACAGCTTCACCTCACTTGCGCTGGCGAATTGCGGTCGATGGCCGGCAAGATGCTCGGCAACGGCAAAGACGAGTTGATCAGGATCGCCGAAGGTCATGAACAATTGGCAAAGTCGCTGGGAGGAACCACGATAGGTGGCACGCAGCGCCTCGCCGGAACCGCGTGATCTCCTGCGGCCGCCGTTCTGATCAGATGCGCGGGAAGCCGTAGAGCGTCTGCGGATTGTCGACCAGAATCCGGTTACGCTCGCGCTCGTTCGGCGCCCACCGCAACAAAAGATCGAACAAAGCTGCATCGTCCGGCTTTTTGCCGGCGGGCAGACTCGGATGCGGCCAATCGCTTCCCCACACCACGCGCTCGGGTGCGGCCGTGACCCAGGCCTGCGCGACCTTGGTGGAATCGGCATAGTCAGGCGGCCCGGACTTGGTGTCGATATAGGCGCCTGAGATTTTCACCCAGGTCTTTCCCTTGTCGATCAGCCGGCGGATCACGCCATAGGCGGGATGCGTGATGCCCTGCGGTTCGGGCAAGTGCCCGAGATGATCGAAGACGAGGGTGTTGGGAAGGCGACCCCACAGATCCTCCGCGGCAGCGATGCGATCCGCCGGGAGCAAAAGCTGAACATGCCATCCGAATGCCATGACCCGTTTCGCGAGCGGCTCGATCATGTCGAAAGTCGAAGTCACGGTTGGCGGATTCTGGCTGAAGCGAACGCCGCGCACGCCTCCGTCGGTGAGCCGCTTCAGCTCAGCATCGGTGACGGCGGTCGTCAGCAGCGCGACGCCTCGTGCGTTCGCACCAATTCGCGCGATTGCGTCCAGTGTGATGCTATTGTTGTCGACATAGGCAGCGGGCGTCACGATGACGTTGCGCGTGGTGCCGATACGGCGCTGTAGCAGCCTGTACTCCTCGACGCGCGCATTGGGCTGGAACTGCGGGCCCCTGTCTTTGGGCGGAAAGCGCATCGCGTCGTAAATATGGTGGTGGCAATCGCACGCGCCAGGCGGCGCTTTCAGCCTGGGTAACTCCGTACCGACGGAATTGGGCACCGCGACCTGCGCGTTCGCGGGTCTCGCGTGAAGCGCTGTTAATGCGGCAATGCCCGCGCCCTGAATGAATGGCCGACGGCCCATGCGCGTGTTGTCCATCGCTGCTCCTCCGCAAGAAGGTATACTAGCGCGAAATGCCTTGGCCCGTGATGGGCGGTCCGGACATAAGGAGGCCGCGATGCCGAGTATCAGAAAAATGGTGATCACCGCTGCAACAGTGATTGCCGCAGCTGCGGCGCTGCAGACCAACGGTGTCGCTCAGGAGAATGCGAATTCAGGAGCCGGCGTGGTCACCGTGTTCGATCATGCGAAGCTGGACGCATCATTTGCAAGAGCGCTGGCAAATGGAGGTACGGCGCCGCTGTGGAG
The DNA here is from genome assembly GCA_964446945.1 of uncultured Bordetella sp. GTDB lineage: Bacteria > Pseudomonadota > Alphaproteobacteria > Micropepsales > Micropepsaceae > CAIYRG01. The sequence continues at coordinate 11,546 of CAYUQO010000013.1, forward strand.
CCGCACATCCAGCTATGGCACTTCCGAAGTGAGCGTCCACAGCCGGGACTCGACGGAATCGGCCTGCCCTGTTCAGGGATGCAGTCACAAAAATTACACGGCCGTGGTGATTGTGGTGGGCGGGGCGGCAACTCTGGAAGTGGGAGGGTCAGTCAGGGCGACGGGCGCGAACAAATTCGGCGGGCAATTGGTGCAGGGCGGCGAGTCCCGTCGCATCAGCCAGGGTGATGTGTTCATCATGCCCCCGGATACGATGCACTGGTACAGGGACGTGGCGCCGTCCTTCCGCTATATCGAGGTGCCGGTCCCGTAGCCGCATCCGATCAAACGCAAGCCGGGGCGAGTGTCATCGCTTTGCCACTATTGTCGTGCTTATTGTTCTTCCCGATTATTCGACTCCGAACGCCGACTGAGAAAAACCGATGAAAGTCCGAGCCGTCATCGCAATTGCTGCCATTGTCGTCGCAAGTCAGGCCGTGGCGCAGCCACAAAAGCCGAAACCCGACTGGATCACGACGACGAACCAGCCATGCAAGGTGTGGAATCCCGAGCCGCAACCGAACGAGTCCGTAACCTGGTCGGGAGAGTGCAAGGACGGATTTGCGACGGGAAAAGGCGTTCTGAACTGGACGGAAAACGGCAAGCCCGACGTGGTATTCGATGGCGAATACCGCAACGGCAAACGCAATGGGCACGGCGTACTGATGACTCCGGATGGTGAGCGCGTCGAAGGCGTTTGGGTGAACGATGAGCTTCTGACCGGAGGAGATGACGCGCCGCCAATCTGAGGGCACGCGCCTCGCTGCCAGCCGCGCCCCGAGCCCTGATCGGCCGTGCCATTGTCACGCATTCGCCACTTGTGCGTTATCACATCGACCAGAGCCATGGAGGCGTAGCAAAGTGCGCAAAACCATTCCCCTGATCGGCCTCGGCCTGGTGCTTTTCGGCACGGCCGCCGCTGCTCAACCAGCCCCCGCGGTCGATCCCGGCCGCGATACTTATTGCCGCCAGAGCGCCGCGGCGAGCACCGGCTACCAGACTCCGCGTCAGGCCGCAGAGAATGCTCAGGCCACCGGGACCATCGGTGGACTTCTGGGCGGCGCGGCGCTGGGGGCAATCATCGGTGGACGGCGCAATGCCGGTGCGGGCGCAGCGATTGGCGCAGTTGGTGGCGCAATCGCCGGCAGCGCTGTCGGCGCGAACAATGCCAATGCCGCCGCTGCCAATGTCAGGGCGCGTTATTCCGAAACATATTATGCATGCATGTATAGCGGCTATGGCCCGCCGCCCGCCGGGTATTACGCGCCGGAACCTCCGCCGCCGGGCGCCTATCCGCCACCACCGCCGGAGGGTTATCCGCCACCGCCGGCTGCTTATCCCCCGCCACCGGAGGCATATCCACCTCCGCCCGCGGGCTATTATTATCCGCCACCTCCGCCGGGCGACTAAGGCGATTCAAACAAGTCACTGAATGACTTAGGGCGGCCGCTGCGGATCGGGATTGATCTGCGCCACGCGTCATCGCGCCGTGCGTCACCGCTTTAAGGCAGCCGGTGCATGATGCCCTTGCGGCCGCTTCGGGCCCGGCACACTGCGACTTGCTCTCCCCCCGCATTCACGACTGTTGCCACGCGGTCGTTCCGATATTACGACCGATGCCGGGGGCGATTCGATACCGGGGGGCTACGATGCTACGGAAGTCCGTTCTTGCGGCGGTATTTGCGGTTTGGCCGCTCGCCGCTTACGCGGTCACCGACGAAATCCAGGTCTATCAGGGCGACATCACGGCGCCCGGCGTGCTCAATCTCACCTGGCACAACAACTACACGCCGAGCGGTTTGAAGGACGAACCGTTTCCCGGCGGCGTCATCGACAATCATACGCTCAGCGGCGTCACCGAATGGGCTTACGGCATCACCGACTGGTGGGAGCAGGGTGTCTATCTGCCGCTTTATTCGCATTCGGACAATCGGGGCTGGACCTATAACGGTTTCAAACTCCGCGAACTCTTCGTGCAGCCGCACAATGAAGACAAGATGTTCTTCTACGGCGTGAACTTCGAGTTCAGCTGGAATGAGAAGCAATGGGACACGCGGACCAATACGGGCGAGATTCGTCCGATTATCGGCATTCGTATTCCTGAAGGCTTCAGTCTCACGATCAACCCGATCGTCGACAATTCCTATATCGGCTTCAACCGGCTGGAATTCGTTCCGGCGACGCGGCTCGACTACAAGGTCAATGACACCTGGACAGTGGCAGCGGAGGAATATGACGACTTCGGTCAGCTCCGGAGATTTCTGCCGGGTGATGAGCAATGGCATCAACTCTGGGCCGTGGTCGATTACTCCGGCGATCCGATTTCGATTGAGACCGGTGTCGGATTTGGTTTGACGCCGGCGACCGACCACTTCGCCATCAAGCTGATGATCCTCACTGACCTCAACGGACCACACGCGTTGTTTGGCCCGCGACAGTAGCCGGATCTCGCATCAGCAAATCATCAGCTTTTTGCCGGTTGTATTTCCGTGCGGTATAACTTCCGGTCTGCGCTGGGGATAACGACAATGCCGGGTACGAGATTCATGCAGATCGGGGGTGCTGCACTGTTTGTCTCGAGTCTGCTGTTGGGATCATTTCCGGTTTATGCGCACCATTCCTTCGCGATGTTCGACGCGACCAAAAGCGTAACGCTGACCGGAACGGTAAGGCAGGTGGATTACGCCAACCCGCATGTCTGGGTTTATCTGACTGTCGAGAACAACGGCAAGATTGAGAACTGGGGCATGGAAGGCGGCAATCTCGGCGGTCTTTATCGCATGGGCTGGACCAAAGATTCGGTGAAAGTGGGCGATAAGATCACCATGGAAGTTCATCCGCTCAAGGACGGAACGGCCGGCGGACAGATCGTTCGGGTCACCACGTCGGACGGTCACGTGTTCGGTCGTGGCGGACCACCGCAATAAGCGGTCAGCGCCGGCAATCGTATGCTGAAGGACCCGCTGCCGCCCCGAACACAGGGCGAGGCGGTTTCTTTGCGTCTGTCACGGAGGAGATTCAGGTGAACATTCGACGCACTGCTCTGGGAACTGCCGCATGCGCCACGCTCGCATGGAGTTTGCTTTCGAGTGCAGCCGGCGCTCAGCCGATGATGGATGGTCATCCGGACTTCAGCGGCCTGTGGCAGTGCCGGACCAATTGCGGAAATGGGGTTCTGCTGCCGCGTGATCAGATGGACATGACGCCAGAGGGACAGCGGCTTTATGCGATCAAGAAGGCCGGGGTCGATCGCGGCGATCCCGCCATTGACACCGGCCTGATGTGTCACCCGCTCGGGATTCCGCGGTTGGCGATGTTCGGGACTTTCGACATCCTGCAAAAGCCGGATCACATCGCGATACTGGGCGAATGGCTGGGACCCGGACGGGAAATCTATTTCCAGAACACGCACCGCAAGGACTACTTCCCGACCTTCATGGGCGATTCGATCGCGAGTTGGGATGGCAACGTGCTGGTCATCGACACCACCAATATCGACGAAGAGACATTGGTCGACAGCAGCGGTTTTCCGCATTCCGACGAGCTGCATTTTGTCGAACGCTGGACGCTTTCCCCCGATGGCAACATCATAAGGTCCGACTGGACACTAACCGATCCAAAAATCTTCAGGGCGGTCTTCCACCGGACCGTCACTTACTCGCGCAAGAATTCAAAGGACGAGCGGCAGCGGATTGTCGAAAATGTCTGCCAAAACGTCGAGACCGGCGGCAAGCTTGGTGCACCGCCGCTCAGATAAAGCGCCGTAAGAGCAAGGGCATGATTCCGGGTTGGACGCGGTAAGATTCGAGCGCGGTCAGCGGTCGGGCGCTGATTCCATCGGTACAGGCAGCTTCTCTCCGGCCACAGCTGTCACCGAGGGCGGATGCTGTTCTTCCGTCGATCCCGTCCTGGCGACGCCATTCGTACGAAAATCCGCTTTGGAATCGTCCCTCGAAGAATCGCGAATCAGGGCCAGCCAGTCTGCTGCGAGTTGGAGCCAAGTAAGCTTGCGGTCGTCGCCCTGACTCTCGCGGGACATCCGCTGGCAAAATGCAGCGTACGCACGGTACACGTTGTACTTATCGCTCACGCCACGGAACCTTGCCCCAGGACTCGTCTAGAACGTGAAGATTTAATAAACGGACGAAGATTTACTGTGAGAACGCTGTGACATCCGTGAGGCACAGTTCCTGCCGATGGTGAAATCGAAGGAACTTTGCCCCTAGCTTGGCGTTAGATTCGGCCAAAATGGGGATGCAAATGCGGACAGCTCTTATGGTGGTTCTTGCAACGACGCTACTGGCGGGCTGCGGGACGGTGCAGACTGATCGCACACTTTCAGGTGCCGCGATCGGCGCCGGGATCGGCCTTGTCGCTGGACCTCCTGGCGTGGTTGTCGGAGGCGTTGTGGGTGCCGGTGTCGGCATGATCAGCAGCCCGCGTCAAATTGATCTGGGCAAACCATTCTGGAAAAGCTGACAGTCCAACTTCCGGACGCACGCGGGACAGATTCTCGAGCGAGGATTTTCCCGCGTCGCCGATGAATGCTATCGTCGGCCAGTTTTAAAAGGCTGCGCCGATGATCCGTTCGCTGGGACTTCTTTTAATTGCCCTCACTGCCTCAACTGGCGCTCTCGCGCAGACCTGCACCGGGAATCCCGTTGCGGTGCAGGTGCTGGGCTCAGGAGCGCCCGGTTATGTGAAGGACCGGGCCAACACCAGTTACCTGCTCTGGATCGGCAATCAGGCAAAGATATTGATGGATACCGGCGGCGGCAGTTACGGCCGCCTGGCGCAATCGGGTGCGCGCTTCAGCGACATTTCGATGGTGCTCATCAGCCATCTGCACCCGGATCACGTATCTGATCTACCTGCGGTGATGTGGTCGGCGCGGCAGACGCGGCGCGATGCGCTGCCGATCTTTGGACCAACGGGTGACGAAGCCGCGCCACCATTCACGACATTCGTGTCCCGGCTTTTTGACCCGAAGACCGGCGCTTACGAGGTACTTGGTTCTGTGATGGCGAACGCGCCATTGAATCCGACGCAGATGCGGATCGACGCGCATGATCTCGACGTAACCAAAACCGATCCATCACCGGTCTGGGATCGCGACGGCATCATAGTCACGGCGATGGGTATTCCGCATGGGAATCTGCCGAATCTGGCCTATCGCATCGAAACCCAGGGCAAGACTGTCGTCTACAGCTCGGATCAGAACGGGACCAATCCGCGCTTTCCCGCTTTTGCCCAGGGCGCCGATCTTTTGATCATGCATCTCGCAATCGGCGTGGGCGCAAATAATCCCATTCAGGCGCTTCCCCTTGTCGTCGGACAGGTGGCGCAAAGCGCGCATCCGAAACGGCTGGTGCTCAGCCATATTGGAAATTTCGATCTGGACGCAGCACTGGCCGACGTCAAGAAAACCTATACCGGCCCGTTGACCGTCGCGGCCGACTTACAATGTTACCAAGTGCAATAAGAAAGATTTCACGCGGAGGCGCGGAGATCACAGAGGTATCCCTGACACGCTGTACAGGCGAGCCAATTCGTCTTCACACACTGGATATCTCCGCGCCCTCGGCGGCTCCGCGTGACAAGTTTCGTTTTGGTTGTGTTGAATTCTACTTTTTGGTCAGTTCCTGATAGGTCGTTTCCGTGAAGCTCGGGAAACGGGGTGCTTCAGCGCCCGGCTTGGGGGTTTCTCCGAACGCGGCTTTGACCTCTTCGAGCGACTTACCCTCCTTCACCATAGCCGCGATTCTGGCGCGCTTGTCTTCGGCGTGTTTCAAATGCGCCTCCACCTGCGCCTTCGTCTCGGGATTTGCGTGGCCGAGCACATAGGTGTTGGCGTCGAGTTGCGTGAGCGCCGAGACAAAATCGATCCAGCCCTGGGACGTGCCATTCTTTTGCAGATGGATCAGCGGATCATTGCCGCCAATCAGGTCGCCGCTGAAGACCGTTTTTTCCGCGGGCAGGTAAACTGCGAGATCGCCGCTGGTATGCGCGGGCGCGACATGGATCAGCGTCAGTTTCACGCCGTCAATCGTGTCGGTTTCCTGCGCATGGCTGACGATCTTGTTCGGCAGATATTCGGTCGGCGGTGCACCGCGCGCGCCGGCGTTGAGTGCCGCTTCCATTTCCCTGCGGTCGTTCTGATCCGCGATGATGGTAACGCCCTTCGGAAATGATATCAGACCGTTGACATGGTCGGCATCACTGTGGGTCAGGATGACCGTCGTGATCGGCTTCGGGGTAAGTTTTGCCACCGCATCCACGATGCCCTTGCCGGCCGCGGCGGTGGTCTTGGTGTCGACGACAATGACCCCGTTCTGGCCGATGATGATTCCGGCATTTCCGCCGCCGCCCTCGACGAAATAGATGTTGTTCTTCACCTTGTGCACAGTCAGCGGGGGATTTGGCGCCTGGGCTTGGGCGAGCACGGCAAAGCCGGCGAGTCCCCCGGCCATGGCGAAAGTGAATGCGCAAATTTGGCGATTCATGATGCAAACTCCTCCTTCAAAGCCATGCCCGTCTGACCGGCCCGGCGTCACGGCAGGACAAGCGAAAAACACGTTAATCCGAACACCAGACTTAGGGAACTGTGGGGCAGGGGTCTTCGACCCGCTCATTCCATCGCGATTGCCCGGGCGGCCTGCACAATTCCGGGTGGGCTCGAATAAATCCGGTCCAGAATTTTCACCGCAGCATCACCAGACGTGGGCCGCACCACCTGGCGGATTTTTTTCGCATCGTTGACGAATGCGCTGTCCTTCACCATCTCCCTAAATGCGCTGCGCAGTATTCCCACGCGATCGTCCGGCACCTGATTACTGAACACCAATGGCTTGCCAAGCTCGCCGGCCGACGTGAGCAGATGCAAAACCGCACGGTCGCGTTTGTCCTTGAGCAGGTCGGATGCGCTTGGCACGCTCGCCGGCAGGTCCGGCATCGTCGCCGATGTGATCCGCAGGACAGGCGTGATGCTGTTTCCCGAAATCCACGACGGCGGCAGACTCGCCCAGGTGATGCAGCCGCCGTTGAGTTCGCCGCGTTCCACAGCGATGAAACCTTCCGCGCTGCCGCTATAGCCGGCGACAGAGCGGACATTGACGTTGAACAGCCGGCGCAGAATTTTTTGCTCAATATCGGAAGAAGAACCGGGATTGGTCCGGCCCATATAGATCACGGGCAGCCGCTGCATGTCGGCAAGCGTCTTCGCACTGACCGTGTGCCAGACATAGCAGACCGCGACGTCCTCCGCGACGCTGCCGATCCATTTGAATTTGCGGAAGTCGATCGGCACCTTGTCGGGCGTCAGCAGCGAATTGGTAATTTGGGTGAAATCGAACATTTCCAGGACCGTGCCGTCCCTCGGCGCAACCCGTTCGACATATTCCAGCGAGCGCAACGAACCGGCGCCGGGCAAATTGCTCACGACGACCGTTGGGTCACCCGGGACAAAGCGGCCCAGATGGCGTGCGATCAGCCTTGCATTGAGATCGTAATCGCCGCCGCTCGCATATCCCACGACAAGGGTCAGCGTCTTGCCCTGGTAAAATTCGGCTGCCTGAACAGGGGCTGCGAGCCGGGCAACCAGCGCGATTGCAAGCGCAGCGATGGACACCAACTTCATGGCGGTTCGTGATCTGGACCCGGTTCGGGACCATCATAATGCCTGACATGACCAGGGATTCAATCCTGGGCTTCCTGAGCCGCGTCCGGACCGGAAAACTGTGCTAAATTATCATAGCCAAATCCGCACACGGAGGCATTCGCCACGGGTGACATCGGTCAGTTTCGCAGTTTCGGCAAAGTGAAGCGTTTGCCGGCGGCGGCAATGGAGCCGGTGATTGATCCCGCCGGCTGGTCACCGGAAGATTTTGGAGCGGTCGCGGACTGGAGCTATCGCATTACCGGGCGCGATGTCGGCGAACTATCCGACGCCGTAGCGTTTGTTCGCCGCAATGGCATCGCAATCGAGTCGGTGAACCGGAAGAATTTCCGCCTCAATGCATTGGCCGAAATTCTGGCCGACATCCGGCACGAGTTGAGGGACGGCCGCGGCATGGTGATGATTCAGAATTTTCCGGTGACGCGGTTCGATCGGGGGGCAATTGCCATCGCATTTCTTGGACTCGGCAGCCATCTTGGAGAAGCGGTTTCCCAGAATGCGCAAGGACACATCCTCGGCCATGTGAAAGACCTTGGGGGCGATTACGCGGAGGCGAACACGCGCGGCTATATGACAAGGTCCGAAATGCTGTTCCACGCCGATGGCGCCGATTTCGTCGGCCTGCTCTGTTTGCAGGGGGCAAAACATGGCGGCGAAAGCCGCGTTGCGAGCTCAGTTAGTGTGTACAACCGCATCCTCGAGCAGCGGCCGGATCTTGCGAAAGTGTTATGCGAGGACTTTTGCCGCTCGCGTTCCGGCGAGCAAAATCCGGGCGACAGGCCATATTTCAAACAGCCGATTTTCTCATTCACCGAGGGATATTTCAGCGCCACTGGAGCCGGCGCCGCGATCGATAAGGCACAAAAGATTCCGGGCGTCCCGCCTTATACGGCGGCGCAGAAAGAGGCGGTGGCCTTCTATCGCAAAACCGCCGATGAATGTGCGCTCGACGTACCGTTCGAGCAGGGCGACATCCAGTTCCTCAACAATTTCGTCACGCTTCACACCCGGCGCGAATATGAGGATTGGCCAGAAGATCAGCGCAAACGTCACTTGTTGCGGTTATGGCTTTCTGAAGCCGAAGGCCGCCCGATTCCCAAAGAACAGCGCGAAGGCCGCTCCGGACGCGGTGTGCATGTCGAAGGCGTCAAACTCGTCGCGCCGCTGGATGCAGTCCCGGCTTAGCGCTCGGCCGGCGAGCCAGCGGCGGGCAGATTGTATTTGCGCGAGAGGGCACTGAGTTCTGCGACCTGCTCAATCTTCTCCGAGGTCTGCGGATCGAGCGCATTCCTTCTCGCCTCCGTCAGCTTGCCCGTGCCCTGCAATTCCACCAGCGCCCGGTCGACTGCACCCAAGGCGAAATTCACCATGGTGACGGCTTGCCCAACTGTAATCCGGGCTGCCCTCATGGCATCGACGGTCGCGGGGATATTCGCGTTGCCGACACCAGCCATGAGCGGTTTTTTGATCAGATCGGCCGCTTTCGTATAATCCTGTGGCGTGCGTAATCCGATCCAGACGGCATCGGCGCCGGCATCGGCATAGGCGGCGGCCCGATCGAGCAATTCCGCGTTGGAACCGTTGGAAGCCGGCGCAAGGCAGCGTGCGATAATCACCATATCCGTACGTGCATCCGCTGCGGCATGGATGTTGTCGATCATCCTGTCCTTCGGCATTACGCCGGGCACCGCATAATTGGTCGCGCGGTTCCTCGGCATGCGGTCGTCGAAAGCAGCGCATCCGATGCCGCCGCGCTCGGCCTGCTTTGCGAAGCGGTAAACATTCAGCGGTGTGGCGCCGAAATCATCAACATCAGCAAGAATCGGAATGTCCGTATTCGACGCAATCACGCTGTCATAATCGACGATTTCGGACACCGTGACGATTGCCTGATCGGGCGACCCAACCAGAGCCTGATTGGCGACGCTGCTGCCGACAAAGGCCGCTTTGAACCCGTGAAACGCGCACAGACGTGTGGAGAGGATGTCGAACGCGCCAGGGCAAATCAGCGGTTCCGGTCCATTCATCAGGGCACGAAATCGCGCGCCCATGGTTCTCGGCACGCCGGACGTTTGAGAGCCTGGCGCAGCGGCGGCGGCCGCTCCTGAAGATAGCAATAATGCGGATGCCGCCAAGCCCGCGGTCTGGACAAATTTCCGCCGGTCGCTCGTGCTGCTCATGCGCCCCTCCGTCGCGTCGCTGGTCAAGCCCAGGTGAGATCGTGGTTGCGGAACGGCAAGTCGCGATAGCGCTTGCCGGTGATCTGGAAAATGGCATCGCCGATCGCCGACTGGATCGACGTACCACGGTCGTGGCCCATGCCGTTCATCCAATGCCCGGTGTTGAAGAACCGGATATTGATTTCGGGCGGCGTGTCGACGATTCGCGACAGGATGAACTGGTCGAAATTGTGCTGAGCGATGCGGCCTTCTTCGACCGTGCATTCCTGGTTCATCGCGTCGTTGTAGAACCACACGATCTGGCCCTCGATCTGCTTTCTCACCGACAGCGGATTGACGAGGCGGAATCCCTCTTCATGGGCGACATCGACGCGCTCAACGCGGACCTTTCCGGCGCGGCTGATGGAAACGGTGTGCACCATGGCGCTGATGGTCGCCATGCCATCGCCCTCCGCGCCGTGTTCCTCCAGCGCGATGGCGCGAGCCGTGCCCTTCGGCAGCGGCTTGCCCCAACCCGACATTTCGGCTGCCATATCCAGTGCCTTGATCATGTCCGCTTTGTACGGAAGATTGGTGCGGGCGATCAGCTCACGCCTGTAAAGATAGGGGTCCTTGCCGGCGGCATGTGCAAGTTCGTCCATGAAAGTTTCGCGGTAATAGGTTTGCGCCGGCGCGCCAACTCCGCGGCGTGTGCCGACGGGAATGTGGAATTTCCGGCTGTGGGTTGAGAACCGGTAATTGGGCGCAAAATATCGCGGGGCGACATCGAATCCGGTTGTTTGTCCGGGGGCGTCGACATCGGTTGCCGTTCGGACCTCGATGGCCATGGGCCATCCGTCGCGATCGAGCGCGGCGCGCAACCGGGCGACACCGATCGACCGGAAAGTCGTGCCGACGAAGTCTTCCTCGCGCGTCCACAGCATGTGGATCGGCGTGCCGCGATTCTGGTTGGCGATGTAGATTGCCTGTTCCGCCTGCGGACCATTGCCGTTGCGGCCGTAGCCGCCACCAAGGTGGCACAAATGGACATAGACATTTGTTTCGGGAATCCCGGTGATGCGGGAGCCCGAGCGGCGCGTCTCCTGCGGGCTTTGATCGCCGAGCCAGATATCCACCCGGTTGTCGGTCACAAGCACGGTGGCGTTTCCCGGCTCCATCCGCGCGCGCGGAAGATAAGGCACGGAGTAAGTCGCTTCGACAATCTTATCGGCGTTGCGAAACGCGGCATCGCAGTCGCCGAGATTGACCTCGACTTTGCCGGGCTCCTTCAGCGAGGCGAGCAGGTCGGCGCGGATATTGGCGGTGTTCCGCGCCGCGAATTCCGGCGGCACGTCCCATTCGATCGGCATTTTGTCGAGCGCGGACTTTGCCTGATACCAGGTCTCGCCGAGCACGGCGACGCCGGCGCCGAAGACATGGCCGCGGATCAAAGATGGATCGGGAATGGGGAATTGGATGGCGGAAATGACGCCGGGCTCGTGGCGAATGCGGTCGAAGTCGTAGCTTTTGACCTTGCCGCCATAGACCGGGCATGACCCGACCGCCGCCCATTTCATGCCGGGCAGAAAAACGTCAATTCCGTACTCCGCCTTGCCCGCAACTTTCAGAGGCACATCGAGATTTTTCTGCTCTGTCCCCATGAGCTTCCATTCCATCGGGGGCTTGATGCGGATCGCTTCGGGATGGGGATGCGGAGTCTGGGCGGCGAGTGCGGCGACTTTGCCATAGGTGGTGGTGCGCCCGCTTGGTGCATGCGTGATCACGCTATTGGCTGAGCTGAGTTCTTCGACCGGCACGTTCCAGGTTTTCGCAGCCGCCAACAGCAGCCGCTCGCGCGCTTCGGCGCCGGCAAGCTGCAGATAATAGCGGCCGTCCCGGACCGAACCGACGCCATTCGTCCGCATACGGCGGTACAGGGTGTCTGGAATACCATTGACGCCGTCGGATTTGCGATCGCCGAATTCGGGCACGCCGCCGCTATACGGATCCTGCGCCCCATGCCCGGGCACCTTCAGCGTCCAGGCCGGCGCCATTTCGCGGGCGTCGCGATTGGCGGAGGCATATTGCGGCCGGACTTTGCTCCAGTCGCATTGCAGTTCTTCGGCCACCATCATCGCATTGGACGTCCATACGCCCTGGCCGAGCTCGGTTTGGCCGATGCGAATGGTCACCGTGTCGTCCGGTGCGACGACGACCCAGGCATTCACCTCGGGAATTCCAGGATCTAACGCCCATGCGGCGCCCTCGGGATGAATGATTTGCGCGTTCGCGCGCGGCGGCATCCAGAAGCCGACGACAAGGGCGCCGGTTGCCGCGGCAGCGGTGGCGAGAAAATCGCGGCGGTCGAGTTGGCTGGAATCATGGTCGGCCATCAGAGTTTCCCCACTTGCGTGGACATTTTTGCGGCGGCGAGATGGATCGCCTGCCGGATGCGGTGATAGGTGCTGCAACGGCAGGCGTTGGTCACCTCGGTGTCAATGTCGGCATCTGTCGGTTGTGGATGGCGCTTCAGCAACGCTGCGACGGCCATGATCATCCCCGATTGGCAATAGCCGCATTGCGGGACATCGAGTTCGATCCACGCCAGCTGCACAGGGTGCGTTGTATCCGGCGACAAGCCTTCGATAGTCGTCACTTTCCGTTCCCCCACCGCCGAGAGCGGGATGCTGCAGGAGCGGACCGGACGATCATCGATATGCACTGTGCAGGCGCCGCACTGGGCGATGCCGCAACTGAATTTCGTGCCGGTCAGCCGGAGATGTTCGCGGATCACCCAGAGCAGCGGAGTATCCGGCGCGGCATCGACGGAATGCTTGACGCCATTCACGATAAGATCAATCGCCATTTTATTCCTCGCAGCGATTTCGCGTTGTCATTTCAAAAGATCAGGGGAGGTCCATGCCCTTGCGCTTGAGCACTTCCTGCGCCGCAGCAGACCGCAGGAAGTTCACCAGCGCACGTGCGGTTGCCGGATCCTTTGCCTTCGCGGCAATGCCGGCGGAATAGGGAATCTTCGTCTGCAGCGCCGGTGGCAACTCGCCAAACTGATCGACGCCTTTAACCGGCCGCAACTCGGCAACCTGCTGGAAGCCAATTTGCGCTTCGCCCGATGCGATGGCTTCGCCCACCGGCCGGCCCTGTACGACGACGGCTTTGCCCTTGATCGCATCCGTTATGCCGAGTTTCTGGAATACGGTCTGCATATGCCGGCCGCTGGAACCCTGGCTGTATCCGACGCTCTTCGCCGCCATCAGCGCGGCTTTCAGCTTGTCGGGGGTGCTCACATCCGGCCGTGGCGCACCAGCCTTCACCGCGATGCCGACTTTGGAAATCATCAACAGCGTGTTGCCGTTCGCGGCGACATCGCCGCTCTTCGCGAGGTTGTCGACGTCTTCGGTGTTTGTAATCACAACATCCGCGGCGCCGGATTTGATATCGGCGGTGATCGCGGGGGCGCCTTTCGAGTTGAATTTGACCGTGTTGCCGGTTGCCTTTTCGAACATCGGAAGCAATGTGCCCATGACATCGGGCAACGGGCCACCGCCGGCGACGACCGTGATCTCACCTGCTTGCGCCGGAGCACCGGAAACGAGGGCGAACAGGCAGGCCGCCGCCGTGAAAGCGATGAGTTTCGACATGGTCTTCATGACGATTTCCCTCCAGCGTTATGAATGAGTCGCGGGCCAATGGCAGCAGACGCAACAATAGCGAACTGGAGGCGAACAGTCAGGGGCCGAAAACAGCCGGCCCGCGGATTCAGCGGCAGCCGAAAGCGAATCCGCCGCACGGACCATAGCTGCGCGATACGCTGCCAATCAGGCTGAATGTCCCGCCATGCCCGAAATTCATCGTAAAGCCGGTGCCGACGGTGGTCGAATAGCCGTTGTTGAACGGGCTGAAATAAAATCCGCTCGCCGGCCCCCTCGCCATAGCGCCAAGGAAGTCCATGGACAAACCGCCGCCCAGATTGAACGACATCCGCCCCGCGACACTCGATGGCATCGCAACCGCAGGATCCATATTGAGGCCACTGGCATAGTTGGTGGCAATGCTGCCGGGAAACCCGGGAACAAGCCCCCTGGAACCAATCCCGGAAATCAGGCCGGCAGGTCCGTTGGAAACCGAGCTGAACACGCTGACCGATACGCCGTCGCCGAGATTGTTGGTGAACCCGTGCACCGATGTCGAATAGAGCCCGCCACCCGGACTGGAAAAATAATCGGTGAAGCTGATCGGGTTCGACTGCGACTGCGCAAGCGCGGGATCCGGCACACGGGGCATATCGTAATTGTACCAGCCCTGGGCATGCGCCGAAGCGGCCGCCAGAATGACGAACCCTGTCAGTGCCGCTACTCTGATCGTTGTCTGCATAGCCATGTCCGGAGCCCGTTACGCGTATACACGCCAGTTTAGCCCATATCGGGCTGTCTTGTGCGGAAAATTTGCCGAAGGCGGTTAAGCAATGACAAACTTTCACGGGCGGGTGGAAATCGCCAAAGACGCTGAGGCTCTGGCGCACCGGGTCGCCGAATACTTTGCCCAGCTTGCGGCCGCTTCGAATGATCGATTCAGGGTTGCACTTTCGGGTGGATCGACGCCCAAAAAACTTTACGAGCTGCTGGCCTCATCCGAATTCCGCAAGCGCGTACCATGGGGCAGGATTCTGTGGTTCTGGGGAGATGAGCGATTCGTCTCGCATGATGATCCGGACAGCAATTACCGGATGGCGCAGGAGGCGATGCTGTCGCGCATTCCGGTTCCACGCGAAAACATCTTTCCCATACCGACCGATGGCGATCCCGATGCTGCCGTTGCGCGATACGAATCGACTCTGAAGAGAATCTACGGACAGGAATCGCTCATTCCCGATGAGCCGCTGTTCGATATCGTGCTGCTCGGCATGGGAGATGATGGTCACACCGCATCATTGATTCCCGGCGAACGGGTGTTGGAGGACCGGACGCATTGGGTCGCAGCCGTCCCTCATGGACGGCCGGAAGTGCGGATCACGCTGACCTATCCCGCGATCCAAAGCAGCCGGCATGTTGCGTTTCTGGTGCAGGGCGAATCGAAGGCGAAAATGTTCAGGGCGATCCGCTCCGGCCAAAGTGATGCGCCGGCTGCGAGGGTGCGGCCGCAAGGTGAACTGATCTGGTTTGTCGATCGCGCCGCTGCGGGCCCGGACTGATCAATCAGCGTTGAAGCGGTGGCCGCCCTTCATGCGCCACGAGAAGATCATGCATGTCGTTGGCGTGCTCTTCTTCGACCGCCAATATGCGCTCGATCATGAGGCGCGTTCCGGGGTCCTTGTCGGCGAAATAGCGGATCAGTTCGCGATAGTGATCGACCGCGATGCGTTCTGCGACCAGGTTTTCCCGGATCATTTCCACGAGATTGCCGCCTTCGGAATATTCCGAGGCCGAACGGCTTGCGAGTCCGTCGGGATCGAAGTTGGGCTTGCCCCCGAGCTGGTTGATGCGCTCGGCCACCATGACCATGTGCTGCTGCTCCTCTTTCGCGTGCTGGGCAAATTCTTTTTTCACCGCCTCGCTCGATATGCCCTGCGCGGCAACCGCGTGCATGGTGTAGCGCAATACGCACACGATTTCGGTGGCCAGCACCGATTGCAGGATTTCAATCGTCCGGTTGAGGTCACCCTGATAGGTCCTGGTGACGGCGCCCTGATCGAGGTTCTGGCGCGCGCGGTCGCGCAGCGTCTGGATATCGGTAAGGAATGGTTTGTCCATGGAACGCTCCGGAACAATGCTGGGTGACGTTCGGATACGCGGTCAGGGCTGCCGCGTTGCAGCGCGGAGGGAAATTTTTTCACGCGGAGACGCGGAGATTACAGAGATACCAGTGGCGTGACCTACAGGGGAGCAGTTCCCCCTTACATACTCAAGATCTCTGCGTTCTCCGCGTCTCCGCGTGATTCATTTTGTTCAGTTGATCGCAAAACAGTAGAAGCGGCCGGCTCCGCCGGTCGTGACGAGATCCTGCTGACCGCAGCCGCGGGTTGGGTGCATCGATACCCACGACGTGCCGCCACCGCCCATCCTGTCGGAGTGCCCGACCTGCGCCGAGCCCTGTCCGTTGCTGGTCCAGTTGTTGCAGGTATGGTCGGCATTATCCGTGTAGGCGCGGCCATCCAGTTGTGAACCGGTCAGCATATCGTGCTGCACATTGGGAGCTTCCAGGACGCCCGGTATCTTGTTGCCGTGTTCGTCGAGCGCAGTCTCCTTGAACAGGTTATTTCCGACCCGCGCCTCCTCCAGCGTATCGCCCATCAGAACGCTGAGATTGGTGGCGATTGGAATGCGCTGCTGATTGTACCAGGGTCCGGTCCCGATGCGGTCCCGGGCATTGATCGCGGGCTGTCCAGGGCGCGCCTGAGTGCTGAGGAAAGCGTGCCAGGTCTTGTTGCCGGCGCCGACCGCGGCGGCGAGCTGCTGGCAATGCGCATCCGCGCCGGCAAGTCCGCCAAGATTGGCGCCATTACCCATTCCGGCGCTGGTGACGAAAAAGCTCATGGTATGCCCGGCCTGCGGCCCGGGGGCTTGGGCGAGGGCGAACATCGATCCTCCCGCCAGTGCGGCGGCCGCCGCGGCGGCAAGTGTAACGACTCTCTTCATCTGTTTGATCCTGATACTGATTAATTGACTGCAAAGCAGTAGAACATCCCTTCGCCATGTGCGCCGGCGAGATCGTCATTGCTGCAACCAGTGGAGCTGTGGGCCGAATTCCACGATCCATTGCCGCCGCCATTGCGATCCGACATGCCGACCTGCACGGCAGCACGGGTATTGGTGCGGATATTACCGTTGCCCTTCGCCTCGCTGGTCCAGTTGTTGCAGGTGTGGTCGCGATTGTCCGTGAACGCCATTCCGTCCGGACGCGTACCGGTCAGCACTTCGTGGTGGTTGGATTGCGGATGCGACATGATATAGGCCCATTCGCGGTCATGTGGGTCCTTCCCCTCATTCAGGCCGGGAACGATTTCGCCTTTTTCGGTGAGGTCGGTGACTTTGGTCAGGTTGTTTCCGAACCGCGCGAGGTCGAGCGTGTCGCCGTGCAGATGCGCAAGATCCTGCGCAATCATGTCACCCTTGAAGTTGTACCACGGGCCCGTGCCGATGCGGTCGCGTGCGTTCATAGCGGGCTGCCCCGGGCGTGCCTGGGTGCTGAGATAAGCGTGCCAGGTGTGGTTGCCGGCGCCGGCAGCGGTGGCGAGTTCCTGGCAATGTGCATCCGCGCCGGCGAGGCCGCCAAGATTGCCGCCGTGCATCATCGGCCGGCTGGTGATGAAGAAAGTCATCGGGTGCTGCGGCTGTGCGGTCTGCGGCGCCTGCTGTGCCAGCGCAAAACAGCAGCCCAGAGCCACGCAAGCGACGCTCCCGGCGATCGTGATCGCGGTACTTTTCATGTTTTCCCTCCCGAAGGAAACCGGTCTTCAAATGCCGGCCGTCACGCTAGCAAATAGGGCCGCCTCTTATCCAGAGTGCGCGGCGGAGACGCAGACGCAATGGACTTTTTCGTCCGATGCGGTGATGCTTCCGGTGGTTGCAGCCGTCCATCATATTATCGCATCGGCTGCATCGGGCGGAACGGAGGAAGATTATGAATCTGGTACGGATTTCAGCCGCGAGCATCGGCCTCATCGGATTGTGCCTCGCCATTCCAGCACAAAGCGCCGACAGCGCGGCGCAGAAGCACAAGCCGGTCATGATCAACCGGCTCTTCACCGGTCCAGATGGCCAAACCCATTCGGAAGAAATTGAAGCGAGTTTTGCACCCGCAGGGGGAAACGACGTTTACAAATTGATGGCAAATTCGGGTGCGGAAATTCATCGCGCGCCTCCGGGGCGTGTCGCCGACTGGCACACCGCACCACGGCGTCAATATGTAGTCACAATCAGCGGCCACGGTGAGATCGAACTGATGGGCGGAAAGAAAATCGAAGTGGGTCCCGGCAGCATTGAATTGGCCGAAGATCTTACCGGCAAGGGGCACATCACGAGAACGGTCGGGAACGAAGACCGCGTCACGATCCAGATTCCGCTGTCGGGAAAATAGGGGAGCGCATGACATCTGCCGGCAGGACGTCCGGCCCTGTTTCTTCGGGTGAGTGGTCGCGCGCCATGTTGTTGCGCCGGTTCTGGCGCAGCGCGCGCGGCTTCTGGACGGGTGAAGGATCGCGCTTCACCTGGATCGTGACCGTCAGTCTGACATTCGTCGTGTTTGTCAGTCTCGGCATCACTTACGGCATCAATCTCTGGAACCGGTATTTCTTCGATGCGTTGGGCGCGAAAAACGCGCCTTCGGCATTTCACCAGGCATTAGTGTTTCCGTTGATTGTCGGGATTTACCTCGTGCTGTGCGTGTTCGCGCAATGGGGGCGAATGACCATGCAACGGGAGTGGCGCGCGTGGCTGAATGGCCATTTGTTGCGCCGCTGGCTGACCAATAGCCGGTTTTACCGGCTCGAACTGGTCGGCGGCGACCACAAGAATCCCGAACATCGTATCAATGACGATCTTCGCGTCGCCACTGAAATGCCGGTCGATTTCGTCACCGGTTTTCTGACTTCGCTGCTCTCGGCGGTGACGTTCATTGCGGTGTTGTGGGTCACCGGCGGTTCGCTGCACGTGACGCTGGGCCGGACATCGCTGACCATTCCCGGCTTCCTCGTGCTGGCAGCCATTGTCTACGCGCTCATCGTCAACGGCTCGATGCTCGGTGTGGCGTACCGCCTGATTGCCATCACCGAGAGCAAAAATCAGTCGGAGGCGGAATACCGCTACGCGCTGACGCGCGTGCGCGAGAACGCCGAGAGCATCGCACTCCTGGGCGGCGGCGAGGCCGAGCGTGCGCGGCTGGGTGGCGCCTTTGATAGCGTGGTCGCGCGCTGGCGCGAATTGATGGTCCAGAACATGCGCACCGTCATCGTGCAGCAGGGCAGTGGACAGCTCTGCGGGCTGGTGCCGATCTTTCTGTGCATTCCGCGCTATCTCGACGGCACAATGTCGCTCGGCGAGCTGATGCAATTGTCATCCGCATTCAGCATCGTTCAAGGCGCGCTGAGCTGGTTCATGGAAAACTAGACGCGTCTGGGCGACTGGACTGCGTCGGCACGGCGCGTGGCGAGCCTGATGGTGGCGCTGGATGCTGCAGAAGGAGCAGAGGCGACACCGGCGGGAACAATTGTGCGGCGTGCGCAAGCCGGGGCCACGCTGGAACTGCGCGGTGTGTCGGTGACGCTCGACAATGGACGGCCGATTGTGCATCGGGCGGATTTGTCCATTCGCCGGGGCGAGCATGTGATGCTCATGGGCGATTCCGGCAGTGGCAAGAGCTCACTGGTACGCGCGCTCGCCGGGTGCTGGCCATGGGGCAGCGGCGAAATTCTGCACCCGGCGGGACAGCGTATTCTCGTCGTGCCGCAGCGTCCCTATGTGCCGGCGGGATCGTTGCGCGATGCTCTGGTTTATCCGGCGCGACCGGATCAGGTCGGTCGTGACGAAGCTGCCGATGCGCTCGCCGCGGCGGGACTCGGGCATCTCACGGCGCAACTCGACGCCGTTGCGCCGTGGGTGAATATCCTGTCTGAAGGTGAGAAACAGCGGCTCGCGATCGCGCGGCTGCTGCTGCACCGGCCCGACATTGTGGTGCTCGACGAAGCGACCTCGGCACTGCACGTCGCGGGCCAGGCGGATGTAATGCAAGCGATCGAGCGCAAGCTGCCGGGCGTAACCATCATCAGCGTCGGCCATCGCCCGACGCTGGAAAAACTCCACAGCCGCCGGGTGACCATGGGGTGGAGACCGGGTGGGTCGCGCATCGTCAAGGACGCACCGATACCGGCATTCAATCAGACCACCGCCGCAGTAACATCAATTCAAAAGTCCGCTTTGGCCGCAGTCGGCACCGGATCGAAATCCTGAAAATTTGCCAATTGGCTGCCGGTCCGGCAGGTTCGCTGCAGGGCATATTGCGATTTTGCTAAATCGCGATATGCCCTTCCATTTGTAATTGGCGCGTTTTCTGCGCCGAACCGGTAGCCACTTCGGCGGAAAACGCTTGATGACCGATATTGCTGCCACGCCAGTGCTTGCCCGCAGTGCCGAACGCAACGGCATGAAGCGGCTGCTGCTGTTTTTCGCGGCGGTTTATCTCGCTGAAGGAATTTGCCAGAGCGACGGGTTGATCTCCCAGCCGCTGAATTACTACCTGAAACAGGTGCATGGCTGGACCGCGGTGCAGATCACCGCCTTTCTCACGGTGTTCAATCTGCCGTGGTTCTTCAAACCGCTTTACGGAATCGTTTCGGATTTCGTTCCGCTGTTCGGCTATCGCCGGAAGTCGTGGCTGTTGCTCGCCAATGCGGCTGCGGCGATAGGCTATTTCGCGGTCATGGCGACGGGTGCGCCGGATGCGCTTCTGATCGTGCTGCTGATGGCGATCTACGGCATGGCGATCGTCAGCACGCTGTCCGGCGCAGTACTGGTCGAAAACGGGCAAAGGCTCGGCGCCAGCAGCCGCTTTGTCAATCAGCAATGGGTCTGGTTCAACGTAGCGGCGGTCGCAACATCGATGGGTGGCGGCTTGCTCGTGCAATGGCTGACGCCGCTGGATGCACTCCACGCCGCGGCGTTGATCGCCGGGGTCACACCGCTGGCCGCGATCGTCTGCACCCTGACGTTGATTCATGAGCAGAAGAACACGATTTCCGTCGATGGCATGAAACTCGGCTTCGTCAGTCTGTTGACTGCACTGAAGTCACGGCAACTTTGGATACTCGGCGGCTTCCTGTTCTTCTATTACTTCAGCCCGGGAGTGGACACGCCGCTCTATTTTTTCATGACCGACCGGCTGAAGTTCAGCCAGGCCTATATTGGCGTGCTGAACTCGGTGTCCGCAGTCGGTGGAATCGCCGCCGGCCTCATCTATGCGCTGTATCTGCGCGACCTTACGACAAGGGCAATGCTGTACTTTTCCATTGTTGCCGGTGTGCTCGGCACGCTGAGCTTCGTGTTGATGATGGATCCCATAACGGCAGCGGTTGCGCAGTTCTGTTATGGCGCCGCTTCGATGTGGACTTTGGTCGCAAGTCTGGGACTTGCTGCCGATTGCTGCCCCGAGCGAGCCGAAGGCTTCGGTTTTGCCGCCATGGTCGCGATCACCAATATCTCGGGTGCAGCTGCCGACAATGTGGGATCGTATTTGTATGAGCATGTGTTCGGCAGTGAGATTGCGCCGCTGATTGTGGTGGCAGCGGCATTCACCGCGGTAAATTTCGCGCTTGTACCTTTGCTGCGATTGGAATCCGCAGGTGGATTGCGGCGGATTTGACCGAAGCAGGATCAGGGGTTGCTGCCTGGTGCCCCGAGATGCAGCCGGGCGATAATCGCATTGACAATCTCAACGGGCGACGGAGCGGCATCGACGACCACTGCATTTTCGTCGGCAGCCGGTTCTTCGAGGACATCGAATTGGCTTTGCAGCAGGCTTGTGGGCATGAAATGGCCGTGGCGCTGCGCCAGCCGTGAGGCGATCAGTTCATAGTTGCCCCGCAGGTAAACCAGCCGGACATTCGAACGGGCGTCGATGATCGCATCACGATAGCGGCGTTTGAGCGCCGAGCAAGTAATGACACCGGGCGTGTTCCTGGCCTGCTGGTTGTCGATCCACGCGGCAATTGCCTCCAGCCATGGCTTGCGGTCGGCATCGTCGAGCGGAATTCCGGAGCGCATTTTGGCGATGTTCGACTTTGGATGCAGTTCGTCGCCTTCTTCGAAACTCCAGCCGAGACGATTGGCGAGTTCGCGCGCGATTGTGCTCTTGCCCGAGCCCGAAACACCCATCACGACCAGGATCAACGCCGCGGGTTCAGCACTCACGCCCGCGAAAGCCCCAGAATGAAGCGGTCAATGGCGCGCGCGAACCCGTCTTCGCCGTTGGTATCGGTGGTGACAGTCGCCTGCGCTTTAACCTGGGCGGATGCATTCCCCATGGCAATGCTGAATCCCGAACGCTTGAACATGAATACGTCGTTTTGCGAATCGCCGATGGTCGCGATTTCGTCCGCGGGAATCTTGAGATGTGACGCGTGGTACTCGAGAACGATGCCTTTGTTGGCCTGAATGCTGGTGATGTCGAGGTAGTAAGCCTGCGAGCGGCTGATGGACGCGTTGCCGCCGAACATGTCCTTCGCCTCGGCTTCGCATCGGGCGATCAGCGCATGATCGTCAGTCACCCCGACGATTTTATTGGCGGCGCCGAGTCTGTCGTCGAAGCTGTGAACCACCTTCGGCGCGAAGTCCACGGTGTGCGTCTCATGCGCAATATGCGGCCCGCCCGGATTCCTCACCAGCCAGTCATTGCCGCTGAACAGCCAGACATCGAGACCACTGCGGTTGAGAAGGTCGAGTGATTGCCGGGCAAAGTCGGCGTCAAGCACGTGTTGTTCGATGATGGAAAGATCGGGACGGGTAAAAGCGCCGCCGTTGAATCCGGCAATGGGGGTATTGATTTGCAGCGGCTTGATGAACATCGCCATTCCGCGCGGGGGCCGGCTGCTGGTGATTGCAAAGCGAATGCCTGCCTGTTTCAATTTTCGAACCGCATTGATCGATGCATCCGTCAGACGCTTGTCGTCGGTGACCAGTGTCCCGTCGACATCCGAAAGCACGAGTGAGATATTTCGCATCTGGGGGTGCGTATTCTATGCCGAGATCATGAGGCTGTCCGGAGCAGCGCGAGGAATGGTGCAGGGGGCTGCTTTACCGCGGCGGATCTACTGGAGGTAGGGATTTCTCAATACCGCTGCGAATACCGCCGCTGCTCCGAATAGAACGAACCACCAGACGCCAAGCCGCATCGGCGTGTTCTCCCCAATCCCGGGACTACTCATAGTCACCGCAGGCGGCAACCGCCGTGACAATGATCACAGACAGGCGCAATGGCAAACACCTAGCTTGAACCGTTGCTTCGAGCCGCACAATCCGCATCCGCTGCAATCAGACCCATGCACTGTGTCATCCCTCTTGCCTTGACCGTTGCTGTTCTCGGCGCCGTTTGGCCCAATTCGGGACAGCCCGCCACAGAGCATATGAGCCCGCGTGCAGACATCGAACGCGAGTTCGATGCTGCCATTGATCCCACGATGATGAGTGGCTGGATGCGGACATTGGCATCGGCGCCGAACCAGGTTGGTTCGGAACATGATGCTGAAAATGCCCGGATGCTTCTCAGTCTCTATAAGCAGTGGGGTTGGGACGCGCATATCGAGCAGTTCCAGATTCTGTATCCGACGCCGGTTTCGGAAACTCTCGAACTCGTCACGCCCGGCCGGTTCAAGGCAACCCTGACCGAACCTGCAATTCCGCAAGACGGACAGACGTCGAAAACGGCTGCCGTTCTTCCGGCCTATGTCGCCTATCAGGGCGATGGCGATGTGACGGCGCCGCTGGTCTATGTGAATTACGGCACCGACGACGATTACGATACGCTGCGCCGCATGGGCGTTTCCGTGAAAGGCAAGATCGTGATCGCCCGTTACGGGTCGGGATGGCGGGGGCTAAAGCCGAAACTCGCGGCGGAGCATGGGGCCGTCGGATGCATCATCTATTCCGATCCGGGGGACGATGGCTACGCCGTGGCCGATGCCTATCCCAATGGACCGGCCCGTCCGGCGGCGGGATTTCAGCGCGGCTCGGTGGCCGACACAACACTCTATCCCGGCGATCCGCTGACGCCGGGAATTGCGGCGACTGCCGAGGCGCCGCGGCTGAAAATTGCCGATGCTCCGTCGATCCTGAAAATTCCGGTGCTGCCGATCTCGCACGGCGATGCACAGCATTTTTTGGCAGCATTGAAGGGACTGGTTGTGCCATTCGGCTGGGAAGGCGCTCTCCCCATCACCTATCACGTCGGGGCGGGATCAGTTTCCGTCCATCTCAAGGTCAAATCGGATTGGCGGTTGACCACGATCCGGGACGTTGTCGCGGTGATGAAGGGCAGCGCATTTCCGGATCAATGGGTGCTGCGCGGCAATCACTATGATGCCTGGGTATTCGGCGCCACTGATCCGATGAGCGGACAGGTTGCGCTGCTTGCTGAAGCGCGGGCAATCGGCGCACTTGCGCAGCACGGCTGGCGGCCAAAGCGAACCCTTGTCTATCTCAGTTGGGATGCCGAGGAGCCGACACTCGCCGGTTCGACCGAGTGGGTCGAATCTCATGCGGCAGAACTCAGGCAGAAGGCGGTTGCCTACATCAATTCCGATAGCAACGGTCGCGGTTTTCTGAGCACTGACGGAAGTCCGTCTCTGCAGCATCTGGTGAACCGGGTTGCCGCGCGCGTGACCGATCCGGAGACAGGGGTTTCGGTGCTGGAGCGCAAGCGCGCGCAATTGCGGCTGGCCGGCAGCGGTTCCGATGCGGGCGACGACGATCGCGCACTGGCGGATATCGCAGCCAATCCTGCGCGCGACATTCCTCTGGCGGCGCCTGGTTCGGGCACGGATTACACGGCGTTCCTCGATCACCTTGGGATTGAGTCGGTGGATTTGGGATTCGGCGGCGAGGGGGATATCGGCGGCGTGTACCATTCTGCCTATGACACCCCAGCATTTTACACGCGGTTCGCGGATCCGGGTTTCCGCTATGCCGCGGTGCTGGCCAAAATGGCGGGACATATGGTTCTGCGTCTGGCCGATTCTGCCCTTCCGCCGCAGCGATTTGGCGATCTCGCCGATGCCGTGTCGGGCTATCTGGGTGAAGTGAAGAGGCTGGCCGATGATCGGCGCGAAATGGCGGCGGCACAGGCGCGATTGCTGAGGGCTCATGTCTTCAGGCTCGCCGCGGACCCGGACCGGCTCAAAGTTCCACCAGCGGCCCTAAAACCGGTGCCGCGGTTCGAGTTTCGTCCAATGGAAGCCGCTGTCGCGCATTTTCGGCGGAGTGCAAAGTCCTATGATGACGCCATTGCGGTGCATGCGACAATCTTGCCGCCACAGGAGTCCGATCGGCTGTTCAAACTGGTCAGCGAGGCCGAGCAGGCGCTCGCGCCCGAGGCCGGATTGCCCGGCCGGCCATGGTACCGGAACGTGGTTTATGCGCCCGGCCGCCTCACCGGCTATTCCGCCAAAACGCTGCCCGGAATTCGCGAAGCTATCGAAGAGCAGCGCTGGAATGACGTGAAGCGCTACGTCGCGATCACCGCGGCAGCTCTCGACAGTGCAGCCGATCGTCTCGATTCCGCCCGTCGCATAGCTTCGCCTAAACCCTGACTCGCTGATGACAACAATTTGACTCAATTAGGGTTTTATAAATTTCCCTGCATTCGCCTTACGCCACTTTAACAGTGATCGAATAAAGTGGCGAAGTTCGAGAGTTCAGTGTGGGGAGAATTGGGGTTGCGTAGTCGTCTTCTGTCGCTGCCGGCAAACGCGGCAGTGGTTTTACGGGCAGACAAGCCGCTATATGTTCTTCTAATGGTGCTGGCAGGAATTGCCTTTGTCGTCGGCGTGAATATCTGGCTCGGCGACGCCGCCATGCCATACGGCTGACGATCCTCCTTCCTTCCCGGACTCCCGTGCTGTGGCCGCCCTTTTTGCGGGCGGCACAAATTCTATTCGTGAGTGCCACCTGATCCGTGCGCTTGGCGTTGTCAGCGCACAGGCAAAGTCAGGCAGGCATTGGCGCAAATTTCCCATTTCCGGTTCCGGTCTGCGGCGATTGCCGCGTTTTTCTGCCTGATCGCAACGCCGGCTTTGGCCCATGGCGGCATTGCCGATGACGGGTACCCGGATTGGGAATGGGACTTCTGGGTTGTTACGCCGCTCGCGATTTCGGCGCTGCTCTACTCGCGTGGGGTTTGGCTGCTTTGGCGGCGCGCCGGAGCAGGCCGCGGAATCCGATACTGGCAGGTTCTGTGCTTTGCCGGCGGTTGGCTGACGCTGTTTGGCGCCCTGTGCTCGCCCCTGCACTGGTATGGCGAGCATCTGTTCACTGCCCATATGATCGAGCACGAACTCCTGATGGCGGTGGCGGCGCCGCTGCTCGCGGTTTCGCGGCCGATCGGGGCTTTCCTTCGCGCGATGCCTAAGAAGTGGCGCAATGCGCTCACCGGCGCCGCGCGCAGCCGCATTGTTCAGCGGTCCCGGAACGGAGTTCTTGATCCGACGATCGCCACGATCCTGCACGCGGTTGCGCTGTGGGTGTGGCACGCTCCGGCATTGTTCGATGCCACGGTGACAAACGAGTTCCTTCACCGGTTCCAGCACATCAGTTTCCTTGGGACAGCGCTGATCTTCTGGTGGGCACTGTTCCGCCGGCCGCGCTCGCAACTTGGCAGTGGTGCAATCCACGTCTCGGCGACGATGGCTCACATGAGTCTGCTTGGCCTGCTGCTCGCCATGGCGCCGCGGGTTCTGTACCAGGTGCAGACGGCCGCGGCGCCTGAATTTGGTCTAACACCGCTTCAGGATCAGCAACTGGGCGGCATGATCATGTGGGTTCCGGCTGGAACCATCTATGCCGTGATCGCAATTGCCATGTTGGCATTCTGGTTGGCGCCCGCCGGTATGGGCCGAAGAATGTTGCTGGAATAATCCGCATCAGCATGGGCCAGATTGTAATCTGGTCGTTCGGTTCCAGCGTTGCGCGTCGGGTCGGGGACGGAATTCCATCGAGCGTCATTCTTGAATCATCAAGCTGCTCCCGCACGGAAGCCCGCCAAGACGTTCCGACAAATCTGCCTAAAAAGGCGGCAGTTCCTTGAACAATTTCACACTTGGTACGTTACAGGACACTCGCGTGCCGGGCGCGAATGGAATGGATAATGATTAGGCACCAGCTCGCGCGTGCCGCGGTTTTCTGCGGTCTTCTCCTCATTGCTTGCCCATCCTGGGCACAAGTTCCGATGACCTACATGATCGGTCATGGAACCAAAGCCTATCCCGTAGTGGCTCTGACCTGGGGCACACTGATCATTTCCATCATCGTGACGCTGATTGTCGCCGGCCTGCTCATCGCCGGGCTGGTGCGCCGGCGTCCACCACTGATTCCAGATCGCGACGGGCGATTGCCGGTCCTTCTTCCGCTTGGCGGCCTGTCCTGGATCTGGATCGGAGTCGGCGCAACCTTTGTGGTCCTGCTTGGAACCGTGATCTGGAATTTCGAAGTGCTGGCGCAGGTCTATGCGCCGGCGCAGACACCGGGCCTGCGGCTCGAAATCACTGGCCATCAGTGGTGGTGGGAAGTCCGCTACACGAGCGACCGGCCGGATCTCAATTTCAGCACGGCCAATGAGATCCATATTCCGGTCGGAGTCCCCGTGCAGGTCGAGTTGCGCGGAGCCGATGTCATCCACTCTTTCTGGGTGCCGATGCTGACCGGCAAGACCGATACCATACCGGGGCAGAGCAACGTCACCTGGTTCGAGGCGAGCAAGCCGGGAGTATTTCGCGGTCAGTGCACTGAATATTGCGGGGCGGAACACGCCAAAATGGCGCTGTTAGTGGTCGCGGAATCACAACAGGATTTCGACCAGTGGCGCCAGGACCAGGTTGCGCCGGCGGCGGCTCCGGCCAATGGCGATATCGCCTCCGGCCAGGCTGCGTTCACCGTTCGCTGCGGTGAATGTCACACGGTTCGCGGAACGGATGCGGGTGGCATCGCCGGCCCTGATCTCAGCCATTTGATGACGCACCGGACAATTGCCGCGGGGCTGCTCGACAACACGCCGGGCAATCTCTCCGGCTGGATCGCCAATCCGCAACAGCTTAAGCCCGGTGCGCTGATGCCAAATCTCGAGCTGACCGGGCAGGAGCTTACACAGATCCGCCATTTCCTCGAATCGCTCACATAGGAAGCACGATTTGACCACGACCGAATATCTCCGGGCGCCCGATATTGAGGATACGGCCTATGATTCACCACTGGCGCACCGTCTGAAAAAACTTTGGGAGACCAGTCCCGGGCTGCACGGCTTTCTGACCACTGTCGATCATAAGGAGCTCGGACTCCGGTACATCATCACGTCATTCGCTTTTCTGATTTTGGGCGGCATCGAGGCACTGATCTTCCGGCTGCAGCTTGCGGTGCCGAACGCCAATCTGCTGACGCCCACGGAATACAACCAGCTGTTCTCGACCCACGGCGTGACGATGATTTTCCTCTACGCCTCGCCGGTGCTGTCGGGATTCAGCGTCTATCTCTGGCCGCTATTGCTCGGCGCGCGTGACATGGCGCTGCCGCGGCTGAATGCGTTCACCTATTGGGTGTTCCTGCTGTCCGGCATCTTCATCTATGTCGGCGTCTTTATGGGTTATGGCCCGAATGACGGCTGGTTCAACTACGTTCCCCTGTCCAGCCGCGTCTTCAACCCGGCTCCGAACCAGGACTTCTATGCACTCGGAATGATCTTCCTCGGCATTTCGACGACGGGCGGGGCAGTCAATTTCATTGTGACGATGCTGCGCATGCGCGCGCCGGGCATGTCGATCAACCGGATGCCGATGCTGATCTGGGGCACGCTGACCGCCAATGTGGCAAACCTCATCGTCGTGCCGGCCGTCAGTCTGGATTTTTTCCTGCTCTGGCTCGACCGCCATGCAGGAACGCATTTCTTCGATCCAGGGGCAGGCGGTCAGCCGCTATTGTGGCAGCATCTGTTCTGGATTTTCGGACATCCCTGGGTTTACGCGATCGTATTGCCGGCGATGAGCATGGTCTCGGACGGGCTTGCGATCTTCTGCCGGCGTCCGCTCGTCGGATTCACCGCGGTCGCACTTGCCACTGTCGGAACCATGGTGGTCGGGTTCGGCGTGTGGACGCACCATATGTTTGCCACCGGCTTGCCGGTGATGTCCCTGTCGTTCTTCAGCGCCGCCAGCATCATCATTGTTCTTCCCAGCGCAGTCTCGATCTTTGCCTGGCTCGCAACGGTCTACACGGGGAGGCCGATGTTTGTGACGCCGTTCCTGTTCTTTGCCGGTTTCCTGATTTTGTTTGTGATCGGCGGTGTATCGGGATTCATGACCGGGTTCGTGCCATCCGACTGGCAGCTCACCGACACTTACTTTGTCGTGGCGCACATCCATTACGTGCTGATCGGGATCAATGTCTTTCCGGTGATCGGCGCGCTTTACACCTGGTTCCCGAAGTTCACCGGCCGGATGCTGGATGAGCGGCTTGGGCGCTGGAATTTCTGGCTGATGTTCATCGGGTTCAATCTCGGATTCTTTCCGATGCATATCAGTGGCCTGCTCGGCATGCCACGGCGCATTTACACCTATTCCGACGGGCTTGGCTGGGACTCGGTCAATATGATCACCACCGTCGGTTCGTACATCTTTGCTGTCGGATTCCTGCTGCTTCTCATCAATGTCGCTGTGAGTTTGCGCAGGGGACCGATTGCAGGGCCAAATCCATGGGACGCGGGCACACTCGAATGGGCCACCACCTCGCCACCGCCGCCCTACAACTTCGTCGTTATTCCGACCGTGGCCAGCCGCAATCCGCTGTGGGAGGACCGCATTCCTGCTTCGGTCGAACGCTCCTCCTTCCGCGGTTACGTGCTCGACCAGGGCAAGGAGACGATCGGTACCGATGGAATCGACGGCCAACCGGTCGTGATCATCAAGATGGCGGAAGATACGGCGTGGCCGCTGGTGACATCACTCGTAATCACGGTTTTCTTCGCCGCATTGCTTATTGAGTACTGGTGGCTCGTCGGACTCAGCATTGTTGGCGTCATTGTGTCTTTGTACGGATGGCTCGCGCCGCGCCCGAATTTGGCGCAAATGGCGGAGCCGGTATGATGCAACGCGCCGTTCCCCAACCCGCACTTCCCGTCGGCAGTATCGGATCGAATCCGCCGGGCTATGCCGGAATGATCTGCCTCATTCTGACTGAGGCGTCGGTCTTCGTATATTTGCAACTGAGCTATTACTATTTTGCGGTCGAACCGCATGCCGGAGGCACGTTCCCGGCTGGTGGTCCTCCGAACATGCAGCTCTCGCTGCCCAACACGATCATCCTGCTTCTGAGCAGCGTGGCTGTTTGGTGGGGCGAAAAGGGGATTCGTCAAGGTTCGGTGCGCCAGCTGAATTGGGGTCTGGGAGTCGGAATTCTCCTCGGCATCATCTTCATCATGGTCCAGGCGAAGGAGTGGTCAAACAAGACCTTCACCATCGCGAGCAACCTCTACGGATCGGTTTACTTCACCATCGTCGGATTTCATCTCGCGCATGTGGCGGCCGGCGTGCTGATGCTGATTGCGCTCTTTATCTGGTCTTCGCGGGGCTATTTCGATGGCGTCCGGAACGCATATGTCAGCATCGGCGCATTGTACTGGCACTTTGTCGATGCGATTTGGCTGACGCTGTTCTTCACTTTCTATCTCTCGCCGCGGCTGGGAGTAGGTCAGTGAACCCGCGCGAACGAGTCCGGGACCCGGCGCCTTACCGCCAGCGCGCCAGCCTTTTCTGGCTCTGGTTCGGTGTGATCGCGGCGCCTACGTGGTGGTTCGTCCAGGAATGGCTCAACTACGCCTTCTCCAGTTACACCTGCTATCCGGGCGATACGCCGCTGACCGCCGTTCCCGCCGGATGGAATTGGTACCGGTTCGGAATGTATGGAATTCATGCCAGCGCATTCGTGGTGGCGATTGCCGCGGGATATGTCTCGTGGCGCGCCTGGACGGCGACGCGTGACGAGAAACCGGGCGGCTTCTACCAGACCATGGAATTGGGCGAGGGACGCACGCGCTTTTTTGCCGTCTGGGGGATGATGTACAGCGTCGCATTCCTGGGCGCGATTCTGTTTGAAACGCTCGCCAGTATTATTGTCCCGCTATGCGGACGCGCGACATGACCCCGGCAGGACAGGGGGCATGGCGGACAAAGAGAAGTTTTCTTCCACTCATTGGGGCCGTGCTTCTGTGCGCCTGCAGTGACTCAGACCTCCCCGGCACCCGGATTGCCCAAACCGTCCCCGGTGGTCATCCGGAGAACGGAATCAGCCTGATTCACGCATATGGCTGCGGCACCTGCCACACGATTCCCGGCATACAGGGCGCAACCGGTCTTGTCGGGCCGCCGCTGTATTTCTTCAGCCGACGGACGATCATCGCCGGCATGCTTCCGAATACGCCGGACAATCTGATTGCGTGGCTGGAAAATCCGCAAGCCGTCGTTCCCAACAACGCCATGCCTTACATGGGAATGGGTGAGCAGGATGCGACCGATATCGCTGCCTATCTCTACACGATCCGGTAGCATATGCGCAGCACGACCGAGATTCAGCCCGAGTTCAGTGATGCTTCATCGCCAGGCGCGATGGACGCGAATGCGCTGATCACGCGAAAGGATCTTCGTGCCATTGCGGCGCTTGCATGGCGATTCCGCCAATCATGGACGCTCACGCATACCGCCATGGTGATCAGCGTTTCCGGCTGGTCGCTGCTTTGGGGTCAGGCACTGTATGGCCCGCCCGTGATTTCGCAGATGCTCCCCGCCGCCGGATTTTTCTTCGGTCTGGCACTCGCCGGCTTCGATCAGAGACGAAAGCGGGATTCACGCCCCGCCGCGCGTTGCGCGGCAACTTTTGGATTGCCGCGGCGCGGAGCGCCGCGTGCGGGCCTGCCATTCTCCTTAAAGGGTCTTCCCATGCTGAATTCGAGATCGATCGCGATATCCGGAGTGCTGCTGGTATCGCTTCTGCTGACGGCAGCAGCACCTCCCCCGAAGCCGGCGGTGCGTCAGAATTCAGCAACCAATCCGGTCCCAAACACGAGTGTTATCGCCCCCACGCCCAACACTGCACCTGGCTCATCGGCACAGGCTGGGGTGCCGCGAAACAATCCGCCGCCCAATTCCGCGCCGGGCCAACCAGCCACAGTGGCGGCGAACCTGAACGCCAACGCGCCGGAAGATGGTCAGTGGCTGATGCCGGCGAAGAATTACCAGAGCACCCGGTACAGCGGGCTCAATCAGATCAATACGGCGAATGCAAACCAGCTGAAGGTGGCCTGGACATTCAGTATTGGCAGCGACCACGGGCAGGAGGCAGCCCCGATTGTTGTCAATGGCACCATGTACATTGTGGGTCCGTTTCCAAACACGGTTTACGCGCTGGATGCCACAAGCGGCGAGCTGAAATGGAAATATCAACCCAACACGGATCCCTCATCCCAGGGTGTGGCGTGTTGTGACGTCGTGAATCGCGGCATGGTTTACGACAACGGCAAAGTTTTCTTCAACACGCTCGACAATCACACAGTCGCTTTGGATGCGCGGACCGGAAACGAGATCTGGGTCACAAAGCTTGGCGACATCAGCCGCGGTCAGACCATCACGATGGCGCCGCTGGCGGTCAAAGGAAAAATCCTGGTCGGCAATTCCGGCGGCGAAATGGGGGTACGCGGCTGGCTGACGGCACTGGATGAGAACACCGGAAAGATCGCCTGGCGCGGCTACAGCACGGGACCGGACCGGGACGTGCTCATCGGCAGCGATTTTCGAGCTTATTATCCAAAAGAGCGCGGCAGCGATCTCGGAGTGACGAGCTGGCCGGCTGGGAAATGGCAGATCGGCGGTGGGCCGGTCTGGGGATGGATCTCCTACGATCCGGCGCTGAACCTGATCTATTACGGCACCGGCAATCCCGGTCCTTGGAATTCCAACCAACGTCCCGGCGACAATCTGTGGACGTCGACGATTTTTGCCCGCGATGTGGACACCGGCGCGGTCAAATGGGCGCATCAACTCAACCCGCATGATCTCTGGGATCACGATGAGATCAACGAACAGATTCTGCTGAATTTGCCGATCCGCGGACAAATGCGACCCGTGCTCGTCCACATGGGGCGTGACGGATACATGTGGGTGATGGACCGCAGAACCGGCGAGGTGCTCAGCGCGGATCCGTACGAAACAATTACCGCCTATACCGGAATCGATATGCGCACCGGGCAGCCGATTCCCAATACGGCGCTGACGCCGATCGCCGGCAAAAATATCACCAATGTCTGTCCCGCATCGCCGGGGGGAAAGGACTGGCAGCCATCGGCATACTCGCCGCGGACCGGTCTCATCTATGTTCCGCATCAGCATATCTGCATGGACTACAAGACGGCGGAGGTCGGCTACATCGCCGGCACCCCCTATGTTGGCGCAGTCGTCGACATGTATGCCGGCCCGGGCGGCTATCGCGGCGAATACATGGCCTGGGATCCGGTCAACCGGCGGAAAGCCTGGACGATTACGGAAAAATTCCCGGTCTGGAGCGGTACTCTCGTCACAGCAGGAGATGTCGCCTTCTACGGAACGCTCGATCGCTGGTTCAAAGCCATCGATGCCCGGAATGGCAGAGTGCTTTGGCAATTCCGCGCCGGATCGGGTTTCGTCGGTCAGCCGGTGACGTATCGCGGAAGTGACGGCAATCAGTATGTGGCCATCCTTTCGGGAGTCGGCGGGTGGCCGGGCGCGATCGCAAATTCCGAAATCGATCCGCGTTCGCGCAACGGCGCGCTTGGTTTCGACGGCGCTACGCAGGACCTGCCAAGCGTCACAGCCGGTGGCGGCGAATTGCTGGTCTTCTCGCTTGCTGGCCCGCCGGTTGCGCCGCCACCCGCAATCACGC
Organism: uncultured Bordetella sp.; assembly: GCA_964446945.1. GTDB lineage: Bacteria > Pseudomonadota > Alphaproteobacteria > Micropepsales > Micropepsaceae > CAIYRG01. The sequence goes on from CAYUQO010000013.1 coordinate 45,088, forward strand.
CGGCTCCGCGCGCTTCCGCTCCGGCGCCAACACGGGCTGCCTCCGCCTCACCTGTCCGTACACGGACGTCGCCATGACCAAAATGACGATACTGGCAATCGCGGCTTTTTCGCTGCTGTTCGGCTCTGCCTCGGCGCCTGTGGATTTCCGCCGGGCGGTCAGGGATGAGCTGCGCGTCTGCGCCGACCCCAACAATCTTCCCTTCTCGAATCGAAACGGTGACGGTTTTGAGAACCGGATTGCGCAACTGGTCGCGCGCGATTTGCACCGGCCGTTAGGCTATGTATTCGCCATCCAGCGCGACAATTTTGTCGAAAAGACTCTCAATGCCGGACTGTGCGATCTGGTGATCAGCCTGCCCGTAGGATTTGACGCGGCCGATCTGACAATTCCGTATTATCAATCACAATATGTCTTCGTTTATCGCGCCGACCGGAAGCTCGCGCTTCATTCCATGCGCGATAACCGGCTGTCGAAACTCAAAGTTGGTGTGCATCTGATTGGTGACGCCGATACGCCTCCCATGATGGCGCTGACCCGCGAGGGAATCGTCAAGAACATTGTCGGCTTCATGATGTATGGCGACACGAGCAAGCCGAATCCGCCCGCGCGGCTGATCGAAGCCGTCGAGAACGGCAGCATCGATGTGGCTGCGGTCTGGGGTCCTCTCGGCGGCTATTTTGCCAAGCACTCCGCAGTGCCGCTCGACGTGGTTCCGATCACCGATGTTCAGGGTTTCGCACCTGCGGTGTTCCAATACCGGATCGCCATGGGCGTCAGGCATGGCGATGAGAGGTTAAAGGCTCAACTCGATGCCATCATTGAAAAACGGCATTCCGAGATCCGGAACATCCTGGCCTATTACGGCGTACCGTTAGCCGGCCAGGCGAAACAGGAGTGATGCATGAGCACGGGACGAATGCGCCTTGCACTGGCGATATTGTCCGTTGCCGGACTGTTTGTGGCCACACCGGCCGAGCGTTCCGAAGCGCAGAATGGCGTCTTGCCGCCGGTGAATCCGGAATCGGCGTCGCCGGCGCAAAACCCTGCGGACGCGATCACAAGCGAAGAGCCACCCGGCCCGTTGACGCCGACTGCGCCCGCCGCGCAAGCTGCCCCCTATAGCGGATCGGTTCCGGCTGCGCTTCTGCTGCGCGTGCCGGTTAGCGGCGTCGTGCCGGGAGATGTCGCAGTCGCGCCGCAAATCCGAAATCCGCTGGAGAACGATCCCGATGCGGCTGCGCGCGGCATGCGGGACTTTGATTACTTCAACTGTTCCGGTTGCCATGCTGCAAATGGAGCCGGCGGCATGGGACCTTCGCTCAGCAATGATATGTGGATCTACCGCTCGAGCCCCGCGAACATCTACCTCACCATCATTCAGGGCCGGTCGAAGGGTATGCCCTCGTTCGGCGCCATGCTGCCCGATCGCGTTGTCTGGGAACTGGTGTCTTATATCGAGAGCATCGCCGAAAAGCCCAACGGCAAATTTGGAAAAACGGTGAATCCCAATATCGATCAGCCGCCGGTCGAGCAGATCTCCCAGAACCAGATCAGGACAGTCAATCCGTGGGGCTACACCGAACCGTTCCATAACGGCCAGAAACCGCAATAGGAGGAACAAATGAAGCGCACCGGTTTGCCAGCGGCGTTGAGCGCGGCACTGGGCCTGACGGTTTTCATCCCCGGAATTGCCAATGCGGAAGCAAAATGCCCGGTGACCTATGATCAATTGACGCGAGCCCTGAAAGCCAATGTGAAAGCATCGGGCGGGCCGACGAATGGGGGGCTCGATAACAATGAATGGGCTGCCGTCGTGACGCGGGATGGCGCTGTCTGCGCTGTGACGAAGACCGGCCGCAATCCTGGCGATCAGTGGCCGGCAAGCCGCGGTATCGCCATGGCGAAAGCGTTCACCGCGAATGGCCTCAGTTTGCCCAATTACGCGCTCTCGACGGCCAATCTGTGGTCTGCGTCGCAACCGGGTGGCTATTTGTATGGGGCGATCTCGAGCGCGCCGCCCGATCCCACGGCCTTGTATGCAGCGCCGTCGGAAGATTACGGCACGCCGCAAGATCCGGCGCTTGAGCATACCGTCGGCGGCAGCATCATCTTTGGCGGCGGCCTGCCGCTGTATGACGGAAGTACAATTGTCGGCGCGATCGGAGTCAGCGGCGACACCTCATGTGCCGACCACAACGTTGCATGGCGCACACGCCGTGCGCTCGGACTCGATCATGTGCCGGGTGGTCCGACGACCAAACGCAATGATGCGATTGTCTATGATCTCGGTCCGAACGGCCGGTCGCAATCAGGCTTTGGCCATCCCACTTGCGGTCACACGGAAGCGCAAGTTGCGAATGAAATCGGCGCCAGCGCAACCGCGCCGGCTGCTCCTCCGCCGAACGCCCTTGCAGCACTGCCGCCTCCGAGACCCGCAGCAGCCGCATTGCCGGCCCAAAAGCCTGCCGTCGCAGCACTGCCGCCGCAGAAACCGCCAGCGAGGTGATGCAGCTCAGACTCTTTGCCGTACCATGACGGGCCGGTACCGGGTGTATTCGAGAATATAAAACAGGTTTCCCAGATACAGTCCGTACAGGAGATGAAAGATCACTGCCGCGATCGGGGCGCCAATTCCGAGATCGAGGCCAAACCAGCCGACGCCCGCGGCGGGCATCAACAGCAACGACATCAGGAGTAGAGGCCCGATCGCGAAAATGACGCCGCGGAGCCGGACCGGACCGGGCAAAAACGGCTCAAGCAGGGCGTAGCCAATTCCCCACAACACCGTGCCGATAAAGAAGTGCTCGCCCCAACCGATCCAGGGCACAAGTGGCCAGCCCAGAGATATCGTGCTGACTTTTACCAGTGCTCCAATCGGATCGACCTGCGGCGCAATTTCCGACCAGCTTTTGATGAAGGCAAAAACCGAGATCAGAAGCGTCGCGCAGAAGCCGGCAGCCATGCCGTGCAATATTCTCATCGTCCACGGCCTATCCATGGTGCAGCTCCCCGGCGTTTGCAGGCGGATTTTGCGGGGCCATGTATTCCGGGAGTTTCATCGGCGGATTGGCTCCGCGCCCGCAACCACGCCACCCATATCGTAGGTCAGGCGAAGCAGATTTGCCTGTCGTTCTTCGAGTTGCGGCAGCGTGTTGCGGGCGAATTGCACCAGCACCGGATTGCTGCCGTTTCTGATTTCGCTGCTGAACAAATTCACGGCCACTGTGTTCGCGGGCAGGATTTGATCGACGAACTCCGCATCGAGTACGGGACCTGAATCCGCTGACAAGCCGCGCCGCAATGCTGAAATGTCCTGCGGAACACCCGTTGGCAAATTCACCTGAAACTGCCGGGCGTCGCTCCGGAGCGTGTCCTCAGCCTTGACGAAATTCTGCACGCCAAGCGTGGCGACTTCCCTGATCCGCGGATTTTCGCCCTGGGCGGCTGCAACTTTGCCGAGCTCCGACTGCAGTATTGCGCCCTGCATTGCGCGCGTCAGGAAATCCTGATCCTGGGCCGACATGTTCGAGGCCGGGCCGGCAGGGGCAGAGAAGGTATGCGTTGACGCGGCAAGCAGGCTGCCGGCCAGAACCACCATCACTGAAACGGCGAATTTGCCCGAAATCGGCATTGTCCAAATCCCGCGGGGAGTCAAAAACTCAACGCCGAAGACTCATGCGGCGTTCACCGGCAAAGCCCACAATGGTGCGAGCACGATTCAGCCAAGGCGAAGGCGTGACTTTGCGGCAGACTGGCGAAGCGGGCCGGTATCCCCTATATCCGCGCGTCCCTTGGCCGGCACTGGCTGGTCCGTAGCGGGCGTGTTGGAGCCTTGAGTATGGTTGCATCCTGGAATCCGGGCAGTTGGCGCGAAAAGCCGATCAAGCAGGTGCCGCAATATCCCGACGCGGCAGCACTGGCCGCGGTCGAAGCACGCCTGAAATCCTATCCGCCGCTGGTTTTTGCCGGCGAGGCGCGCAATTTGCTCGCGTCGCTGGGCGAGGTTTCGGACGGCAAAGCCTTCCTGCTTCAGGGTGGCGATTGCGCCGAGAGCTTTGCCGAATTCCACCCGGATAACATCAGGGACACATTCCGCGTCATTCTGCAGATGGCCGTGGTTTTGACATTCGCCGCCCGCGTGCCGGTGGTGAAGGTCGGCCGTATCGCCGGGCAATTCGCCAAACCAAGGTCGGAGGACACCGAGACGCAGGGCGGCGTAACGCTGCCGTCTTATCGCGGCGACAACATCAACAGCCTGGAATTCGATGCACGGGGACGCACGCCCGATCCGGAACGTCTGCTTCAGGCCTATGGTCAGTCGGCTGCGACGTTGAACCTGCTGCGGGCATTTGCCACCGGCGGTTATGCCGATCTGCACAATGTGCATCGCTGGACGCTGGATTTCATCGCCGGTTCGCCCGCCAGCGAAAGATATCGCGCATTGTCGGAGCGCATCGGCGAGTCGCTGGCCTTCATGGAAGCCTGCGGCGTGACGCCCGATCTCGTGCCACAGCTGCGCTCGACCGATTTCTATACCAGCCATGAAGCCCTCTTCCTCGGGTATGAACAGGCGCTGACCCGGATCGATTCAACCAGCGGCGATTGGTACTGTACGTCCGCCCATTTGCTCTGGATTGGCGATCGCACCCGTCAGCCGGACGGCGCGCATGTCGAGTTCTGCCGTGGCGTCAAGAATCCGATCGGATTGAAATGCGGTCCGTCGATCAGCGATGACGAGTTGTTGCGCTTGATCGACATTTTGAATCCTGAAAACAAACCGGGACGCCTGACGCTGATCTGCCGTTTTGGCTCGGACAAGGTCGGCGAGAAATTTCCAAAACTGCTGCGCAGGATCACGCGCGAAGGCCATAAGGTGGTGTGGTCCTGCGATCCCATGCATGGCAACACGATCAAAACATCCAGCGGGTACAAGACCCGGCCATTCGATCGCGTGCTGAAGGAAGTGCGGTCCTTTTTTGAGATCCATCGTGCCGAGGGCACGCATGCCGGCGGTATCCATCTGGAACTTACGGGCAGGGACGTCACCGAATGCCTTGGTGGGCCGCAGGAGATATCCGAAACCGACCTGGCAAACCGCTATGACACCCACTGCGACCCGCGCCTGAATGCAAGTCAGGCGATCGATCTGGCGTTTCTGGTCGCCGAAGCGCTACGCGGGGAGCGGCCCCTGCAATTCCGTCCCCAGCGCAGCGAGGTGGTCTGAGTCCGACGCTAAAGCCGTAAAAATTGTTATGTATTTTAATGGCCTTAGCGGTTCTCTGAAACAAACTGAAACATCTTATGAGTGGCGGTCAGCGCAGGCTTGGCGCCATCTGGTTGCGAGGTGATTCGGAGATCTGGGGGCAGTTTGAATATTCACAGAGTGGCGTCGCAGCCGGTGTTAAAGGCTGCAGTTGTCGGCGCGGGGGTTTTTGGCCGGCATCACGCTTCGAAATACCAATCGATACCCGGAGTCGAACTGATCGGTATTGCCGATCCGGATGAAGCTGTGCGTGCGAAGGCAGCTTCGGCACTGGGCGTTCCCGCGCATGCGGACTGGAAAGAATTGCTGGGCAAGGCCGATCTTGTCAGCATCTGTTCGCCCGCGGTCACCCACGCCGAACTCGTGCGCGCGTTTCTCTCTCACGATTCCCATGTTCTCGTTGAAAAGCCGATCGCAACGGATGTGCAGGACGGCGAGCATTTGATTGCGCTGGCGCGCACGCGTGGGCTTGTTCTGACGGTTGGACATCAGGAACGCTATGTCGTCGCCAGCGGCGGCTTGCTCGATATCAAGGAAACACCGCGCGTCGTTGAATGCGTGCGCGAAGGTCCGTGGACCGGGCGCGGCACCGATGTATCGGTGGTTCTCGATCTGATGATCCACGATCTGGATCTGGTGCATGCATTGGTGCCGGGACAAGTCAGCGAATTGAGCGCTTACGGGCAGTTCGCATATGGACAGTCGCACGACTCGGCGAACGCGCATATCGTGTTCGACAACGGTACCGCCGTGCATTTGACTGCGGACCGCGCGGCCAAGGAGCGAAAAAGACTGCTGCGGCTGGCTTATCGCGGCGGCGGGGAGATCGTGATCGATTTCCTGACGCGGCAGGTTCGCAATACGACCAAGGCATATTTGAAGCCGCTGGATTTGGCCGATCCGCTGGCGGATTCTATTGGCGGGTTCGTCGCTGCGGTCAGGCTCGGTGGACCAGTCCTGGTGCGTCCGGAAGAGGCACTATGTGCGCTGAAGACGGCGCTCCTGGTCGAAGACGCGCTTGTTCCCGCAGCGGTGGCACGCAAGCGTCGGGCGCTGCGCCGCACCGCCTAAAGGAAAATTCGGGACAATCGGCGCGGTTCGCGGCTAAAACGCCCGCATGGCTGCCGATCGTCTTTGCATTGCTCTTGCCCAACTCAATCCGGTTCTGGGCGACTTTCCCGGAAATATGGCGAAGGCGCGCGCCGCGCGTGTGAGTGCCGCAAGAGGCGGCGCGGATCTGGTCCTGTTCAGTGAATTGTTCATTACCGGCTATCCCCCAGAAGACCTGGTGCTGAAACGGGCTTTTCAACAAGCGGCAATGGTGGCAGTCGAGGGGTTGGCCAAAGATACCGCAGATGGGGGGCCGGCGGTTCTGATCGGCACTCCATGGGTGAAGGACGACAGGCTGCACAATGCAGTCGCCCTGCTCGACAAAGGCCAAATCCAGGCGCTCACGTTCAAAAGTAACCTGCCGAATTACGGCGTCTTCGATGAGAAGCGCGTGTTTGTACAGGGGCCCTTGCCAGGTCCGTTCAGTATTCGTGGCGTTCGCGTAGGTGTACCGATCTGCGAAGATATATGGGCGCCGGATGCCACCGAATGCCTCTGCGAAACCGGCGCCGAGCTGCTTCTCGTTCCCAACGGATCGCCATTCGATGCTCGTAAACGCGATCATCGCCTGAATATCACCGTCGCGCGCGTTGTCGAAACCGGACTGCCGCTCGCCTATCTCAATCAGGTCGGCGGCCAGGACGAACTCGTGTTCGACGGGGCGTCTTTTGTCCTGAACGCCGATCGCCGGCTGGCGCTGCAAATGCCGGGCTGGCAAGAGGCCGTCGTACTGACCCAATGGCGGCGTGAAACTGACGGCTGGGTGTGCGCGGCAGGCGAGGTCGCCGAAGTTCAGGACGAGGACAAGGCGCTCTATTGCGGCATGGTTCTGGGGTTGAAGGATTACGTCAACAAGAACCGCTTCCCGGGTGTGGTGATCGGATTGTCGGGCGGAATCGATTCGGCGCTGACCGCAGCGGTTGCCGTTGATGCGCTTGGGCACGAACGCGTGCGATGTGTGATGATGCCGTCGCGTTATACCTCTGCCGAGAGTCTTGAAGACGCGAAGGCGGTGGCATCACTCTTGGGTGTCGCGCTCGACAGCATTTCCATCGAGCCCCCTGTTGCCGGCTTTGACCAGGATCTCTCAGTCCTGTTTTCCGGACTGAAGCCGGACATCACCGAGGAAAATATTCAGTCTCGCATCCGCGGCGTGATCCTGATGGCGATCTCGAACAAGTTCGGGCCGATGGTGCTGACGACCGGCAATAAGTCGGAAATGTCGGTGGGCTATGCGACGCTCTATGGCGACATGTGCGGCGGCTATAATGTTTTGAAAGATCTGTACAAGACGCAGGTCTTTGCGCTTTCGCGCTGGCGCAACCGGCAGAAACCCGCAGGTGCGCTGGGACCGGCGGGAGCCGTGATGCCGGAACGGGTGATTGTCAAAGCCCCGACCGCGGAATTGCGCAGCAATCAAAAGGATGAAGATTCGTTGCCTCCTTATGCCGTGCTGGACGGCATCCTGGAATGTCTGGTCGAGGGGGAGATGGCGTTTGACGAGGTTGTCGCGAAAGGCTTCGATCGCGAGACCGTCCGGCGGGTCGAGCAATTGCTTTATACGTCCGAATACAAGCGGCGGCAGGCGGCCCCAGGCGTCAAACTGAGCTCGCGCAATTTCGGCCGCGACCGCCGCTATCCGATCACCAATGCGTTCCGCAATGCCCGCTAAGGCGTTATGACAGTGCCATGACGCTGCACCTGTACAACACGCTGTCGCGAAAGAAGGAGGACTTCAGGCCGTTGGAGCCGTCCAGTATCCGCCTGTATGTCTGCGGCCCCACCGTTTACGACTTCGCGCATATCGGGAATGCACGTCCGCTGATCGTGTTCGATGTGCTGTTCCGTCTGCTGCGCCACTTGTATGGCGACGCGCATGTCACCTATGCCCGCAACATCACCGACGTGGATGACAAGATCATGACGCGGGCGGCGGAGGAGGGTATCGCAATTTCGGAATTGACGGTCAGAACCGCCCGGCAATTTCATGAAGACGTCACCGCGCTGGGATGCCTGCCGCCGACGCATGAACCCCGCGCGACGGAGTTCATACCGGCAATGGTTGCAATGATCCGCCGCCTGATCGATTCCGGTCATGCCTATGCGGCGGAAGGCCATGTGCTGTTCGACGTCTCCTCGAAACCGGATTACGGCAAGCTGGCACGGCGTTCGCTGGACGAAATGATGGCCGGCGCGCGGGTTGAAGTCGCGCCCTACAAAAAGAACCCGATGGATTTCGTGTTGTGGAAACCGTCGTCCTCCAGCCAGCCCGGGTGGGACTCACCCTGGGGGCGGGGACGTCCGGGTTGGCATATCGAATGTTCGGCGATGTCGGAATCGCTGCTCGGCACGTCGTTCGACATTCATGGCGGCGGCATCGATCTGGTTTTTCCGCACCACGAAAACGAAATCGCGCAATCCGAAGGCGTGCATGATGGCGCGCCGCTGGCGAATATCTGGATGCACAACGGATTTCTCCAGGTCGAGGGCGAGAAAATGTCCAAGAGCCTGGGCAACTTTTTCACCATCCGCGATCTTCTCGAGGATTGGCCGGGCGAAGTGCTGCGTTTCAACATGCTTCGCACGCATTACCGGCAGCCGATGGATTGGACATTCCAGGGCCTGAAGGAAAGCTGGACGGCGCTGGAGCGGTTCTATGCAGTTGCCGAACCGGTGCTGGCGACCACTGTGAGCGCAGATTTTCTCGAAGCGCTCTGCGATGATCTGAACACGCCTCTGGCGATATCCGAATTGCACCGGGCCAAAGATACGGAGCTTGGCGGCGGCTTGGGTCTTCTCGGCTTTTCGTGCGTACAGGATCGCATTGCCGCCAAACCTCCGGTGGATGCCGTGGAGATTGCCGACGCAATCGCCGCACGCACCGCGGCGCGCAAAAACCGCAATTTTGCCGAAGCCGACCGAATCCGCGATGCTCTGGCGGAAAAGGGAATCCTGCTGAAGGATGGTCCGGAGGGAACCACCTGGGAGGTGAGGCGGTGAAGGAACGCGTCGCTCTGTACGACACGACCTTGCGTGACGGTGCGCAAACCCAGGGCGTCGACTTTTCGGTCGAGGACAAGCGAAGCATTGCCGAAGCGCTCGACCGGCTCGGCATGGATTATGTCGAAGGCGGCTGGCCCGGCGCTAACCCGACCGATGACGCGCTTTTCGCCGGACCGCCAAAACTGACGCGGGCGCGGTTTACCGCATTCGGCATGACCAAGCGCGCGGGCCGCAGCGCGGCGAATGATCCCGGCCTTGCGGCGCTGCTGTCTTCGCGGGCGGACGCGTTGTGTCTGGTCGGCAAGAGCTGGGATTATCAGGTCGATGTTGCGCTCGGGATTTCGCGCGCCGAGAATCTCGAGAACATCGCGGAGTCCGTCGCGCTCACCGCGTCGACGCGCGAAGTCCTGTTCGATGCGGAGCATTTTTTCGATGGCTGGCGCGCCAATCCGGATTACGCACTGTCCGCCTTGAAGGCGGCGCAGGATGCGGGCGCCGGCTGGCTGGTGCTTTGTGACACCAATGGCGGCAGCTTGCCCGAGGACGTCTACCGCATTGTCTCTGACGTCAGGGGCCGGTTGCCGCAAGCGCGCCTCGGGATTCACGCGCATAACGATACCGAACAGGCGGTTGCGGTCAGCCTTGCGGCCGTGCGGGCCGGCGCGCGGCACGTCCAGGGCACGCTGAATGGCCTCGGCGAACGCTGCGGCAATGCCAATCTGTGTTCGATCCTCGCCAATCTGGCGTTGAAGCAGCCGTACGCGTCGCAATTTGAAACTGGTGTCGACGCTGAAGGACTGAAACAATTGACGGCGGTATCGCGGTTGCTCGACGAAATCCTCAACCGCGCCCCGCATCGTCACGCCGCCTATGTCGGGCCATCAGCCTTTGCGCATAAAGGCGGCCTGCATGTATCCGCCGTGCAGAAAGATCCGCGTACTTACGAACATGTCCCTCCGGAATCGGTCGGAAATCAGCGTGTGATCCTGGTGTCGGACCAGGCCGGCCGGTCGACCATTTTGGCGCGGCTTGCGGCGCTCGGGATCGAAGTTCAGGCTTCCGACAAGCGGATCGCCCGCCTGCTCGACGATGTGAAGAGCCGGGAATTTCTCGGCTACGCCTATGACGGAGCGGAAGCATCATTTGAATTGCTCGCGCGCCGCGCGCTCGGGCAGGTACCGACCTATTTCACCGTCGAAAGCTTTCGCGTCATGGTCGAACGCCGGCACAATGCGCTCGGCGATCTCGTCACGGTTTCAGAGGCGGTGGTGAAAGTCACTGCAGCCGGCGAGAGTTTCCACAATGTCGGGACCGGCAACGGACCGGTGAATGCACTAGACCACGCTTTGCGCAAGGATCTTGGGCGCTACTCCGCCTATCTGCAGGACTTGCGGCTCGTCGACTACAAAGTCCGTATCCTGACGGGCGGCACCGAGGCCGTGACGCGGGTGATGATCGAAAGCGCCGATGGCAACGGCAACCGCTGGTCCACCGTCGGTGTTTCGGAAAATATCGTCGACGCTTCGTTCGAAGCCTTATCGGATTCGATCTGCTACAAGCTTTACCGCGACGGCGCGCCGGCCTGAAGCAGATGTCCGCCGTCGGCCGGCGGCCGGGCTTTGGGCGCACCGCGATTGGCCTTGAAGATCGCGATGGCGTCCTCGACCGTCGGCGCGAGGTGGTAGAGCTCGCTGACATGTGCGCCGGCAAAGCCTTCCGAAATAAAATGTTCGAGCAACGTGACCAGCGGCGCGAAATAATTCCTGATGTTCACCAGCACGATCGGTTTTTTGTGCAGCTTCAGCTGTGCCCCGGTGAGCACTTCGGCAAATTCGTCAAGCGTTCCGAGGCCGCCCGGCAAGACGGCAAAGCCGCCGGCGGCTGCCGTCATCTTTGCTTTTCGCTCATTCATGGTTTCGGTCACAACGATCTGCGACGCGACCTGAAGCGGCGGTTCGACATGGCGCAGGAAGTTGGGAATCACCCCGAGGATTTGCCCGCCGGAGCGGTTCACCGACAGTGCGACTTCGCCCATCAGACCGACACCGCCCCCGCCGAATACGAGGTCGAAACCGGCATCGACCATCTGCCGGCCAAACGCGCGCGCTGCCTCGGTGTAAATGGGATCGGCGCCATGCGAGCTGCCGCAAAAGACGCAGATCGTTGGACGCAGCGACAATTTGGATGATGTGACTTTTTTCATATGCAACCTTAGACGCCCGAATCACGCCAAATTATGGCGGGAATTGGTTTCCGAATTGACACGATGGGGCCGCTAGCCCTCTAAACCTTGAGAGAAAAACCGGTAACGGGCCTGTGGTTCCGAAATTGGAACAGGCGGCCGGAAAGAATTGGGACGGAACGATGTCTTCCTATGGTTATGGCGGCAAATCGTTGAAAGACGGCGCCTACAGCAATGCTCCGCCGAGCTTTCAGCCATTGCTTAAGCTGATGCCATATCTGTGGCCCCCGGGAAGGCCGGATCTGAAATGGCGTGTCGCGGTGTCGACGGTATTTTTGGTTCTGTCGCCGGTCGTCACGGTGATTTCGCCGTATTTTTTCGGACTGGCGGTGGACGGCTTGCGCGGGCGGCCGGAAGATATCGCTATAGCGGCCCCGCTGGCGCTGATTGCCGCCTACGGTATCGCCCGCATCCTGATGCAGGCGCTGGCGCAGTTGCGCGACGGCGTCTTCGCCAAGGTTTGCTACCACGCATTGCGCGTCCTGGCGGTGGAGACGTTCCACCATCTCCATGCGATGTCGCTGCGCTTTCATCTCGAGCGGCGGACGGGCGGGCTGTCGCGCGTCATCGATCGCGGCACCAAGGGCATCGACCGCCTGCTGACCCTCGCGATTTTCAACATCTTCCCGACGATCCTCCAGCTCATATTCATCTGCGCACTGATGTTGTGGCGGCTCAATGTGTGGTTTGTAGTCGCCACCGCCGTGATGATCGCGGCCTATATGCAGTTCACCTTCACGGTGACGCGCTGGCGCATGCATATCCGCCGCGCGATGAATGATTCCGATAATGAAGCAAATACCAAGGCCGTCGACAGCCTGCTGAATTATGAGACGGTGAAATATTTCAATGCCGAGGCGCATGAAGAGGTGCGGTTCGACGCATCGATGGAGAAATATTCGCAGGCCTCCATCATCGCCCAGACGTCGCTTTCAATCTTAAACACCGGACAGGGCGTGATCGCCTCGCTGGGGCTGATCGCCGTGATGGCGCTTGCCGCCATCGGCGTGAAAAACGGGAGTCTCACCGTCGGCGATCTCGTGATGGCGAACGGGCTGCTGATTCAGTTGTTCATTCCGCTGAACCTGCTGGGCACCGTGTACCGGGATATTTCCCAGGGCCTGATCGACATGGAAAACATGTTTGCGCTGCTGGACCGGCCCGAGGAAGTGCAGGACCGTCCCGGCGCGGCGCCGTTGCAGGTGACAAACGGCGAAATCTGCTTCGACAACGTCGTCTTTGCCTATGATCCGGACCGCACGATTCTGAAGGGCATCAGCTTCAAGGTGCCGGCCGGCAAGACGGTTGCGGTTGTCGGGCCGACAGGCGCCGGCAAATCAACCATTTCGCGCATTCTGTACCGCTTTTACGACATTGCCTCCGGCAGCGTGACGATCGATGGCCAGGACATTCGTGCTGTTACGCAGAACTCTCTGCGCGCGGCGATCGGCATAGTCCCCCAGGACACTGTGCTGTTCAACGACACGATCCGCTACAATATCGCCTATGGGCGCATTGGTGCGCGGGAGGACGAGATTCTCGAATCCGCGCGTCTGGCGCAGATCGACCGGATCATCCGCGAGCTTCCAGCCGGCTATGACAGCATGGTCGGCGAGCGCGGGTTGAAACTGTCCGGCGGCGAAAAGCAGCGTGTCGCGATTGCCCGTACGCTGCTCAAAAATCCGCCGATCCTGCTGCTCGATGAGGCGACATCCGCGCTCGATACGCATACCGAACGCGAAATCCAGTCGGCTTTGAAACTGGTCTCGGCCAATCGGACCGCCTTGGTGATTGCCCACCGGCTGTCGACCATTGTCGATGCGGATGAAATCCTGGTGCTGGACAAGGGCCGGATCGTGGAACGCGGCCAGCATGCCGAGTTGGTGGCGCGCGGAGGCGCTTATGCGGCCATGTGGAACCGGCAGAAAGAAGCCGCCGAAGTCCGCGAGCGGCTGCAGGAGGTTGAAGGAGATCCCGAGAATCTGCGCGGCGTGCGGCCGGAGCCGGTTCCCCGATTTGCCGGCGCAGCCGAATAGGGCTTAGGCGAGTTCGATTCGATCGACCTCGACGCCCTTCATTCCCTGTCGGGTTGAGAATCTCACCTTTTGCTCGGGCAGCAGGCTGGACAGACCCGAGCGGCGCAGAGCACTGGCGTGAACATAAACATCGGCGCCGCCGGATTCCGGCACGACAAAACCGAACCCTTTTTGTTCGTTGAAAAATTTGACATGGCCGTCGCCCATGGCGCCGCCCGGCTCACGGGGTCCGCGGTCGCGTGGTGGACGAGGCGCACCCCGCGCGCCCATTGATTCGGCCGGAGCATCAACCCTGTGTACGTGGGTCACCTGCATGCCCCGCTGCCCCTGCGCAACGTCACAAAATACCGTCGCACCTTGCGGCAAATCGGGCTGAGCAAGGCTGGAAAGGGCCGACGCGTGACAGAACGCGTCCGAGCCGTCTTCCAGTGTTACAAAGCCAAAACCTTTCGCCGAATTAAACCATTTCACGGTCGCGCGCTGCGGTCCGGACCCGGACCGGGAAGCCGATTGATCAAAATTTGCCATCATTTGCCGATGCGATTCCCGCCCTGCCCCTAAATCTCCCGGTGCGGCATTTTGCTCCCGATTTGCCCCATGCGGCAAGATGGTGCTTGATTTTTTGGCACAGGCTGTGATTGGCGCCCGATTCCAGCGCCAAGCACGCGCCTCTTTTTTCCGCTTGGAGGGGGTGCTATAAATTGCTTTGTAGCGAAATCGTGATTGGCGGCAGAATTGTTCTGCCGCCGAACGATCTGGTGGAAGCCGCACGACGAGGAGACGCACATGAAATTCAAAGCACTTGGTCTGATGGGCGCCGCGATCGCGATGTATTCGATCCCGGCCTTCGCGCATCATTCCTTCGCGATGTTCGACGCGGAAAAGAAGGTCACCCTGGAAGGCACCGTCAAGGAATTCCAGTGGACCAACCCGCATAGCTGGATTCTGATGATGGTTCCGAATGCTCAGGGAACGCCGGAGCAATGGGCTATCGAAATGGGCGCGCCGGGCGGCTTGGCCCGTCAGGGCTGGGTCCCGAAGACCCTGACCCCCGGCATGAAGGTCACGGCCGTAATTCATCCGCTGAAGGACGGCACGCATGGCGGCCAGTTCATGGCGGTCACGCTCCCGAACGGCCAGACGAAGGGTAATCCGAACGGCGCCGCCAACGCCAATGCCGGCGCTGGTCCCGCACCGGGCGGCCAGTAATCTGACGCAAGAAGCGCGGTGCTCACTGGCGAAACAGCCGGTGAGCACTGTTTGCCGAGAATTCGGCAACAGACTTTTGGCGTTGCCAAATCCCGAGTAGCGTAGTTCAGGCGCGAAATCGGGCGGAGTTTCAATGAGTTCTGTCGTGTGGGCCGGGGAGGCGAAGCAAGCTTCGCCTCTCCGCACGCCTGTTTACAGACTGGCGATTCTGGCATGCGCCTTGGTCTGCCCACTGCTTCGCGCCGCGTGCCGGCGGGCTGACGAATCGGCATGAACGCGCTCGACGGAATCAGCGTTCTCGAATTCGCAAATTACGTCGCTGGGCCATATGCGGGCATGATGCTCGCCGACTTGGGCGCCGAGGTGATCAAGATTGAATCGCCGGGCGGCGGTGATCCGTTCCGCGGATGGGGCGCGGCGGATTACAGCGCCACTTTCGGTTCGGTGAACCGCAACAAGAAGAGCATCATTCTCGATCTGAAATCACAGGACGGGCGCGCTGCGGCTCTGGCGCTGGCCTCCAGAGCCGACGTGGTGATCGAGAATTACCGCGCCGGGACAATGGCGCGCCTTGGTCTCGATTACGATTCGCTGAAGCAGGTAAATCCGCGGCTCGTCTATCTGTCGATCACCGGCTTCGGGTCCACCGGTCCCTATGCGGACCGGGCAGGCTATGACACGGTGGGCCAGGCGATGAGCGGATTGCTCAGTGTGCTTACCAATCTGTCGCATCCGGAGCCGATGGGGATTTCGCTGTCGGATCATCTGACCGGCATGATGGCCGCCTATGGCGTTCTGGGCGCGCTGATGGCGCGGGAGCGGACCGGGCGCGGACAGCGCGTCGAAACATCTCTGCTTGCGGCCACGATCGCGTTTCTTGGCGAAAATGCATCGCGGTATTTCGAAACCGGCAAACGGCCGACGCGCGAAACGCGGGCGCGCTCCGCTCAGGTCTATGCGTTTACGGACATCGACGGACGGGGCTTTGTCGTGCACCTCTCGTCGCCTCCGAAATTCTGGCAGGGGCTGACAGTCGCGGCCGGACATCCGGAGTGGCAGGAGGATGCGAAATTCCGGACGAAAAAGGATCGGCAGGAGAATTATCATCTGCTGCACGAAGCACTGGCCGGCGTCTTCCGGCAAGGCAAACGGGAATACTGGCTCGGCCTGCTGCGCGAGAATGATGTTCCGAGCGCGCCGATTTACACATTGGATGAAGTGTTTGCCGATCCGCAGGTGCAGCATCTCGGGCTGAAGCGCGAGCTGCCGCATCCGAAAATCGGACATGTGTCGCTGGTCGGCGGTGGCGTAAGTCTCAGCGACACGCCCGCCGAAATCCGCAGCGTAGCTCCCGCCTATGGGGAGCATACGGACGAAATTCTCGCGTGGATCGCCGGATTTTCGCGCAGGGCGAAGCCGTGATCGCGCCGGATCCAGCACTGCGCAACCGCTGCGCCATTGTGGGCGCGGGCAACAGCCGCCTCGGCCAGGTGCCGGGGAGCTCCAGCCTCGATCTTCTGGCCGAGGCGATCAGCAATGCGCTCGACGATGCAGGGCTTCGACTGTCGGACATCGATGGCCTGATCACGCGCGGGCCCGATGATGCTTACTGCCATCACCAGCAGATCGGCGAAAGACTTGGGTTAAATGCGCGGTTTTCCACCTCGCTCGACAATGGCGGCGCCAGCCAGATTTTGGCGGTTGCGCTCGCGGTCATGGCAATCAATGCCGGTCTCGCCAGTACGGTCGTGTGCGGTTATGGCCGGAATGCGTGGTCGCGCACGCATGCGACGGCCGCGGCACGCGTGAAGAACCAGACCCGCCCCGACGATCAGCACAATCAGGAATTCGGCCCGGAATATGGCTATTTCGGTGCGGTCGCGGCGCATGCGTTCGGCGCACAGCGGCACATGCATGAATTCGGTACGACCCGGGACGACTTTGCCGAAATAGCGATGGCGTTTCGCGATCACGCGATGCGCAATCCCGCCGCCCAGATACGAAAACCGCTGTCGCGCGAGGATTATTACAATGCGCGTGAAATCGTTTCACCCTTCGGATTGTTCGACTGTTCATTGCGCAGCGACGGCGCCGGCGCGGTGATCGTGACATCGGCCGAACGCGCGCGTGACCTGAAATCGCGTCCTGTGCTGATCCGCGGCTTCGGCAGCCACAACAATCTGACCGGCTGGTTTTCCGGCGATAACATGATCCGGACCGCGGCGATACAAAGCGGCGAAGCTGCCTATCGCATGGCCGGAATTGCACCGGCGGAAGTTGACACCGTGCAGCTTTACGACTGCTTCACCTATATGGTCCTTGTGCAGCTCGAGGATTACGGATTTTGCCGCAAGGGAGAGGGTGGGGCATTCGTGCGCAGCGGTGCGCTCAGGCTTGGCGGCCGGTTGCCGGCCAACACGTCAGGGGGACAGCTTTCCGAAGCGCATGTCGAAGGCATGCTGCAGATTGTCGAAGGCGTGTGCCAATTACGCGGTGAATATCCAAAGGAGCGGCAGGTTGCGGACGCCGAAATTGCACTAATCTCCGGCCATGGTGGAAATCAGGTGTGCCATTCCACGCTGATCCTGCAGCGGGCGTAGTTACGTGACGGATTCGCTACCCGAAAAACCTCTGCCGCGTGCTTCTGCGGAATCTCTTCCCTATTGGGAGGGCGCGAAGCAGCACAAATTGCTAATTCAGCATTGCCGTGCCTGCGGTCGGTTCTGGTTTCCACCATCGGCGCGTTGTCACCATTGTCTCAGCACGGATTTTGCGTGGGAGGAGGTGACGGGGGAGGGCCGGATCTACAGTTTTGTCACCTATCACCGGCTGTATCATCCCGGTTTTGAGCGCGATCTTCCCTATATCGTCGCGATTGTAGAATTACGTGAAGGTCCGCGCCTGCTGACCAACATCGTCGGTACGCGCTGGCAGGATGTGCGCTGCGATCTTCCGGTCAGAGTCGTGTTCGATGACGACCCCCGCGGCGCGACGATTCCAAAATTCGCAATTGCGGAACAGCAAAGCAGCCCGGCATGACCACGGACGCGGCATTGCGCGAACCTGCCGAGGCACTCGTGTCATTGCCTTCTGCGCCGGTCCGCGGACGCTCGTTCTCGCCGCTGGTCCTGCTGCTGATCCTGATTCTCGCCGTTCTGATTGTGCCGCCGGTGATTTACCTGCTGCGGTCCAGTGTTCAGGAAACCAATTTCGATGGCTCATTCGGCGCATTCACGACGCGCTATTACCGCGAATTGCTGGGCACCGGGCGGCTTGTTCCGGTCATCGCGACGTCCGCTGCATATGCCGGAGGTTCGGCGCTGCTGGCGCTGTTATTGGGTGGCATTCAGGCCTGGATTGTCGAGCGCACCGACACGCCCTTGCGCGGACTGGTGATGATCGTCTCGATCGTGTCGCTCGGAATTCCGAGCGTGCTGTACACAATTTCCTTTCTGTTGCTGCTCGGCAAGACCGGCCCGCTGAATCAATTTCTCGAATGGATAACCGGTGCTTCCGACCCGGTGTTCAATGTTTACTCGCTCGGCGGCATGATCGTCATTCAGGGAATTGAATACACGCCGCTCTGCTTCCTGCTGCTGTCGTCGGTTTTCCGATCGACCGACGCAAGTTTCGAGGAAGCCTCCATGATGTCGGGGGCCGGGATTGGTCAGACCTTTCGCAGGATCACATTCCGGCTGGCCGTTCCGGGAATCGCCGCGCTTCTGATTCTGGTTTTCATCCGCGCCTTCGAGGCCTTCGAGACGCCTGCGCTGGTCGGCTTGCCGGGCAGGGTCAACGTGATGACGAACGATATCTATCAGACGATGCTGGAGATTCCGCCGAATTACGGCGAGGCATCGGCTTTTGCTGCGATCATGCTGGTGATCATGGCGGTGTTGCTGTGGCTGTACGGCAATTTTTCCCGCCATGCGGAGAAATATCAGACCATCAGCGGCAAGGGCTTCCGGCCGCGTGTGATTGCGATCGGCCGCTGGCGCTGGGTAGCCTCGGGCGTGCTCATTGCGCTGTTTCTGGCGCTGATTTTCTTCCCGGTTGCGATCACGCTGTGGGTGGCGTTGGTACCTTATTATGACGGGGTAAATGCGCAGGCGCTTGCACGTTTTTCGCTGGCCAATTTCCGGACAGTCCTCTTCGAGACGTCTTTTGGCTCGGCTCTTGTGAATACATTTGTGCTCGGCCTGGCGACCGCGAGCATTGTCGCGGGATTCACCGTGTTGTCCGCCTGGCTCGCGGTGCGGCGCCGGCCGGGTGCCTGGCTGCTCGACCAATTGGCGAGCGCGCCATTGGTGTTTCCGGCGATCGTGTTGGCAGTCGCCTATCTGCAATTCGTGCTGAATGTGCCGCTGGCGCTTTACGGCACGCTGCTGTCGATCATTCTCGCATCCGTCGTGCAGTTCATGCCCTTCGGCATGCGCTATTCCTATGCCGGAGTGCTGCAGATCCATCGCGAACTCGAAGAAGCCTCGGCGATGTCCGGCGCGGGCGCTGCAACGACATTCTTCCGGGTGGTCGTGCCGCTGGCCGCGCCGGCAATGGTGACATGTTGGCTGTTCGTCTTCCTGATGGTCTCGAAAGCCGTCTCGATTCCGCTGTTGCTGGCCGGGCCGAATTCGCAGGTCGTCTCAGTCACGATGTTCGACATGTGGCAGAACGGCGTCGCGCCGGAATTGGCGGCGCTTGGCATCATCTGGACCGCGGTGATGACGATCGTCAGCACGCTGTTCTTCGTGCTGTCGCGCCGATACCGGCTCTCCGCTTAGAGGCCAATTCCACACATTGAAAGTCTCACGCGGAGTCACGGAGATCACAGAGATACTGGCGACGCGCTTTATGGCAGAGCCAATTCGCCGTCGCACATCTGATATCTCCGCGTCTCCGCGTGAGATAATTTCTTGTGTCGATACACCCGGACTACAGAAAATACCTCTTCAGCAGCGCTTCGACTTTCGCGTGCGTGTCGTAAAGCACGGCATCGCTGATGAAGTTCTCCTTCAGCCCAGCCATGCGCGGGCTGACAGGTTGCAGCGGTTTGAGCGGCTGTACTTCCTCATTCACCGGAAAATATTGCGCGTCGCGCAAGACGGATTGGCCTTCCGGCGACAGCATGTAGTCGATGAACAGCATCGCCGAGTGCGGATGGCGTGTACCCTTCGGGATCATGATGCTGGCAACCGTTGCCGGCATCGGCTGCAAAACCTGCGCGGCAACCGGTGCGCCCTTGCCCGCCGCGATCACCGGCAGATGTTCGGCGGTCGTGAGGGTGATCGCATATTCGCCCGCAATCACGCGGTCGATGAGTGCCTGCGCGCTTCCGGCAAAGCCGATGATGTTCTGGGCGGCGAGCGCGCGCAGAAATGCATCCGCCTTTGCGTCGCCCATGGTGAGCACGATATTGGCGACGAACATGTGCGCGCCGGAATCGGAACCGATGCGCCACGCCATCCGGTTCTTCCATTTCGGCTGCAGCAGGTCGGCGAATTGCATTGGTTGCGTGCCCGGCGGCACCAGCCGCGTATTGTAAGCTGTGCCGTAATAGGAAAAGCGCGTCGCCGCCGTCAGGCCGGTTTTGTCGCGATATTGCGGCGGCGTGTCCTTGACCGCAGGCGTCGTGAACGGCTGCAACAGCCCGCTTTTCATGAACAGCGGCGCAAGTTCGCTGCCCTCGAGCAGGTCGCCTGACGGAGCGCCGGCACGCAATTCGGCGAGCATCTTTTGCGCAATATTCACTTCGGTGCCGCGCCAGGTCTCGACCGCGACAAAAGGATATTTCCTTCGGAATCCGTCGGTGATGGCCTTCAGGCCAAGATTGGGGATGAGGGACGAGTAGAAGGTGATGTGCGCTTCCCGGCGCGCGCCCTGTTCAAGGTAGCTCTGCCGGTCCGGCCCGGCATAGGCGAAAGGCGACGCGGCCGGCGCGGCAAGACCGGAGCGCGAGGCGAGATAAAATCCTGCCGCAAGCGGTGCAATACTTCTTCGGCTCAACTTCGCGGACAGTGTTCCAATATCCCGCATCATGGACTTATGCTGCGATCATACCGGCAGCGCAGGCTGAAGATACAAGGAAAAGGCATGGCCAATCGGATTGATGTCGCAGAACTGATTGGCGGCCAGCGCTTCGGCGCATTTCAGCTCAGGATCGTCATCCTGTGCGGCATGGTGCAATTCCTCGACGGTTTTGACACGCAGGCACTTGCTTACGCAGCACCGGCATTGCGTGCGGCCTGGCACATTGCCCCCCAGGCGCTCGGCCCCGTGTTCGCGCTGGGCGCGTTCGGGACCGGTTTGGGATCGGTACTGCTGGGACCGCTGGCAGATGTTGCCGGCCGGCGGAAGGTCATGATCGGGTGCGTCGCTCTCTTTGGCGCGCTGACGTTTGTCACGGCATTTCTCACTTCGGTCGATGCCTTGCGCGTCTGGCGGCTGCTGACAGGATTCGGGTTGGGCGCGGCGCTGCCACTGACCTTTGTCGTCGCGAACGAGTTTGCGCCGGTGCGCTTCCGGGCACGGATGATTGCGGTGATGGCCTGCGGCTTTGCCATTGGTGCCTCCTCGGGCGGGCTGTTGGAAGCGGCGCTCATACCTGTATTCGGATGGCAGGCGATTTTTTATTTCGGCGGGCTGGTGCCGGTGCTCGTCGCGGCGGCATTGCTACTTTTCCTGCCGGAATCGGTGCGTTTTCTTGTCGCGCGCAATGGTCATTCGCAGGCAATAGCTGCGATACTGAAAAAACTCGATCCTCGCCTGGAGTTTGCTCCGGATACGGAGTTCGTAGTCCCCGCCGAACCCAAACGTGCGGGCTTCGCACCGGCTCAGCTCTTCACCGAAGGCCGTGCTGCGATGACCGTGTTCCTCTGGATTGTTTATCTCGTCACGCTGGGCGAGCTGAATACTCTGAACAACTGGCTTCCAGTCGCGATCAACATGGCGGGTCTGCCGGTCCAGCGTTCCGTGCTGATGACGACACTGTTCCAATTTGGCGGCATTGCCGGCGTTCTGTCGCTGGGCGCGATTGCCGACCGGATCGGCTATGTCCGGGTCCTGGTCAGCGCCTATGCGCTACTTGCGGTAAGCATCGCGGCAATCGGCGCGGCCGGCGGAGCCACACTCGCGCTCGGCGCTGCCATCGCAGCGACGGGGGTATTTCTCATCGGCGCAAACAATACGCTGAATGCCTACACGTCGACGCTGTATCCGACGGTGATCCGGTCAACTGGCGTGTCCTGGGGCTCGAGTTTTGGCCGGCTTGCCGGATCGGTGGCTCCGTATTTCGCCGGCATATTGCTCGGTGTGCTGCCGCTCGGCGTGAATTTTTTGATATTCGCGCTTCCGGCGCTGGTAGCGTCGCTCGCGCTGCTCGGCCTGATGCACACAGGCGCGCGGACCGCGGCTGATTCACCGGCGCTTGCGGCGAAGTAGAAATCAGGCGGCACGCGATTTACGCGTGGACGAGGGGGCCCGGATTCTTCAGATACTGTGTCGTGATCGCATGGGCAGACCAATACGCCAGCGCCGCAATTGTGCCGGTCGGGTTGTAGCCGGGATTTTGCGGAAACGCCGCGCCGCCCATCACGAACAGATTGCTGGCTTCCCAGTTTTGCAGATAGCGGTTCAACACGCTCGTCTTCGGATCGGTGCCCATGATCGCGCCGCCGGTGTGGTGGGATGACTGGCCGGTGATGTTGTCGAAATTTCCGGTGCGTGGATTGGGCGTGCCGATAATTTTCGCGTTCGCGGCGCGCGCGATCTCGATCACCTTGCCGGTCAGGTAACGCGACATCGCGCGGTCATTCGGCGTGTAGTTATAGGTCATGCGCACCAGCGGGCGGCCGATCGCGTCCTTATAATTCGGGTCGAGATCGAGATAATTGGTGCGCCAGGAATAGCTGCAGCCGTGCGCGCTGATCGGGAAGCTATGGTTGTACCATTCAGCCGTGGCGGCTTTCCAGGCTGAGCCCCAGCGCGGCGTACCTGGCGGCGTGGCGCGGACCTGAATCGGACGTCCACCGCTCACCGCCGGAAAGAGATAGCCGCCGCCGAAAAATCCGAGACCTGAGTGGTCGAAATTGTCGCCCTGAAAGTCGTCGATCGCCGCGGGATTTACGCCGGTGCCGATGAAGGGATTGATTTCGTCATCCACGAATATCTGCACGCCCGACATGACCTGCAGGCAGAAATTCTTGCCGACCACGCCTTTACCAGTTACGGGATCATAGGGATGGCCGATCCCTGCCGCGAGCAGCAGTGCGGCATTGTTGAACGGATAGGCGGAGAGTACGACAAGATCGGCAGGCTGTTCGATTTCCTCGCCGGTCTGCCGGTCGATATAGACGACTCCGCGCACTTTCCGCGCGCGCTTGTCATAGATCAGATTGCGGACATAGGCATGCGTGCGGAGTTCGAAATTCGGGTCCCGGAGCAGCACCGGCATGATGCAGACATTCGGACTCGCCTTGGAATTCGATTCACAGCCGAAATATTCGCAATGGCCGCAATATTGGCATTGACCGAGAGTTTGCCCCTCGATGTTCGTATATGGCGCGCTGTTGTTCGACGACGGTGTCGGAAACGGATGAAATCCGAGCTTCTTCGCGGCCTCGGTGAAGATCAGCCCGGCTTGCGACATGATCAGGGGCTTGTTGGGATAATCGCTTTGCCGCGGGCCTTCGAACGGATTGCCGCCGTCGCGGATTTGGCCCTTCAGATTGCCGGCCCGTCCTGACGTGCCGCAAAGGTGTTCGAACCGCTCATAATACGGCTCCAACTCGTCATAGGTGACGCCCCAGTCCTGCACCGTAAGATCGGCAGGAATCGCTTTCTTGCCGTAGCGGTTTTCCAAATGCGACCGCAGCACGAATTCACTGGGAATGTTGCGCCAGGTAACGCCGTTCCAGTGTGTGCCTGCGCCACCCAAGCCGTCGCCGAGCGGAAAGGCGCCCCAGCGGCGCATGGGAAGCGCGGTATCGTTCGGCGTATGACGCATGGTTAGCGTCTCGGTGCCGTTATCGAGCATCAACTCAAAGCGCAGCCGGTATTTCAGCTCGTCGCGAATGCCCGGCATGGTGAAATCTTCCGCCGGCATGCGATAGGAGCCACGTTCGAGACCGACCACGGTCAGGCCTGCCTTGGTCAGTTCGCGGGCCATGATGCTGCCGGTCCAGCCCATGCCGACCATGACCGCGTCCACATGCTTCATTTGTTTTGCCATGGCGCGCTCCAACTCACGAGAAATCGGCAATGGATTGCGGTTCGATATTCACCTTCTTGCCGCGATAGGCCTCGGCCTTCGACGCCCAGGTGGCGGGCAGGCCGGGATAGCCGACCATCTTCCATGAGATCTTGCCGCGGTTGCCGCCATAGATCGGGTCGGCAAAGAAGCCCTCCATGGCCGATTGCAACACAGCTTCGAAGAACTGTTTGGAATCGAAGTTGTCGAACGCGGCCGAACCATTCTCCATTGCAGTCAGCGCCGCGCTGCGTTCGGCGGGCGAGAGCCGGTCGAAGCTTTTGCCATGGGTCTTCTCCAACCAGACATTGGCAGCGCGAATCCCGGCAGCGAAATATTCCCGCGGCGTCAGTGGAAGCTGATAGCCAAATTCCGGCCCGGCGGGAAAAAACGGGCCGTTGCGGTACATGCGTGCCCCAGTGCCCCAAGCGCCTGCGAGTTGCCGGTCAATATAGGTTACAAGGCCGCAATCCGTGCCGGAAGGCGACAGCGTATCGGCGGGAATGATCGTGTCATAGGCAGCGGAGAAGAAGGCAGCTTCATCGGCGTTCAGCGTCAGCAGCGGTTCGGGCGCCGCGCCACTTTGTTTGGCGTCCGCGGCTTCGGCGGCAGGCGCAATGTTTCCGGTCAGTGCGGCGGCAGCAAAAGTCCCGGCTGCTCCCGCGCCTTTCAGAAAGCCGCGGCGTGCAACATTATTTCCTGCCATGCTTCCCTCCACTCAGCGGATCAAGTCTAGCGCATGTGCCCGAATTGATTAAGGCGCCGCGGGGGGCGCCGATGGCGCAGCGCCGACATTCGGATTGATGTAAACGACACCACCCGATGACGGCTGTGCAGGTGCTGGCGAGCGCCTTTCGACGAAATAAATCGCGGCGACGACAGCGGCAACCGCGAGCAGCACGATGATTTTGGGCCCTGACCTCGGCATGACCCACCGGAGCACCTGATACGCCCGGCGTCAAGAGTTGCTGGCTGAACGCCGCTTCAGGCGTGAAGCCGTCAAAAATCGCAAGGCGATTTTAGGCAAAGCGGAGCGCGTGAGAGCGCCAACGGTCGCGGGCGCGCGAGGGTGCGGCCGGCGAGTCAATACTTTGTGTACTGTTTCTCTTCACCGATATCGGATTGCAACAGGACATTGATTTCGCGTTTCAGCCGTCCGCGTTCGTCATTGTTCTGGTATATGGCGCGCGCGATCCGGATGAAATCGGCGTCGAATTGCTGCCGGGCCTCCTTCTGGCGAATCTCATCCTCGATCCTCCACAGGGTTTCATTGACTGCCCGCAGTGCGCGTTTCAGCGTAACAACGCGTGGATCAAGCGTGGCCGGTCCCCCGAGGTCCGACAAGGCGGCCAGCTCGCGCGCGACCCTGGCGCGGGCTGTCTCGTCCGAAAGCCGTTCGGCCTTGATCTCGAGGATTGTCACCCGGTCGATCAGTTCGCCCCAGGAAATGGGCACCATTGGACTCATGTGAAGGCATTCCCGGATCGCATATCCTGCAGCGCGTCTGCAATTTCGGCAAAAACGCCAGCCCAGTCGCCGCGGCGTTTTTGGCGGAACAGCCGCATGAACGGGTACCATGGGCTGTCGCTGCGCTTGAGCATCCAGCGCCAATCTGGCGTGTGTTTCAACGCCACCCAAACCGGGCGGCCAAGCGCACCCGCAAGATGCGCCACCGACGTGTCCGACGTCACGACGAGATCCAGATTTTGCATGATCGCGGCGGTATCAATGAACGCATCGCTCCCGGTATCGAACGGACCCAATGTCTCTACCTTCATTCCATCCGGCAGTTGCGCGAGCTGGTCCAAGCCGTGGGTACGCTGAAGTGAAATCAGCCGCACGCCCGGAATGGAGGCGATGGGCTCGAAATGCGCGAGCGGTATGGAGCGGCCCTTGTCGATCTGGCCTGCGGGATTGCCCTGCCAGCAAATCCCAATCCTGAATCCTTCATCGGCGATTTGCTTCCGCCACTTTTCGGCCAGATCCGCTTCGGCAAAGAGATAGGGAACCTGGTTTGGCAAACTCGCAATCGTGGTGCCGAAGCGTTCCGGCAGGCTCATCAGCGCGCATTGGTAATCGAATCTTCGGTCGCCACGGCATGAAGCGATCAATTCGATGCCAGTCGCGGCGAAGTTGCGGAACAGGCGGATCAGCGTTGGATGGCATAGAAAAGTGACGCGAGCGCCCATGACAGCCAATTGCGGCAGGAAGCGCACGAACTGAATGGCGTCCCCGTGCCCCTGTTCGGAAAAGACAACGATAGTTCGGCCCGTCAGTGGCTCGCCACGCCATACCGGCGCATTCAGGGCGGGGAGACTAAAATTGCAATCGGCAACTTCAAAGCGGCGCTCGAAATCGCGCCAGCCTTCCTCAAACCGCCCGTGCAGCAGCAATATCGATCCGCGGTGATGGGATGCTTCCGGATAATTCGCGTCCAGTGATACCGCCTTGTCATACGCGCTGAAACTCTCTTCATAGCGCTCGAGGTGCAGCAGCAGATTGGCCCGCAATGTCCAGGCCGGCGCGCAATCGAGCTGCGCGGCAATTGCCTTTTCAGCCCAATGCAGTGCCTCCGGCAGACGATCTTGATCCATCAGAATATTGGCGCAGGCAATAAGAATTTCGACATTCGCCGGTTGTCGGTCGGCGAGCAGTTCGTAAAGCCGGACCGCCTCATCGATGCGCGCCAACGCCGCGAGAATATTTGCCCGCGTGATTTCAAAGGCGACTTCCCCGGGGCGGATTTCGAGCGCCGTCTCGATCGCCTGCAAGGCCTTCGCAGGGCGGTTTAGGGCACGCAAAGCGATTGCCTTCGTGTTCATCAGGTCCGCATTGCGCGGATCCAGTGCGAGGCCGCGTTCAATCGCCGAAAGAGCCTCGCGGTATTTTCCATCCCGGCTGAGAATGTGACTGTAATTCGTCAGCACCGGAACATTCGACGGTGCGAGCCGAAGCAGTTTTTCGACATCGGCGCGGGCTTCCCTGTGGCGGTTCAGTGCAATCAATGCGCTGGCGCGGTTGTGCAGGGCAAATTCCCAGTTCGGCGATAGGCGTACTGCGGCATCGAAATCGGCCAATGCTTTGGCGTGATCACCGGACTGTGCGTGCGCATAGCCCCGGTAAACATATGTCGCCGGATTTTGTGGTTGCAGGCGCAACGCCTCACTCAGTGCGCGAATACCGTCTTCCGGCCGGCCCCGTTCGACCAGCACATTGCCATAGCTGCCCAGTGCCTCGGGCG
The DNA here is from genome assembly GCA_964446945.1 of uncultured Bordetella sp. Classification (GTDB taxonomy): domain Bacteria; phylum Pseudomonadota; class Alphaproteobacteria; order Micropepsales; family Micropepsaceae; genus CAIYRG01. Next base: position 72,439 of record CAYUQO010000013.1, read on the forward strand.
AGCGCGGATTGGCCTGGACGGCGCGCGCAAGAAGAGTTTCGGCTTCGGCGAAATTTTTGCGATCGCTTTCGATACCGCCAAGCATCACCAGCGCATAAAAATTCGACGCTTCGCGGCTCAGCAATTGCCGGCAAATTTGGGCGGCTCCGGCCAGATCGCCGGCTCGGGCCATATTCTGCGCCCGCCGTAAAGCGTCCATGGAAGCCGTATCTGCCATGCAAATGCATACTAAACCCCTGGAATATTGGGAATAGTTGCCAGTGCGGTCGGCTCCGGCGAATTCCGGCAAAACTTGCATTTCGGCGGCTCAGCGGTGCTCCTTTTTCGGCTTTTCCGGCGTTTTCATTCCATTCATTTCAGGCAAATCCACCCTCATGAACGATCAGACTGGGACATTCGATTCGCCAACCCCGCTTCATTCCGGCTCGCGTAATTCCGGCACAGCGCAGGCTCCCGAATCCCAATCCGGATTCGAAGTTTCGCTGGAACTGCGCGTCAATGGTCAGACGCGGCGGGTGACGGCAGACTCACGCGTCACACTGCTTGACCTCTTGCGGGACAGGCTGGGGCTGACGGGCGCCAAGAAGGGCTGCGACCACGGACAATGCGGCGCCTGTACGGTGCTGATGGATAACCGGCGGGTGGTCTCGTGTCTGGTGCTCGCCGCTGTGGCGCACGGCGCCGACATCGTGACAATTGAAGGACTGGGGTCTGCGGAAGAACTGCATCCGATGCAGCAGGCATTCATCGACCATGATGCTTTCCAGTGCGGCTATTGCACACCGGGGCAGATTATGTCGGCCATCGCCTGCGTGGCCGAAGGGCATGCAAAATCCGAAGGTGAAATCCGCGAATATATGAGTGGCAATCTGTGCCGTTGCGCCGCCTATCCGAACATCGTCGCCGCGATCCTTCAGGCGCGCGGCAAAATGGGGGCGGGATGATGCGGCCCTTCAGGTATCAGCGCGCGCGCGATGCCGGAGACGCGGTGGGCAGTGCAGCCTCGCTCATGCGTGCGGATTTGGCCGCGGTCGAAGCGCCAACGCAGTTTCTGGCCGGCGGAACGACGCTGGTCGACCTCATGAAACTGGATGTGATGCGTCCCGGCAAACTCATCGACATCAAGCCCATCGCCCGGCGGCATTCTGAGATCGAATTCAAGGACGGGACATTGCGGCTGGGAGCTCTTGTCCGGATGTCGGACGCCGCAGATCATCCTTTGCTGAAGCGCGAATTTCCGGTGATCGCGCAGTCGCTGGAATATGCCGCAAGCCCGCAATTGCGCCACATGGCAACGCTAGGTGGAAATGTCCTGCAGCGTACGCGCTGCCATTATTTTCGCGACGTCAGTTGGCGGCCCTGCAACAAGCGCGAACCGGGCTCCGGTTGCGCAGCCATGGACGGAGTGAACAGGCGCCACGCCGTTCTCGGCGTCAGCGAACATTGTATCGCGGCATATCCCGGGGATTTTGCCCAGGCGCTTATCGCGCTCGATGCCGTTGTCGAAATTCTCGGCGCATCCGGTGCAATGACGATCCCGTTTGCGCAATTGCATCGCGAACCCGGCGACGCACCGAATCTCGAGACGCGCCTTGCTCCGGGCGCTTTGATCACGGCCTTCATTGTCCCTGCCGGTCCATGGACCCGCCGTTCGCTTTATCTGAAAATCCGCGACCGCGAATCCTATGATTTCGCGCTGGCATCGGCCGCTGTTGCGGTGCAAATCGAGAACGGCGCTGTTGCGGCCGCACGCATTGCTCTCGGCGGCGTGGCCACCGTCCCGTGGCGGGCCCGGGACGCCGAGGCGGTTCTGATCGGAAAACCGCTCGACCGCAATCAGGCATATGAGGCCGCGCGTGTTGCATTTGCGCCGGCATCGCCGCGCGCAGGCAACCGCTACAAAGTGGAGCTGGGCAAACGCACGCTTGCGCGCGCGCTGCTCGCCGCCGCGGCGTTGGAGGTTTGAATGACGGATGCGATCGCCGCCATCGGCAAATCCCGCACCCGCGTCGATGGACCGGCCAAAGTCACCGGACAGGCTCTGTATCCGTCGGATGTGCCAATCGCCAACCTTGCCCATGCCTGGCTCGTGGTCAGCGCGATTGCGAAAGGCCGCATCACCGGGTTTGGCCTCGATGAAGCCTGGGCCGTGCCTGGCGTGCTCGACATTCTGACCCATGAAAATATCAGCGGCAGTTTTCGGACACAGCCAAATCCTGGCGGCGTCTCGGGCGATGCAACGACAACACTGGAATCCGATCGCATCTGGCACGATGGCCAGATCATCGCGGTTGTTGTCGCCGAAACCGCGGAAGCCGCGCGCGAAGCCGCATCCAAAGTGCATGTCGAGTATCATTCGGAGTCCCCGGCTGCGAGTTTCGATTCACCGGGTACGCACGAACAGCCGGTCGCGGCGGTCGACGAAGACCACAGCGACCCGCATAACGGCAACGCGGAAGCGTCCTATGCCACTGCCGCGGTGAAGATCGACGGGCATTACGCGACACCGGCCCAACATCACAATCCCATCGAATTGTTCGACACTACCTGTGCCTGGAATGGGCCCAAACTCATCATCCATGAAGCGAGTCAGTTTGTGCACGGGTTACGCGGCACGGTGGCGCGACAGCTCGGAATGAATGCCGAGGACATTCTGGTTGCGTCGCGTTTTGTCGGCGGCGGGTTTGGTTCGCGCGGCGGTGCAACAGCGCGGACAGCGCTGATTGCAGTCGCGGCGAAGCGCCTGAACCGCCCGGTGCGTCTGGTTCCGTCACGATCGCAGGGCTTTACCATTGCGACCTATCGCGCCGAAACCAGGCATCGGGTCAAACTCGGCGCCGCGCGCGATGGCAAGCTTCAGGCGCTGGTCCACGAAGGCTGGGAGATCACCTCGCGCCCGGCCAATTACTATGTCTCCGGAACTGAGGCGACGTCGCGAATCTATGGCTGCCCGAATGTGGCGACACATGTCAGCATCGTTCACGCCGATCGCAATACGCCGGGCTTCATGCGCGCGCCGCCCGAAACGCCATACATGTTCGCGCTGGAATCCGCGATCGACGAGCTTGCCGCCGCGCTGAACGTCGATCCCGTCGAGTTGCGGCGGATCAACGACACACTCACCGATCCCATCGACCGTGTGCCGTTCTCCAGCCGGTCACTGATGGAATGCTTCGATCGTGCCGGTGAAGCATTTGGCTGGCGTGACCGCGACCCGCGGCCATCGAGCATGCGCGATGGCGATTGGTTGATCGGCTGGGGCTGTGCATCTGCGATCTATGCGGCCAATATTGGCGCCGCCAATGTCCGGCTGTCATACAATCCTGCCGGAAGCGCCCGGGTTGCCATCGCCGCGCACGAGATCGGCACCGGGACGGAGACGATTATTGCGGGTCTCGTTGCCGACCGGCTGAACATCGATATCGCGCGAATCTCCGTCGAACTGGGCAGCAGCGATTTGCCCGCCGCGGGGCTTTCGGCCGGTTCCAGTCACGCCGCCAGCGTCTGCAATGCAGTTGTCAATGCGTGCGAGGAGGTCAAGCAGCGCATTGCCGCCAGCAATCGCGATCCGGGCATGGCCGGCCTGATAGAGGTGTATGTCGAAAATGTTCCCGAAGGATGCGGGCCGGACGATGCCAAAAAGCTTTATCGCGGTCAGCCCAGTTTCGTTGAGGATAAGAAACATGCGCGCCACGCTTTCGGTGCGCAATTCGCCGAGGTCCGGATTCACGAATTGACCCGCGAAATCCGTGTGCCGCGCCTGACCGGCGCATTCGCCGCGGGCACCATCATCAACCCTCTGACCACCAAAAGTCAGTTGATGGGTGGCATGATCTGGGGAATGTCGGCCGCGCTGCTGGAAGAAACTGAAATTGACCGGCGAACCGCACGTTATGTCAATTCCAACCTGTCGGATTACCTCATTGCGGTTAATGCCGACGTCCCATCGGTCGAGGTGATCCTGGTCCCCGAAAAGGATGAGATCGTCAATCCGCTCGGCATGAAGGGCGTCGGCGAACTCGGTATTGTCGGCATGAATGCCGCCATCGCCAATGCGGTGTACCACGCGACCGGACGGCGGGTTCGCGAGCTGCCAATACGGATCGAATGCCTGATCTGACTAAAAGATGGAAATTTCACGCGGAGGCGCGGAGACCACAGAGATATTGGTGACGCCCTATGCATACGAGTCATTTTGCCATCGCATGCTCGATATCTCCGTGCCCCCCGCGGCTCCGCGTGCGACGTTTCCAGATGCTTTTAAAAATCCGGTTTGTTGGCCTCGGGGATTTGCGCCAGCTCGGTGCCTTCGCCAAAACTGCGGTTATTCTCGGCACAAACGATTTCTTCCCATCCCGTGCGCGCCGGGTAATACGCGATCATGCCGCTCCACGGCATGGTAAAGGCGCCCGGATCATCCACCCGGAACACCACCTGCAGGCCCTTGCGTTTTCCGTCCTGGAACACGCGGTAGCGCTCGATGACATGGAGTTTGTCCGTGTGCGGCGTGCCGAAACCATCAACGACCGAAAGCGGCTTCACCGCCTGACCGATTGTGTCTACGACCAGCGTGTCGCCTTCATAATGGCCGACGGATTCGCCATACCAGGATGGTTCCGGGTGGGCTGAATGTTCGCGATTGAGATAAACTTCGCGAATCTGGTGATCACGCTGATAGATGATCGTGACCTGGTCTTTCTGCTGCAACAATTGGACTGGTTCGCGCAGATTCAGCACCTCCGGGACGCCGGAGGGAGTGCAACTGCCATGTGCGGTCGGGACATATTGCAGATTCAATTCCTTCTCCGCATTCGCCTTGACGATCTCGCGCGCCCAGGGCTGCAGAATGGGATTGTTGTAATCGCCGGCTTCCTGTTGCTGACTTGGGCTGACCCGGACCAGCGGCTTGCCCGCCGTATCACCCGGCACCGCGTGGAACCAGGATTCATTGCCGCGGTCCCATAATCCTGAAAAATCCGGAATGGCCGCGGTTTGGCCGGTCTGGGCAGTTGCACCGGACTGCGGAATCGCGACAGCCGCCAGAGCACCCGCAATCATTCCCGCTGCCACGATTTTCGGCATAACCGTCTCCTTGAGATTCCCTGACCGGCGGGCGAATGTATAACCAGCGGACAGATTGTGAAAAAGGCCTTCAACGGTGCTGCACGCATTGCGATTGCTCACGGCAGCGTGGGTACTGATCGTGCTGGTTGGCGCGCCGTCAGCCCGCGGCGCAGAGTTTTTCGCCGGAAAGACCATTTCGATTTCGACGCATGCGTCGCCGGGCGGCGGATACGATACCTATCTGCGCGCTTTCGCAGCGCATTTCGGCAAACACATCCCCGGCAACCCCTCCGTTATTGTCATCAACCAGCCGGGTGCGGGCGGCCTGACCGCGATCAACTATGCCGGGCGGATCGCGCCGCGCGACGGCACATTTCTCACCCTCGCGAATGAAGGGATATTGTTCGAACAGGCAACCGGCGGCCAGGGACTGCAGGTCTCGTTGGACGATTTCCACTGGATCGGCAATTTCGTCAAATCGAATAACCTGATCGCAACTTGGTACAAATCCAGGGTCAGGAATTTTGCCGATGCTAAAATCCGCGAAGCAACACTCGGCACGACCGGCGTTGGCGCTGAATCCGATCTGCTGACATTGCTGGTCAATGCGCTGACGGGAACCAAATTCAAACTGATTCGCGGGTATGAAGGCGCGCCGCAAATGAACGCCGCGATGGAGCGGGGCGAACTCGACGGCCGCGGAGCGAACATGTGGGCGAGCTACAAGGCCATCAATCCCAATGAGCTGCGCGACCACAAACTCAATCTGATCATCCAGATTGGCGAACGCAAAGAGCCGGAATTGCAGGAAGTGCCTTTACTTTCGGATGTGATCAAAGGCGATCCGCGCAAAGAGGCGATCGCCCGGTTTGTGACGCTTGCACTGGTGAATGCCAGGCCGGTGGCGGCGCCACCCGGCGTTCCTGCCGATCGGGTCAACCTGCTCCGCCGTGCATTTGACGCCACCATGAAGGATACGGAATACCTGGCCGACGCGCGCCGTTTGCGGCTGGAGATCACGCCCAGCAGCGGTGAGGATGTGCAGCGTTCGGTCCATCAGGTTTTGACCACGCCAACGGACATCATCCGCGAAACCGAAGCGATGATGGCTGCGGCACAACAGTAGCCGCTAAACGCTCGGTATGACGCCGCGAAGGGCCGGGAAGAAGTCACCAAGAACTGTTGGTGGCCACGGAATGGCGAGCAGCTGATCGAATAAAACATAAATAAAGAGGCACATGACGATCGCCATAGGCAGCACGATGAGCCATCGCTCGCGGCCTTCCAGCCGCATGAAAGCGATGATGAACAATGGCACCGTTGGTATCAGGCCGATCAGCGCCATGGAGCCGAGGAACGCCACCATCCAGCCGAAGAAAATGCTGCCCCGCAAAAGCAGCTTCGGCCAAGGCACGTGACTGACCGCGCTTTTGATGTCCATGTGGATCTTCTGTTCGACTTGCGCGCGCGCCATTTCATCCAGGCTTTTGGTCTTCGATCCCTTGAACACGTCATTGATCAGTGCAAGAGCGCAGAACAGGATCGCGCCTGACCCGACAATCAGCGGAACGATTCGCGCCAGCGGATTCCATGTGGTCGCCTGACTCAGCATCACACCGAACAACCCGAGCAGAAACAGTGGAAACAGATTCGGCCACCCGATCCGCGGACGCCCGAATCCGGTCAGCATGCCTTTGACGCCGCCATGGCCGCGCACATCCTGCAGCAATGGCCGGAACAGGCTGAGCGCGGCCAACACGAACATCAGAATGACCACCGGGCGGCTCAGCCAGTCCGCGCCGTAGCGCTGGATTGAAATGAACATGTAGCGCTCGAGCACGCCGCCGAGGATGAATCCGAGCACCAGCGGCGGGCGAGGCCATTGAAAATGCTTCAGTCCCCAGCCGAGCACGCCGAAAAACAGCAGCGAATAGAGATCACCCCATTCGCGTTTGCCTTCGAAAGCGCCGATGTAAACCAGGCAAAGAACGCAGGGCAAAATCAGCGTGTAGCGCAGTGTCGCCAGCTTCGCGAATTGCCCCGACAACAGGAAACACAGCCCCGAGCCCAGAATATTGGCGATCGCAATGCTCCACACCATGGAATAGGTGATGTCGAGATTCTTGGTCACCATGTCAGGCCCCGGTACGAGCCCGTGGATCAGAAAGGCGCCCAGAAGAATCGCCATTCCGGCCGAAGAAGGCACGCCGAACACCACAGTCGGGACCAGTGCGCCACCCTCTCGCGAATTGGTCGCGCTTTCGGCGGCGATGACTCCGCGGACATCTCCGGTGCCGAATGTGCGCTGCGCATTTTTTTCCGTACGCAGCGCGTGGCCATAGGACAGCCAGTCGATGACCGCGGCGCCAATGCCGGGAATCATGCCCATGAATGAGCCCAGCGCCGAGCAGCGCAGCACAAGAAACCAGTTTGCGGCGCAGTCGCGGATTCCCTGAAGCAAACCGGTCCGGGTGTCGACATGCTTGTTTTCGGTGACGATGGAGGTACGGCTGACGAGCAGGTCGCAGAGCTCGGGCAGAGCGTAAATTCCCAGCGTCAGCGGAACCAGCGGCAGCCCTTCCCAGAGATAAAGTTGGCCCATGGTCCAGCGCAGTGTTCCGGTCTGCGGATCGGAACCGATCATCGCCAGCATCATCCCGAAACAGGCGCAGGTGAGGCCGCGCAATGGCGTGTTGCCGGAAAGCACCGAGACCATGGAGATGCCGAACACCGCCAAGGCCAGCAATTCGGGCGAACCGACAAAGAGGATCAATGGACGGACGATTGGGAGCAGCACCGCCATCAGCGCCGCGCCGAACAAGCCGCCGGTCATGGCCGACATGTAAGACGCGCCGAGCGCCCGGCCCGCTTCGCCGCGCCGGGTCATGGGGTAGCCGTCGAGAGTGGTGGCCGCCGACGCCGCATGTCCCGGCGCCCCCAACACGATCGCCGAAATCGGATCGGCAGTCGTCGTCGTTGCGCCCAAACCGAGCAATAGCGCCATCGCGCTGGAGGTATCCAACGCATAAGTGAATGGCAGCAAAAGCGCGGTTCCGGCGACCCCGCCAATGCCCGGCAGAATGCCAAGGCACAGCCCCATTGACACGCCCAGAAACAGGAATCCCAGCCGGTGCCAATCAAGGATTATTAACAGGGCTTCGCCTGCCGAATGCAGGATATCCACGCCGTGCCCTTCCGTGCCTTCGCCAGCCAAAACAGTGGGTTAAACTTCAGTTCTCTGCAAGCCGGAGACTGGCCGGTTCCCGGGCACAACTTGCCCTGAGGGGCCGCCAGACCGGAACTATCGCAACTGACTGAGCGTTTCGGCCCATGACAGCTCTAGGGATGCGCAAAGCGGCCACGATCCGGCGCAGACCCGAGAGTAAGGGTACAATAAAACGGAGTCTGCGATGACGTATCTCGATGTCAGTCCGATGATTCATGCACTCCGCGCCAGCCCGGAGCAGTTCGAATTCACCAGCGGCTCTCTGCACCACATTCCCAGCCGCCACCGGTTCCAGTTCGATGAAGGTCGGGTGCGGGTCGATGCCCATTGCGACTGCGCGTTTCTCACGATCGAGCACCGCCAGGAAGGCGCGCTTTCCGAAGCCTTCCAGCAATGGCATGTGAACTACTGGCGTCCCATTGAAATCAATCGGGAATTTGCCTCACACTTCGCGAAGCCATCATGGGCGCGCCGGGTCCTGATCAGTCTGACGGAGCGCCTGCATCGCTGGCTGATGACCCAGCCGCAGCACAAGGAAGCTTACAAATCCTTCAGCGTTCCGGCAGAATAAGCCCGCGATGCACATTTCCCCACGGCCATCCGGCCAAAGGGGCTTGGATTGGGTAGCCGCAGCGTGATCCGACATCGGGTCGCGCTGTCGGCTTGAATCGGGGAGCGGATTCCAGGATCGTCCATGGAGATCACGGCATCTTTGGTATTCGCAGCCGCGGTATTTTTTCTGATCGTTCGCGCTTTGCGCCAGAGGGGGTTGCTGCAGGAACTGTCGCCGGTTGTTACAGCACCTGCGGATCAGGTGCCTGCGGTGGCTATCATCATTCCGGCGCGCAATGAAGCCGCGAATATCGGCGCCTGCCTTCTCAGTCTCACGGGGCAGAACTATCCATCGGATCGATTGCGGATTGTCGTCATTGATGATGGGTCATCCGACGGTACGCCCGCGATCGTAACCGGACTAGCCGGCCAGTTTCCCATGATCCGCCTTTTGCACAGTCCGCCGCTGGGCGACGGCTGGACCGGCAAGTGCCAGGCGTGCTGGGAAGGGGCCAGGGCCGTCGATCCGGACACGGATTATCTTTGTTTCATCGATGCGGATATGCGCGCCGAACCGGACCTTCTGCGCAGCACCATTGCGGCCGCGCTCGACCGGGATATCGCATTGCTGTCGCTGGCGCCCCGCCATGAACTCGTCAGCTTTGCCGAGCGGTTGCTCCTACCCTGCGGACATTATCTGTTGGGCTTCCGCCAGGATTTGGCGCAGTTGCAGGCTCCCGATTCGCTTGATGCGACGGTGACCGGCCAGTTCATCCTGGTTCAGCGCGGGGCGTATGAGAGGGTGGGTGGCCACGCCGCGGTCAGGGGAATTATCAGTGAAGATGTTGCGCTCGGCAGGCTGATCAAACACTCCGGCTCGCGCGTGTTGCTGATGGGCGGTAATCAGCTCATCTCAACCCGGATGTACCAGGGTTGGCAAAGCCTGTGGCATGGCATCGCAAAGAATTACGTGGACATGCTGGACGGTCCGCTGTCGACCCTGACGACGGCTTTGGCAGCAGTCGTTCTGGCCTGGGCCGCATACCTGCTTCCGTTACTGGACAGCACGGCGTGTCATGCGGGATCGAATGGAGCTTGCGCGGGCCTGATCTTCGCGCTTCCGGCCTCGGGTGCCGTGTTTGGCCTGCATCTCGCAGGATCGCGCTATTTCCGCATTCCGTTCTGGTACGCGCTGCTGTTCCCCATGGCCTATACTGTGGGCGTGGGAATCGCCGTCGATAGTGTGCTGCGCCGCTTCACCGGACGCGTCCGGTGGAAGGATCGCATCTACCCATGAACAAGCCGATTCCAGATCCTGAGCGGACACGGGTTAAACGTTCGGAACCGGTCGACAAAGCCTTTGTCATGGAGTTGGTCGCCGGCATTGCCGTTTTGCTGTTCTTCTACGAGATCGGCGTCATTCTGCTGCCTTTCGTGATTTCGGCCATCGTTGCGTTCATCTGCACGCCGGTCGTCGAATGGCTGAATCGCAGAGCGCGATTCCCGAGAATAGTCGCCTCGGCGGCGGTGTTCGTTGCCATTGCCGCTGTGGTCGGCATCGTCGGTTATTTTGCCATTCCTCCCTTTGTTGCCCAGGCGGAGCAGCTCATTGGCCATCTCCAGACGGTACTTGAGATGCTGATGACGCGGCTGTTCGGCAATGGGCCGATTCAATTCTTTGGGCATGCGGATTCGCCCGCACAACTGGCCGACACCATGGTCAACGGGCTGCGGGCATTCCTCGAACAAAATGGACGGCTTCTGCTGCTTGCCGGCGCCGGACTCGCAGGGTTCTTCAGCTTTATCCTCACCTGGGTGTTGCTGTTTTATTTCCTCGCCGATGGTCCAAGGATTGCGAGCGGCATGGTCTGGCTGGTGCCACCAACCCGCAGGCCGCTGATCCACCGCATCCTGCCGGTACTGACGACCACTCTTCGCCGCTACTACGTCGGAGTCGGAACTGTCGTCGTCTACGCGGCCATCGCTGCCTATCTCGGCCTCGGAATTTTCCTGCACCTCAGTCACGCCGTTGTTCTTGCCATTCTGACTGGAATACTTGAGGCCATTCCGGTGGTTGGTCCGGCCGCATCGGCGGTGTTGGGAATTTTGGCAGCCATGAACCAGGCCGTCACTTTTTCGGACATGATCGCCTTCGGAATTTACCTGACCATCCTGCGGGTCTCGATCGATCAGATCGTCGGCCCGCTGGTCCTTGGTTCTGCGGGACGGATTTCCCCGGTATTGGTGATGTTCTGCTTTCTCTCCGGCGCCGTGCTGTTTGGTGTTGCCGGAGTCATATTGGCGGTACCCTTTGCCCTAGGCATCAAGGTGATTCTGGAAGCCGTTTACGGGGACCCCCTCGGCTGAAAATCGTCCCAATTTGTGCCGCGCAGCGGGCATGGGACATATCGCGAGCATCTGGATGTGAGACAGGCACTCTGGAAAAGCAACCATCGCGCGGCAATTGCGTTCAAAACCTGCCCGTCTTCAGGTTTTTTGCACCGATGACATCCAGAGACTCCGAAATCCGGTCCTGGTCTCCGCTGCGCTGGATTGGCCGCGCGGCGCTACGGCTCGATGATTTCCTGAGGCGAATCCACCGCGTCAGTGAATACTGCACCGACCCATGCTGTGTTTTCCGTATGCAGATGGATAGAGCGGAACAGGATTTCGTGCTCACCGACGGCACGCAGATTCGCCGGGGGGAACACGTCATAAACCTGCATCTGTGGAACGAGCATGTCCCGGTGATTCCACCTGAGGGCCCGACGGTTGCCTGGGGCCGACGACTTTCATCGGGCATGAATTTTTCGCTGCACCAACTGGAGGCGTTCCTTGCATCCCGCACCGAGTTCGACCGGGTGGCGGCGATCCGTTTAAAAACCGCGGTGGCGACGGCGAGCCGGACGATGCAGCTGATGCGCATCATGCAGCATTTTGGCTTTGAGGTCATGCCCGATCGAGCCGGCGTCTCGTGGCGACAGAAGCTCCATGAGTTTGGAGAGAATATTCTGGCGCTGCTGCTGCTCACCGCAGTTAATCCCGAATCTGCGCGGCTCAGCGTGTTGTGGCGGGTTCGATCACAGCTTCTGCTGCCGCGCAAAGAATTCGACCGTCGCTATGCGGCGCGAAGCCATGGGAACGCATCGCAGGATCTGATTCAGAACTCTGATTGCGAAGCAGAACCACAGAGCGGAGACCCCGAGCTACGCCGGGTTCGGCTGCGGAGTCCGTCCCAGGCCTGATCGGCTGCGCGTGCGACTATTTTTCTTTCGGTAATCGTTCTGGGCCAGCGCGATGGGGCAGCGGGGACCGTTGTACGGATGCAAGCCGCAACGCGTCTTGTGCCAGAATCACTCCTCCCGCCGATTCACCGGATTCGCGCGCGAACAGCAGCAGAGACCGCGCCGTGACCTGGTAGTGTTGACCGAATTCGAACGGCCGCTGTTCCGGCAGGATCGGAATATTGGTGTCGATCAGCAACTCCCAATAATCGCCCCCGACAACCTCCGGCAATGTGAACTGCACCACGTCACTGTGGCTGTTGAATACGATTAGAACCGTCGCGTCCGAACCACGACGTTTGATGCCGCTGGCCTGTGCCCGCCCATCCAGAATGACTCCCATGCAGCGTGCCGAACCATCGTGCCATTGCTCCTCCGTCATTTCTTCGCCCGAGGGTCTCAACCACGTCACGTCCTTGACACCGAGTTCTTCGTTCATCGCGCCGGTGAAAAACCGGTTGCGCCGCAACACCGGCAGGGCATTGCGCAACGCAATCAGTTTCCGCGTGAAATCCAGCAAAATACGTCCGTCTTCACCGATGCCTTCCCAGTCGAGCCAGGTGATCTCGTTGTCCTGGGCATAGGCATTGTTGTTGCCGCGTTGCGTCCGTCCGAGTTCATCGCCCGCGAGCATCATCGGTGTTCCTTGCGACAGCAGCAGCGTCGCGAGCATGTTGCGCTTCTGGCGCTCGCGCAATGAGCGGATCGCCGGATCATCTGCCGGTCCTTCAACCCCATAATTCGAGTTGCGATTTTCCGACTGTCCGTCGCGATTCTCCTCGCCATTCGCCTCGTTGTGCTTCTGGCTGTAGGACACAAGGTCATTCAGTGTGAATCCATCATGTGCAGTGATGAAATTCACGCTGGCCCAAGGCTTGCGGCCACGTTTGTTGAACAGGTCGCCTGACGCGGTGATGCGGGCTGCCAATCCGCCCAACTGGCCCTCATCTCCGCGCCAATAGGCGCGTACCGTGTCGCGAAAGCGATCATTCCATTCGGCCCATCCCGGCGGAAATCCGCCGACCTGATAGCCGCCAGGACCGATATCCCACGGTTCTGCGATCAGCTTCACCGACGATAGGACGGGGTCCTGGCGGCAGGAGTCGAGAAATCCACCGCCCTCGTCAAATCCGTAAGGCTCACGGCCGAGGATGGTTGCCAGATCGAAACGGAATCCATCCACGTGCATTTCGGTGGCCCAGTAGCGCAGGCTGTCGGTCACCATCTGCAACACGCGCTGATGGCTGAGATTGAGCGTATTTCCCGTGCCGGTATCGTTGATGTAATAGCGGCGCTGGTCCGGCAGACGGTAATAGGTCGCGTTGTCGATCCCTTTGAACGAAAGAGTCGGACCTTTTTCATTGCCTTCGGCGGTGTGGTTGTAGACCACATCCAGAATCACTTCGATTCCGGCTTCGTGCAGTCGCGCCACCATCTCCTTGAATTCATTGATGAAGGGCGAGGAAAGAAAGCGCGAGTCCGGCGCAAAAAAGCCAATTGTGTTGTAACCCCAGTAATTCCGCAGACCTTTGTCGAGCAGGTAGGAATCATCCACGAATGCGTGCACCGGCATCAGTTCAACTGCGGTCACTCCCAGCCATTTCAAATAGGAAACCGCCGAGGGATGGGCGAGCCCGCCGAATTTTCCGCGCAGTTCATCAGGTATGTCCGGGTGGCGTTGCGTAAATCCCTTGACGTGGAGCTCGTATATGATCGTGCGCTCCCATGGCGTCTCCGGACGCCGTTCTCGGCCCCAGGTGAATGCCGGATCGATGACACAGCATTTCGGGACAAAAGCCGCGCTGTCGCGCTCATCGAATGACAAGTCACCGTCCGCTGAATCGAGTTTGTAGCCGAATATCGCTTCGTTCCACGTCAGATCGCCGACCAGTCGTTTGGCGTAAGGGTCCAACAGCAGCTTGTTGGGATTGAAGCGGTGGCCGGCGTCCGGTTCATAAGGACCGTGCACGCGAAAGCCATACACAGTCCCAGGCCGCGCATCCGGCAGATAACCGTGCCAAACTTCGTCGGTGTATTCCGGCAACTCAACACGTTCGATTTCGCGCCGGCCGTCATGATCGAACAGGCACAGCTCGACTTTCGTGGCATGCGCTGAAAACAACGCGAAATTGACGCCGATACCGTTCCAGCAGGCGCCGAGCGGAACCGGCGACCCTTCGCGGATGCGGGCGCGATTCATGATGGCGACGGGACCTCAGCGACGGCGGCCATGGATGTTCTCTTTGGCGATAGCTGGAACGGAGGCGATACGCTTCCAGTTCCGTTTGGTCCGAAAGCTGGAACTTGGCGGAACATAGCCGCTTTCGCTGCGTTTCCGCTTACCAGTAAAAAGGTGTGTTGTGGCCTCGATCCGCTTCCCGGCCGGGCAATCCGGCGGAGCTGCTTTCGACCAAATCGAAATTCGATGGCGGGCTGCCGCACATGCGGCCGAGACGGCTTTGCCCGAATTCCTGCTGCGGCACCGCTGGTATCCGGCCAAGGATGCCGGACGGCCCCATGTTCAACTGGCGGAATTCGCCCCGCTCGCCTGCAGTGGGTGCGATGCGGCGCTTGCGATTTGGCGTGTCGCTCCGCCCCACGGACCGGTGTTACAGATGTTTGTGCCGCTCGCGCTTGTTCCGTCTGCCGGCGCCGATCAGATCATCGCAACAATCGGCAGCAATGGTGAACCGCAAGCCATCGTCGATGCGCTGTCGCTGGACGGTTTTGTTCGAGCATGGCTGAGTTTTCAGTTGATGGAGAATTCCGATGCGTTCGGACGCGGTGTGCCGCTGCGCGCCGGGGGGACCGGACATTCACCGGCAATCGATGTGTCAAACGCGACAATCGGCCGAAGCAGGGTCGAACAGTCGAATACATCGCTTCGCATTTCGGATCGCGCCATCGCTAAATTCATCCGGAAACTCGAAGCCGGAATGCATCCCGAACTGGAAGTCGGCCGATTTCTCGCGGCGAACGGCTTCCCGGCAACCCCGCCGCTTCTGGGCTGGACCGAATTTGTCGGCCAGCGAGGCGGGCATGTTGCGGTCTCGCTGCTGCAGGAATTCGTGCCCAACCAGGGCGACGGTTGGTCGTGGTCCCTGGATCGGCTTACGCGCGGAATTACCGGTGGTGAGCCGCAGGCACTCCGCGAATTGAACCGATGGCTGCAAGCGCTGGCACAGCGCCTTGCGGAGCTGCACCGCGTGTTTGCATTCGCTCGCGATGATCCCGGTTTTTGTCCGGAGCCGGTCACACCCGGCGATTTGCGCAACTGGGAAACCGCGGCAACATCAATGGCGGAGCGCGCGTTTGAGGGCATCAGATCGCATCGCACGGACGGCAAAGCCGGCGCGTTTGGCGCCGCGCTATTAAACCGGCGCACGGCCATCGCTGCACAGCTTCGCAAGATCACGCAGCTTGAAAGCAGCTTCTCGAAAACCCGTCATCATGGCGATTTTCATCTCGGGCAGGTGCTGGTCGCAGGTGGCGACGCCCTGATCATAGATTTTGAAGGAGAGCCGTTGCGCCCATTGGCTGAACGCCGGATGAAACATTGTGTGCTGCGCGATGCGGCCGGAGCGTTGCGATCGCTGTCCTACGCTGCGGCGACCATTGAGCGTGCTTTGCCTGCCGGCATTCGGGGCGAAGAGCGCAAACAGCTCGTTACCGGTCTGGAACGGTGGTGCACCGATGCGGCGGCGAATTTCGTGCAAACCTATCTGGATGCAACGGCAGGTTTGGCGAGCCTCCCGGGATCGCGCGAGGAAACCACCACACTTCTGAATTTTTTCTTGCTCGAAAAGGCGCTTTACGAAATCGCATATGAGCTGGCGAACCGCCCCGATTGGGTGGAAATTCCTCTGGCGGGCGTGATGTCGCTGATCGGCAATTCGGAGGCTGAGTGAGCGGCAATCCGCGCCCGCCGGTACCCCGCGCCACCTATCGGGTGCAATTCCACAAGGAATTCACCTTTGACGATGGCGCGAAACTCGCTGCCTATCTCGCGCGGCTTGGCATCAGTCATCTCTATGCGTCGCCATATCTGAAGGCGCGGCCCGGCAGCACGCACGGCTACGATATTGTCGATCACGGTGCACTGAATCCCGAATTGGGTGGCGAACCTGCATTCCGCAGAATGGTTGAAGCTCTGGCCACGAACGAACTCGGTCAGATTCTCGACTTCGTTCCAAATCACATGGGCGCGGGTGGCTCAGATAATCCGATTTGGCTCGATGTCCTCGAATGGGGCCAGGAGTCCCATTACGCCGGCTGGTTCGATATCGATTGGGATCCGTCCACGCAGTATCTCCGCGGCAAAGTTCTGGTTCCGTTTCTTGGCGGCCAGTACGGCGCCGAACTGGAACGCGGAAGCCTCGAACTGAAATTCGATTCCGAAGAAGGCAGCTTCGCGGTTTGGGCCTACGGCACCCACAAGCTTCCCGTGTGCCCGCTGCACTATGATCAGATTCTCGGCGACTCCCATCCGGCCCTGGAACGGTTGGGCGATGCGTTCGCGGGGCTGCCGGATTGGCGGCCGCAAGTGGCGCAGCGAGCGGCCGAATTGAAGCAAAAGCTCGCTGCAATTGCCGTGGAGGATTTGTCGGCCCACCAGGCGATCGGCGCCGCTCTCGGCCGATTCAATGGCACTACAGGCGACCTCACGACCTGGAAGGAACTCGACAGGCTGATCGCGCAACAAAACTGGCGGGCGTCTTATTTCCGCGTCGCCGCGGCTGACATCAATTACCGGCGCTTCTTCAACATCAATGACCTGGCCGGGCTTCGGATGGAGTTGCCGGATGTCTTTGAGCGCACGCACCATCTGGTTTTCCGCCTGCTTCGGGAAGGAGTTCTCGACGGGTTGAGGATTGATCACATCGACGGACTGTTCGATCCGAAGTGCTATCTGACCCGGCTGCGGGAGCGATCGCCGCGCCCGGATTTTTATTGCGTCGTTGAGAAGATACTCGCCAGCCATGAAAGCCTGCGTCCCGATTGGCCGGTGCAGGGCACAACAGGCTACGATTTTGCCAATCTGCTGCTCGGCATACTGATCGATCCGGGTGGCGAAGAAGCTTTCATCCGGGCCTATGCGGAATTCACCGGAGTCGCCTTGCGCTATTCGGATGTGGTCCGCGAGTCCAAGCTCTGGATCGAAGAGAACGAAATGGCCAGCGAGCTGAACGTCCTCGCCCGCCAGGCCGCCCGCGTTGCCCGGCAGAATCCACGCACCGCGGACTTCACGCGCCATGTGCTGGCGCGCGCATTGCGCGAAGTGATCGCCTGTTTCCCGGTGTACCGTATTTACGTCGATGAAGCTGGACCTGCGATCGACAGCGAGCGCCGTTATCTCGATTGGGCCATCGCGCAGGCACGCCGCAGGCAGATGAATATCGATCGCAGTGTCTATGACTTCCTGCACGCGCTGCTGTCGGGTGAAATCGCCGCCCGGCCGAAGAGTGGCTTCAACCACAGCTCGGCGCTGCGTTGCGCCATGAGATTTCAGCAATATACCGGCCCGGTAATGGCCAAGGGCGCCGAGGACACAGCGTTTTATCGATATAATCGTTTCATCGCGCTCAACGAGGTGGGCGGGAATCCCGGGGAATTCGGCATCAGTCTCGCGGCATTCCACAATGCCAATGCAGAACGCGGGAAGCGCTGGCCCCACGGCATGCTCGGCACGGCAACCCACGACACCAAGCGGGGAGAAGATACCCGCGCGCGGCTGGCGGTGCTGTCCGAAATGCCTGACGAATGGAACCGGCAAGTTCAATGCTGGAGCTGCATTCTGCGTGCCCGGCGCGGCGATCTCGAACGCAAGGCTCCTCCTGACCGCAACGACGAATATCTGCTCTACCAGTTGCTCACCGGCACGTGGCCGGTGGAACTCATCGGAGGCATATCGGATACCACCGCACTCGCGGAATATTCGTGGCGAATACGAAACGCCATGGTCAAATCGATGCGCGAAGCGAAGACGCATTCGAGCTGGGCGGCTCCGGACGCCGCCTATGAAGATGCGGTGCTGGATTTCATATCGGCTGCACTCGATCCGGCAGGCGCCGGAAATTTCTTCGCCGCCTTCCTCCCATTCGTGTCGGAAGTCGCGCGCTTTGGAATGCTGAATACGATTACCCAAACCGTCCTGAAGCTGACGGTCCCGGGCATGCCGGATTTCTATCAGGGAACAGAGCTCTGGGACTTCAGCATGGTCGATCCCGACAACCGGCGCGCCGTCGATTATGAGCTGCGCGGCCGTTTGCTGGATGACGTTTTGTCGGAGCTCCGCCGCGACCAGTTGTCGGCGATGCGCCGCTATCTCGGCGAGTGGCAGGATGCGCGGTTCAAGCTGGCGATTATCGCGACATTGCTCGATTACCGGCGCACGCATCAGGGTCTGTTCTCGGATGGCAGCTATCGCGCTTTGCACGTGGAAGGGCAGGGGGCCGACCGGGTGTGTGCCTTCAGCCGCCACCACGGAGGCGAAGTCCTGCTGACGGCGGTAGCCCGCCATCCGGTACGGTTCGAGCGCGAGAATCTGGTTCGCGAAACAATCCTGAATTTGCCGGAAGAATTGGCTGCACATGCCTGGCGCGATCTCCTGACCGGCGCCAATCATCGGGCATCCGGCAAGATCCCGGCCGAAGAACTTTTCGGCATCATGCCCGCCGCGGTCCTCGCCCCAGCCTAAGCTCGCGCATTCTGCGGGCATCAGGGCGCGTTTCGTGTAAGATCAAGTCCGCCTCGGGAGGTGGAGACGGTATTGGGCAGGACAGTTGACGTTGCGGAAGTCATCGATTCGCAAAAGGTGAGTCTCTATCAGTGCGTGATCGCGCTGATGGCGTGGATCACTTTGTTTCTCGACGGGGTCAACACGCAGTCCTTGGCGTATGTCGCACCGGCGATCGGGCGTGACTGGCATCTCGGACGCGGGGCGCTGGGGCCCGTATTTTCGGCCAGCATCGTTGGGGTCGCGTTCGGCGCGATCTTCGTAGGTCCTCTTGCTGATCGCTTCGGCCGTAAGCGCGTGATTGTCGCGACGGTTGCTTATGTAGCGCTGTTGACACTCCCCGTGACACAGGTTCCGGCGATTGCGGCTGTTATTCCGGGGGCGACATGGCTCGGCGTTCTAATGACCAATCGCTTCCTGGCTGGCCTGGGACTCGGCGCGTTGGTGCCCCTTGGTATCGTCATCGGCAATGAATATGCGCCGTCCCGCCGCCGCGGCGCCATGGTGACGCTGATGGGCTGCGGTTATGCTGTCGGCTCGGCCTTGGGGGGAATTCTGGCGTCCGGCCTGATCCCGCTCTTCGGCTGGGAATCACAATTTTATGCTGCCACGGCGGTGACGTTGGTGATGGCCGGGGCACTCGCCATCTGGTTGCCGGAATCCATTCGCTATCTGACCATCCACCGCCGCACCGGTGCGATCATCGCCATCCTGCGGCGGATCAATCCGCAACTGCAATTCGCACCGGATACCGAATTCCGTATCGCAGTGGAGGGCGCACAGGACGCGCGGCGCCTGCG
Organism: uncultured Bordetella sp.; assembly: GCA_964446945.1. Lineage (GTDB taxonomy): Bacteria > Pseudomonadota > Alphaproteobacteria > Micropepsales > Micropepsaceae > CAIYRG01. Next base: position 92,101 of record CAYUQO010000013.1, read on the forward strand.
CCCGGGCAAGCTGTTCACCGAAGGCCGTGCGGGAATGACCATCCTGCTTTGGTTCAGCTTCTTCATGAATCTGCTGGCCTTGAATTATCTCAACAATTGGTTGCCGACGCTGACCGGTGAAGCAGGATTGCCGGCAGGAGAGGCGTTGCGCGCCGCGGCATCACTGCAATTCGGCGGTATGCTCGGCATCATCAGCATGGGTTTCCTCGCGGACCGCTTCGGTTTCGACAAAGTACTGGCGGTTGCGTTTGTGGCAGGCGGATTGGCCATCAGCCTGATCGGATTGGTAGGCGCAGGTTTTTACCAGCAGGCGGCGGCGATATTCGTGGCGGGATTCTTCGTTATCGGCGGCCAGATCACGCTTGGCGCCTTTGCGGCCACGCTTTATCCCACGTCAATCCGCTCGACCGGGGTGAGCTGGGCGCATGGCTTTGCCCGCTGCTTCTCGATCGTCAGCGTGCTGTTCGCCGGCGCGATGCTGGCGCAGCATTGGCCGTTGCGGACCATGTATATGCTGGTTTCGATCCCGATGTTCTTCGGCTGCCTGTGGATTCTGCTGCTCGCTTCCAGCCGGAGCCGCGCTCAAAAATCCGGTTTGCCGGCGGTCGGAATCGGCGCGACGTCGTAATTGAAATAGCCGGCGTTGTTCTCGGCGCAGATCAGCTCCGTGATCGGTTCGCTGTTGCGCTGCTTCCATTCCTGAACTGCCGACCACGGCATGTTGAAAGCGCCGGGATCATCCACAGTGATCAGCGCACGCAGCGTCTTGCCGCCATTCATGAGGCTGAAACGCTCGACGACGTGCAATTTTGTAGTGTGAGGAGTGCGGTAATTGTCGACAAAAGTCTTGTCGTTGAGACCGATCGTGTCCACGACGAGCGTGCCGTTTTCAAAATGGCCAACCGATTCTCCATACCATGACGGCTTCGGGTTCGCGGAGTGCGGCACGTTCAGATAAATGTGGCGCGTCTGCTCATCGTGCTCGTTGACGATGACGATTTCCTTCGATGTCTGGATCCAGAACACCGGGCGGTCGCGCTCATAGATATCGAAATCCGGCACGCCGCCAGGCCAGCAGCGCTCGCGTGCGGTGAAGGGAATCTTTCCGGCCAGCACGTCGTCATTCACTTTTTTCATCCGCGCCTTCACCCAGGGCTGGAGTACCGGATTGTTCAGTTCCGCGACGCGAAAAGTCGACTGCCCCAGCGTGCCGAGATTCGGCGAATAAGGATGCGCCGGGTCGGATACCACTGGCCCCGGTCCACTCGGTGGCGGCATGAATTCGTCACCCGCCCGCTGGGCAGGGAGCCAGGCGGTGGTATTGCTCGCTGCGAAATTCGGAATGGCGCCAGCGTCGGCCCCCTGCGCAGGATCACCAGCAACCGCGATGCAAATCAGCGCAGATGCGATGATTACGGGAATTGCGTTTGACGTCGGAAATGCGAGCCGCGGCACCCTGGTGTCTCCTGCTGGCGTAGCCGCGGAATTCTACGCGAGCCGGGGCGCAAAAGAAAACGGCAGGTCATAATGACCTGCCGTTTTCATTAAATCTGATCCTTGCCGTGGTCAGGCGCGCAGATATTTGTTGAACCAGTCGATCGTGCGCTGCCAGGCTTCCGTCGCCGCGGCCTGGTCGTAACGCGGGGTCGTATCGTTGTGGAAGCCGTGATTGGCGCCCGGATAGATATGGCCCTCATGCGGCACGCCCGCGGCCGTCAATTCCGCGTCGAATGCCTTCCAGCCCGATGTGATGCGGGTATCCAGCGCGCCGTATTGCGCATCGAGCGGCGCTTTGATCTTTGCCGCATCGGCCGCCGTCGGTTGACCGCCATAGAACGGCACCGCAGCGGCCAGCTCCGGACCGAGATGGACGGCGAGCTGATTGACGACGCCGCCGCCGAAGCAGAAGCCGACCGCACCGAGTTTGCCATTGCTTTCCGGACGGGCTTTCAGCCAACGCGCGGCGGCAATGAAATCCTGCATCATCTTATCGCGGTTCACTTTCATGAACAGCGCAGCACCTTTCTCATCGTCGCCCGGATAACCGCCGACGGAAGTCAGGCCGTCAGGCGCGAGGGCAATGAAATTGGCTGCCGCGAGCCGGCGAGCGACGTCTTCGATATACGGATTGAGGCCGCGGTTCTCGTGCACCACGATTACCACCGGAAGCTTGCCGGTCATGTTTGCCGGATGAACGAAATAGGCCTTGATGCTGCCATTGCCTTGCGGTGAGGGAATGGTGACGGTTTCGGACTTGATCCGCTTGTCGTCGGGCTGCACCTGCACGGCCCAGGCGTAATTCGGCCGCAAGGCTTCCAGCATTGCCGCGGCAGTCATGCCGCCGATCGCGAATTTTTGCGCCTTGTCGATAAAGGTGCGGCGGCTGATCCCGCCATGCACATATTGATCAAAGAGATTGAGGACTTCCTGCGGGAAATCCGATGCTTTCATGCGTTCCATATCGTGCCCTTCCACCTGACTTGTCAGCCTGCACAAACCGCCGGGATTTATCATCATCGCGCGGCGGAAGTCATGTTTCCCGGCCGGGTTCCCGGCCTTCCGCATCTGCAGAGCAGCGGATTTTTTGCATGGTCACAGTAATGTCATCGCACACCTGCAAGGTGCTTACGGTCCTGCACTTTCCGAGCGGCGGCAGGCTTCGAACAGGAACCAGTTCCGGCGTTCGGCTTCGTCGACCCAGACTTCCAGCAGGCTCGCCGTGGCAATGTCGCCATGCTCGTCGCACAGCTCATGCGCTTCGCGCATCCGGGCTGCGAGATCGCGATTGTCGTCGCGCAATTCCGCCAGCATGTCGAGCGGGGTGACATACTCGGCGTCGTTGTCCAGCACACGCTGTAGTTTGGAAATCTGGCCGATGGAGCGGATTGTATTTCCGCCGATCTTCCGTACACGCTCGGCAATTGGATCGGAAATTGCGTAAATCTGGTCGGCCTGTTCGTCCAGCAGCAGATGATAATCGCGGAAGTGCGGACCCGACATATGCCAGTGGAAATTCTTGGTTTTCAGGTACAGCGCAAACACATCGGCCAGCAGCATATTCAATGCTCCGGACAGCGCAGCGACAGCGTTCGATTGAAAATTGGCGGGTGTTGCCAATGCGGCCGCGCGGCGGCTTCTGGCACCGGTTTTGTCGCTCATTTTCATCTCCTTTTGGTGGAAATTTGCTGCTGCGTTCGAGCCTGCGCGGGCACAGTGCAATCAAACGCGGAATTCGTCCATTAAGAAATTTGTTCGTGGAACAAGCCGACCAAATTGTCGCCGCAACCAGCACAATTCGGCCCCACTCGGTTCAGTACGGGTTCACTGGCGCACGCCTAGTTTACCGCCTCACGATCACGCAACCGACTCCAACCGCGTGGTCAGAAGGAGACGTTGATGTTTGGAAAAGCTACTGTTTTCGCCATCGTATTGCTGGCGCCGGGAATTGCTTTTGCCGCCGACTCCGCTGCCACAGCGGCAGCACCGGCAGCGGCGGTTCATGATACGGCAAGCACCGCGGCCAGCACAAAATCGGACGTCAAAACCGACGTGAAGAAGGTCGTGAAGGCCAAAGTCCATCATAAGGCCAAAAAGGGAACCGACGCGGTCAAACCCGCTGAAAAGTCCTGACCGGCTGAGTTTACCTGTTGGAGCGCGCGCGGCCCTCGCGCCGCCGCGCTCTTTTCATTGCACATAAATCATCTTGCTTGCGCAGCGGCCAAAAAATTCGCAGCATTTTCTGGAGTCTTCATAGCTGCTGAAAATCGAAGATGCACTATCGCAAGATATTTCTCGCCGAGCCCGGAAAGCGGCTGTCGCTCAACAAGATTGATCCGGATTTCAAGGGCAAACATAAATCGCGCGCTTCAGCGAAGACCGAAACCGAAGCGGACCAGGAGAAACTTGCAGATCTGCAGTTTTTGCTTTGGGCGCAAAAGAAACATTCATTGCTGATCGTGCTGCAGGCGATGGACGCGGGCGGCAAAGACGGGACCATCAGGCATGTCCTCAGCGCGGTGAATCCGCAGGGTGTTGTCGTCACGGGCTTCAAAGTACCGACACCGGAGGAGGCGGCGCATGATTTTCTGTGGCGCGTGCATCCACACGTGCCGGCGCGAGGCTACATCGCGGTGTTCAATCGTTCGCATTATGAAGATGTCCTGGCGCCCAGGGTGCACGGAGCAATTTCGAACGCGGTTTGCGAGCAGCGCTACGGGCGTATCCGGGAATTCGAACGCCTGCTTGCGGACAACGGCACGCATGTGTTGAAGTTTTTTCTCTACATCAGCCCCGAGGAACAGTTGGAGCGCTTTGCTGCCCGGCTGAAGGATCCGCAGCGCAACTGGAAAATTTCCGAATCCGACTACGCGGAGCGGCCCAATTGGGACAAGTACATGGCGGCCTTTGAGGACGCGATCAGCGCGACCAGCGAAAAGCATGCGCCGTGGTATGTGATTCCTTCAAACCACAAATGGTTTCGCGACCTCGCGGTGTCGCAGATCATCGTCCAAACCATGCAGGATCTGAAGCTTGCTTATCCTGCGCCTTCAGTTGACCTCAAGGAAATCGGCCGCAAATACCACGCAGCACTAAAAAAAGAAGAAAAGGACAAGTGCCGCTAGAGCATTTTGCGATATGTCTAAATCGCAAAATGCTCATCGCTCGGCCGCGCTTTGGTCAGCTCTTCGGCTGTTCGGCGAGAATCGCCTTGAACATCGCCTCTTCCACGTCGGCTTCGTGGAAGCAGGTCTTGGGGTCGATGAAGGGATTGGGTCCGCCGGCTTTCAGTTTGGCATATTTCGCCGGCAGGTCGAATTGCGCCCCGTGATCGCCAAGCTGCACGTCGCAGGGCAGGGTACGGACATATTTGAAAGTGCGTTCAAACTCGTCTTTCACGCTCGGCGTGATGACTGCAGGAGCCCGAAGACTGCATCCGATCAGCACGTTATAGGTCTTGCCGTTCTCGGTCGCCGTCGTCGTCCAGGTGGTGCAGCCGCGGGTGTGGCCGGCGGTGAGATGAGCCGTCAGCGTGGTCCCGCCGAGCGTCACCTTGTCGCCGTCATTGATGATGCGGTCGATCGGATGCTCTTTGCCCCCGGGAGTCATGAACTGCAGCGCCGGAACATCGTCTTCCATCGCCACCACCTGCGCGCCCGTCATTTGTTTCACCAGTGCATCGCCCTCCTGGTGATCGGCATGCGCGTGATTGCCGAGCAGGATCTTGATGTCGGAGAATTTGAAGCCGAGCGCCGCTACGGACTTGGCAATCGTGGGCACGTTCCGTTCATAGGTGCTGTCGATGAGTATGTTGCCCTGGGGTGTCGTGATCAGATACGAGCTCAGCGTCCGCGTGCCGACATAATAGATGTTCCCGATGATGTGGAATGGACCGAGCGCTGTCTCCTGGTCTTGCTTTGTCCCCATGTTGCGCGAGAGAATCGAACGCGGCGTATAAGTCTGCCCGCCAACCGTCACCGAAGGTTTATCAGGCGCATTTTGCGCCGAAGCCGCAACTGCCAGGGCCAGCAGGCTCCCTGCCAGGATGAATTGCATTCTATTGCGCATCGTTCCCTCCTTCATTCCCGGCATTCCAGGCATCTTATGGCTTAATCGCGCCCGCTGCCAACTGTGTTACATCGCGCGAATAGGTGTAGAGTTCTTTCACCATCTGCTCCACTTTGGCTCCCGCCTGCGGCCGCACTTCGAGCGACTGTCGCTTCATCTCCGCCAGGAATTCCGGATCCCGCATTGTTGCGTCGAACGCGTCGCGCAACATGCGTACCCGTTCCGGACTGAGCCCCGGCGGCGCCGCGAAGGGGCGCGCGAGGACCAGCCGCGAAAAAATCAGTTTCAGAGCCGCTTTTTGCTTCGGGACTGATGTGAGATCGCCCAGGACGGGCACTGGGGGCAGGCCGGGACTCTTGTCCACCCCGAGCTGCAATGTGACGACAATCTTGCCGCTCTCGTAAAGCGCACGGTCGCGGCTCTCGAGACTCGACCACGACCAGCCGCATAACCCGTCGATTTCACCACGCTCGATTGACAACACCATTTCGGCGCGGCCGGGAAAGCCTGTGACAATTCTCACCGGCAAATGGAACAAGTTTTTCAACACCGTGGGATAGATCTGATCGTCGGCCGTTGCGCCGGCGCCGCCGACAGTGAATGGCCGCGATTTCATGTCCTGAAAGCTGCGGATGCCGGAGCGCGCGGAAAATCCGCACACGCTCGGTTCGTCGGTGACGCTGCCGATCCAGGTAAAGCGCGTCGCGTCGAAATTCTCACCCTCCACCCGACCGAGCAATTTCTCCATCGGTAATCCGCGGTCGAAGGTGCCGAACACCGTGCCGTCTTTCGGCGCGACATTGTAGAGATAGTTCGCGGCCTTCAGCGACCCGGCTCCTGGCATGTTCTGCACATTGACCGGCGGATCGCCCGGGAGATGTTTTCCGATATGCCGCGCGAGCGTCCGCGCATAAAGGTCGTAGCCGCCGCCGGGACTGAACCCGACAATCAACTGCACCGTCTTGCCGCGATAGAAATCCTCGGCCCCCTGGGCCCGGGGCGACAGAACCGCAATCAATGCAGCGATCAAATACGCGATGGTTCCGGCGCCAGACCTGCGCACGGTTACCTGTCCAGCCGGCCGATGTTCCGGTTGCCCAGCTCTTGCGCCTTGGCGCGGTACAGCGCCGCGCCCCGTTCATGCCGGGCAATCGTTTCAGGATCGTCAGCCGCCACCGGCGGATGCTCGTGATCGAAATGGCGATAGCTGTCCTCGCCGCGCACCAGCATCGCGCTGGTACGAACCGCTCCGGCCTGGCGCAAATGCGGTGGATGATAAACGAAGGTCACGCCGATGCGCCGGTCGCTGCCTTTATTCGCCGGTGAGCCATGTACCAGCCACGCGTGGTGGATCGACGCTTCGCCGGGCGAGAGCGAACAGGCAAATGGCGTGAATGCGCCGGCATCGAATTCCGCCACCTGTCCGCTCGACAAGAGATTGTCGGCGGTGGGTTCGTAATGCACCGGCAGCATGCCCAGTTTGTGCGAGCCGGGAAGGAATCGCATCGATCCGCTTTCGGGGCGCGACGGCGTCAGTGCCAGCCACACGCTCAACACTTCGCAGGGCTCGTGCCCGAAATAGGTGTTGTCCTGATGCCAGCTGACATAACTGTCCTCGCCGGCATTCTTCACCCACGCGGCATTCTGGTACAGCATGATGTCAGGACCGATCAGGTCTTCAACCACATCAAGAACTGCAGTGTGTGTCGCCAGCCGGTATGCAAAAGGCTCACGCAGATAGATCTTCGTTCGCGAGATGCCTTTGAGCGCTCCGCCCATTGCCTGTTCGGCGTGCTCGAATTCGCGCCTCAGTCCGACGGCGTCGGCTTCCGAAAACAGCCGCACCGGCGACAGGAATCCATCGCGGCGATATTGCGCGATGTCGCTGTCAGTCAGCCGCTTCGGCATGGCTCAGCGCGCGGCCGCGGCGCTTTCGCGACCCGGCAGGAGACTGCGCTCCAGCAGCGCGAATCCGCCGAACAAAAGCGCCGTATAGCCGAGGTCGCTGGCGATCGCGTTGCGCAGGAACGGGATTGCCGCCACATAACATGCAACCAGCCCGGCCAGCGTATGCGGGTACAGTGTCCCGAATGCCCAGACCGCCAGATCCGTCACCACAAAGAACAGCAGCGATGCGGCAACGGCTGCCGATCCGATGCGCAATACCGACCGGTTCCGGCCAACCCACATTCCGAGTCCGACGGTTGCGGCCGCGCAGCCATATACGGCCAGCTCCGTGCCCAGTCCGTCAAAGCCCAAAATTGAGTCGCTGATCGCCATTGCGGCCAGCGGGACCGCAAATGCGAGGCGCCGATCTACCAGATAGGCCCCGCCAAACAGCGCCAGGGCATCGACGGGTGCGACGTTGGGAAGATGCGGCACCAGCCGCGCCAGCGCCGCCACAGCTACAATCCCTATTACCAGCAGCACCCGCGACTTCACCATCGTTCGAACCCTTGTTTGTCATGGCCGGGCTTGACCCGGCCAACCAGCCGCGCGGCGTCTGCCGCGCGAATGAATCTTCGACCTTACTTTCTACGCGTCACCCGCGCGGGACTCAATCACTTCCACGCATGGGCGCGAAGGCATCGTCGCTGCCTCGACGAGCGCGGTGCGTACCGGACCGGCGGTGTTCCCGGTCCAGAATGGCGCCTTTGTCGCCTTTCAGGGTACCGGTGCCCAATGCTCCAATCGCGGTGATCTCACGGTGGTGAAAATCCTCACCGAACCGAAGCCGGCGATCAGCACAGCCTGGTGCGGCGAAGGCAACGGCCGTGGTTCTCCCATCGTGACGACGACCGACGGACATTCCAACCCGATTGTCTGGATTGTCGGAGCGGAAGGCGACGGGCGGCTTCGGGGGTACAACGGCGATGATGGCGCGTTGCTGTTCACCAGCGGCGCGATGGCGGGAACGCGCCGGTTTCAAACTCTGATCGCCACGCAGGAGCGGATTTACGTTGCCGCCGACGGCCGCATCTACGCCTACGCATTCTGAGCCGTCACCTCAGAACCTGTGCGATCCGCATCACCTTGCTTGACGCCGGCACGACGGAGAATGCAACGCGTCCGATCAGGCGCCCATCTCCGGTCTGGATATTCACCCGCCAATGGCCTTTGGCAGGCGTGGATTTGATCGAGAAGCCGCGATATCCGCCATCGCGTCCGCCGGTAATCGGATAGCTGACCACCGCCTGCGTTTTCCACTCGTTGGCGGCATCGTCATAGTGCTGCCAGACATGCATGATTTTGGTTTGCAGCTGAATCGGTGCGAATACCGCGCTATAGACATACAGCGACTCGCCACGATTGACATGAATGGCCGGTTCCGACCATGGCACCGACATCCAATCTCGGGTTTCGCCGATCGCGCGATACACTGCGCCATCGCGGGTAACTGAATGAAACACTCCGGCATTAGCCAGCGCGAGCGGCAGCGGCGGCAGAATATTGGTGAAATAAGAGACGTTCAGAACCACCAGCACCGCGGCGGCGCCCGCTGTGATTCCCTTCCAGGATTGCTTGATGCGCTGGGGCCCAATGACGGAAAGCGCCACCACGATAACTGCGAACGCCGCCACGGCAATCGCGCCGCTCAGCAGGAATTCGCGCTTGCCGATGGTGCCGGTGAAAATCGGCACCACGAAAATCGTGTAGGAGAACAGCACGAAGAACAGCAGCGTGCAGGTAAATACCAGGCGGTCGTGATATCGCTTGAACACTTCATTACCGATGAAAATCACGCCCAGCACGATGAGGAAGGGCCACGAGACGATGAACACGGCGCTGCGGCCATAGAACACCAGAAAGGCGCTCATCAGCGCGCCGATCGCGAACTGGCTCGCGCCGGTCACCAGCGGCCGGAATTTTGTCAGAGGGTTGTGGTCTTCGGACGGCGCGAATACGAATGAGCCGATTGCGCCCGGACGTATCTTGCTCTGTTCGTGGCTGGCTTCGCGGGCCTCGATGAAATGCAGGACAAGGACCGAACCGATCGCGAGACAGATATAGGCAAACAGCACAAGTTGCGTGCGCGGGTGATCGACGCGTCCGAAGAAATAATTGTCGAAGCCAAATCCGGCGATCATCGATATCGCCGAGATATGCCTTTCATATTTTTTCAGCGTGGCGAAAATTTCCGACACGGCACAGCCCGCCAATGTTCGCGAACAGGAATAAAATCAGACGATTATGGGAATAATGCGGCGGCGGCTTCAGGACTCGACCACATCCTCGCGTGCGCGCCGGCGGGGGCCGCTCGCGGGAAACTCCTTAGCCAGCATTTCGCCCGATATACGCACCGCTGCCGCCAGTCCGTCTGCCAGGCGCCCCGCCTGTGCTTCACGCCGGATAGTTTCGAGAAGTCCCTGCCAGTGTTTCTGGTCCACCCGCGCGTGGATCCCGTGATCGGCCACGACCTCGATGTGCCGGGGAAGCATGCTGACATAGAGCAGGATCGCGGTACGGTTGCCGTCGAGATGGACGCCATGCGCCATCAACTGCGCCACCGCAGCGCGATGTGCCGCGTCGGTTGCAATTCCTGAAGGGATCACGCGATAGCGCAAGGACGGGTGCGATAACACGGCCGAGACGACCAGGAAGGCCAGTACCTGAAGCGGGAGGATCACCGCGATTGTGAGACCTGCTGCGAACCACAGGATCCACGGCAGAATGAGCGCAACCACGGCCGCCCAGACGAACGGCACGAGCCGGAACTCATCCGCGGAATGAGCCACCACGACATAGATTTCTGCCGAGGTATTCTGTTCCGCGGCACGGATCTCACGTGAGAGCCGGGCGTGGTCGGCCGGCGTGATGGCAGGAGGATTCACCATCGCCCCGATGCCCCGCCACCACCAAATGAACCGCCCCCGCCGGAAAATCCGCCACCACCCCATCCCGGAGACGACCAGCCGCCGCCCATCGGAACGATCCACGGCATGCCGCCATAAAACCGGCGACGCGGCCGGAAGGCCATGAACAGCCAGAACCCGAGAAAGATCAGCACCCAGATGAGTTGGGCGTAATCTGCAATATTCGGTTGCGGATTGGCCTGTTCGGCGGCGCGGCGCTGGAAATCCGCCGAATCGCCACCCAGCACCTGGACGATGTCATCCACGCCCCGGCTGATCCCGCCGGCATAATCATTGGCACGGAAGCGGGGCAGGATGGAATTTTCGATGATCAGGCGGGAAATCGCGTCGGTCAGCGTGCCTTCCAGGCCATATCCGACCTCAATCCGCGCCCGGTGCTCATTGGGCGCGATAATCAGCAGCGCGCCATCGTTCTTGCCCTTTTGTCCGATGCCCCAGGCGCGGCCAAGCTGATAGCCGTAATCTTCGATCTCGTGACCTTGCAGTGTGGGCAGCGTCACGACGACCAGCTGATCGCCGGTCTTCTGCTCAAGCGCCGCGAGCTTTGCATCGATGTTGGCCGTTGTGCCGGCATCGAGCAGATGCGCGTTGTCCACCACGCGTCCGGTGAGCGGCGGAAATTGCAGCGCAGCTGCACTGGCCGGGACGGCTGCGAAAAGCAAAAGAACAAAAGCCGCGGCGCGGAAAAACATCATCAGAATTGCACGGCGGGCGCGCGCTGGTTTTCTTCGCTGGTCGTGAATGTCGCCATCGGCTTGGCGTTGTACACGGAAGCCCACAAGCGGCCCGGGAAGGTCTCGACCTCGGTGTTATAGGTCTGCACCGCCGAAATGTAGTCGCGCCGCGCCACCGCAATACGGTTCTCGGTGCCTTCCAGCTGCGACTGCAGCGCCAGGAAATTCTGGTTCGATTTCAGGTCCGGATAATTTTCGCTGACCGCAAGCAATCGTCCGAGCGCGCCGGACAATTGCGCCTGCGCATTCTGGAAACGCTGCAGCGCTTCCGGGTTGGTCAGGTCATTGGCGTTCACCTGCACCGAAGTGGCTTTGGCGCGTGCCTCGGTGACGTCGATCAGGACCTTCTGTTCCTGCTGCGCATAACCCTTCACTGCATTGACCAGATTGGGAATCAGGTCGGCGCGGCGCTGATACTGGTTCTGCACCTCGGCCCAGGCCGCTTTGGCCTGCTCCTGCTCGGTCGGAATCGTATTCACGCCGCAGCCCGCCAGAAACAGGCTCAGGCACAAGATACCCGCTCCGCGGGTCCAGTATTTGTTCAGCATCGCCGCCCTCGACAGATAATTCGGCGTCATTCGACGCCGGGGACGATCCTCATATCGCGTTCGACTCCGTCTTTGCCAAGGGCAGCAAGCGCTTGTTTATAGGCTGGACTGTCATAAGCGGCTTTGGCGGCTTCCACGCTGGGGAATTCGATGATCACGGTGCGCTGCATCAACCCGTGCTCCATGGCATGCGCGGCAACCGAACGCGCGAGAAACCGCCCGCCCGCCGCGGTCAGCGCCGGCCCGGCGAGTTTGGAATAGGCTGCAAGCGCGTCCGGATTGTTGATCGCGCGGTAGGTGCTGATCCAATAGGCTTTGGGCATGCGGTCCTCCCTTGTTCTCTGAAAGCTGGATTACGGCTATGCTTAGCGCAGGCAGTAGCCGAAGTCAGGAGAAGTTTGGATGACTGGACGCACGCATCCGAAGCGTCGGGCATGGCTTGCGGGCACGTCTTTGGCCCTGCTTTCGGCAACGGCAATGGCGCCGGCCGAAGCAAAGATCGTGAAGCTTGAGATCACGAAAGTGGAGAAGCCCACATTCGAGGGCACCTCCTTCGGCATTGTCGGGCAATATGAGAAAATCGTCGGACGTGCCTATGGCGAAGTCGATCCGAAAGACCCGCGGAACGCCATCATCGTCGATATCGACAAGGCGCCGAAAAACGCCCGCGGCATGGTTGAATACGATACCGATTTCTACATCCTGAAGCCGGTTGATCTCGCCCGGGGCAATCACCGCCTGTGGCTCGAAATCAATAACCGCGGCAACATGCCGTCCTTCCCGCAGATGAACGATGCGCGGGTACCCAACAACGATCCGACGACCGCGGCCGATGCCGGCAACGGCTATCTCATGCGGCAGGGGTATTCCATTCTCGAAGCCGGTTGGGATGCGACTGCGCCCGCCGGCAACGGGCGGTTCACCATCCATGTCCCGGTGGCAAAAAATCCCGACGGCACGCCCATCGTTGGTCCTTCGATGGAAGAATTCGTTGTCGACGACGCCAAAACCATGCGCGGGCGGCTCACCTATCCGGCCGCCAGTATGGATAAGAGGAAAGCGACGTTGACTGTCCGGACCCGTTATGAAGACAAGCCGGAACCTCTTCCCGCCGACAACTGGCAGTACACGGATGAAAGCGGCAAGGCGATCGAACTCTTGCCCAAAGGCACGCCATTCAAACAGGGCTCGCTTTACGAGTTCGTCTACCAGGCCAAAGATCCCCTGGTCGGGGGCCTCGGATTTGCCGCCATCAGGGACGTCGCTTCCTTCTTTCGCAGCGCCAAAGCCGATACGGCAGGCACCGCCAATCCGCTCGCCGGCGCCATCCAATATGTCTATACCGGATGCGTGTCGCAGCCCTGTCGCGCGATGCATGATTATCTCTGGCTCGGATTCAATCAGGACGAGTCCGGCAAAAAGGCGATCGACGGAATCCAGAACTGGGTCGCCGGCTCGACCGGCATTTTCGTGAATTACCGTTTTGGCCAGGGCGGCAGGACCCAGCGTCAGCATATCGCCCGCTGGTTCCCGGAATTCCAGATGCCGTTCACCAATCAGGTGATCGATGATCCGATCTCCGGCAAGAAGGACGGGCGCCTCCAGCGCTGTACCGCCAGCAACACCTGTCCGAAGATTTTCGAGGTCAATTCGGCCAATGAATTCTGGTCCAAGGACATGGCGGTAGGAATGGTCGATGCGAAAGGCAGGGACCGCACCGACGAACCCGCCAATGTGCGGAGCTATTTCATCGCCAGCCTGCCGCATGGCGCGGCGCGCGGAAAAGGCATCTGCCAGCAGATGCGTAATCCGCTTGGGCCGGGCGTGGTGCTGCGCGCGCTGCTCGTCGATATGGATCAGTGGGTGACCAATGGCACGCTGCCGCCGGCCAGCCGCGTGCCGCGCGTCGCCGACGGCACTCTGGTGCCACCACTGCCGCAAGCGGGGCAGGGTTTCCCGAAGCTCACCGGCGTCACCTATAACGGCCGCATGCACACCGGCGACCTGTTTGATTACGGTCCTGAATTCGATAAAGGCATTCTCACGACGTTGCCGCCGAAACTGGTCGGAACGCCCTATCCGGCGCTCGTGCCGAAGACCGATGCAGACGGCAATGATCTCGCGGGGATACGTATTCCTGAAGTCGCCGTGCCTGTCGCGACCTATACCGGCTGGGCTTTGCGCGCCAATCCGTCCGGCGGCGATGACGGCTGCGATGCGGCGGGGCAGATGATCGACTTTGCGAAAACCAAAGCCGATCGCATGTCATCGGGTGATCCACGCCCGTCGCTGGAAGAGCGTTATGCTTCGCACGATGCCTATGTGAATGCGGTGTCGACCGCGGCAAGTGCGCTCGAACGCGACCGCCTGATGCTGCCAGAAGACGTGCAGGCCTACACCAAACGCGCCCAGGACTCCGCCATTGGGAAATAGCGCCCGTATTGTTCATCTTGCGTTGAAGGTCGCCGATCTCGAGCGAGCAACGCGCTTTTATGAAGACGTGTTCGGCTTTCGTCAGACCGGCACCGGCCGTGCCCGCCGCCATATTTCCCGCCACATGACCGATGGAACATTCGATCTCGCGCTGATGATTTATGACAGCGAAGACGAACCGGAGGCACAATTGTCGGGGGCAGGTCCCTGCATCCATCATTTCGGCATTGAAGTTGCCGATCGCGAGGCAGCCGCAGAGAAAATTGTCGCGCATGGCGGCAAGATCATTTCCGATCCGCGCGAGGGCGCGCTGAAATTTCGCGCACCCAACGGAGTCGTTGCCGAAATGACTCGTCCCGGCCGTTATCGCAAGGCTGAAACCAGCGGCGCCCGAATCAGCGGGCTTTCGATTGCTGTCGCAGATGCCGCCGCGGCTGCGGACTTTTACAAATCCGTGTTCGGCTTCGAAGAAGCATCAAAACACGCCGGCGCGCGTGAACTCACCGCTGGCCAATTCCGCCTGACGCTCCGCGAGCGCGCTCCTGCACCGGCACGGCACCACCACTGGATAATCGAAACCGCCGATCCCGCGGCTCTCGCCAATTCCCTGACGCAAAACGGAGCAGTCGAGGTCAGCGAAGCCGGAGCGCTGCTCTACCGCACGCCCGATGGCTCACTCCTGGAAATCACCGCCGCCTGATCAGTCCGGGGCCTGCTCCGTCTGCGGCTTGTCTTTGTCGGTAATGTTGAGTTCGATGGCGCGCGCCGGCCGGTTGCTCAAGTTTTGGTTGCGGTGAATCGTGCCGCGCGGCACGTAGACATAATCTCCAGCCTTCAGTACGCGCGGCTGCTGCCCCTTGATCGTGAAGGTGACTTCACCCTCCTGGATTGCCCACCACTGGTCGCCGGGGTGGCGGTGGAATGTGTTGCCGGCACCCGGAGCCAGAGTGACGTTCTGCAGCCGCACGACCCGTGACGGGTCCTTCTCCAACGGCATCTGGAAATAGGGTTTCGGCTGGAAGCCATTTTCCGCGCTCATGCTCGATGATACGAGGGCGAATGCACCGGCCGAGATGGCGACTGCGGCGAAAACTGCGTATTTCATTGGTTCCTCCCTGTCTGCAGCCTTGAGTCTAATCCCATTCCACGCGTGAGGCACCTGTCGCTGTGGGGGGCGATTGTGGTTTACTGTGGCTGGACTTAATCGGGGTTCGCCTATGGTCGCACTGAATATCAATGGCCGGCGCTATGACGCCGATGCCGAACCCGAAACGCCGCTGCTCTGGGTGTTGCGCGACACGCTAGGCCTCACCGGCACGAAATTCGGCTGCGGCGCCGGTTTGTGCGGCGCCTGCAGCGTACATATCGATGGCCAGGTGACGCGCTCCTGCATGATTGCCGTGAGTCAGGCGGCGGGTAAACAGATTACCACCATTGAAAGCATCGCCGCTGTTCCGAACCATCCGGTGGTCGCCGCCTGGATCGAGCACCAGGTGCCGCAATGCGGTTATTGCCAGGCCGGGCAGATCATGGCCGCCACCGCTTTGCTGCAGCGCAATCCCAATCCGAGCGATGATGCTATCGACACGGCGATGACCAATATCTGCCGCTGCGGGAGTTACGGGGATATCCGCGCCGCCATCCACAAAGCCGCCGCACTGATGAAGGGCTAAGCCCATGCAACTCGATCGCCGGGAATTTATTGTCGCGACCGCTGTCATCAGCGGCGGTTTGGGGCTCTCCATTGTTCCGAACACCGCCGAAAGCGCAGCGCCGGCCGTCACCGGGCGCGTCAATCCCAGACCCTGGCTGGCGCCGTCAGAGGGCGGCGCCGAAATCAATCCGTGGATTGTCATCGGGCCCGATGACCGCGTGCTCATTCGCGTCAATCAGTCAGACCTCGGGCAAGGCGTGCTGACCTCAAATCCCATGATGATCTGCGAAGAACTCGGTTGCGATTGGTCAAAAGTGCAGAGCGTCTATGCGGAGCCGAATCGGCATATCCGTCAGCACAATCTGTATGATCATCTGCATACGGAGGCGAGCAGCTCGGTCCGCCTTGGCCGCGTGCTGTATCAGCAGGCGGGCGCCAGCGCGCGCGAGCGCCTGAAGGCCGCCGCGGCGGAAATGTGGAAGGTTCCGGCGACAGAGATTGATGTCAAAGACAGCGTGCTCACCCATCGCCCGACTGGCCGCACATTGCGTTTTGGCGAAGTCGCGGCGCGTGCTGCCGCCATTCATCTCGACCATGAGCCGGCGATCAAGACGCCGGAACAATACACCCTCATCGGATCGCGCGTTCGCCGTTTCGACATAGAACTCAAATCGCGCGCGCAGGCGGTCTATGGCATCGATATGCGCCTGCCCGGCATGGTCTATGCCGCAGTGAAACAGTCGCCCTCCTATGGCGGCACTCTGAAAAGCTATGACTTCGATGCGATCCGGCAGATGCCGGGCGTGATCGCGGCGATTCCCATGGAGGGCATCGGTCCGCAAAGCGGCGTCGCTGTGGTCGCGGATAGCTGGTGGCGCGCCAAGACGGCGCTGGAAAAACTGCCGGTGGGCTGGGACGCCGGACCCAATGCGACGCGCGGCACCCCTGATCTGGTGGCCGCATTCCGCGCGAAACTGGACCAGGAAGGTCCGATCGCAGTCGACCGCGGCCATTTCGATTCCGGAATGCAGGGCGCAGCAAAAACGGTGGAAGCGGAATATGTGCTGTCACATCAGGCGCACGCCCAGCTGGAACCGCCCAACTGCACCGCACAGGTGACGGCCGACCGGGCCGAGATCTGGTTTGGCACGCAGGAGCCGGATTACGGCACACTCATTGCCGCCAAACTGACCGGCCTGCCACCGGAGAAGGTGTTCCTCCACAATTGCTTCCAGGGCGGCGGGTTTGGCCGCGGGGGGCTGCATGGCGAATTGCAGCAGGCGGTGACGGTCGCGAAGCAGCTGAACGGACGTCCGGTCAAAGTGCTGTGGACCCGCGAAGAGGATATGGCGCACGACAACGGTTATCACCCAATGGGCGTCGCGCGGCTCACCGCCGGGCTTGATCGCGACGGAATGCCGGTGGCCATCCGTGTACGGGTCGCCGGCAATGATGCGCTCGAACAATCGGACGCTCCGACCGGCCCGCTTGCGGGAATGATCGAATATGGTCCGAACAAAGCCCGCATGGCGCATCAATTGCTGCGCGGCTTCCATCTCTTTCCCTATGCCGCGCCGAATCTGCGCGTCGAAGTGAACACCATGCGGACCTGGGTGCCGAGTTCGACCTGGCGTTCCACCGGCAGCTACGCGAATGTGTTCTATCTCGAAAGCTTCATCGATGAACTCGCGCATGCGGCAGGCCGTGATCCGGTCGCCTATCGACGCGCATTGCTCGAAGCCGCCGATCCGTCATCCTTCGAAGACAATGCCAAACCCGACTGGATCAAGGCGCTGGACGCAGTCGCGGCGAAATCCGATTGGGGCCGCGCGCTGCCGAAAGGCAGCGGAATGGGCATTGCCATTGACGATCGGAAATCGGTGTCCCCGCGCGGAATTGCTCTATCGGCGCTGGTGGTCACGGTTTCGGTTAGCAAGGCCGGTGCAGTAAAGATCGATCGCATGAACATCATCCATGACCGTGGGCACGCGCTGATCAATCCTGAAGCGGCCGAACGGCAGATCCGCGGCATGATGGCGTGGGGTCTGTCGCCCGTGTTCAGTCAGGAAATCACGTTCAAGAACGCCGCCGTTGAGCAGAGCAATTTCCACCAATACGAACCGGTGCGGATGAGCGCGTACCCGCGCAACATCAGTCTCGATTTTATCCAGACCAATCGCTGGATTTCGGGCATCGGTGAAGAGGTGGTACCGCTGGTTGCGCCCGCGGTCTGCAATGCGATCTATGCTGCGACCGGAAAGCGCGTTCGCTCCGTCCCGTTGCGTCACCACGACCTGAGCTGGACGTAGCACGCTCCCCAAGTTGTCATGGGCGGCCTTGAGCCGCCCACCCAGCGCGCCCGCGTCGGGCGCAAAAGATCATTCGCGGCGCAAATGCGCCGCGGCTGGGTGGCAGGGTCAAGCCCTGCCATGACACATTGGTTTTCCGTTTCGATAACCGTCGCAAGCAAGTAAGATTGCTAATCCTATCAGTTCCCCGGGAGGGCACCGATGAAATTTCAAAATTGGCTCCTTGCGTCCGCCGCCGGCGCATTGCTGCTGGTCGCTTCCTCTGCAATGGCCCAAGAGCAGACACCCGCGCGGGTCACGGCACTGACGCCTTCAGGCGCGCCCTATATCGACGCGCATCTTCACATCGATCAAAACCGCCCGGCCGAATCCATGCAGCTTCTGCTGCAATCCATGGCGCACCTCAATCAGGGCAAGGGTTTCATCCTCACCGAGCCCTATGGACCCGACAATCCGGAGCGCTGGGATGTCGACAAGATCGCATCGGCGGCGAAAGCCTATCCTGGCAAACTGATTGTGCTTGGCGGCGGCGGCACGCTGAACGGCATGATTATCGCGTCATACAACAGCGGCGACGCGGGACCGGAAGTGCAGAAGAAATTCCGAGCCAAGGCCGAAGAATTGCTGCGCATGGGCGTGGCCGGTTTTGGCGAGATGTCCACCGAACATTTCTCGCTGCCGCAGTCGCCGGTGAAGGATTACGAATATGCGCCGGCGGATCATCCGCTGATGCTGCTGCTCGGAGATATCGCTGCTGAGCACAACGTTCCAGTCGACCTGCATATGGAAGCAGTTCCCGAGGATATGGATTCCAATCTCAAAGCACCCAATCCTCCGCGCCTGCACGGTAATTTCGCGCCGCTGGAACGGCTGCTCGCGCATAACCTCCGCGCCAAACTGATCTGGGCCCATGCCGGCCAGGACAATACCGGCTTCCGCACGCCGGAATTGATGCGCGGCCTGCTGTCCCGCCATCCCAACCTGTACATGGAAATCAAATATGACCCGACGGCGCTCGGCAAAAATCCGCCGATTGATGCGTCGGGAAAACTCAAGCCGGAATGGCTGAAGTTGTATGAGGATTTCCCCGATCGTTTCCTCATCGGCAGCGATCAGCATTACGATCCGCTGGCGACGGTGCCGCTGGCGCGTGCGCAGGCCAACGCCAAATTGCTCGATCAACTTCCGCCGGATCTGCGCCGCAAAATCGCCCTCGAGAACCCGCTTCGCCTCTACAACCAGAAGCAGTAGTCCGGTTCTGATGGCCGGTGAGGCGCCAGGGTAGCGATGCCGGAGCTGGCGCGGTGGGACAGCTTCTACGTTATCGTCGGATCGGCGGCGGGCGCCCTGATCGGGTTGCAGTTTGTCGTGATGACGCTGATTGCGGAGCGGCCGCTGCTGCGTGTTGCCGAAGGGGCTGCCGCGTTCGGAACACCGAGTGTCGTCTATTTCAGCGCCACGCTGCTATTGTCCGCAGGTCTGCGTGTGCCGTGGCCGAACATCACGGCAGTTTCTATTGCGTCGGTTGTTATCGGCCTGTGCGGCATCGGGTACTCAGCGATTGTCCTCCGTCGCATGCGCCGGCAGACCGCCTATCGGCCTGACACGGAGGACTGGTTCTACTTTGCCGTGCTGCCGTTCGCAGGCTATCTCGTGCTGACGGTTTCGGCTGCGGGAATGCTTTACCGCAATGGAATCGCACTGTTTGGTATCGCTGGCGCCGCTCTGATCCTGCTTTTCACCGGCATCCACGATGCCTGGGACACGGTTACTTTACCATCTCTCGGTAACACGCCGTGCCCTGAAGGATGGTGATTGAGAGTAAATGTGCTCACGGACCCGTGAGGACGTTTACTTCGTTCACGGACGATCACCCTGGACTGCACCGTACCGGCGCATACGGCGGCGGCAAAGCCTGGTTTTTCCGCAGCTATTCTCGAAATTTCGTGATCTGCCCACCTACAGGCACCCATCATTTATTGGTGCGTTCTCAAGAGCGAGGTGCGGCGACCAAAACTGCCTGGTTCGTAGCAGGACCCGTGGTCGCGCTGCTTTGCAAAAGGAAACGCGTCATGAAGAAAGCCATCCTGTCCGTACTGCTGTTATCGGCCGTTTGCGCCTCACCGGCATCGGCCAATTTCTTTTCCAATCCCCAAGTCGGCGTGAACCTGAATGTCGGTTCGGCGCCAAATCCCACGCCGATGCAACTGCGGTTGCTCGGCGAATCGCGTAGCGTGATTGCGGAAAACGTTGTGCCGGCCGCGCCGGCCTATGTGCCCCCGCCGCCCGCTCCGCCGGCACCCCCCGCGCCGCCTGCTGAAACCTATGTGGCGCCACCGGTTGCCGCTACCACCACGGTTCAGACTCCCCGTGACTTCATGGTGTTCTTCGACTTCGATCGGTCGAACCTGACGCCGGAAGCGCGTGAGATCGTCGCCAAGGCGGTTGACACCGCCAAGCAGACCGGCTCGGTGCACATTGTCGTCACCGGTCATACCGACACGGTCGGTTCGCGCCGCTACAATCAGGCGCTCTCCGAACGCCGTGCGGCCGCGGTGAAGCGCGAAATGATCCGTGACGGGTTTGACGGCGCCATGATCGCCACTCTCGGCCGGAACTTCTCCGAGCCGCTGGTTGCGACTGGACCGGGCGTGCGCGAGCCTCAGAACCGCCGTGCGGTGATCGACCTCGGCACACCGCCGGTTGCGATGCTCGAAATGGAGTAATCGGTTGTACCCGGCCTGAGAACCAAAATGGTCCATGCGCCGGGTCCGGCCCCGGGATTGGTGACCCCAATCCCGGGGCCGCTTTTTTTCTTCCTGCCGACTGTGTTTCCAAACCGCGGAAAGCGGTCTTAAACTGCCGCTGTCACAGTCTGTGAGGACGGCAGTGGAGCTTTCACCCATTGAGTCGCGAGTCATTGGCGTCGAGATTCAAAATCTCGATCTGGCGAAGGCCCTGGATCGCGAAACAATTACCTCGATCAACGATGCGCTTGACCGCTATCTGGTGCTCGTCATTCGCGGGCAGAAATTGTCGGACCCGGCTCTGCTCGCCTTCAGCCGGACTCTCGGTGAGCTCGACCCGCCGGGTCCCAATCCCTACGGCGAACCGTTTCTCAGGGACTTTCCTGAAATCAACGTGATCTCGAATGTGATGGAGCAGGGCCGGCCAATCGGAAATCTGGGCGCCGGCGAAGCTGCCTGGCATGCCGACATGACCTATATCGATGTGCCGCCAAAAGCCGCCGTGCTCTATGCCCTGGAAATCCCCGCCGATGGCGCCGGAGACACATATTTCGCCAGCATGTTTGCCGCCTATGAGGCGCTGCCGCCGGACCTGAAACGTGAGACCGAGGGCAAAATCGCCGTTCACGATGCCTCGCGCAACAGCGCCGGGATGTTGCGCCGGGGATACACGGAAGTCACCGATGTCCGTGAAACGCGCGGCGCGCATCATCCGCTGATCCGCACCGATGCGCGCACGGGCCGCAAGGCGCTTTTCCTCGGTCGCCGCCACAACAGCTACATCTCCGGTATGCCGGTGGAGGACAGCGAAAAACTGCTCGACCGGCTGTGGGCGCATGCGACACAGCCTCGCTTCACCATGCGCCATCGCTGGCGGGCCGGCGACGTGCTGATCTGGAGCAATCTCGCGGTGCTGCACCGCCGCGATCCGTTTGATGCCGCTTCCCGCCGGATCATGCACCGCACACAGATCAAGGGCGTGGAACGCGTCGCATGACCGAACGCGTGCATGAAGTCATCCTGCGCCGCTTGCGCCTGCCGTTGACCCGGCCCTATCGCCTGTCCTACCGCACCTTCACGGAATTCGAGCCGATCGTCGTGCATGTGCGGTCGTCATCGGGACGCCAGGGCTGGGGCGAAGGGCATATATCGCCGGGATCCAGCAGTGAGACGCGTGAGGGCGGCTGGCGATTTTGCCACGAACATGCGGAGAAGATTATCGGCAAGGATGCGCGGTCAGCGGCGCGGCTGCTGACTGAGTCCATGGCGGTCAGCAAGGTCGCCGCAACAGCGATGGTGACGGCGCTCGAAATGATGCTGGAAGATTCAGCACTGCACGTCCAGGCACCGGTCGCTTTCCCTCTGGTCACGCCCTTCCATGCGCTCGACGAAGGAGAAATGGAAAGTGAGACCGAATCTTTGCTGGACCGGGGATTCGGCACTTTCAAGATCAAAGTTGGAAACGATGCGGACGGCGATCTCGCGCGCGTAAAGGCAATACAAAAGGCCGTCGCCGGCCGCGCGAAACTGCGCATCGACGCCAATCGCGGCTACAGCAGGGAAGACGGGTGCCGGTTCGCCTCATCACTCGATCCGGACGGCATCGAACTCTTCGAGCAACCTTGTACGGCGGAGGACTGGGAGGCCAATGCGGCGGTGGCCGCGGTTTCGACCGTGCCGCTGATGCTGGATGAGCCGATCTGTGACATTTCCGATATCGGCCGGGCGGGGGATATCGAGGGCGTCGGCTATTGCAAGCTGAAGCTGAAACGCTTTGGCGGCTTGCAAAAGCTGCGTGAAGCACTGACGCGCGTGCGCCAATGCGGCATGCAGCCGGTGCTCGGCGATGGTCTCTCCGCCGAAATCAATTGCTGGATGGAAGCCTGTGCGGCTGTCGGGCTGGTGACCAATGCCGGCGAGTTCAATGGCTTTCTCAAGCCTTCGGTTCGGCTGTTCAGCAATCCGCTGCCTTTTTCATCCGGACGCATCGAATTGCCGGTCGGTTTCCGTCCCGAAATCGACCGCGACGTCCTGGAGCGGCACACCGTCGCCCACGAAACATTTTCGATCCACGCATGACACCGGGCCGCGCCGCCGCCGGATTCCTGCCGCTCCTGTGCGCACTGTACCTGCTGCTCTATCTCGATCGCGTCAATATCGCGACCGCTGCGCCGCTGATTCAAAGCGAACTGCATCTCACTAATGCTGCACTCGGCGTCGTGCTATCCGCCTTCGCCTACTCCTACGCCTTCTGCCAATTGGTTGGCGGTCTCGCCGGCGAGCGATTTGGGCCGCGGCGCACACTTTCCGCGTCCGTCATCCTTGTCTGCATTGCGACGGCAGCAACCGGGCTTTCCTTCGGCATTACGGCACTGATTGCGGCGCGAATTTTGCTTGGCTTCGGCGAGGGCGCGGCGCTCCCGACAGCGACACAGGCCATGGCGAAACAATTGCCTCAGCGCAAATGGGGATCCGCACAAGGCGTTACCCATGCCTTTGCCCGCCTCGGCAATTTCGCCACGCCGCCAATCGTGGCGGCACTGATTGTGGTTTCGTCATGGCGCGTGGCGTTTTTGGTTCTGGCAGCAACCAGTCTCGTCTGGATCGCCGCATGGCTGTTTTGGTTCCGGGATCCGCGGTCAGCAACGAAAATTCCGCGCAAGTTGGAGACGGTCAACTTCGCCCAATGGTGCGTCATTGCGAGGCGCACAGCGCCGGCCACAGCTGTGAATTTTTGCTACGGCTGGACGCTGTGGCTGTTCCTGACCTGGATACCATCATTCTTTGTACAGAATTATCATCTCTCATTGACCGGATCGGCACTGTATTCCGCGGGTGTTTTTTTCGGCGGCCTTGTCGGCGACGCGCTTGGTGGAATTGTCAGCGACCGCATTCTGCGCCGAAGCGGCAATCCGGTCTTCGCCCGGCGCTGCGTGATTGTTGCTGGATTTATCGGTGGTTGCGCCTGCCTGTTCGCCGTGATGTTCAGCACTGATGCGACCATAGCCGCGATAATGCTGTCGCTCGCGTTCTTCTCTGCCGAGCTGGTCGTGGCGCCGATGTGGGCGGTTATCATGGACATCGAGCCGCTGCATCCGGGTCTGGCCAGCGGTATCATGAACTTCGGTTCGGCCATCGCCGGAATCGGCTCGCCGCTCGCCTTTGGGCTCATGGTCGACGCGACCGGAAGCTGGACGATCCCGTTCGGAATTTCGGTCGTGCTGCTGCTGCTGGGTGCGGGATTGAGCTTTGCGCTGCGTCCGCAGGAGAGCGCAGACATGGATTGGGAGACTCAGTTGGAAGCGACCAGCCGGGCGGGCGGCGGCGCGGCATAGGCTGCGGCGCGGCGCAGCAGTTTGCGCGCTTCCCATTCGTCGCCGGGCGCGAGGGTTTCAAAAAATTCAATCTCGCCGCCGGAAAGAAATGCGATCGGAACGCCATCGCGATAGAGCGCACGATTACCGGAAAAGGCCGGGAGTTTGTCGCCGGGCGTAACAATGCCCGCGAGATTCAGCGGATCGGCGCCGGAAATCACGATCATCGCACCGGTGGGTTCACTGCGCCGGATCTGCCGCAGCACCGGAATGGCGTCCGGCAGGGCAAATTGCTCGCCGGAAAATCCGGCAATGAACCGTCCGCCGCGAATTTCGCCGCGGCCCTCCAGCTTGCGGAACACGCGCAACAGATCGCGCCATGACGGCAGCCATTCCGCCTCGCGCGCCAGGAGACGCCAGCACACCACGCCATAACGGCGCAGCAACGTGCGCGCCACATGCTCGAGCGCGTCGGGGTTACTCCCGGCGGCATTTGCGCGGCGAACTATGGCCCATCGGCCCGCTTCCTCAATTGCATTTTTTGCGGCGCGCCGGCGTGCGCGGCTCAAGATCGGCTTGCGATCACCAGCCGGCGTCAGGAGAGCCCGCAGCCCGGCAAAACTGTCCGACACCACGAGACCGGCTGCAACCAGTTCCGCCAGAGCATTCTCGACTTGCACGCGCAACAGACCGCAGCCTTCGATCAGCTCATCGAAAAAACAGGCGCCCTGCTGTGAGATAAACTCGAATACGCTCTGAGCCGTCCCGCTGATCGCCGGTGCTTCACCGCGCGGAAGCGATTTCCACAAGATCGCATGACGCCGCGGCAGCAGTGCAATCGGCGTGGTGCGAACAGGCGCCATGCGCGATTCAGCGCGCCTCGCAGGAAGCGACAAGCGCATCCAGGTGATCTGCCCGGCAAGGCAGCGATCATCGAGCCAGGACGGTTCAAACTCACTGATTCGCGCGGGCAGGATTTCCGATTCCCAAGCGCCGGCGGGAATTTCAAAACCTTCGAGCTGCGCCACGATGACATCCAGCGCATCCGGGCCCTCCATGCGCGTCTCACCCGACACATGCTGCCACGAGAACAGGAAGCGCATGAAATCGCGGGGCGCGACCGGTTCGATTTCGGCGCGCAGGCGGTTGATGGTGTACCGATGTATGCGCGCCAGTAACCGCCGATCGCACCATTCTTCTTCCGCCGCGCCCGTGAATCGCCCGCGCAAGGCGAATCCTTCACTCTCCAGCGCCGACAGAGCTGCTGCAATCGCACTCGATTCGATTCCAAGATGCCGCGCCAGTTCGCCCGCCGTCACCGGGCCCAGACCTTCGAGACGTCCACGGATGATTTCAACCAGCGACTCTTCGACCGCTTTGCCTGGTGCTGCCGATGCAGGAGGCCGGGATTGCAGTTGCGGCCACAGTGCGATGAAATCCGGCAATCTCTCCGCCGCGATCCACAATTTCTGCGGCATGGTGATGCGAAGAACGCGATTTTCGGCTGCGAGCTGCTGCAGCCATTCCCGCCATTGCGGCTGAACCGAAACTTCTTCGTCGGTGAAAAAGCCAAGCCAGCTCAGCCCGTCATGCAGTTCGTCGCGATTGGCTGCTTCCGGCCAGCTTTCCGCCCGTACCCGGGCAATCGCCTCCGGATCGAGCCGGCCGATATCCGCGGCTTCATCGGGATCGAGCCAGCGCCGGCCCATGACTGCCTGGGTCCGGCGCTCTTCCAGTGGTGCATCGTCAAGATAGGCATAGGGCCGCGCTGAAAGCACTTCCAACGCCAGCGGCGAGGGTTCGGTCAGATCGCAGGCAACAATGCGGATGGCGCCGGATTCAATTCCGGCCAGCACGCGCTTCAGCCCGTCGATGTCCATGGCATCGTGGAGGCAGTCATGGATCGTCTGGTTGACGAGGGGATGATCGGGGATTTCGCGGTCGCCGACGATATTTTCGCCGCACGCCACCTGATCGGGAAATACCGCACCGAGCAGATCTTCCGCCCGCATGCGCGAAAGCTGCGGTGCGAGTTTTTTGCCGCCCTGAAAGCGCGGTATCGCGAGCGAGATTCCCGCCACCCAGCGCCAGCGCGTGGTGAACATCGGCGCATCCAGCAGCGCCTGGATCAAAAGCGGTTCGAAACTCGCGGAGTGCAGATAACGCGCAACCGAGGCGAGTTCGAAACTGTGCGCCGTGGTCAGCGACAGGATGATATTGTCTTCGGTCGCCGCCGCCTGCAGTTCGAAATTGAACTTGCGGCAAAAGCGTTTGCGCAACGCCAGACCCCAGGCACGATTGATCCGGCTTCCGAAGGGCGAATGGATGACCAGTTGCATGCCGCCGGCTTCATCAAAGAAGCGCTCCAGCACGATCGTGTCCTGCGCCGGCAGCACACCCAAAGCGCGGTAGCCGGAGGCCAGGTAATCGGTGAGTTCGCGCGCAATGGCTGGTGAATGTCCGGATTTTCCTGAAAACCATTCGCAGACGGCCTCACCGGTATTGTCCGCGGTGAGCTTGTCGGCCACTTCCTCGCGCAGGCGCGATACGGCGCGCGAGAGTTCATCGCTGCGCCCGGGTGCCTCACCGAGCCAGAATGGAATCGTTGGCGGCTGATCCTGCGCGTCTTCGACTCGCACTGTGCCGCGCTCCACGCGCAGGATTCGATAGGAATGATTGCCAAGCTGGAAGATGTCTCCCGCGAGACTCTCGACTGCGAAATCCTCGTTTATGGTCCCGATCACCAGACTCTCGGGTTCCAGCAACACGTTGAAATCGGCATTGTCCGGAATTGCGCCGCCTGACGTGATGGCGGTCAGCCGTGAGCCGCGGCGCGCGCGCACAGTTCTGTTGATGCTGTCGTGATGCAAAAGAGCGCCGCGCCGGCCGTTCCTGGTGCTGAAGCCCGTCCCCAACATCCGCAGCACCGCGTCGAATTCCGATCGCTTCAGTGCGTGGTACGGGTAGGCGGCCGTGGCAATTTCGAACAGTTCTTCTTCCGTGCAGTCGCGCGCCGCAGTTTCGGCAACAATCTGCTGCGCCAGCACGTCAAGGCAGTTTTGCGGGACCGACAGCCTGTCGAGTTCGCCGCGCGCCACACTGTCAAGCAGCGCGGAACATTCCACCAATTCGTCGCGCGACAGCGGGAACAACCGTCCTTTGGGCGTGCCGCTGACCGCGTGGCCGGATCGGCCGATGCGTTGCAGAAAGGTGGAAATCGCGCGCGGGCTGCCGAGCTGGCACACCAGATCGACATCACCAATGTCGATACCAAGTTCCAGCGATGCTGTGGCGACAAGCGCCTTCAGTTTGCCGGCTTTGAGAAGCTGTTCGGCCTTGAAGCGCTGCTCTTTCGCCAGGCTGCCGTGATGCGCGCCGACATTTTCGCGTCCCAGCCGATCGGCGAGGTGACCGGTCACCCGTTCCACCATCCGCCGCGTGTTGACGAACACCAAAGTCGTCCGGTGCTCTTCGACCAGCTGCCTCAGCCGGTCATAAACTTCGTCCCAGACTTCGCCGGACATCACCGCCGAGAGGGGCGACGGCGGGATTTCCAGCGCGAGATCGCGGCCGCGCTGATGTCCCATGTCGATGATCGCCACTCGCGGATCGCCGATCTGGCGTGAACCGGCGAGGAATTTCGCCACGTCTTCAATCGGTTCCTGGGTTGCGGACAGACCAATGCGAAGCGGCGGGCGAGGGCAGAGGCGGCCGAGCCGTTCCAGCGACAGCGACAGATGCGTCCCGCGCTTGTTCGGCGCCAGCGCATGCACTTCATCGACGATGACGGTCCGGGTGGTCGCCAGCATGCGCCGCCCGGATTCGGAACCGAGCAGGATGTACAGCGACTCCGGCGTGGTCACGACAATGTGCGGCGGGCGGCGTCGCATCTTGTCGCGCTCGGAAGCGGGCGTATCGCCGGTGCGAACCCAGGTGCGGATGTCCACTTGGGGCAAGCCAAGTAGCTGCAGCTCTGCTGAAATCCCTTTCAGCGGTGCTTCGAGATTGCGTTGCACGTCATTGGACAGCGCTTTCAGGGGCGACACATAGACGACTTGCGTTTCGTCCTTGAGCTCACCTGCAAGTCCTTGCCGGACCAAATCATTTATGGCCGCAAGAAACGCCGCCAGCGTCTTGCCCGACCCTGTGGGCGCCGCAATCAGGACATCGCGCGCCGATTGGATAGCGGGCCACGCCTGCGCCTGCGCGCCAGTGGGCGCGGCGAAGTTCTTGCTGAACCAGCCCGCGACGGCAGGATGAAAGAGCGAATCCGGATGCATCACGTCAGGTTACATATGGGAGTTGCGGAGGCAAATTTTTGTCACTGTACCAGGAACGGTTCTGTGACCCGGTCGTTATTATGCTGCTCTCGAACGAGCAAACGCGCTGTCAAAAATGCGCGCCACGAAAAAGCCCGGCAGCCCCCCTCCCGGGCTTTTTCATTTTCCATCAATAGCATCATTCGAATGAACCTATTGCCGCGTCCTGGCACAAGCGGCGCAGTGACCGGAACATTGCCGCGTCGTTGATCACCCTGGGAACCTTGTTCTGTCCGCCAAGCCGTCCACGCGATTTCATCCAGGCCGCGAATGTTCCTTTTTGCGCAATGACGAGGCGGGGTGGATCCATGCCGAATCCGCCGGACCGATGGACACGGTAATCGTCGTTCTGGCGGCACAGCTCGCGGTCAATTAGATCGGTGAACAGCTTGCCCTGTTCTGGACCCGGAGGCTTCGCGCTGAACTCGATGACATAAAGGTGGCCGCCGCGGGGCGTTTCTTCACCAGGAAACAAAGTGCCGACGGAAAAATCCGAAACTGTGACGCCGATTTCAGTCGCGGCATGTGCCACGGCGTTTTCAATCTCTTCGCCAGTCAAATGCTCACCGAAGCTGGAAAGCATGTAGGAGATGCGGCCGGTGATCACCAGCCGAGGTGGCGAGCGGTCGACGAATCTCACAGTGTCCCCAACCAGATAGGACCACAGGCCGGCACAGGTTGTCAGCGCGATGGCGTAATCGACGCCGGTTTCGATGTTAGCCACCCAGTGACGGACCGGCCGCGGGCTCTCGAGTTCGGACGTCGGGATGAACTCATAAAAAAAGCCGTTGTCGGTGATCAGACGCATGCCTTGGCGCGGCCCGCGATCCGCAACTCCGATGAATCCTTCACTCGCGGCGTAAGATTCGCGGGTCTCGGCTTCGGAACTTTCAAGAAGGGCATCGATCTGCGGGCGATAGGGCGCAAAATTCACGCCGCCATGTACCAGCAATTCCAGCTTGGGAAAAAATGACTTAAGGCGCGGAGGCAGTTCCGGACGCGTGGCAAAGAGACGTTCGAAAAAGATCAGCAACCAGCTTGGGGTGCCCGCAATGGCGCGAATATCCTGATCGAGCACCGCCTTGCTTAAAACTTCCACCTTCTGTTCCCAATCTTCGATGAGCGCAAGTTCCGGCGGTGGGAACCTGAATCGTCGCGCCCAGACCGGTGCGCGCGACGTCGCGATGCCGGAAAGATCGCCGCCGTAAACTCCGTCGGCAAGTTGGGTCAATCCTGTACTGCCGCCAAGCAGGAAGATTTTTCCCCCCATGACACGGCTTTTCGGACGGTTGGCAAGATGATGCACCAGCAGGTCCATGCCGGCACGGCTGTTTGCGCGATTCATCTCCTGCGTGCAGGGGACGTATTTCGATGTGCCCTGACTGGTTCCTGAACTGAGCGCGAAGAACGGAATTCGTCCCGGCCAGGAGCAGTCGTCGAGCACCGGAAATGCCGGCTGCCAGTATTCGCGCCACATCATGTCATAGCGGCGCAGCGGCACGGCCGTCTGATAGTCCGCGATATCTCGTAACCCTGCGAATTTGTGGTCGCGGCCGAATTTCGTCTGTGCCGCCCGTTGCACCAATGACGTCAACTGCTTCGCTTGCGAAGCGGCAACATTTTCGGCCTGCAGCGTGCGCCTCCGCGCAGCCGCATAGATTTTCAGCAGCGGGGTCGCATCGATCATTCCGGGCTCAGAACGGTCTCGTGAGGAAAGAGCCGATGCACGGAATCGGTCAGAAACGGAATCTGCACATAGGAACCCTGCTGCCAAAGCTCGACCTGATCGGCGAATGTGGTGCTGCCGATCCAGCCATCCTGTCCGCCAAGCAGCGCAAAGTAATTCGCATCAGGATCCGCGAGATCGGATATATGCCGCGCCTCCGAGCCATAAGTTGCGCGGTGACGTTCGACTGTGAGCGGGTGCGCGGTCTTCAGCAGCGTTTCGGATGTGCCCGATGCCGGCAAATCGAACAGGCGATAGCGGCGTCCGAAAATCGGCAGCATGGCGAGAGGGTGCTGCAACACCAGTCGATGTCGCGCGCCCCAGTCGTCATGAGCAATCGCCTCGGCTGCCGCGGCTGCCGCGCGGATGAGTGCGGTTTGCCGCCGTTCGACCGGTGAGGCGACAATGGCGCGCCAGATCAGCACGCGTGTTCCCCAGGATGCTTCAAAGGCTTCTGAAACAGCAGCCGGCACGAGATCGCGCGCGAGGCAGACGAACAATGTCTCATGCGCCAGCGCGGCTTTGGAATGAGCGTGATAGCGGCCGTCCCAGGCACCCAGCAATTCGCGAATGCTTTGATTCTGGGTCAGCGGCTTGAGCCATTCGCAGAAGTTGTCACGTTCCACCAGCGACGACTGGCAACAGACATCAGTCTGAAACCGCATCATACTCTCAATCGAAAATACACTTGGAACGCCAAGTAGCTGTTCCAGGCGCTGCTGCCGTATCGGCGGCGAAAAATGATAGCCGATCACCGGTGGATGATTGGCCAAACGCGCATTCGCAGAGGCGACAAAGCCGGTCCGCGGGTGAAATTCGCAAGGCAGGCTGTCCGCGTTCCACAAATGCTCCCAGCCGTTCTCCGGATCGGCAAGAACGTCGGCGGGCACGGGCTCGCTTCGGTCCGGCAGTTTTACTGCGGTGAGGCGGCCAATCTCGCCATTCGCAGCCGCGAACACCATTTCCAGACCGGGCAACGCATAACCCGCCAGCGCAGCGCGGAATTCCTGCCAGTTTCGCGCCGTGCCGACGCGCAGCATGGCGGTGAATTCATCGCTCGGCTGATGACCCATCCAGCGCAGCGCCACAGTGCCGGCGCCCGAGAATGCCGCGAGGTCGCTGATCACTGGCCCCCAGGGCGACTCGCGAACCTGCAAATTTACACTGGGCTGTGTCAGGACGGCGATGGAGTCTTCGCGGGTTCGCAACTGCGTATCTTCGGGCACAAGAACGAGATCGCTGCTGGCTGCGTGCAGGCTCGTGCCACCCCAGGCGATCCACGGATTGCGGCCAATAGCCATGAATGGAATACCGGCAATCATGATGCCGACGGCATGATGTGACGGCGATCGCATGCCCGCCAGCAGCCAGTTATTGGGAAGCGTGATCGACAGATGCGGATCGCTGGCGATCAGCGCCGCGCCGCTCCTGCTTTTTGAACCTGCCACCGCGAAGGAATTGCTGCCGCCACGGATTACAGCCCCCGCCAGGAGGTCGGAAATTTGGCCGCTCTCCCCGGGCAGAAGGGACAGCATGTCGGCGCTGCAGAAATCGCGCCACAGCTGCGGCCAATCGTGACGTGTGCGAAAGCGCAAAATGCGCATCCAGACCAACCAGTTGACGTCGGCGGAAACGAGCCGCCCGAGGGCGACGATATCGTCTGGTGTCCAGTGCTCTTTGGGAACTCCCAATAGCGACATCTCACGCGGCACCGCGCCGTGCTCCAGCACGTGGTTGATGCCGCTTGCAAATCCTTGAAGCCAATTCAGTGTCGCCGGCGGCATCGATGCGATGATCTGCGGCACCGCGCGCGCGATGTCGAATGTGCGGACCAGTTTGTCGATCGCCAATGCTCTGCGGCCGAGCAGCTCCGAGAGCCGCCCGCGCGACGCCCGGCGCATCACCTCCAGTTGCGCAAGCCGCAGATGCGCGTGCACGACGCCGAGTGCGACGGCCAAATCCTCGTCGCTTTCCGCCTCAATGAACGGGACCTGATGGTTGTTCCACCAGATATGGACGGGACGCCTGACCGGCGCGCCCTTGAGCGGGATCATCGCCAGCCTTCGTTTTACATCCAGCGCGACAGGCTTGCGCAGGTGATCGCGCATTAGCCGCCACAACAAAGTCAACGTGTCGGCGCCAGGCATCATGCCGGTCGGTCACCGCTGATTATCGCGTTTCCTGCCCGTCTGGCCTTTCGCAGCACGGGACAACTCGTCGAGCTCCGCCGACGCCGCTCGGGCAGCATTGGCTTCGATGGCGCGATAACGCTCCACCAGCCGTTTGCCCAATTCGGTGAGCTTTGCTCCGCCGCCGCCGGCGCCCCCTGTTGAGGTGGCCACGACCGGCGCCCCAAACGTGTCTTCGACCGCCTGCAGCAGCAGCCAGGCATGGCGGTAACTCATGCTCATGGCGGCTGCCGCGGCACGGATTGACCCTTCTTTTTCAATGAGTTCGAGCAGGCGCACTTTGCCCGGGCCGAACGGCTCCGCGCCTTCAAATGCAATGCGGATCGATAGCTTCGCCATAACCAAACTTTGCCGGGAGGCACACGCTACGTCCACAACAATCCCGCGTGGTAAAGTGGAGACGAATGCAGCTAAACGCGTTTATGCAGAGTTCGTGCACATCCCTGACAGGGAAGTGAAGTATTAAAAAAATCAAAGCCAATGTCCTTGCCTTGTTTCCTCAGGTAAAACTTCCAATCTTGCGGAATCGCCGCTTTTCTTATCAGGAGTTCACTATGCCATTTTCGCATGCAGGCCGTGTCCGGCGGTTCGGCATCGCAGGAGCCCTTCTGGCCGGCATCGCTCTCGCGGCGGTGGGGGTGACGCAGTTCGCCGGCGCGGCGCCGGCTCCGTCAAAGGCGGAAGGCGCGGAGCAGAATGTGCTGCGTGCCACATTGCCTAATGGCTTGCGAGTCATCCTGGTGCGCAATGCCCTTGCTCCGGTGGTGGCTACGTCGGTGAACTATCTGGCCGGTTCCAATGATACGCCGGCGGGATTTCCAGGTACGGCGCATGCGCAGGAGCACATGATGTTCCGCGGCAGCCCCGGCCTGACCGCCGACCAACTCGCCGATATCGGCAGCATCATGGGCGGCAACTTCAATGCGAATACCCGTGAGGGGCTGACGCAATATCTGTTCACCGTCCCATCGCAAGATCTCGACGTCGCGTTGCACATCGAAGCTCTCCGCATGCGCAACGTCGATGACAGTGACGCTGAGTGGAAAAATGAGCGTGGCGCGATCGAGCAGGAAGTCGCGCAAGACCTGTCAAATCCCGGCTACATCATGTTCGAGAAACTGCGGCAGATCATGTTTGCCGGCACACCCTACGAACATGACGCGCTGGGCACGCGGCCATCATTCGACAAAACGACAGGCGCGATGCTGAAGGCGTTCCACGACAAGTGGTACGCACCGAACAATGCCATTCTCGTGGTCGTGGGTGATCTCGATCCGCAGGCGACGCTGGCTAAAATCCGCGATCTGTTCGGCTCAATTCCGGGCAAGACCCTGCCGGCGCATGCGCCGATCAATCCCGGCCCGGTGCCAAACTCTCAAACGATCACCGTTCCCACCGATCAGGCCAACGGCTCGAGCGTACTTGCGATGCGCGTCCCCGGCCTCGACAGTCCGGATTTTCCGGCGCTGGAAGTGTTGTCCGACGTGCTGAACAATGAGCGCGGCAAGCTTTATGCGCTGGTACCGCAAGGCAAGGCAGTGTCGACGGGCTTCTCGCTCGATCCGCTGGACAAGGTCGGCATGGCCTACGCCTCGCTTTCGTATCCTGCGGATGCTGACGCAAAAGCGGAGATGAACGAACTTCGCACGACGATACAGAACATCCTGCACGACGGCATTCCCGCGGACCTCGTGGAAGCGGCGAAGACCCAGGAGGAGCGGCAGGCCGAATTCGAGAAAAACTCGATCGAGGGGCTGGCCAATGTCTGGTCCGAGGCGGTTGCGGTGTATCACCTGCGCTCGCCCGATGAAGATCTCGAGCGCATCAAGAAGGTCACAGTTGCCGATGTGAACCGTGTCGCGCGGCAATACCTTGATTCGGCTCATGCGGTTGCCGCGGTGCTGACGCCGCGCGGCGGTGGTGCACCTGTTGCGTCCAACGGATTCGGCGGCCAGGAAAATATTTCGCTGGGCGAAGCAAAGCCAACTGCGCTGCCGGATTGGGCAGAAAGCGCGCTGCAGCGCCTCAACGTACCCAAGTCGACCGTGCATCCCGTGATCAGCAAATTGCCGAACGGCCTCACGCTGATGGTGCAACCGGAAAATGTCAGCGACAGCGTGATGGTCTACGGACACATCAAGAATCGTTCGGAGCTGGAAGTGCCGCAGGGCAAGGAGGGCATGTCGCAGGTGATCGGTGACCTCTTCAACTATGGCAGCCAGAAACTCGACCGCGTCGCATTCCAGGAAGCACTGGATCAGATCGGCGCCGAGGAAACTGCAGGGACGGATTTCAGCCTGCAGGTGCTGTCGCGCGACCTCGACCGCGGCATGGATTTGCTCGCGCAAAACGAGCTGCAACCGGCATTTCCGGAGCAGGCGCTGCAGATCACCAAGGGCCAGACGGCGCGCGTTGTCGCCGCGCAATTGAAGAGTCCCGGTTACCAGACGCAACGCGCGCTGCGCGAGGCGCTGTTTCCGAAAGGTGATCCAACACTGCGCGAACCAAGCCCGGAAACGGTGCGCTCGATCTCGCTGGATGATGTGAAGAATTATTATCACATCGCATTCCGGCCCGATCTGACCACGATCGTGGTCGTCGGCAATGTCACGCCCGAGCGCGCTCGCCAGGTCGTCGAAAAATATTTCGGCTCCTGGACGGCAACCGGACCGAAGCCGTCGACGGATTTGCCGCCGGTGCCGGTCAACAAAGCCGATGTGGTTGCAGTGCCGGACCAGAGTCGGGTGCAGGACCAGGTCGTGCTGGGCGAGACCATTGGGCTGAAACGTTCCGATCCGGACTATTACGCACTCGACATGGGCAGCGCGGTGCTCGGCGGCAGCTTTTATTCGACGCGTTTGTCGATCGATCTGCGCAAGAATGCCGGTCTCGTTTATTCGGTGGGCTCGGATGTGAATTCCGGCCGGACGCGCGGCAACTACTTCGTCGACTATGCCTGCGACCCGCAGAACGTCTCGAAGGCCGAAGCCATGGTGGTGCAGGAATTGAAGCGCATGCAGGATCAGCCGGTTGGCGCCGACGAATTGCAGCGCGTCAAGGCTCTGATGGTCCGCCAGATTCCACTGGGCGAATCGAGCGTGAGGAATATCGCGCGTGGTCTTGCCGGCCGCTGGGATCTGGATTTACCGCCGGATGAGCCGACGATTGCGGCGCAGCATTACGTCGCAATGACGCCGGCGCAGATTCAGGCGGCGTTCAAGAAGTGGATTCATCCGGATGCGCTGGTCCGCGTCACCGAAGGTCCGGCGCCGGGTTGATCGCCACCACACCAGCAATCAAACAAGGGCCGGGTTAAACCCGGCCCTTGCATATTGTGATGTAGGCGTCCTCAAGGTTCCGGGTGAACCGGGCAATGTCGAACAGCGCGCTGGAGTCGCGGCTGTCGGCGAGTTTCCCACGGATGCGCGACAGCCGTTCCGGATCGCGCGCGAGGCCAAGCGCCAGCGCTTCGTAATCGGCGAGAGATGCCGCGATCAATTCCGGGACACCGGCGGCGATGAGGATGCTGGCGGCAACCCGCGATTGAAATGAATTTCCGGGGCAGGTCACAACCGGCAATCCCATCCACAGCGCGTCACTTGCCGTGGTGTGGGCATTGTAGGGATTTGTATCCAGAAACAGATCGGCGAGTGCGTGACGAGCGAGGTGTGCCGGTTGCGGCACGCGCTGCGCGAAAACAAGCCGTTGTTCGACCACCCCACGCCGTGCAGCCTCGCGGTGGAGATTGGCCGCAGCGGCTTTGTTGTCCTCCAGCAGCCACAGGACACTGTCGTCGACAGTGCGCAGCAGCCGCATCCAGATATCGAAAATCCCGGGCGTTATTTTGTAATTGTTATTGAAACTGCAGAAGACAAACCCGGCTTCCGGCAAACCCGCGCTCTGTCGCGAAGGCACTGCTCCCGCGGGTTTTCTGCTGCGATCATTGGGCTGATAGCAGTCCGGCAGGCAGACGATTTGCTCGCTGAAGAAGCCCGGCTGCGATTGTGGAATGATCACCCGGTCGGCGAT
This sequence comes from uncultured Bordetella sp., assembly GCA_964446945.1. Lineage (GTDB taxonomy): Bacteria > Pseudomonadota > Alphaproteobacteria > Micropepsales > Micropepsaceae > CAIYRG01. Next base: position 128,542 of record CAYUQO010000013.1, read on the forward strand.
CAGATAATCGATATAGGGCGCTCCCATCGTGCCCGGATAGCCAAGGAAATTGACCTGAACCGGCGCGGGACGGCGTGCAAGTATTCCGGTGCGCGCATCGCCGGTATGGCCGTTGAGATCGACAAGAATATCGAGCTGCATCCCGGAAATGAGACTTGCGGCCGCAGCGTCCGAGACCTCGTGCAAATCCACCATGCGGTCGAGGGCTGCCATTATTCGCGATTGTGTCGCGCGGCTATCATGGGGCGCAAGCGATAGTCCGACAGTTTCGAACCGGCTTTTGTCGTGGTGCTCGAACACACCGGCCATCAGAAAACCCACCACATGCTCGCGAAAATCAGTCGACAGGTAACCAATCCTGATCCGCTGATTCGCAGTGGTCCTCGAGCGCGGAACCAGCGGGATATCCGGTGGGCATTCTTCACCGGTCCACAACTCCGCGGCGCGGAGATTTTCGGCGGGAGAATCGAATAACGCGAGGCAATTCAGCGGATCAATCAGGCGGTTTCCGGCGGCGAGCCCACTGCGCACTGCGTTTTCATCGGCAACACGCCGGCTCCAGTCGCAGGCGCGGAGGCGCGCGCGGATCGCGAGCCGTTGCGCCGCGATGTGCCCGGCATCCAATGCAAGAGCGCGCTCGCAATCTGCGGCGGCCTCCACAAAGCGTCCAAGATTCGTCAAGGCCTTCGCGCGGGCGGTCCAGATTGCGGGATCTCGTGCCTCGATTTCGAGGGCACGCGCGAAATTTGTCAGCGCGGCTTCATTCCTGCCGAGCGACATCAGCGTGACGGCGCTGTTATTCCAGGTCGAGGCGCTGGTGGCGTCGAGCGACAGCGCCTTTTCGTAAGCCGCAATCGCTTCTTTTGACCGCTTTAATCCATAGAGTGCCGCTCCGCGATTGTGCCATGCCGCGGCCGAATTGGTATTGAGCTGAATGAGGCGGTCGCTGGAGATCAGTGCATCCTCGTAGCGCTTCAGCCGCAACAGAATGTTCGCGCGGCTGTTCCATGCGTCCGGATTTCCCGGCGCCAGGCGCAAAGCCGTGTCGATGGCCTCGAGCGCCTCGCGGTCGCGCATAGACGCACCCAGCGCAATTGCGCGGCCGATCTGCGGCTGTGCATCGCCTGGTTCAAGTGCGATAGATCGGCCGAACGCCTCCAATGCCTCGTCATTCCGTTTGAGGCGCAGCAGAAGCATGCCTCGCCGGTACTGGAGTTCGGCGCTGTCCTGATCGATGCATTCGAGATCGCGCAATGCATCTTCGTTGCGGCCGGCCTCTTCGAGCAAACCGGACCGGCCGAGCCGCGCGCCGGCATCGCGCGGGTCGATGGCAAGCGCTTTGGAAAAGCTGCGATCCGCGTCCTCATTGCGTCCAAGCTCGGCGAGCACAGTTCCGCGATTGGTCCACAGCACTGTGTTCTCCGGCGCGCGCGTCAGGGCCAGATCGTAATTGGCCAGAGCTTCCGTGTAGCGGCGCAACTCGAACAACGCGTTGCCCCGATTGAGCAGAAGTTCGGGTGCATTGGGTACAATCGCCAACGCACGATCATAAGCCGAGATCGCCTGGTCGAATCGCGCGGCATGCGCCAGCATGTTCCCCCAGTGATAGAGCAGGCCGGCCGGACTGGGATCGTGCCGCACTGCCTCCGCAATGACGCGATCGGCTTCCCCGGCTTTTCCGGTCGCCAGTAGCTGTGCTGCCTGTTGCAGAACCTGCTGCGTCATCGCCGGCGTGCGGGCGGGCAAACCGGAAACCTCATGAGGCTACCAGGAAGCCGGCCGGAGGCAACCCCGACCAGCTGCGGTCGTACATCTTGCTATAGGCTCGCTCGAGATTGCGCGTGAATCCGCGCAAATCGAACAGTGGTGACCCTGGCAACCGTGCCGCAAGCTGCTGTTTGAAGCGCGCCAGACGCGGCATATCCCTTACCAGTTCACACGCAAGTCTCTCATATTCCGCGAGTGAGCTTGTGACGAGTTGCGAAAGTCCTGCCGCGATGAGCGCGCTGGCCGCAACACGGCTGGCGAAACTGTTTCCGGCCATGGTGACAATCGGAACACCCGCAGTGAGCGCATCTATTGCCGTGCTGTGGGAATTGTAAGGCGCGGTGTCGAGGAAAATGTCGGCCAGGGACAAGCGCGCCAAATGGTCCTCGGCCGCAGGCACGGGTGGCGCGAAGATCAGCCTTTCGCCCGCCACACCCCTGGCCAGCGCCTCGCGAATGAGATTGACGCGCGCGGCGGAATTTCCTTCCGGCAGCCACAACACGCTGCCCTCGGTTGCGGTCAGCAGCCGCATCCAGACCGCAAACACATCCGGCGCGAATTTGTAGGTATTGTTGAATGAGGCGAAGACGATTCCCTCGTCCGGCAGGCCCGCCGCCTTGCGGGTTGGCGTAGCGCGCTTGTTCAAGCGCGCCGGATCGGCGGGCAAATAGCAGTGCGGCAGCAATGCCGGTTTTTCAGCATAAAACTGCGCATGTTCCTCCGGGATGACGATTTGGTCGGCAACAATGTAGTCGTAATAGGGCGCGCCGAGGCTGCCGGGGAATCCGAGATAATTGACCTGGATCGGCGCGGGGCGGTGGGCGAAAATCGCGCTGCGGCATTGGCCGGTAAAACCCATGAGATCGACGGCGATGTCGATTTCAGCCCGACGCAGGTACTCCGCGATCGCGAAGTCGCTCTGTCCGGCAACGTCGACGAAATTGTCGAAGGCAGATTGCAGCCGCGTTCGCATCACGCTGTGATCGGGCGGGCCGAATGAGACCGCGATGGTCTCAAAGCATTCGCGGTCGTGAGATTCGAATACCGGCGCCATTAGGCCGGCAACAGCGGTATTGGAAAAATCGCCCGACACATAGGCGACACGAATGCGCCGGTGGTCATAGACCTTCGCGGGCGCCATTGGCTCCGGCGCGGGCGGGCATTCATGTACAGTCCAAAGTTCGGCGCAACGAAGCTGCAATTCGGCGGAATCGGACAGGGCTTTCAGGTTGAACGGGGTGATGACGCGTTTGCCGGCCCGAAGGCCTGTTTCAATCTCGTGCATCTGCTGTTCCAGGTTGTTCCAGTCGCAGATCTGCATCCTCGCGTGGGCGAGCACGCCGCGAACATATGGATAGTCCGGATCAACCGCGAGCGCCTGTTCGCAATCGAAAATGGCGGCCTGGTAGTTTTTCAGAATTGCATGGGCATTGGCGCGGTTATAGAGCAACTGCGGCTGCGGTCCCTTAAGGGCAATGGCGCGGTTATACGCGCGAACGGCTTCCGCGCGATGCTCGAGCCTGGTCAGTACCGTAGCCCGGCCTTCCCATGCGTCGCCGTGATCCGGGCGAAGGTCGGTGGCATTTTTGAAACTCTCGAGCGCTTCCTGCAGGCGCGACAATTCCATCAGCAGAATGGCGCGATTGCACCACGCTTCCGCATAGGTGGGATTTTGTTTTAGGGCCAGTTCATAGCTTTCCAGCGCTTCGTCGCGGCGGCCAAGTGCGAAAAGCGAATTGGCGCGATTATTGTGAATCTGCGCCGATCCCGGACGGATCTGCTGTGCGCGGCCATACGCCTCGAGCGCGTCCTGATGCTGGCCGAGACTGGACAGCACGGCGCCGCGCGCTGCAAGCGCATCATAATGTGTCGGGTTCAGCACCAGAATGCTGTCGAAACGCGTGAGGGCAGCTTCGAGGTCGCCACGCTGGTAGGTGAGCATGCCGGATAGAAAAAGCGTCTGAATATTATTCGGGTCCTTTTGCAGGACCTGATCGTAAAGCTTTGCAGCTTCTTCACGCTTGCCGGACTGATGCAGGGCATATGCTGCGCGGATGATCTGTTCGCTCATGACGCGTCTATTGAGTCTTCGACGGCAAAGTTTTCCGGTGCAGTACCCGACTCATGCCGGCGCTGGATCGTGGTGTAGGCACGCTCGAGATTTCGCGCGAAGCGCAGAGTGTCGAACAGGTGAGAACGATTGCGATTGCGGACGAGAGTGTCTTTGATTGATCCCAATTCTCCTGCATCTTTCGCAAGCTGCAGCGCTCGGTGTTCATAATCGTCGAGTGAATGGGTGATCAGACTGTCCAACCCCGCTGCGGACAGAATGCTGGCCCCCGCACGTCCGGGGTAGCCGCCTTTGCTGAGTGTGAGTACCGGTACACCGGCCCACAGGAAGTCGCATGCCGTGGCGTGCGCGTTGTACGGCGACGTGTCGAGATAGAGATCGGCCAAACCGATGCGCGCGAGATGCGCGTCCGGCGAATCCAGGAATGGCGCAAAACAAATCCGTTCTGCCGCGATGCCATGTAATTCGGCAGCGCGGTGCAGGTTGCCGGTCGTCTCGCTGTGGTGGTGGGCCAGCCACAAAATGCTGTCCGGGATTTGCTTCAGCAGGCGCATCCAGACCGCAAAAACATCCGGTGTGAATTTCAGCGGCTTTCCAAAATTGCAGAACACAAAGCCGGTTTCGGGTAGTCCCGCCTCCCTGCGTGACGGCGCCTCTGGTAACCCGCGTTTGTTGTCTGTCGGGAAACAACTGTGCGGCAACCAGACCAGCTTCTCGCTGTAACAGCTCTGCTGGTCATCCGGAATCACAGCGCAGTCGGCGATAATATAATCCATGTAAGGCGCGCCCGAGCTTCCGGGAAATCCCAGCCACGTCACCTGGAGCGGCGCGGCGCGTTGCGCGAAGACCGGGGTTGGCGCCCCCTGTGTATGTCCCATCAAATCAACGACGATATCGATTTCAAGATCGCGGATCGTCTGGGCAATTTCGTAGCCGCTGTGATTGCCGAGATCGATGAAGCGTTCGAACGCATCTTGTAGTCTTTGCCGCATCGCTGCACTCGCATGCGGCCTGGTCGAGATTGCGGTCACTTCAAACCGAGCGCGGTCGTGGTGTTCGAATATACCGGCCGCCAGTGCCATTACCGGATGCTCGCCGAAGTCACCCGAGACATAGGCGATGCGGATGCGGTCGTGCCGGTACCTTTCCCCGCGCCACAGCGGCTGCGCCGTCGCCGGAAACTGCTGCGCGACCCAAATGCGCGAACTTTCAAGAATATCCTTAGGGGAGGTCAGCATCGCTACCGCCTGAAGCGGTTGCAGCACCGGATATCCCGCCCGCTGTTGGTCCACGGCTTCGGCGATTTCAGAATCGCGATTGTTCCAGTCGCAGGCGTGCAGTTTGGCATAGAGCCGCATTCCGGAAGCGTATTTGTAATGCGGATATGCCTTTAGGATCTTGTCGCAATCCCTGATGACGTCGCGGTAGCGGCCGAGCGACATCAGCGTGCTCGTGCGATTGAACAGGATGTCCGGGTGGTCAGGCCTCAGAGCGAGCGCGGCACTATAGCTCTCCAGCGCTTCTGCCGGTCGTTCCAGCAGTTCCAGCGCAATGCCGCGATAGATCAGTGCGTCTGCATGTTGCGGATTGATCTTGAGCGCCTGCTCGAACGATTCATGCGCAGCCTCGTTCCGTCCGAGGCTGACCAGAGCAGAGCCGCGATTGAAATGGGCATCGGCGAGATTGGGGTTGAGCTGCAATGCGGACTCGGCGGATTCGAGTGCCGCGTCCGGACGCCTCAGCGCCAGCAGCGCATTCGCGCGATTGGCATGCACTATGGCGATCTCCGGATGCTGAGCCAGAATCCTGTCGAAGCAGGCAATCGCCTCGCCGGGCCGTCCCATCCCGAGCAGGGTAACGCCGCGATTGTTGCGTGCCTCCGGAAAATCCGGCCGGATGGTCAGGGCATGCGCAAAGGCGGCAAGTGCATCTTCGGTGCGCCCTAATTGCTGCAGCACGCAACCCCGGCTGTAGAAGAGTTCGGCCGAGCCCGAATTCACCCGTATGGCGGCGCCAAGAAAGCGATCAGCATCTTCATATCTGCGGTATTCGAACAGGATCAGGCCAAGCTGATACAGCGCGTGGTAGTTGCGCGGATCGGTTTGCAGGACTTGCGAATAGAGCTGTGCCGCTTCGGGGATTCGCCCGGCCTGCTGCAACCGTATCGCGTCTTCCAACAGCGGCATCGTGTTCATGGGGTGGTTTTTATCGCGAAGCTTTCGGGTGGCAATGCCTGTTGTGCCCGCATCCACATCTGCCGGTAGGCAGTTTCGAGATTGCGGACAATTCCGCCAAGGCTGCCCGCACCCCGTGCCGCACGCCAAGCGTTGAGCTTCGCCCGGATATCGGCGAGGTCGACGGGATTTTCTGCCAGCGCCAGGGCGCGCGATTCATATTCGTCGAGCGACGTCGTAATGAGCTCGGTCAGCCCTGCCGATTCCAGCAAACTCGCAGCAACCCGTCCGGCAAAGCTATGGCCGCGGCAGGTCAGTACCGGCAATCCGCTTTTCAGCGCGTCGGCTGCCGTGGAATGGGCATTATAGGGCAGGGTGTCGAGGAACAGATCGACAAGTGCGAGACGGGCAAGATGGTCGCTGAAATCCGGCAGTCGCGGCGCGAAGATCAGGCGTTCGGCGGCAACGCCGCGCTTTGTCGCTTCGCTTGCGAGATTGCGGCGCGCGGTGGGATTGGCCGCTGGAAGCCATAACACGCTGCTCTCAATCCTTCGCAATAGGCGCATCCAGATATCGAATACCGGCACATTGAATTTGATGCTGTTGTTGAATGACGCAAAGACAAACGCGCCCTCCGGCAGTCCGGCATTCGCGCGCGTTTTGATCCTGCCGGACGCTGAGGGTGGCGCAGCATCGAACGGCAGGAACGGGCGAGGCAGTACCGCGATTTTTTCGTCGTAAAAGCCCGCGTCATGTCCTGGAATCACGGTTTCATCGGCGATGATGTAGTCGTACCGGTGGCTCCCCATGGTTCCGGCATAGCCGAGATAGTTCACCTGCACCGGGCACGGGCGGAAGCAAAGAATGCCGGGCCGGCAGTTCGCCGTCAGTCCGCTGAGGTCGACCGCAATGTCGATCTCCAGTTCACGCATCATCCGCGCAATTTCGAAATCGCTTTTGTCAGCGGCTTCAACGAATCGTTCTGACCCGCGCATCAGCCGTTGCCGCGTTTCGCTTCCGTCATCGCCGGTATAGGCGATGCCGGTGATTTCGAATTGCGACGGGTCATGCATTTCAATCACCGGCGCGATCAGATGTCCCACCGGATGCGCTCGCAGGTCGGCCGAAACATAGGCGAGGTGAATGCGCTTATGCGGATAGATTTCGCCGTTCCACAGCGCCGGATGCCCGGGCTCGAATTTGTCGCGCATGACGATTGTCGCGCACTGCTGCATGACCTGCGGAGAATCCGAGATTTCCAGAACCGCGAACGGTGACGCCGCCTTCTTGCCATCGCGTATGCGCGCGATCAGATCACCCGCGGCGCCTGGATCGCTCCAGTCGCAGCTGATGTTGCGCGCATGCAGCAACATTCCCGCGGCGTAAGGATAATCAGGGCGAACGGTGAGAAGTTTGGAGAATCCTGCGACGGCTTCGTTATAGCGTTGAAGTTCAATCAGGGCGGAGGAGCGTCCGTAATTGAGCTCGATCCATTTGGGGTCCAGCGCCATAGCGCGGTCGTAACTTTCAACCGCATGCGCGAAGTGGCGCAGCTCCATCAGCGCGCCTGCGAGTCCGGCATAGGCGTTGGCGTTCCTTTCGCCGGCGGTGATCGCCTGTAAAAAATCCTGGGCCGCGTCGGCGTACCTGCCGGCGCTGCGGAGCGCATGTCCGCGCGAGATAAGAAATTCAGCTTTGCCCGGTGCAAGCGCGAGCGCGCGGTCCAGGGCGGCGACAGCTTCGACATGCCGGCCGGCTTCGCCGAGCGCGATACCGCGGCCGTGATGCGCGTTCACTTCGTTCGGTGCGACAGCGATCGCGCGATCATAACTCATGAGAGCATCGGCATGGCGTTCCAGCCTGCGCAGAACGGCGGCGCGATTGATCAGGGCGCTGACATGATTCGGGTCGAGCGTCAGCGCGTCATCATATCCCCGGACTGCGTCCTCGGGCCGGTTCATATCGCGCAGAATATTGGCGCGGTTGTAATGTGCGGCAGCCGTGCGCGGATTGGACGCCAACGAACGGTCAATCAGTTCGAGTGCCCTGGCGTAATCGCCTTTCTGCGATGCGATCACGCCGAGATATTGCAGCGCGCCGGGATGATTGGGGAATTGTACAAGAATATCGGTATAACCGCGTTCCGCCTCCGCAATGCGGCCCTGCTGATGAAGCGCAATGGCGTCGCGCATTTTGCGCGCGGCATCTGCGGCACCCGCAGTTGGCGGCGTCACGGAAAATGCTCCCCTCGTCACGGACAACAATGCTCACCACTCAGCGCCGGGACACGTTATTCCGTTTTGCGGCGATCCGCCTAGTAGCTGCGTTTACCGCGATTGGGCGGCGCGCAGGGCGGAAAAACTGGCGAGACCGCGGCGGCGGAGGCTGCTCAGCGAGATCGCCGCCGCGACAAGGCAGATAGCCCCGCTGAACACGAATGCCTCGGTCACGCCAATCATGTCCGACAGCCAGCCGAGGAACAGTGCTCCGAAGGGCGGCAGTCCCAGCGCGCCCATGGCGTAAAACGCCATCACCCGGCCGAGCATGGAATCCTCCGACAGCGCCTGCACCTGCGTGTTGCTGGAAACCGCAATGCCGAGATAGCCGAAACCGGTCGGTACCACGAACAGCATGGCAAGCCACATCGAGCGGGTTTCCGCGAACACAATCAGGCTAACGCCAAGCAGCACCGCCATGATCGTCGGCGTGATGGCGATGTGCCGCTCGTGAATCCGCGACGCGAGGATCGCGCCGGTGATCGCACCCACACCAAAGGCGCTGATGAGATAGCCTAGTGCTTCGGGACCCTGGTGCAGGATGCCCTGTGCGAAAGCCGGCATCAACGCGAGATAGGACGTGCCGAAGCCCGAACAGGTGGCCGACAAAAACAGCACCATCCGGATATGCGGATGCGTCGACACATAGCGAAAACCTTGCATGAGCTCGTCCCACGGCCGGCCGGTGCTCAGGACTGGGCGGACGGGCAGGCGCATGCGCCACAGGCTGGTGAGGACCGCCGCGAAGGAGAGCGTATTGAGCAGGAAGCACAGACCTTCACCCAAAGCTGCCACGATCATGCCGCCGATTGCTGGGCCGATCGTGCGGGCGATGTTGAACATCATCGCGTTCATCGCGATGGCCTGGCGCAGATCTTCGCGTCCTACCAGTTCGACCGTGAAGGACTGCCGCGCCGGTGTCTCGACCGCGGTGATTAGTCCCAGAATGAGCGCCAGGACGATGATGCTGTTGATTTCGATGATGCCGGTGAGCGTCAGCGCCGTCAGTACGGCCGCCTGCATCATTCCGAGTGTCCGCGTGACGATGAATACCTTCCGCCGGTCATAGCGGTCGGCGATCATCCCGGCGAAGGGCGTGATGAAGAAGATCGGCGCCTGCGAAACGAAGGTGACGAGGCCGAGCAGAAAAACCGAATCGGTAAGGCGATAAACCAGCCAGCTCAGGGCAACCGTTTGCACCCAGGCGCCGAGCAGCGTGATCGACTGGCCGGCGAAAAACAGGCGGTAATTGCGGTGATGGAAAGCGCGCGGCAGCCGCTGGACCCAACGCGGCGTTGCATTTTGTTCCGGCTGCGCTTCAGCTTGCATGGTGTGATATTTCGCACATCGCACTGCTACTAGCAGTGGAGTGGGCGGTTTGGAAACTGCGATCTGGTCTTTCAGCCAGTAATCAGGATGTGGATTTCGCGCGGGCCGTGGGCGCCCAGTTCGATGGTTTGCTCGATATCCGCTGTGCGGGAAGGCCCAGTGACCAGATTGACCGTCGCGGGCATGCCGGAAAGCCTGTCGATCCGGGCGATCACATCCTCAAAGCGCGGCAGAATGTGCGAGCGCTCAATCACGATGAATTCGCAGCCGGGGCGAAAGTGCCACGAGGAGCGGGCGTTTGGGCCGGAGAAGAAAACCAGCGTACCGGTCTCGGCAATCCCGAACTCCGCAGCAGACAGGGCAGACTGATCGCCGGTCGGCGGAACCGATGAAATTTCAAGTGCAGGGGCGCTGTGCCACGGCAGATCCTGAAGCGCTGATTCCGCGGGTATGTGCAGCTCTGGCGCGGCGTTGGACAGGCGCAGGATTTCCGCGATTTTGGCCGGTACCTCCGACAGCGATGCGAGTCTGTGCGGATGCGCGATGCTGGCTTCGACCCTGGCGATGAAGCTCAGCAGCGGATCGCCGGTCCATTCGGGCAAACTGATCTGCGGCGGAGGCGTTCGAGGTCTGCGCGCTCTGGCAAGCGCATTCAGGACAGTTTCACGGCCCGCGCTCATTGGCGATTCTTCCGTTTTCGCCATTGCGCCTGAAATGACTGCCGCGCCGGTTTTGGCAGATCGCGTTTTGCGAACCAGCCAGGCATGATCGGAGACGATTTCAGCCGCGGCGATGCTCCCGCGGATGTGCGCAGGAAACGCGTGGCGATCGCGGCACCGAAGCCGTAAAGCGTAGGGAACCTTGCGGCCGCGGCCCAAAGCTTCAGCCCGCGCGACAATCCGGATCGCGGAATACCCTTTTCGAATGCCAGATTGCGCCAATAGCGCATGATCCGCGTGAGCGGAATTTTCACCGGGCACACAGAATCGCAGCGGCCGCAAAAGCTGCTTGCGTTCGGCAGGTGGTACGACTTCGCAAGACCATCGAGCCCGGGATCCAGTGCCGCGCCGAGCGGGCCGGGATAGGTCGCACCATAGGCGTGCCCGCCAACCGTGCCGTAGACCGGACAATGGTTGAGACATGCACCGCAGCGGATGCATTGCAGCACTTCCGCCGCTGGACTGTTCAGGATCGCGCTGCGGCCATTGTCGAGCAGGACGACGTGAAATTCCTCCGGGCCGTCGGCATCAGGCGTGCGCTTCGGTCCGCTCATGATGCTGACATAGGAGGTAATATCCTGCCCGGTGGCAGATCGCGTGAGCAGGCGCAGAAGCACCGACATGTCGGAAAGCCGTGGCACGACCTTCTCGATACCGGCGACGACAATGTGCATGCGCGGGAGCAGCCGCGTGAGATCGCCGTTGCCCTCATTGGTGACAATCACGGCGCTTCCGGTTTCGGCGATGAGAAAATTCGCGCCGGTGATTCCGGCGTCGGCGCTTTCGAAGCGCGTACGCAGCACGGCCCGCGCTTCTGACACCAACCTGGGGCGATTGTCGAGCATGCGATTCTGCGGCAGCCACGTGTGTTCGCCACGGAAACTGGTTTCGACATCGTCGCGCTTGAGGTGAAACGCGGGCGCAACGATATGGCTCGGACGTTCGTGGCGAAGCTGGATGATATATTCGCCAAGATCGGTTTCGACCGGCGTAATGCCTTTCGCCGCGAGATGATCGTTCAGTTCGATTTCCTCTGTCGCCATGGATTTGCCCTTGGTGACAGTGCGCGCGTTTTTCGCTTTCAGAATTTCAGTGATGATGTCGCGTGCCGCGGCGGCATCTGTGGCCCAGTGCACGTGCCCACCGGCGGCCTGCACATTGGCTTCAAACTGGGTCAGCAATTCGGGCAGTTGCGCGAGTGCGTTTTGGCGAATGGCGTGACCCTGTTCGCGCAAATCTTCGAAGCGTAGCGGCGATGCGGCGAAGGCAGCCGCGCGCCTGAGCTGAAACCCTTCCTTCAGATGGCCAAGCGAAGTTTGCAGCCGCGGATTTTTCAACGCGGCGGTGGCGGCTTCCGGAAAATGCGAGGCATCTGTCGTCACGGCGATCGACTCATTCTTCGCCGATGGGCGGTTCGGTTGCGCCGGCGAGTACTTCGGCCGCGTGGCGGAAGTGGATCTTTTCCCCGCGCCGCGCTGCCCGTCCGGCGAGATGCAGGAGACAACCGAGATCGCCCGACAGCACCAGTTCGGCGCCGCGCGATCTTGCGTCATCGAGTTTATCGTCGGCGAGCCGCGCGGAAATTTCGGGATATTTGACCGAGAAGAAGCCGCCAAAGCCACAACACACATCAGTGTCGGTGAAGTCCTGAACGTTCAACCCGTTCACGGATTTCAGCAGCAGGCGCGGCTCGCTGCGAACCGTCATTTCGCGCATCGATGAACAGGAATCGTGATACACCGCATTCGCGCTGCATGCCACCTGTACCGATTTCACACCCCGGACGTGCACCAGAAACGACAACAGTTCATGGGTTTTGGCTGCGACCTGGCGCGCGCGGTTTGACCACTCGGGATCATCCCGCAGCAATTCTGGATAATGCACACGCAGCATGCCGCCGCAGGAGCCTGAAGGCACGACCACATAATCGAAAGGTTCAAACGCCGCGATGATGTTGCGCGCCAGTGCAATGGCGTCCTTGCGATCGCCGGCATTGTATGCGGGCTGACCGCAGCAGGTTTGCGCCGGAACGCTGACCTCACATCCGGCCATTTCCAGCAGCCGGACGGCGGCGAATCCGACTTCGGGGCGAAACATGTCGGCGAGGCAGGTCACCAGCAGACCGACGCGGCAATTCGTGCTCACGGCTTGTGCTTCTTGTTCATGTAGCGCGGACGGCGTCCGCGAACGCTGCGCGGAAGGCCTGCGCCGAGCGCATAAGTTTTCTTGCGCAGGAATTCCATCAACTGAACGCGATCGAGCCCGGCCATGTCCTCGAACGGAATCGTTTCTCCGATGCGCAGGTGAATCGTGCTTCCGATTTTGTCGTAAACCTCCTTGAAGAACAGCGACAGGCGCAAGGTCAGGCTAATATGGCTTGCGATCTGGAACAACCGGCTGTTCTGCCCGGCAAAGTAGACCGGCAGCACCGGGCATTTTGTGCCGATGATCAGACGCGAAGTGAAATTCTTCCATTCGGCGTCTACGGCCTCGCGGCTCCAGGGTGTCGGAGTGGTCGAAGCGCCGCCGGCCGGAAAGATCACCAGGCAGCCGCCATGAAGCAGATGCGCCTTAGCTGCATTGGCGGTTTTCAGATTGGTACTCAGGGCTTCCCTGGTCTCGGCAAAATCGATCGGCAGCAGGTGTCGCCTGATTTCTTCCGCCTGATAAAGCACGGCATTGGTCAGCACAAGAAAGTCGCTCCGCACCTTCGATATCAGGTAGCTGATGATCACGCCGTCCAGCACGCCGAAGGGATGGTTGGCGACAATCACCAGTGGCCCGGTTTTGGGCACGCCGGCGAGAGCCTGTTCGTTGTAATTCAGCGTCAGCTCCAGGCGCTGAAGCGCTGCAGCCCAGAAATTTTCACCGGGCACAGGATTGGCGCGGTGATCGTCGTAGAGCCGCTTGAGATAGGGCCGGCCCGTCATTGCCTCGACGGCCCGGATCAGCAGCCGCTTCAGCGCCGGATCTTCGGACGTCGCGTAGGAAAAGGTTTCTTCTGCGCCCGGCATGTCAGGAGAATGCGGCAAAGGCAAGTGCAGCCCATCCGGCGAGGAACAGCAAACCGCCAGCCGGTGTCACCAGAACCAGCGCGTTGGACCGCGCCAGGACTAGATAGTAGAGCGACCCGGAAAACAGCACGATCCCGGCGGTGAATAACAGCGCCGCGATGGCAGCGGGTTTGCGGCCCTGTGCGGCGGCGAGTGCGGCCGCAACGATCGCGACCGAATGCACCAGATGGTAATGCGCCGCGGTCTGGAAAATCGAAAGGCTGTTGGCGTCGACTCGTGACTGCAGCGCATGCGCGCCGAATGCGCCGGCGGCAACCGCAAGGAATCCGCTGATGGCGCCCAGCAGCAGCCACAGATTCATACGGTTCTGCCGGACGGGTGACGACACGGGCTATCGGCTTGCAAAGGCTATCCAAACGCGCAACGTACTGGTGTCCCGATTCTGAAATTCGCTTTGTCTCTATACCGGAACCGGGGCGAATTTCAGAATCGAAAGGACACCAGCAATCTATTGATTCTAGTGTCGTTTCGGTTTCGAAGTTCGCAAAGCGCGCTCCATATCGAGATCATGCGA
>CAYUQO010000014.1:0-131468 GCA_964446945.1 uncultured Bordetella sp.
CTTCTATTTTTTTTTTTTTGTTTGTTTTGGTTTTCTTTTTCCCAAAGGGGCTTACAATATCTAAATCTTGCCAACTCCGAAACCACGACACTAGCATGACCTATCATGTCGAGGGTGCCAGCGGAATCCATATCGCCTGTGAAACAGCAGGCGAGGGCAGGCCGGTTCTGCTGATCCATGGCTTTGGCGCCAATCGCAAAATCACCTGGCGGAATACCGGCTGGTATGACGTGCTGGTCAAGGCAGGGTTCCGCGTCATCGCGATGGATTGCCGCGGTCACGGCGAATCGGAAAAGCCGCATCGCCCCGAAGACTACGAGGACGGGCTGATGGCGGCAGACTGTGCGGCGGTGCTGCGCGAATTCGCGGACACTCCGGCCGATATCATGGGCTATTCCATGGGGGCGCAAATCGCGATTCGCCTGATCCATGACGCACCGGATCTGGTCCGGCGCTGCGTTTTGGCCGGTGCGGGCGAGACCTATTTCCACCGCGCGGCTGCGATCAACGAGGCGATTGCCGAAGGCCTTGAAGCACCGGACCCGGCGGCCATCACACTGCCGATGGCGCGGGAATTCCGGACATTCTGCGAAAGAGCCGGCAATGACATGGCCGCCATGGCCGCCTGCATGCGCCGTCCGCGGCGGATTTTCACGCCCGAAGAACTGGCCGGGTTCCCGCAACAGGTACTCGTGGTTTGCGGTGCCGAGGACACGATTTCCGGTCCGCCCGAAACACTGGCTCACGCGTTTTCGCATGGCAAGCCGGTGGTCGTGCCGCGGCGCAACCACCATTCGACGGTTGGCGACCGCATCTATAAGGATGCTGTGGTCAATTTCCTGAACCAATTCGACTGAACGTAAGCAAGCATCCCGATTCTGAAATTCGCTTGAGCTCTATATAGGCATCGATGCGAATTTCAGAATCGTAAGGACGCTAGCTAATCTTTGATTCTAGTGTCGTTTTGGTTTCGAAATTCGCTATGCGCGCTATATAGGTATTAGGCGAATTTCGGAACCACGACACTAGCATGGCTGATGCGGTTTTCGACTGGGGCGATCCATTGCTGTTCGAGCAACAGCTCTCGGAAGAAGAGCGGATGGTTCGCGACAACGCGAAGCGCTTTTGCGAAGACCGGCTGCTCCCGCGGGTAAGGGACGATTTTCGCCATGAGCGGTTTGATCCGGCGGTCATGGCGGATATGGGCCGGATGGGATTTCTCGGCGCCACTTTGCCGGAACGCGAGGGCGGGGCCGGCCTCAGCTATGTCTGCTATGGACTCATCGCCCGCGAAGTCGAGCGCATCGACTCCGGTTACCGCTCGATCATGAGCGTGCAGAGCGCGCTCGTGATGTATCCGATTTCCGCCTATGGCAGCGAGGCACAGAAGAGGAAGTTCCTGCCGAAGCTGGCGGCCGGAGAGATCATCGGCTGCTTCGGCCTGACGGAACCGGATCATGGTTCAGATCCGGGTTCGATGAGCACGCGGGCGGAGAAGGTTGACGGCGGATACCGGCTGAACGGCGCCAAGACCTGGATCACAAATTCACCTTATGCGCATGTCGCGGTGGTGTGGGCAAAGGACAACGACAACCGCATCCGCGGTTTTTTGGTGGAACGCGGGAGCAAAGGATTCTCGACCCCGAAAATCGAAGGCAAATTTTCGCTCCGCGCGTCGCCCACGGGCGAGATCGTGCTGCAGGATTGCTTCGTGCCGGAAGAAAATCTGCTGCCGAATGTGCGCGGATTGGCCGGTCCGTTCGGCTGCCTCAATCGCGCGCGTTTTGGCATTGCCTGGGGCGCCATGGGGGCCGCGGAATTCTGCTGGCGCGCGGCACGGCAATATGTGCTCGATCGCATGCAATTTGGGCGGCCGTTGGCCGCCAACCAGCTGGTGCAGAAGAAACTTGCCGACATGCAGACCGAAATTGCGCTGGGTCTGAATGCGGCGTTGCGGCTGGGGCGGTTGATGGATCAGGGCAAATGCGCACCGGAAATGATCTCACTGCTGAAGCGCAACAATTGCGGCAAGGCGCTGGAGATCGCGCGAGTGGCGCGCGACATGCACGGCGGCAATGGCATCGCCGATGAATTCAATGTCATTCGCCATGTGCTGAACCTGGAAGCGGTGAATACTTACGAAGGTACGCATGACATTCATGCGCTGATCCTTGGCCGCGCCCAGACGGGCATCCAGGCGTTCAATTGACAGAGAATCAGGCGCGGCGGCGGAATACGAAAAATCCCGCGTAACCGAATCCCAGCGCCATTGCGATGGTGGCTGCGCCATAGGCGAACGATGCCTGATAGGCGAAGTTATAGACCTGCCGCTCGAAGCCGCTCTTGTCCACGAAGAGGGGCGAGGATTGCGCGCTCACCACGGTCCCGCCGCGGAAGAGATATACTTCGGCGCGATATTCTCCGGGCGGGACCGCCGCCGGAATGGGAATTTGCGCGCGCCAAAGCGTCCGGCTGAGGAAATCGATACCGGTCGGGCTTTCCCAGTACAAATGGTCGCGTTTGAGATCGCGCACGGCGGCAGCCTTGAATGCCGCCGCCTGATCGGGTGGTGCACCCTGCACTGTCGCCTGTAGACTGTTCGTACCGAGACGAAACCGCTGGAGCGTAGTCTGAGTGGCGATGTCATCGAGTGGCCGCGTGCTGGCGAGGAAATAATAACCCGGCATTCCGCTCAGCTGGACCTGGTCGCGATTGATCCAGACTCCCAGGACCCGCTGCTTGCGGCGGACCGTCATGTCTACCGGGGGACCACGGATGACAATGACGAGGTCCACATCCTTGTTGGCGGTCGCCGGAGGTTGATCCTCCAGGGCGCCGAACATCACGATATCGGTGCCGTTGAAGTTGGAGGTGATCTGGATGAGATCTGTGGAAAGACCGGAGACGAGATCCTGGGCGTCGGCGGCATGAGCGATCACCAGACTGAGGAGTAGCCCGGCCATAACAAAGCAGGGGCGAAGCACCTCAAATCTGGGAGCGCGCATCATTGCGGTTCGGGGAGGCCGAGATCGGTTGCGAACAGCTCGGCAGCGTAGATTGTGTTGCCGCTGACCGCGAGGCCGATGCCGGTGCGATCGAAGCCGGGAAAGTCCAGATTGAGCCGATGGTCCGGGCTGTTTTCCCATATCTTCAGGAAGCCTGTCGCGAAGACTTGCGGGTCAATCGGAACACCCGGCGTGAAATATTGCGCGGCAGAATTTTCTCCGACGAACCCGCGAAATTTCGGATTGGTCAGCAGCGTGTTGACCGCGACATTTCCGTCCGGGTTCCCGACGTCGAAAGAATTCTTCATCGCCATGTCATCGGAATGGACCTGGGCGGCGTGCATCAGCTCGGGATCGAGGATCAGGGGCTTGGCCCCGTTGTTCAGGTGCTCACGCTCAGCTTCTACCAGCACAAACAGGCGCGCCTTGACCGCGCTCAGCTGGGCGTCGAGCGGGACCGGCGGCAGGGGCGCGGGCACCGGCCGCGTGGCGCATCCCGCGAGCAGGAACATGAATAAAAATGCAGAAAATCGCCTCATTTCGGCCGTTTCGGACCCCCAATTTGTGTCGGCATAACCAAAAAATGAACGTGAAGGCTCTGGCTACGTTTAGAATCAATAGTTTGGCCCAGTCGGCAGCCTGTCAAGCCAGCGCCAAGGGGGAAAGCATGCTAGGGCAGCGTTCAGGATGGTAATTTATGGGTTGGTTTGAACCCTCCGCAATGGCAAGAAATTTCGATCTGAGCTTTTTTGCCCCGCTGCTTTCGTCCGGAGAATCGGTCTTTCCGGCGTCACTGCTTGAGCGGCTGAAGAGCTTCCGCATTCTCGAACAGGTCGGCGATGCGGCTCTGCGCCGGCTGCTGTCGTCGTCGGAATGGTTCGGTTTGCCGGGTGGCACACAACTCCCCCGCGACGGCGACAACGATCGTGCCGTATTTCTTGTCGTCACCGGATCGCTCGGCGTGTTCGTCGAAAATGGCGATGGCGGCAAGCGCCAGGTGGCGACGATTCCGGCCGGCGAGACCGTCGGAGAAATGTCGCTGCTCACCGGCGAGTCGCATTCGGCGCTGCTGGTGGCGCTTCGCGACACGGAGTTGTTGCGCATCGGGGCCAAGGCTTTCGATGGCCTGATTACCCGGCATCCACGGGTAATGTTGAATCTCCTCAAGGTCGTTGTGCGCCGGCTGCGCGAGACGACACGCGGAGCGCAGCAGCGGACCCGGCCCAAGACTTTTGCCATGGTGCCACTGCAACGTGGCATGCCGGAATTCGCCGCCGTGCGCAGCATGGCCGATGCGCTGGTCAAGATGGGCGCCAAGGCGGCGGTGCTCGATTCGTCGGCGAGCCACGAGAGTACGGAGTGGTTCAACCGCTTCGAAGCCGAACACGACGTGGTGTTTTATCTCGGCGATCAGCCGGACAGCAGTTGGACGCATCTTTGTCTGCGCCAGGCGGACCGCGTCATGTTGATCGCGCAGTCCGATGAGCCCGAGCCGCTGCATCCGTTTGAACGGCGGTTTTTTCAGCGCGAAATGTGCGCCACGCCGGAGCTGCTGCTGGTCCATTCGACGGGCCACCGCGCCGGCGGCGTGCCGCGGCACATTGAATTCCGCAGCGATCTGTTCGGCTCGCATCACCACATACGCACCGGCAACACCGAGGACATCAAGCGGCTGGCGCGATTCATCGCGGGGTCGGCCGTCAACCTTGTCATGGCGGGTGGCGGGGCGCGGGGATTTGCCCATATCGGCGTGCTTAGGGCACTGCGCGAGGCAGGCGTGCCGTTTGACTGTGTCGGCGGCACCAGCATGGGCGGAATCATCGCCGCCGGTGTGGCCATGGAATGGGATATTGAGGAAATCGCCGAGCGGGTTCGCGATTCTTTTGTCGCCAACCGGCCGCTTTCCGACTTTACCCTGCCGCTGATTGCGCTGTTCCGCGGCGCAAAAGTCAGTGCACTGCTGAAAAAGCATTTCGGCGATGTCCTGATCGAAGATCTGGCGAAGCCCTATTTCTGCGTCTCGTCCGATCTGACGACCGGACGCGATCACGTCCATCGTTCCGGGCCACTTTGGCGCGCCCTGCGGGCCAGCGTTGCGGTGCCGGGAATTTTGCCGCCGGTCGCGGAAGGCGGGCACCTGCTGGCCGACGGCGGCGTGATGAACAACCTGCCGGTCGATGTCATGGCCGCCGATGCACGCGGGCCTATCATTGCCGTCGACGTGTCGGGCGAAATCGATCTCAGATGCGATGACGATCGTTACGGCGAGCGTTCGGTCTTCTCGCTGATCATGCAGCGCATGCGCGGTACACCGTCGATCATTTCGATCCTGATGCGCGCCGGCACGGTCGGCAGCGACTCGCAGCGCCGGCAGGTGCGCAGTCTGGCGGATTTCATCATCGAGCCGCCGCTGGCCGACATCAGCATCCGCGACTGGGGCGCCTACGAGCGCATCATCGAGGAAGGTTACGTCTATACGATGCGCGACATCGAAAAGAACGGTGTGCCGCTGTCCGATTCATGGACCGCGGGCCCGGCGCTTTCGGTGAACCGAACCGGCCATCTCCAACTGCCCAATGAAGCGTGAGGGCGCTCGGCTCGCGCTTCAGCGTGCGCAAAAGCTGAAGAACAGCGGCGAGTTGCCCGCCGCCATCGCCGAACTGGAACGTGCCGTCGCATCGGAGCCGGATTTGGGCAGTGCGCGTCTGGCACTGGGGAGTGCCTGGCTGGAGGCCGGCGAAGCCGACAAGGCAATCGTTATTCTGTCGCCGTTGACGGTCGCGCGCAGCGCTTACCGTGCTGCTGCCGAAGAAAAACTGAAACAGGCGGAGCAGCTCAGAGGTTTGGCGCGGTCGCCGCCCGGCTATGTCCGGCATCTGTTCGACCAGTTTTCCGAAAATTACGATCGGCAGATGGTCGAGGATCTCGGCTATCGCGCTCCGGCCATCCTGCGGCGATTGGCGGATTTGCTGGGTTGCGCTGCCACACCTGTGGACGTTCTCGACCTTGGTTGCGGTACAGGCCTTGCCGGCGAATTGTTCAAATCCGTAGCCGGTCGCCTGGACGGGATAGATCTGTCGCCGCGAATGATCGCGCAGGCAAAGCGTAAAGGCGTTTACGACACATTGGCCGTGGCGGATGTGGAGGCATTCCTGGCAGAATCCGGACCGGATTACGATCTGCTGATTGCCGCTGACGTGCTGGTTTATTTCGGCGATCTTGCCGCCGTCTTTCGCGGTGCGAAGCGGAGACTCCGGCCGGGCGGCTGGATTCTGTTCACGGTCGAAAAACATCATGGCAGTGGATTTGAGCTTGGGCCCAGGCGCCGTTACCGGCATTCGGCCGGCTACATCGGCGAAACGGCAGTCGCGGCCCGCCTCAATTGTATGGGTCTGATCGATTGTTCGCCGCGAACGGACAATGGGGAACCGGTCGAGGGCCTTGCGGTTGCTTTGGTCAATATCTGAAATGGCTTTCAGATGAGGGCTTTGATGCGGTATACCGGCGCCGGACCGCATTTTCTGGCCCGAGCCGGGAACCCCGTCGGGGGAAAATGCTCCTGAGGAATCCAAAGGAGCACTGAAATGATTCGCCGAATTTGCTTTGCCGTCGTCGCCACCGTCATCTTCGCCGTGCCGGCTTTTGCGGCCGATGACAAGTGCTCAGCGCCGATCGCGCCTGCCATGCCGAAGGACGGCAAGGCCGCAACCGCTGCCGAAATGAGCCAGGCCGCCAAGGATGCAGTCGCGTTCATCAAGGATTCCGATCAATACCAGCTCTGTCTCAAGGCCGCGCTCGATGACAACAACAAGCAACTGAAGGATCTCGACCCGAAGCACGATACGGATGGCCTGCAGCGCAAGGGCCTGCTGGCGGCGGCGAAGGACATCACCGCCAAGGCCGATCAGAGCCAGAAGGAAAAAGAGACGGTCGGAAAGGCCTATAATACGGCTGCAGCGGCTTACAAATCCGCGCATAGGTAAAAACCGAAATCGTCTCCCCGGCGGGACGAATCGCTTATCATTGCGGGATGAGCGAAGCATTGTCGCGCCGGACGGAACGGCGCACGCGGCAACGCGCGAACAATCGCGCAGCGATTCTGGATGCGGCGAGGCGGATTGCAGCGCAACAGGGCGCGGGCAATCTGTCTTTGCGTTCGGTCGCAGCCGAGGCCGGTTACGCGCCGGCGTCCGTCTATGAATATTTCCACAACCGGGCCGAACTTGTGCTCGCGCTCGCCTCGGACGATCTCGCCGTGCTGGCGCGGGAGCTGCGGGACAGGAAGCATAGCGAAGCGCCGGTAAAATCCGCGGCCGGCGTCGTGCTGGAATTCCTGCGCCACAACCGTGCGCTGCCGGCAGCGGCCGCAAGTCTGGCCGGCAATGAAACGCCGCCGGAGGCGGAGCGGCTTTTCAACGGCAAGCTGATATCGGCCCTCACCTCTTTTGCCGAGGCGGCCGGCCTTGCGCCGGTCAGCGATCGGAAGCGACAGGCGGATATCGTCCTGGCGGTTGCCGCGCTGGTCGGGCTTTCGGTGCTGGCGCGCTCCGGGCGGTTATCGGCACTGTCCCTCGACACGGACCTGTTGGTGGAGAGATTGGCTGCACTGCATTCCGCAGGCTAGACTGTCCGCTGACCGGCGGTGGCCGGACAATCGGACGGGAGGGTTCTGACATGGACGTGCAGCGGCGCGATTTTCTTTTGACCGGCACTCTGGCAGCGGCAGCGGTGGCGAGTTCAACCGCAGCGGCGCAAACTTCAAACGCGCCGGCAGGGCCGGGCGAAACACGCGGCAGCAGCATCCTGCCCGGCGACGAAAAGGTGCAGTACGAGGGCGGCAAGGAAGTGAAGCGCCTGAAGATCGTCAACACGGCCGAACTCGAAGTGGAGGCGGAAAAAATTCTGCCCAAGGGCGGCTATGGCTACATCTTCGGCGGATCCGGCGCGGAACACACCAAGGCCGAAAATCTGCGCGCCATGCAGGCAGTCGGCCTCGAGCCGCATTTCCTGTCGGGCGTGCTCAAGCCTGATCTGTCCGTCACGATCCTCGGATCGAAGCTGCCCTTCCCGATCATCGTCCCCCCAATGGGCGGCCAGGGTTTGGCGCATGTTTCGAAAGAAATCGGCATGGCACAGGGGTCTCAGGCGGCCGGCACTCTGATGGTGCTGTCCATGCAATCGAATGTGCCGCTCGAAGATGTCGCGGCTGCGCATCCTGGACCGAAATGGATGCAGCTCTATTTCCCCGCCGACCGCGGTTATGCGCGCGAAGTGATCATGCGCGCCAAAGCCGCCGGATTTACCGCCATTGTGCCAACGATCGATTCAACCCTGGCCTATCCGCGCGACAACAATATCCGCAACAATTTCCGCATCCCGGCCTCGCTCGGCAAAGGCAATGCGCCGAAAGGCGAATCCGATCCGGTCAAAGCGGTGGCGATCATGAATCGGCGCAAGGTCGATCTGAACTGGGACGACATGGTCTGGATCAAGGAGCAAACCGGCCTGCCGGTGGTGGTCAAGGGCGTGATGTCGCCGGTGACCGCGAAACAGGCGATCGACCGCGGGATCGATGTGGTGTGGGTCTCCAACCACGGCGGCCGCGCGCTGGACGGCGTGCCGGCGTCAATTTCTGTATTGCCGCGGATTGCCGATGCGGTGAACGGCCGGGTGCCGATTGTTTTCGACAGCGGTATCCGCCGCGGGCAGGACGTGTTCCGTGCGCTCGCGCTCGGCGCCAATGTGGTGGCTTGCGGCCGGCCGGTGCTCTACGGCCTCGCGCTTGGCGGCAATCTCGGCGCGCAAAGCGTGCTCGAATATCTGCGCGACGATCTGTACATCGTCATGCAGCTGGCGGGCACGCCGAACGTGAAAGCGATCAACCGGGATTACGTAACGACGCCGCGCATCGCCTGATCGGTATGAACGGAATTTTGCGCCTCATCATGGCTGCGGTGGTGTTGAGCGCGCTGCCACATCAACTCGGCGCCGCCGAACTGACGCCATTCCGGGTTGGAATTGCCGCGCCTACCGTGAACATGTTGCCGCTGTGGGTGGCGCAGGCGTCGGGCCTGTTCAAAGCCCGTGGCCTCGGTGTCGAGATTGTTGATACAGCGGGCGGCAGCCGCGGTCTGGCGCAGGTCGGCAGCGGCAAATTGCAGGCCATGATGGTGGGTTTATCGGCGGTTATCGATGCCAACGGCAGGGGTGGCGATTACCGGCTGATCGCATCGGGCGCCAATACCATGAGTTTCCGGTTTTTCGGCGCGAAGGGAATCTCCAGCGCGGATTCACTGAGAGGCAGGAAAATCGGAATCAGCAGTTTTGGTTCGGAATCCGACAGTGCAGCCACAATGGCGCTGAAGAACATGGGACTCACGCGGGCCGATGTGGAAATCGTCGAGGCAGGTGGAACGCCGGCACGACTGGAGGCGCTGAAATCGGGAAAACTTGCGGCGACTGCGCTGAATGAACCGGCAGACACCGAGGCGAAGCGCGACGGGCTGCCGCTGCTCGCCGATTTGAAAGCCAATCTGCCGTGGATTTTCACGGCGATTGCGATGGACCGGAATTACCTTGCGGCGCATCGGCAGCAGGCACGGGAATTTTTGCAGGCCTATATCGAAGGAATCGATCTGGCTCTGTCCGATCCGGCGCAAGCGAGGAAAATTCTCGCCGGCGAGTTCAGGGATTTTTCTCCGGTCGCTGTGGATGCGGCTTATGAGGATTTTCGCGACCGTGTTCCGCGCGACGCGAGACCTTCGCACGCCGGCGCCGAACTGATGTTGCGCGAAAGCGGCAATGCCGCAAAACCGCTGACGGATTATATCGATACATCGTTGCTCGACGATCTCGGCCGAGAGGGATTTTTCGACGAATTCAAGCGGCGCTATCGCGTGCAGTAATTGTCCAGATGCTGCGGCGGATCACCCGGGTCTTCGTCAAATATGCCGAGCGCTATATTCCCGATCCCTATTTATACGCGCTGATCCTGACCTTCGTCACCGCCGCTGCGGCCTTCATCTGGACGCCGGCGGACGCGGCGAAAATCGCATCGGCCTGGTATGACGGCATCTGGGCGATCCTCGCATTCGCAATGCAGATGGCGCTGATCCTCGCCACCGGCGTGACCCTGGCCGAGGCAGCGCCTGTGCGCCGGCTGTTACAGCGGATCGCGAGCATACCGGCGGATCAATCGCGGGCCGCCGTGGTGCTGTTCTGGGCCGCGGCTTTTGCGAGCTGGTTGAACTGGGGTTTCGGTCTGGTTGCCGGTGCGTTGCTGGCGCGCGAAATGGGCAAGCGCATCCGCGATGCCGATTTCGGTTTGCTCGTGGCGGTCGCTTATATGGGCAATATCGTATGGGCGTCAGGGCTTTCCAGCTCGATTGCGCTCGCCTCGGCGACGCCTGGTAGCGCACTCAACATCATCGAAAAAGTCACCGGGCAGATCGCCGGTTTCGACCGCACAATTTTCACGGCCTACAATCTGGCGCCGACCATCCTGATTTTTTGCCTGCTTCCGCTGCTGCTGATCGCCATCGCGCCGCCGAAGTGCGAGATGCGGCGTGTCGATCCCGAACTGCTGAAACGCGATGACGCCATTGTCGAGGCGCCGCCGGTGTCCGGCAATTTTGCCGCACGGATCGAGAACACCCCTGTCCTGACAGTGCTTCTGATCGCAATGGGCGTCTTTTACGAAGCGGTGACGATTTCACGCAGCGGATTTTCGCTCGACATCGACGGCATGATTTTCATTGCATTGATGCTCGGGCTTTTGCTGCACTGGCGCCCGATCCGTTATGTCCGCTCCTTCAATCGTGCGGCGCGCACAGTGGGGCCGATCCTGCTGCAATTTCCGCTTTATGGCGGCATCATGGGAATGATGACCGGAACCGGACTGGCCGCGGTGATCGCCACCGGCTTCGTTTCCTTTTCCACGCATCAGAGCCTGCCATTCTGGTCATTCGTGTCGTCGAACATCATCAGCCTGTTCGTGCCTTCGGGCGGCGGACACTGGGCGGTGCAGGGGCCATTCATGGTCCCGGCGGCGGTGAGCCTGAAAGTTGACCCGGCGATGACCGCGATGGCGACGGCAATGGGCGAGCAAACCGCGAACATGATACAGCCATTCTGGGCGCTGCCGGTTCTGGCGATTGCCGGATTGGGCATCAGGGACATCATGGGTTATTGCGTGATGGCGCTGCTGCTCGGCCTCGTGCTCTATGGCGGCGCGCTGCTGCTGTTTGCGTGAATGCCATGGGCCTGATTCATTGCCGCACATTCCGGATCGAATGGGGACAATGCGATCCCGCCGGGATCGTGTTCTACCCGAAATATCTCGAGATGTTCGACACCGGAACGGGTCAGCTTTTTGCCCGCACGGGATTGTCCGCCGCTGAGATACGCGGCGTATACCGGATTATCGGAATGCCACTGGTGGAGCAGGGGGCAAAATTCCTGTTGCCGTGCCGGTTCGATGACGAGGTTACCGCTGAGGCCGAGGTGAGCGAGTGGGGCCGCGCGAGCTTTGTGGTGAAACACCGCATTTTCAACCGGGACCGGCTGGCCGTGGAAGGATTCGAGAAGCGCGTCTGGGCCGCGGCCGATCCCGACCGGCCCGGGCAAATACGGGCCGTGCCGATACCGCGCGAAGTGATCGCGTGTCTGTCTGATCCGACCGGCACGACGTTGTGCAAGCCGGCGGGCTGAGCAGCATGTGCCAAGTTTACCGCCGGGCGGCTTCCCGCGTCCGTTGAATCGTGTTTCTGTGGGCCGGAATTTTCCGGGATGAGCATGACAGCGGCAGAGCAATCCATGGCGACTGGTGCGTTGCGCAAGCGCTCCGCAACCCGGTGGATTCAGTTGGTGCTCGGCATCGTCGCAATGATGTCGATCTCGAGCCCGCAATATGTCTGGACCCTGTTTGTGCCTGCGTTCCAGGGCGCCGCCCATGCCAGTTTGCCGGCCGTGCAGGTGACATTTTCGATTCTGATCGTGTTGCAGACCTGGCTGGCGCCGCTGCAGGGATGGCTGATCGACCGCTTCGGGCCCAAATTCCTCATCGGTTCCGGCGCCGTGTTGAGCGGGCTTGGCTATGTTCTGGCCGCGCAGGCCGGCGATTTGTGGTCGCTCTATCTCAGCTATGGCGCGTTCTGCGGTTTCGGTACCGGACTGGTTTATATCGGCATCATCGGTCTGATGGTGCGCTGGTTTCCCGACCGGCGCGGCTTCGCCGTCGGGTTGGCGGCGGCGGGTTACGGCGTCGGCGCGATCACAACGACATTTCCCATTGCGGCGATGCTGCGCGCTTCCGGTCACCGGCCGACGTTGATTTTCTTTGGAGTGATCTTCGCCTGCATCGGCGCTGCCGCCGCGATGGGTTTGCGGGCGCCGCGCCGGGAAGATGTGAGCGGGCTTGCGGCGCAGGCGCGCGTCAGCGTTTCGGCACGGGATTACACACCCGCTGAAATGCTGCAAACGCCGGTGTTCTGGCTGATGTTTGTGATGATGGCCATGATGTCGACCGGCGGATTGATGGTGGTGTCGCAATTCGGGCCGGTGATGAAAGACTTCGGCCTCGCCGACAGCGCCA
Source organism: uncultured Bordetella sp. (assembly GCA_964446945.1). Classification (GTDB taxonomy): domain Bacteria; phylum Pseudomonadota; class Alphaproteobacteria; order Micropepsales; family Micropepsaceae; genus CAIYRG01. Next base: position 12,598 of record CAYUQO010000014.1, read on the forward strand.
TCGCCGGGATGGCTGCATTGCCGTTCGCGCTCAGCCTGCAGCGGATCGCCAACGGCGTCACGCGTCCGTTCTTCGGCTGGCTGTCGGACCGGATCGGCCGCGAAAATACGATGTTCCTGGCGTTCGGCATGGAAGCGATTGCCGTCTGGCTGATGCTGCTCGCGCGCGCACATCCGGCGCTGTTCGCGGTGATGTCCGGCATAGTGTTCTTCGGCTGGGGCGAAATCTTTTCACTGTTTCCTTCGACGGTGACCGACAGCTTTGGCACGCGCCACGCCACCACGAATTTCGGCTTTCTGTACATCGCCCAGGGCATCGGATCCCTGCTCGGTGGCCCGGCGGCTGCCTGGCTGTTCGAGCAAACCGGAAGCTGGTTTCCGGTGTTCTGGCTGATCATCCTCCTGGATGCGTCAACGGCGGTGCTCGCGCTCGTCGCGTTGAAGCCGCTGCGCAGCGCATGGCTGCGGCAAACTTCCGTTACGTCCTCTGCGCGATAAGCGCGAGGATACCCTCGGGCGTCATTGGCAAATCTCTGATCGTCACATTGAACGGCCGGAGCGCGTCTTCTACTGCTGAAGCGATTGCAGCGGGCGCGCCAATGGTGCCGCTTTCGGCTGCGCCTTTCACGCCGAGCGGATTCAGCGGCGATGGCGATTCCATATGATGAAATTCGATGCGCGTCAGACCATCGGAGGATGGCAGAAGATAGTCGGCCAATGTCGTGGTCACGGGCTGGCCACCTGCGTCGTGCTTCATGTGCTCGAATAATGCCGCACCGATTCCGTGCGCCACTGCTCCGGCAATCTGTCCCTCGACCAGCATCGGATTGATCATGCGTCCGCAGTCATGGACGACGACATAGCGGACGAGCGAAATCCGGCCTGTCTCCACATCGACTTCAACTTCGCAAATATGCGCGCCGTTGGTGTAGGCGAGCCCGGTCGGTTGAAAGTCGACACTCGCGGCAAGTCCCGGCGGAAGATTGCCGGGGAGCGCCATGCCCGGCGTCCCACCCAATGCGCGAGCGATCTCCGCAAGTGTCAGCTCGACGCCCTGCATTCCGCGACCCTTCACTTTGCCGCCGGACATTACGAGATCGTCCGCGCTGACATTCAGCATGGCCGCTGCCGCCTGAATTGCTTTGTTCGCGACCAGGCGTGCTGCCTGTGATGCGGCATTGGCCGCGGTGACCGCCTGCCGGCTCGCAAATGCGCCAAGGCCGAGAGGCGATGCGGAAGTGTCCCCATCGACGACGCGAATGCCGTCCGGAGAGACATCGAAGATTTCCGCCGTCACCTGCGCCAGCATGGATTTCACGCCCTGTCCCTGAGCAGTTGCGCCAGTCGTGACGGTGATCGCGCCGGATGATCCGATCCGCACCGCGGCGCTTTCGAACGGTCCGCGTCCGGTGGCTTCGACATAATTGGCGAGGCCGATGCCGAGATAGCGCCCGGCCTTTCGCGCCTCGACCTTGCGCGCATGAAATTCGTCCCAACGTGCGACTGCCAACGCGCGGCGCTGACATTCCGGATAATCGCCGCTGTCATAAACCATGACACTGCCGTCGCGCTGCCGTACTTCAGTCGCGTAAGGCATGCGCTCGGCGGGTATCAGATTGCGGCGGCGGATTTCATCGCGCGCGATGCCGAGCCGGGCCGCAAGTGGGTCCAGAAGGCGCTCCATCACGAATGTGCCCTGTGGCCGGCCGGCACCGCGTGTCGGCGCCGCGGGCGTGAGATTGGTCAGGCACAGAGACGCCGTGACATGGCAGGCCGGAAGAATATAGGGCCCGATCATGTTGGTGAGCGCATTGTACGGAAGCGCCACGCCATAGGGCGTGTTCGCGCCGTGGTCGTGAAACATCGCGCCGCGAATGCCGCGCAGCCGGCCATCGGAATCGCAGGCGACCTCCATGTCCCAGACCTGATCGCGCTCTGCCGCCGTGGCGATGAAATTCTCCTGCCGGTCTTCGACCCATTTGACCGGCTGCTTCAGCTTCAGGGCCAGCGCGGGCACCACGAGTTCTTCCGGATGGAAAACCGCTTTGGGACCAAAGCCGCCACCGACATCCGGCGCGATCACGCGCACAGCGGACTCACTGACGCCCAATGCGGAGCAGAGGATTGTCCTGGCGCGATGCGGCATCTGCGTGCCGTCCCACACGGTGAGAAGCTGCTCGGCTTCATCGAACCGTGCCAGCACGCCGCGCGATTCAATCGATCCTCCGATCCCTTTGTGCAGCCGGAATTTGATGGCGAGCCTTTGGGCAGCGCCGGCGAAAGCCCGCTCAATGTCGCCATAGGCAAGGACGTGGCGCGCGACCAGATTATCGGGGCAGTCGAGCCGGGCGCGCGGCGCGCCGGGGGAAAGACCCGCAACCGGATCGGTAATGGCCGGCAGCGGCTCAGTATCGAGGCCGATCAGCCGGACCGCGTCCTCGGCAATGGCGCGGGTCTCGGCCACGACCACCGCAATCGGCTCGCCCACATAGGTGAGTTCATCATGTGCAAGTGGAAGCGGCGCGGCCTCGAAGCGAATGGCCGATGACGGCAATGACAGCGGGATATGATCCTGCGCCAGAGCCTCGCGAATATCGGCAAATGTGAATATCCCGCGCACACCGGGAACAGACTGCGCTGTGGTTGTGTCCACGCTCAGCAGTCGCCCATGGGCGTGCGGACTGCGCAGGAACGCGGCATGGAGCGCCCCGCTCACGGGAATATCGTCGACGAAACGTCCGCGCCCGCGCAGCAGGCTCGCGTCTTCGACGCGGCGCATACTTTCTCCGACCCGGGTTCCCATTCAGACAATCGCGTTTGACATCGCGCTCCCGCTCCGTCCAGCCTAGCGTAAACGACCGGAGCAGAAGACTGTGACTGATCACCGATTGCAACATGCCGCGAACTGGGAATCGCGCTTTACCGTTAATGGCGTGGCAGCGAGCGATTTCCACGATGTCCTGTCGTCGCTGACGGGTTGGGACGATTGGTGCCGCGCATGGTCGGCGCGGGCACGGGTGCATGAGGATCTCGGCCGGGAAGCGCTGGAACAAAAGTGCTTTGTGTCTGCCGCCGGACATTTGTCGCGTGCGGCCGTGACGTATCATTTCGCCAAATATCTCTTCGTGCAGGACATGGCGCAGTTGCGCGCCGCGCATATGAAAGGGGTCGACTGCCTCAGCGCTGCGCTGCCTTATCTCGATCCGCCGGGCGAGCGGGTGCTGATTCCTTTCGACGGGCGGCAGCTCGCCGCCACTTTGCGTCTGCCGCGCCGGAATGCACCGGCGCGCCCTCCGCTGGTGCTGATGACCATGGGGCTCGATTCGGCCAAGGAGGAATTGCTCACCTTCGAAATGGATTTTCTCGATCGCGGCATCGCGATCCTTGCATTCGACGGGCCGGGGCAGGGCGAAGCGGAATATGACCTGCCGATCCGCTACGACTATGAAAATGTCGTGGGGCCGGTGATCGACTGGGTGGAGGCCAATGTTCCGGCCGTGGACAGCAACCGGATCGGCATCTGGGGCATCAGCCTGGGCGGCTATTACGCGCCGCGCGCCGCCGCATTCGAGCCGCGCATCAAGGCTGCCATCGCCAATTGCGGGCCATATAACTGGGGTGCGCTGTGGGACAAATTGCCGGAGCTTACCCGCGCCGCTTACGTCCGGCGCAGTCACAGCGCCAATGAAGCCGAGGCGCGCGAGAAGGCTTTCACATTGTCGCTGGAGGGAATCGGCAGGCGGATCAAGTGTCCGGTCTATGTGATTGCGGCCGGGCTGGACCGGCTCTGTCCGCCCGAAGATGCGCGCCGCCTGGCGCACGAGATTGGCGGTGCGGCGGAATTGTTGGTCGTGGAAGACGGTAATCATGTCGCGCACAACCGATTCTACAAATATCGCGGCAAATCTGCCGACTGGATGGCGCGGCAGCTGATGCGCTAATGAGATGACCGTTCATTGGATCGGGAGAAGCAGATGTTGAGGAATGTCACCGGAGGATTTGTGCTGGTACTCGCCGCTTTCACGCTGAGCGGTCGACCGGCTTTCAGCGCACAAGGACCGCAAGTCGTCCGCAAAATGCTGGTGCAGCACGACCTGCCGATACCCGGCTGGACCTCCGGCTTGATTTCAGTGGAAATCCCGGTCGGCGGGCGCGAAGGGAAGCATACCCATCCGGGACCATTGTTCGTCTATGTGACGGAAGGTGCGTTCACGCTGGATTATGAAGGTCAGCCGACCAAAACCTACAAGGCCGGCGAGACCTTCTATGTCGAGGGCGGCAAGGTGCATGAGGGCATCAATATGGGCACTGTGCCGGCGCGTGGCATTGCCAGCTTCGTCGTGCCGAAGGACAAGCCGCTGACAACCCAGGAGAAGTAGCAGTTCCCCCCTCCGTCGCTTCGCGACCACCCTCCCCCGCAAGCGGGGGAGGAAAACGCGGGGACGGTCAGTTTGCCGATCCGTGGCCCAGCGCGCCGGCGACAACCTGATCGATGATCCGCCGGTTGCTCGCGTTCACCGTCGGATCCTCGACGATTTCACGGGCGACGCCGGCGAAAATATCCTCACCGGCGAGCCAGCGATTTTCCGCATCCGGCACTTCCAGCGCGATCCTCAGCGCGTGGTGGAGTTCATAATATTCCGCCGGCAGTTTCTCGGCGGCCAGCGCGCCCCAGAGTGCCTGTTTGTGCGCTCCGCGCAGGGTCGTCCACACCGCGGGCGTATCCACCTGTACGGCTTCGCCCTCGGATCCCCTGCGGCACATCTCCGCCGATGTGGATGTGAATCCGCGGCAGGCGCCGGGCCGTGCTTCGTATACGGAACACAAGCCTTCGATCAACAATCCGCAGGGAATCTTATTTGAAGCGCGCTGCCGGCTCGTCATCTGCCGTGTGCGCTGGTCTGCGGCGCGTACGCGGTTGAGCAGATCGTCCTGCCGGTCTTTCGGCATTTCGCGGATTTTGGCCGCGACCAGGAAAATTTCGGGCGCGCTTGCCGTCACCGCAACATGGCAGCAATAGGCGCAACCCTTCGCGCATGCGATGGGAAATTTCGATGGATTGTTGCGCAGCGAAATCTCAAAAAACTCATGCGCCACTTTGGCGGCCTTTGCGGCCCGTCCCGGCATTCTTCTGTGCAGGATGTCGATCAGCATCCGCGCAGCCGCGACAATCGCCCAGTGCTGCTCAGACCCCGATGCAGCCAAATCCATGCCGCGGCGCGAGACCGCAGCCATGGATTTCTTCAGTTGAACGCGCCGTTCCTGCCGCCCCACGATCAGTCCGCCGCAACAACGCCCGCGGAGTTCTTGCGGTAATCCAACGGCGGCTTACGGTCGCCGATCAGCGGTTTGTAGACAAAATCCGGCCCGCGGCTTTTGTTGAATTCGGCTTTCGCAGCGGCGATCAGCGCCGGGTTCTGGTAGAGCTGGGCCGCAGTGAGCGCGAGCGTCTTGGCCGCCACCACTGCACCTTTCACACCAATGCCCATGCCGCCCGCCGCGGTCGCCTGCCAGGAATGGGCCGGCGTGCCGGGCACCCAGGTCGCGGTGTTCAGCGTCGCCAGCGGCGTGACCCAGCTCACATCGCCGGAATCGGTCGAGGAATATTTCTGCCCGTTGAGGCGATAGGGCCGGATGGTCTGCGCGCTTGCAACCGGGGGCACATTGCCAGGCCCGAGCGTCTTCTGCAGCTTTTCGGCAAAGGCGATTTCCTGCGCATTCCATTGCGGCGGCCCAACCCGGCGCAGATTGCCGTCGACAAGCCGGCCAAGCGTGTCATTCGGCAGAATGCTGTAATCACCGCCGATCAGCTCATATTCCATCTTCGTTTCGGTGCCGATGGCAGCACCTTCCGCGGCTTTCTTCACGCGGTCGAATATGTTTTGGGCAATGCGCGGATCGGGGTGGCGCACCACGTAATAAACTTCGGCAAATTCCGGCACGATATTGGGCGCCGAACCGCCATTGGTGATGATGTAGTGGATGCGCGCGTCCTGTGGGATGTGTTCGCGCATGTAATTCGTCATGAAGTCCATGGCTTCGACGGCATCGAGGGCCGAACGGCCGCGATCCGGCGCTGCAGCGGCATGCGCGGCAATGCCGTGGAAGCGGAATTTGGCGCTGATATTCGCGAGATTTTTGTCCTGTGACGCGTTATTGGCGTCGCCCGGATGCCAGTACAGTGACACATCGACGTCTTTGAACAATCCGGCATGGACCATATAGGATTTCCCGCCGCCGCCTTCTTCAGCCGGCGTGCCGTAGACGCGGATCTGGCCTTTGGTGCCGGTCTCCTCCAGCCACTTCTTGACTGCGATCGCAGCGGCGACCGAACCGGAACCGAACAGGTTGTGTCCGCAGGCGTGACCAGAATCGACGCCGGCAATGGGCTTTCTCTCCGGCACGGCTTCATTTGACAGGCCGGGAAGTGAATCCATTTCCGCAAGAATGGCGATCACCGGTCCATCACTCGTTCCTGCGCGGGCGACGAATGCGGTCGGGATTTCGGCGACTCCGGCCTCGATCTTGAAACCGGCATTGCGCAATTCGCTTTGCAGCAATGCGGTCGTCTTGAATTCCTGATAGCCGACCTCCGGCGCCGCCCAGATCTGCAGCGCCACCTGCGACATACGCGGCGCATAGGCGTCGATATTCGCGATGAGTTTCGCCTGATCGGTTGCAGCAATTTCCGCCGCGAGCGCGGGTGACCACTTCACCGCGGCAACGGCCGCGATCCCGGCGAGTAATTCTCTTCGATTCATTCTTTCGATCCCAAATTCCGGCATCGCGTACATTCCCCCCTTCGTCTCGCGCTTCGCGCGATCCACTTCCCCCGTAAACGGGGGCAGAAATTTTACTCCTGTTTGGCCTGTTCTTCGGCGAGCTGTTTGTGGAATGCCTGGTCATATCCGGCAATTTTCGCGCGATAGGCTGCGATGTCGCCGAAGCGTGCCGGATTGTACGGATCGCCGGGCTTGTACACCTGATGCAGATTGAATTGGCCGGCATGTGACGACAGCCAGATATCCGGTGTCCGCTTCGCCAGGTCGGCAATCGTGTAGGCGAAATCATCCTTCATGTTGGCATAGCCAGCCGAGCCCAGCAGGTGCACGCCGTTATTGATGCCGGGCATGTTCGCGATCAGTACGTTGTAAGTGCGTGCGCCGTCTTTGATCGGGAGGGTGAAGCTGGTGGCGCCCTTGGTATGGCCGGGGCTGAAATGGACTGTCAGTTCGGCATCGCCGAGCGTGATCTTGTCGCCATCCTTGAGCCGACGATCGACGTGGATCGGATCATAGATGATCCCACGACCCTTCGGATTGCGCCAATCGATATTGCCGCCGGATTCGAGGACATCGGCGTCACGTTCATTCATCAGCACCTTGGCGCCGCTGATGCGCTGAAACGAAGCGATGTCGCCGACATGATCCCAGTGACCATGGGTCGAAGTGATCAGCTTGATATCGGTGAGTTTGAAGCCGAGCGCTTCGATATTGGCCTTGATCAAGGGGTATGAGCCCGGCGCGCCGGTGTTGATAAGGATGAGGCCGTCCTTGGTGGAGACCAGGTAGCAGCCGAGATCATAAGTGCCGACATAATAGAGATTGCCGACGATCCGGAAGCCCGGAAACGGCATCAGCCATTCCTTGTTGGTGATCGGCGGATGCACGCGCTGTTGCGCGCCGGCCATGGTGGTGAACAGAACCAGACCCGCAGCCATCAACAATCCGGATTTCATCTGTGCTCCTCCCAGCTTACGCCCGCAAAGATGCGTCTTTCGCGCCCCGACGGCAAGCGGAAGGGCCTCTGTCTTGTCACGAAACTGCATTACAAAGGGCTGCGGGGATTATCACTTTCTTCCAGAGCGGGGCATTTCATGACTGCAGACGAGATCATTGCGGCACTTGATCTGAAGCCGCATCCCGAGGGTGGCTTCTACCGCGAGAGTTTTCGCGATTTCCCCGGCGCCGATGGACGCGCCTATTCGACGGCGATTTATTACCTGCTGCGGGCCGGCGAGGTCACGCGCTGGCATCGCATCGATGCCGCAGAAGTCTGGCATTGGTATGCCGGTGATCCTGTCGAGCTTTCGGTTCTCGGCTCAGGATCGATTGGCCGCATCCTGCTCGGTCCGAATGTGAACGAAGGCCAACGGCCCCAAGTGATTGTTCAGGCGCGCGGCTGGCAATGTGCGAAGGCCCTTGGGTCATATGCGCTGTGCGGCTGCACGGTCGCGCCCGGATTTGAGTTTGCGAATTTTGAAATCGCACCCGAGGGCTGGGCGCCCCGCAGCCACATTTAGAAATCGCAAGTGTATATGTGTATAGGCAGGTGTAAACATTACGCGGCGTCGTTCCCTCAAAAAACCTCTTTCAAACCGTAGAACCGTAGCACGTTTGAAATCATTCGGTTTTTTCCACTTTTCGGTCAACGGTTCTACGGTTTGAAGCTGCCGGTGAGCCGCCGGAACACAGAATTCACTTATAGGTATAGGACTACCACTATCCGCGCAGGTAGTCAAGCAGACGGAGATTATTTTTCGAGCAGCCAGCCGAATTTTTCGCGCGCCTTTCGCATCACTTCGGGGCTCGGCGTGTTCGAGGCCGGGAATTTGTCGCGCCAATGATACGGCTTGCAGGCATTGATGATGGCGACTGAATGGGTCATGTCGCCAACGGCGCGCCGCGATGGCGGCAGAGCCGCGTCAGCCGGCGAATCCCAGGTGCCTTCGAGGAATTGAATCGAAGCCTTGGGATCGGTGCGCATGATCATCGCCCACAGCAGATGATCGAGACTGGTAGCATCGACGTCGTCATCGACCACGACGACATATTTCGACGCATAGGCCGAACCGCCGCATTGGGCGGCAATCGTGCCCGCCTGCACCGCATGGCCGGGATAGCTTTGTTTGATCGAGACGGCGTGGAATGAGCGCGCGGCGCCGATTTCGTGACACCAGACCTGCACCACGCCTGGCACACCGGCTTTGGTCATGTTCTCCTTGATCGTTGCCGAACGTAAGACCGCGCGATAGCGCGCCATCTCATCCGGCCCGCCGCCCATTGGCGGCACGCCGACGAGAATGGGATCATTGCGGTGGTAAACCGCGTGCACGTCCAGCACCGGCCATTCCTTCGCGCCGCCGGCATAATGGCCGGTCCATTCCCCGAACGGCCCTTCGATATGCGTTTTGTCGGGCTGAACAAAACCCTCAAGCACGATTTCCGCATTGGCCGGAATCGGAAGTCCGGTGACACGGCCGCGCACCATCTGCATCGCGCGCCCACGCAAACCGCCGACGATGTCGAGTTCGAAAACGCCCCAGGGCGCTTCCAGCCCGCCATAGAAAAATGACAGCGGATCGCCGCCCAGCACCATGATGACCGGCATGGCTTCGCCGCGCTTGCGATATTTCTCGAAATGGATCGCGGCGTGATGGCCTGCCGCCATCACCATGCCGACGGAATTCCGGTCATGCAATTGCGCGCGGTAGGCTCCGGCGTTAAGCCAGTTCTCCTCCGGATCGCGCGTGATGCTGAAAGTGCCGGTGCCGATATAGCGGCCGCCGTCTTTTTCATGCCAGACCGGCGCCGGGAATTGCAGCAGGTCGATCTCTTTTCCGGTGAGGACATTTTCCAGCACCGGTCCGCTGGCCACGATCTCATGCGGAATGATCCGCTGGTCGGCGAGGAATGCCTGGCGGTACCCGTCGCTCAGCTCCCATTTGCTTAACCCCGCCGGGAAGCCCAGCGTCATGTTGCGCCGCTCGCCGGCGAACATGTTGAGCAGCACGCGGAATCCCTTGGGGCAGCCGGGGATTTCGTCAAACAGCACGCAGGGGCCGTTTTCGGCGCGCAGGATGGCCTCGGCCGCGAGACCGATATCTTCCTGCCAGGTCGCGCCTTTCACTTCGCGCAGCTCGCCGAGCCTTTCGGTCAGGCGCAGCCATTCGCGCAGGTCGTCATAGGCAATATGGGGTTCGGTTTTCTTCAACATGCCGCAATGGTGGCATGACCAAACGCCGCCGGGAAGTCCGTGCAGCGAAACCCGATCTGGTTTACCTTCAGCCAAACCGGCGGGTGGAGGAAGGCATGGCGGTCAAAGGCAAAGTCTCACGGCGCGATCTGGTCAAGACAGTCGCGGTTACCGGCGCAGCGGCAGCGGGCGGATACGCGCCCGCCCTATTCGCCCAGGACCTCGGCGCGCAGCCGAATTGGGACCGCACCGCCGATGTGGTCATTATCGGGTCGGGCGCGACCGGCATGCCCGCGGCCATTCGCGCCCGCGAGGCCGGCTCTTCGGTGATCGTGATCGAAGCCGAGCCGGATATCGGCGGTCATGCGATTTGCAGCGGCGCGAACATTCCATTGGGCGGCGGCACGAGCATCCAGAAGCGCGCCGGCATCGAGGATAGCCCGGATCTGGTCTATCGCGATCTCACCGACTGGTCGCTGACCGAGCCGAATGGATACGCGGATTACCGTTTCAACGATCGCGAGATCATGCGCGCCTTTGCCGACAACTGCGCGCAGACATTCGAATTCCTGGTCGATCACGGCGTGAAATTCGTCAATGAGAAGCCGGACGGCCGCGCCGGCAGCGCGCATGGCAATTCGGTGCCGCGCCAAATGCATGTCTGGGCGGGCGATTGGCCGCAGGTTCAGACCGGCCGGCCCAATCCGCCCGAGACTCGCGCGCAGACGTCAAACGGCAACGGTTTGATGCGCCCGCTGGAGGCCGCGGCGCGCAAGGCCGGTGTCGAGTTCCTGCTCGAACATCGCATGATCGCGCTGCACCGGCAGGGGCCGAATGCCGGCCGTGTGCTTGGCGTCGCGGTCGCCAATCGCGGCCGCACGCTCAACATCCGCGCGCGCAAGGCGGTGATTCTCGGAACCGGCGGATCGTCGGGCAATGTCAATTTCCGCCGCATGTTCGATCCGCGCCTGACCGAGGAATATTGCGGCCTCGCCGGAATGCCATGGTCGAACCAGGACGCCAGCGGTGAACAGGCCGGCATGGCCGTCGGCGCATCGCTGTGGGGCGCGGCAAACCAGACGCTGGAAATCGGCGACAACATCACCAAGCCGGGCAAGATCGGTTGCCAGTATGGTTACGTGAATCTGACCTGGATGCCGGGCAGCCGCGTGTTCGACAAGGCGCGCGCGTCGGGTCTGCGGGTCCGGGACTGGCAGAACGTGATCATGGTCAACATGCTGGGCCAGCGCTTTTACGACGAGACCGGCGGCGGCTATCCCGGCAATCGCTACAACACGGTAACGCCGTATTATCCCGACAGTTACCGCAACGCGCGCAACGTCAAATACAACCCGCCGAACTTCATTCCGGCTGCGCTCGCAGGGGTGGGCGACGGCCACAATGGCGGCGGCCCGATCTGGGCGATTTTCGATTCCGATGCGGTGGCGCGCGAAAAATGGAATCCGGCGCCGCCGAATGTGGATTTCGATGCCGGCTTCTTCTTCATGGCCAACAGCGTGTCCGAACTCGCGAGCAAGATTCGCATGCAATATCAGCGCATGCCGATGCCGGCCGCCAATCTCGAAGATACGGTCTCGCGCTACAACTCGTTCGTGGACTCAGGCGTCGATGCCGATTTCGCGAAACCACGTCCGCAATTCAAACTCGGCAAGCCGCCATTCTATGCCGCCTGGGCCAATCCGGTGATCCACGACACGCGCGCCGGATTGCGTATCAACGGCAAGTGCCAGGTCGTGGACATGAAGGGCGAGGTGATTCCGCGCCTCTATTGCGGCGGCGAATCGGCGGGCGGATTCAGCATGCACGGCCTCGCGCGCTGTTTGTGCCAGGGCTTCATTGCCGGAAAAAACGCCCACGACGAAACCGCCGAGGCCTAGAGCGCTCCAGAAGCGCGCTTCCCTGCCTCCCGAATTGTGATCGGCGGGCGAAAGCCGCAATGCTATTCACTGTGCCAACATGGCTTACTTGAAGAACTCCGCCGTCAACCGGCTCGGCATCAATTACGGGTTTTACGCGTTGGCCGTGAGCGGCGGCTGGTCGTTTGCGACCGTGTTCCTGCTCAAGACCGGCGTGCCCATTCCGGCGGTATTCGGCGCGCTGACTCTCATCGTCCTCGGGCGCTTCATTGTCCGCCCGCTGGTCGTCATTCTGGCGCCGCGCTGTGGGCTGAAGCCGCTTCTGGCATTCGGAACCCTGTTCAGCGGTGTCCAATATCTGCTGATTGCCGGCATCCATGAGATCGGGCTCATGCTGTTGGTATTCTGTGCCGCGGCGGCCATTGGCGATGCGTTCTATTGGACCAGTCATCACGCCTATTTCGCGAAAACCGGCGATGCCGAACATCGCGGCCATCAGATCAGCGCGCGCGAAGCTTTCGCCTCCGCGTCGGCGATTGCCGGGCCGTTGCTCGGCGGCTGGGCCCTGACCCATTTCGGACCGCAATTCTCCTTCGGCGTCGCGGCGGCGGTGCATGTGCTTGCGGCGCTGCCTTTGATCGGGATGCCTGCTGTGCGTATCGAACGCGAAGTACCCGGCGCTTTCCGCGCGGCGCGTTTCGGCGTGCTGCTGTTCGCCGCCGATGGCTGGATCGCGGTCGGTTATTACTTCGTCTGGCAGATCGCGTTGTTCTTTTCGCTCGGTGAAAGCTATGCGGCCTATGGCGGAGTGTTGGCCTCGGCTGCAGTGGTCGGTGCAATCGGCGGATTGGTGCTCGGCCGGCACATTGATGGCGGCCACGGCGGCAAGGCGGTGTGGATCACATTCCTGGCCATGACCGTGGTGATTCTGTTTCGGGCCGGCGCGACGCACAATGCAGCACTGGCGGTGGTCGCAAACGCGCTGGGTGCGTTGTCGAGCTGCCTCTATATCCCGACGCTGATGACCGCGGTTTATAACCAGGCAAAAATCTCACCCTGCGCATTGCGCTTTCACGCGGCGGCGGAGGGCGGCTGGGATATTGGCTGCGCCTGTGGTTGCCTCGTGGCGGCGATCATGACCGGCTTGGGCGCACCGCTGTCATCGGTCATTCTTTTGTCCATGGCGGGTGTGGCCGTGTCATTCATGCTGCTCCGCCGGCACTACGCAGCCGTTCTGGCGCCTGCTTAGATCAGCACACGACGGCCGGGGGTGAGGCGGCGGGCGCGGCCGGACACCAGCCGCGTATCAATGAGAAGCGAAATCCCGATCGGGACCAGCAGCAGCGCCGACATCATGAGGCTTGCCCCGATATGCCAGCCTGAGGCTTCAACCAGTTTCGCCAATAGAAATCCGGAGATGGCGGCGGGAAGCGTCGAGGCCGCGTAATAAAAACCTGAGACACGGCCGATCATTCTGTTTTTCACGCTGCGCTGGGCCAGCGAATAGCCGTTGATATAGGCGAAGCCGCCCGCAATCCCTTCGGTCAGCGACAGCAGGTCCTGAGTCAGCGGTGTCTGCGCGACATTGAAGATCAGGAAGCCGGCCACTCCCATGACGATAAAACAAACAATCTGGAACAGCTTTTGATTCACCCGGTCGGCGACGTAACCGGCGAGTGGCGAAAACAACGGTCCGACACCGAACAGGCTGAGCGCCGCTGCCGCCGTGGCGAGCGGAAAATGAAGCTGCGTCATCAGGAAAGTGGCATAGAGGCCGAAGAACGCGAAGAACGACATCGACCGAAACAGAATCGCCAGCAGCACGCAGATAACATTGCGATTCCACAACTGCTCCGGCAGATGCGCGTCATTCGCGGCGGGCGAGCTGTGATCGACTTTGCGCTCGGTGAAGCCTGGCGAAACCAGAAGCAGCGCCGCTGCGCCAAGGAGGCCGAGCGCGCCAAAGCCGTAAAACGGCGTCCGCCAGTTGCCGGTCTGCGCCAGCAGAAACGCGCCAAGGCGCGGCCCGATGAACTGGCCAAACCCGAGCGCACATTGAACCACGCCATTCGCGAAAGTGCGGGAGGCAGGATAAAACGCGCAAACCGCAATGATCAGCGCGACGCTCTGCATCGCTTCGCCGAGGCCAGTCGCGATCCGGTAAAGCGCCATATCGGCAAATCCAAGGGCGCGCACAGTCATGACCGTGAACGCCGAATACACCAATATCCCGGCCAGCATCGATGCCTTGCGCGAAATCCGGTCGAGCAGATATCCGGTGCCAATGCCTCCGGCGCCGAGCCCGATCAGGTAAATCGTCGCGAGAAAACTTCCCTGTGGCAGGGACAGCCCGTATTCCGCTGTGAGTGGCCGCAGCAGCGCCGGAAAGATCATCCGGTCGGCCGCATTGACGATATAGGTAGCCGCGCAGATGGCAAAGAATGCGGCGCCCCAGGTCGGGCTTATTTCCCGGTGATGTGTTGTTTTGGCGGTTTGGTCGATGACGGCCATGGTCACCGCATTTCTGCACAAATGTGGAGGGGAGGCAAAAGCCGTTAGAGCGGCTCGTTTGGTGATTCATCTCACTTTCTCTTTCCCCCCGCGAGCGCATCAGCGCGAAGCGCGGGGGATTGGAGCGCGTTAAGCAAAAGGTCCGGTGGACCTTTTGTAGCGCGGAAATCGCGAGGGCTGTGCCCGAGCGGGGTCGCCTGCGCGCGATGCGCGCAGAGGGCGACGAAAGGGGGGAACTGATTGCCGACGCCCCCCTTCCGGCCGCCTTTCGCGCACGCAAAGGCGTGCGCTGCGGCCACCTTCCCCCGCGCTTTGCGGGGGGAAGGGGAGTACGCCGGATGCATGTAAACTACAGGAGATGCGGTCAGCCGCGTTCTTCGAGCGCGGTGATCATTGCCTTGAGGAAATTGGCCGCCTCGATACCTGTGACGGCGCGATGATCGAAGGTCAGCGACAGCGGAAGCGTGCGGTGGACTGCCGGCTGGCCCTTGTTCGCGACAATCTGCGGACGGATGGTGCCCGCGCCGACGATCGCGACCTGCGGCGGCACGATGACGAGGTTGGCAAAACGGCCGGCGCCGGAAACGCCGAAATTGGACAAAGTGATCGTGGCGCCGCGCATTTCTTCGAGCGGAATCTGCCGCGCCTGAACCGCCTGCTTCAGATTGTTCAGTCCACGGCGCAGATCGGCGTCATCGCGGCTGGCGACATCGCGCATCACGGCGACAAATAGTCCGTCGCCGGTGTTGATCGCCATGCCGACATCGATTTTCTTGATCACGCGGACAGTTTTCTCTTTGCCATTATACCAGGCGTTCAGGATGGGTGAGACTTTGCACCCGGCGACCATGGCCCGGATCATGCGGACCGTGATGTCACCGGTGTCGATCCAGCATTCGACATCGGCTTCGTCATAAATCGAGGCCGGCACGATTTCGGCGTGCGACTGCTCCATTTTCTGCGCCATGGACCGGCGCACGCCGTGCAGCGCCTGCGGCGGGCCGGCGTCGCTCATCGCGCCGGCATAGCGCTTGACGTCGTCAGCGGTGATTGCTCCGCCGGCACCGGTGCCATCAATGCCGACCAGATCGACGCCGAGTTTGCGCGCCAGCGCTCGCACGGCCGGCATGGCGCGGACATTGGCATGCGATGGAGCTTCGTGCGTCACTTCAGCAGCGACAGTGGCTTCCTGTTCCGGCACACTGCCGACCACCGTGCCCTTGTCCTCATGGACACCGGCATCGTCAAAATCGGCAATCGGTTTCCCGATCTCGATGATGTCGCCGGGTTTCGCTTTGAGCGCGACCACCGTGCCGGTGAAAGGCGAGGGGACTTCGACAACGGCTTTGTCGGTCTCGACCGAGACCAGCGGCTGATCGGCGACCACGCGATCGCCTTCCGATACATGCCAGTTGACGATTTCGGCTTCGCTCAGTCCTTCGCCGAGGTCCGGCAGGTTGAAGCTTCTCATGCGTACCTCACCACCCGGCGCACCGCATCGGCGATCTGCTTTTCGCCGGGCATGTACGTCTTTTCCAGCCGGAGCAGCGGCACCACGGCGTCCGGCGCAGCGACACGTTCGACCGGCGCCTGCAGGAACAGCAGCCCCCGTTCGGCCACGCGGGCAGCGATTTCGGCGCCGACGCCGCAATTGCGCGGTGCTTCGTGGACGATGACGAGTCTTCCGGTTTTTTCGACCGAAGCCAAAATCGTGTCGAAATCGATCGGGCTGATGGTCGCCACGTCGATCACTTCGGCCGAGATGCCTTCTGCCGCCAACTGATTGGCCGCCGCGAGAGTCTCTTTGACCGATGCACCCCAGGTCACCAGCGTGACATCGCTGCCTTCGCGCAAGGTAAAACAGATGTCGAGCGGCAGGCCATGACCATCGTCTTCAACTTCTTCCTTGGAAGCGCGATAGAGCCGCGTCGGCTCAAAGAACATCACGGGATCGGGATCGTCGATCGCGGACAGCAGCAGTCCGTAGGCACGCGCCGGCGATGATGGAATGACGACGCGAATTCCCGGAATCTGCGCAAACATGGCCTCCGTGCTTTCAGAGTGATGCTCCGGCGCATGAATCCCGGCGCCCATTGGAGCGCGGAAAACGAGCGGGCAGGAGAGGCGGCCGCGCGTGCGATTGCGCAAGCGTCCGGCATGATTCACCACCTGGTCGAGCGCCGGATAGATGAATCCCATGAACTGGAATTCCGCAACCGGATGGAAGCCCTGCGCCGCAAGTCCCACCGACATTCCGGCCAGCACGGTTTCGGCCAATGGCGTGTCCAGCACGCGGTCTTCGCCAAAGCGCTCCTGCAGTCCGTCCGTGGCGCGGAAGACGCCACCATTTACGCCGATATCTTCGCCGAGCAGCACGACGCGCGGATCTATTTCAAGCGCACGCGCCATTGCCATATTGATGGCGCCGAGCATGGAGACCTCGGTCATTTCGAGCCTCCGGTAAATTGCTTGCGCTGCCATTCCAGGGCAGGCGGCAGGGTTTCAAACAGATGATCGAACATCTCACCCGGCGATGGCGGCGGCAGTTTGAGATATTCGGCGACGGCGGTTTCCACCTTTTCGCGGCAGGACGCGATCAGTTGTTCTTCATCGCTTTTCGTCCACCACTGCCGGTTGGCGAGATAATTGCGCAGCCGGGCGAGGGGATCGAGCTTCCACGCCGCGCTGACAAGTTCCTGTTTGCGGTAGCGTGAGGCATCATCGGCGGTGGTGTGATCGCCCATGCGATAGGTGATCGCCTCAATCACCGTTGCTCCGCCACCGCTGCGCGCGCGTTCGATCGCTTCGCTGCAAACCTGCCGCGCCGCGATGATGTCGTTACCGTCGATCTGGATTCCCGGAATGCCGGCGGCGATACCCTTTTGCGCGAGCGTCTCTGCCGCAGTCTGTTTCTCGCGCGGCAAAGAAATCGCCCAGCCATTGTTGATGACGACGAAAATAACCGGCAGATTCCACACGCCGGCGACATTCATGGCTTCGTAAAAGTCACCCTTGGAGCTGGCGCCATCACCAAGCGCGCAAACCGCAACGCGGGGTTCTTTGCGCAGCTTGAATGCGGCAGCGACACCGGCGGCTTGCGGCGCCTGGCTCGCAATTGGTACCGCGACCGGGAAATCCTCGCGCGGGACGGCAAAATCGCTGCCGCGCTCGTCACCACCCCAGAATCGCAACAGCTCGACCAATGTCACGCCACGCCAGAGCTGCGCCGGCTGCTCGCGATAGGTGGTCAGCATCACGTCACAGGCTTGCATCGCGCTGGCATAGCCGACGCCGATGGCTTCCTGACCGGCGGATGAGGGGTAGGTACCAAGCTGGCCGGTACGTTGCAGCGCGATGGCCTTCGCATCGAAAATCCGCGACAGGGTCATCGCCCGGTACAGCGAGGTCATGACCTCCGGATTGCGGGCAAATTCGGGCGGTTCGCCAACCAGCTCCGCCGACGGATCGAGATATTGGCGGTAGAGTATTTCGAACTCGGCCGCGATGCGCTCCTGCTGCGGGAGTTTCAAAGCTTTTTCATTCAAAGGGATAGCAACCATTTGTTCTCTGCCATGAAAGTCCAGGGCTGAAGGGAAAACGCCATGTCTCAGGTTCCGGTTGCCTGCCCCTGCATTTGGGCGCGGGCTGCGCGGCCGGCAAGGGCGGCATTTACTTTTGACACCGGCGGTCTCTGGAGTTCTGCGGAAATGAACCGGCCGGCCGCGGCCACCGCGTCCAGATCGACACCGGTGCGGATATGCATCCCATCCAGCATGTAAACAAGGTCTTCAGTGGCAAGATTTCCCGATGCGCCCGGCGCATAGGGACAGCCGCCGAGCCCGGCGACCGATGTGTCCACCACGGCAATACCGGCTTCCAAAGCGACCAGGACATTTGCCAAAGCTTGACCATAGGTATCGTGAAAATGTACCGCGAGGCGTTCTACCGGCACGCGCGCCGACACCGCGTTTAGCATGTTCCGCACACGGATGGGTGTGCCTGCGCCGATCGTGTCGCCGAGCGAGATTTCGTAGCAGCCCATCTGGTACAGCCGGTCTGCAACCTCCGCGACTGCATTGGGTGAAATGTCGTCCTCATAGGGACAGGTGAGCGCGCAGGAAATATAGCCGCGCACGTCGATTCCCGCCGCCTTTGCCGCGGACAGGAGCGGCGCATAGCGTTCAAGACTTTCCGCGATCGAGCAGTTGATGTTCTTCCGGCAGAATGTTTCCGATGCGGCGGTAAACACGGCGATCTCGCGCGCGCCAGCCGCAAGCGCCGCTTCGAAACCCTTGAGATTGGGCACGAGCACAGGATAACGCACACCCGGCCGGCGGTGCAGCCGCGTCAGGACTTCCGCGGTATCGGCCATCTGCGGCACCCATCTGGGCGACACAAAACTGCCCGCTTCGATGCATGTCAGGCCTGCTGCCGCAAGCCGCTCGATGAGCTCGATTTTGATCGCAGCCGGAACGACGCCCTTCTCGTTCTGCAGTCCGTCGCGCGGTCCGACTTCCACGATTTTCACTGCGGCTGGAAATGGCATCGCTTCACATCCGGAAAATGCCGAACCGCGTCGGCGGAGTCTGGGTGCGCGACGTAATCGCGAGGCAGCGGCCAAGGCAATCGCGGGTTTCGGCCGGAGCGATGATTCCGTCGTCCCACAGCCGCGCACCGGAGTAATAGGGATGTCCCTGGGTCGCATATTGCTTGCGGATTTTATCGGCGCGCTTCTGTTCCTGTTCGGCCGCTTCGGCATCGCTGACGCCGGTGGTCCGCTTGATCCGCGACAGCACCTGGGCCGCCTGTTCGCCGCCCATCACCGAAATCCGCGCATTCGGCCACATGAACAGAAACCGTGGGCCATAGGCGCGGCCGCACATCGCGTAATTGCCTGCCCCGAAGCTGCCACCAATAATCACGGTCAGCTTCGGCACTTCGGCGCAGGCAACCGCCATGACCAGCTTGGCGCCATTTTTGGCGATGCCTTCGGCCTCGGCCTTGCGTCCGACCATAAAGCCACTGGTGTTCTGCAGGAAAATCAGCGGCACGCCACGCTGGCAGCACAGCTCAATAAAATGCGTGCCCTTCAGCGCCGCATCGGACAGCAGGATGCCGTTATTGGCGATGATGCCGGCCGGATAACCATGGATATGGGCAAAGCCGCAGACCAGCGTGGCGCCATAGGCCGGTTTGAATTCGTCGAATTCGCTGCCGTCAACAATGCGCGCGATAATTTCGCGCACATCATAGATCCAGCGCACATCGGTCGGAACGATTCCGCGAATCTCGGCCGGATCGTGGACGGGCAGTTTCGCCGCCTTCGGCGAAGGCGTACCGTATTTCGCAATATCAAGATGCCGGACAAGTGAACGAATAATCCGCATCGCATCGGCATCATCCCTGGCCACGTAATCGACCAGTCCAGACAGCCGCCCATGCGTGTCGGCACCGCCGAGATCCTCGGCCGAAACCGTTTCACCGGTTGCCGCTTTCACCAGCGGTGGGCCGGCGAGAAAGATCGTACCCTGACCTTTGACGATGATACTTTGCTCGCACATCGCCGGGATATAGGCGCCTCCGGCCGTGCATGAGCCGAGCACGGCGGCGATCTGCGGAATACCGGCCGCCGACATGCGCGCCTGATTGAAAAAAATCCGCCCGAAATGGTCGGCGCCGGGAAAAACCTCGTCCTGCAGCGGCAGGAATGCGCCGCCGGAATCCACGAGATAAATGCAGGGAAGCTGGTTCTCGAACGCGATTTCCTGCGCCCGCAGATGTTTTTTCACGGTCAGCGGATAATAGGTCCCGCCCTTCACCGTGGCATCGTTGACGACGATCATGCAGTCGCGACCGGCGATGCTGCCGATGCCGGTGATGATGCCGGCGGCCGGAAGCGGGTCGTCGTAAACGCCATATCCGGCGAAGGGCGACAATTCGAAGAAGTCCGCCCCGCGGTCGAGCAGCGCCTGAATGCGGCTTCGCGGCAGCATCTTTCCGCGCGACGTATGGCGCTCGCGCGCCTTTTCATCGCCGCCGAGCCGGATCGCGGCAAGCTTGTCGTGCATGTCCGCAACCAGCGATTCCATCGCCGCTGCATTGGCGATGAATTCGCGCGCGCCCGGATCGATGTGGCTCGCGAGTGCCGTCATTTCAGACCAGTTCGACCGCCATGGCAGTGGCTTCGCCCCCTCCGATGCACAGACTCGCAATGCCGCGTTTCAGGCCGCGTTGCCGAAGCGCGTTCAACAATGTCACCACGATGCGTGCGCCGGATGCGCCAATCGGATGGCCGAGCGCGCAGGCGCCACCATTCACATTGACCTTTTCGTGGGGCAGGTTGAGTTCACGCATGACCGCAAGCGTCACGACCGCAAAGGCCTCATTGATTTCGAAAAGGTCGGCTTCGCCCTTCTTCCAGCCTGTCTTCTGCAACAGCTTTTCAATGGCTCCGACCGGTGCGGTGCTGAACCAGGCGGGCGCCTGTGCGTGAGTGGCGTGGCCGAGAATGCGCGCGATCGGCTGGACATTGCGCCGTTCGGCTTCGGAAGCGCTCATCAGCACCAGCGCAGCTGCCCCGTCGGAAATGCCGCTGGAATTCGCCGCAGTGACCGTTCCACCTTCGCGAAAGGCCGGTTTCAGCAGCGGGATTTTGGCGGGATCGGCCCGCGTCACAGGTTCATCGGTCAGTGCTTCGCCTTTGGCCAGGCGTACGGGTACGATTTCATCGCGGAAGGCACCTTGTTCGGTGGTCTTCTTCGCGCGGCTCAATGATTCCTGCGCAAACGCGTCCTGTGCGTCGCGCGTGAATTGATATTTTTCCGCCGTATCTTCCGCAAATTTGCCCATCAGGCTGCCGCGCTCATAGGCGTCTTCCAGACCATCAAGAAACATATGGTCGTATAGCGAGCCGTGACCAAGGCGATAACCGCCGCGTGCCTTGTTCAGCAGATAGGGCGCATTCGACATGCTCTCCATACCGCCGGCGACGACGATGCGGGCCGATCCCGACAGGATCGCATCATGGGCCAGCATTGCGGATTTCATGCCCGATCCGCAGACCTTGTTGACAGTGGTGCACGGAATATTCTGCGCCAGACCCGCCCCCAATGACGCCTGGCGCGCAGGCGCCTGTCCAAGCCCGGCAGGCAATACACAGCCCATATAGACTTCATCGGCGGAGTCCGCGGGAATCCCGGCGCGTTCGACGGCCGCACGAATGGCTGACGCGCCGAGAGCCGTCGCAGATAGTTCCTTCAACTGTCCCTGAAGGCTGCCGTGCGGCGTGCGCGCCGCACCGGCAATGACCACCGTCTCATCCGACATTATTCGCGTCCTTCGAACAGTTCGCGCCCGATCAGCATGCGGCGGATCTCCGATGTGCCGGCGCCGATTTCATAGAGTTTGGCGTCACGCAACAAACGCCCGGCAGGCATCTCATTGACATAGCCCATGCCGCCAAGCGCCTGGATTGCCTGCAAAGCGCACTGGGTTGCCTGTTCGGCGCAATACAGAATAACGCCGGCGGCATCCTTGCGGCTGATCTTGCCAAGATCGCAGGCGCGGGCGACGGCATATAGATAGGCACGGCAGGCGTTCAGGGAAGTGTCCATGTCGGCCAATTTGCCCTGCATCAGCTCGAATTCACCGATCGGCTGGCCGAATTGTTTGCGCTCGCGCACATAGGGCAGCACCAGGTCCATGCATGCCTGCATGATGCCGACCGGTCCGGCGGCCAGGACCGCCCGTTCGTAATCCAGTCCCGACATCAGAACACGAATGCCGTGATCGACACCGCCGAGAACATTTTCCTCCGGCACTTCGCAATTCTGGAACACCAGCTCACTGGTATCGGATCCGCGCATGCCGAGCTTGTCGAGCTTCTGGGCGGTCGAGAATCCCGAAAATGTCCGTTCAATGAGGAATGCGGTAACGCCCTTGCGCTCGGCAGGATCGCCGGTCTTGACATAGACGATCAATAGATCGGCAACCGGACCATTGGTGATCCACATCTTGCTGCCATTGAGCACGAACACGCCATTGCGCCGCTCGGCGCGGGTGCGCATCGCCAGAACATCCGAGCCCGCGGAAGGCTCGCTCATTGCCAGCGCGCCGACCCATTCGCCGGATAATAGCCGCGGCAGATAGCGGCTTTTCTGTTCCGGAGTGCCGAAGCGATTGAGCTGATTGACGCAGAGATTGGCGTGCACGCCGTAGCTCAACCCGACCGAGGCCGATGCGCGGCTGAGTTCCTCGACCGCGACGACTTGCTCGACATATCCCATGCCGGCGCCACCCTCCGCTTCCGGCACCGTGACACCGAACAGACCAAGCTTGCCCAATTCGGGCCACAGATCGCGCGGGAACTTGTTTTCGCGGTCGATGGCTTCGGCCCGCGGCGCGACATGTGCAGCGGCGAAGTCACGGACAGTTTCGCGCAGCATGTCGGCGGTTTCGCCAAGCGCAAAATCCAAAGTCATTCTCCTGAAATCAAACCGGAATATAACGCTTTAAAACGGATCAAATGCGGCGCTGAAACGGCCAAAAAGTTACCACTCCGGGCCCCAAATGACATGCCCGGCCGTGATCAGCGGCCGGGCACGCAGGAGTCTGATTGGCGATGTTCCTCCGGGTGTGGTCCGGAGGTCCGGTTCAGGTCTTACTCACTGGACTGGCTGGTGCGTCCCGACTGGCCCTGGCTGGATTGGCCGGATTGCTGACCCGACGTGCCCTGCTGCTGGGAACCGCGCTGGCCGGACTGCTGGCCGGACTGGCCACCTTGCTTTTGCCCGCCCTGCTGGCCCGTCTGGCTGCCCTGGCCCATTCCGCCTTGCTTCTGACCGCCCTGACCCTGGCCCTGACCACCTTGTTGTCCGCCCTGGCCCATGCCGCCCTGGCGCTGACCACCTTGGCCGCCCTGTTGGCCCTGACCGCCGCCCTGGTTCTGCTGACCGCTTTGGCCGGTCTGTTGACCGCCAAGCTGTTGACCGGGCCGGTTCATGTTTTCATTCGCCATCGGAAATTTCCTCGGATTGGGTGTTTCGTTCCCCCCATCTGACGGAAACTTATCGTGGCGGATTTCGTTCCCCTCGGCGAAGCGACACCGGAGCCGTAAAGCCCAGCGAGAGCTGCGCCCGGAACTGTGCCGTCAATTCGTCTTTCATCGACGCGCAATGGAAACGCGTAAATGCCTGATCTGGTTGGACGCAAAGTCTGCTTTCTGGGCTACACCGGCCCCATCGATTCCGACGGAGTTGGCAGAATTGCCGCGGCGCTGAACCAAACCGTCAACGATCACTTTGACGAGGTTCAGCTCTCTTTCAGCTCACTCGGCGGCTATGTCGCCGATGGAATCTATCTCTACAATCACATTCGTGGACTCCCGATCAATGTGGTGATCCACAACACCGGGAGCGTCAGTTCGATTGCGGTAGCTGTATTCGTAGCCGGCGCGGAACGCTACTGCTCGCCGCATGCGATGTTCATGATCCATCCGACGGTGATGCCGTCGCAGGAGGGCATGACCTCGGAGCGGTTGCAGAGCTCGCTGAATGCAGCTTTGGCCGATGACGCGCGCACGGAAAATATTTTGCGCGAGCGTGCCGAAATCCCCGGCGAAATTCTTGTCGCCCGGCGCTTCAAGGACGTTTACATCACGCCCAAAGAGGCGGTGATTTACGGCCTTGTTCATGCGGTGAAGGACTTCATTCTGCCCGAGGGCTTTCACATCCGGCAGATCTGATTATCGCGCGGACTCCAGCATTTCCATTTCACTCCTGCGGCCCAACGGCTACATTCCATTCAGAATTCGGGGGGAATGAATGGCAGGCCGCACAAAGCGCGGAACGGGTGAACCGGAATTGGTGGCAGGCAACGGCTTGCTGCACCGGCGCGCATTGCTGGGCCAGGGATTGATTTTCGCCGGTGCAGTCGGCACCGGAATTGGAAACATCACCGCTGCCGCCGCCGAACCGCTGCGAGAAGGGCCGTGGAGTCTTAATGTCGGCGACCCGAGTCCGCCCTATCAAACTCCATCGCGGTTTGAGGCGCATGTCGTCCGTACACGTGACAACCCGAACAATCTGCCGCGCAATTCCCGCGCCCGCACGCCGCATCAGTTCCTCAAGGGAATCATCACGCCAAACGGTCTACACTACACGATCTGCCATGGTGGCGTGCCCGACATCGATCCCGCCCAGCACAGGCTGGTGATCCACGGACTGGTCCAACGTCCGCTGGAATATACGGTCGAAGCGCTCGACCGCTATCCGATGGTGTCGCGCATCGGATTTGTCGAATGCGGCGGCAATTCGGCGCCGTTGTTTTCCAACACACCAATTCAAGCAGATGTTCAGGCATTGCACGGGCTTGCATCCTGCGCCGAATGGACCGGCGTCATGCTGTCCACGCTGCTGGAAGAAGCGGGAATCGATCCACGCGCGAAATGGATGATCTGCGAGGGCGCCGACGCTCCGCGCCTGTCGCGCAGCGTGCCGGTCGCCAAGGCATTGGATGATGCGATGATCGCCATGTACCAGAACGGCGAGCGCATTCAGCCGGGGCAGGGCTATCCGATGCGGCTGTGGCTACCCGGCTATGAAGGCAACATGAACGTCAAATTCCTGCGGCGGATCAAACTGACCGAAGAGCCGCAGATGAGCTATTACGAATCGCGCACCTATTCGCAGATTCTTCCCAATGGCAAAGCCTATCGCTTTTATTTCCTGCAGGAAGTGAAGTCCTTCATCACCAATCCGTCGCCGGGACTGAAGCTGAAGGAGCCCGGCTATTACGAGATCACCGGCGTCGCCTATTCCGGGACCGGTCGCATCGCCAAGGTGATGGTGTCGGCGGACGGCGGAAAGAGTTGGGGTGAGGCGGCGCTGCAGACACCTGTGCTGCCAAAAGCATTCACGCGCTTTCACATGCCGTGGCGGTGGAATGGCCAACCGGTCGTGCTGCAAAGCCGCGCCTGGGACGAAGGCGGCAATGTGCAGCCGACGCGGGCTGAGTTCGTGGCAGTCCGTGGGGAAACGACAAGGCCGCCCAAGGTCACCGATTTTCCCAGCCAGCATTTCAACGCGATTACGAGCTGGGCGGTCGACGCGAAAGGCGATGTGCGGCATGTCTATGCGTAACTGGATCATTGGCGCCGTACTGACCGCCGCGTTTGCCGGCGTCGCAGCCGCGGCGGATTTGCCAAATCTCGGCAAACCCATCGATCCCAAAGACGTTGCGCCCTGGGATATATCGATCATGCCGGACGGCACCGGTCTGCCGCCCGGCAGTGGCACACCCGCACAGGGTGCGCCGATTTTCGCGCAGAAATGCGCGATGTGCCACGGCGAGAACGGAAAGGGCGGGATCGCCGCGCCGGTAACCAATTTCGCGCCCAAAGCCACGCTGGACGGCGGCAAGAGCATCGGCAATTTCTGGCCTTATGCGACGACGGTGTTCGACTTCATCCGCCGCGCCATGCCGTACAATAAACCGCACTCGCTGAGTGATCAGGAAGTTTATGCGCTCACCGCCTATGTTTTGCGGTTGAACAATCTGATCGGCGAAAACGACGTAATCGACGCGAAGTCACTGCCAAAGGTGAAAATGCCGAACCGCGACAATTTCATCATCCGCTTCCCCGAACGGATATGATCCCCTCTTCCCTTGTGGGAGAGGAAGCGGCGCCCGCACTTGCCTGCAAGTGCGTACTGGCGCCGCATGTGAGGGGTGAATAATATGTGTGCTGATGAAACATATGGGAGGGTTTCATGACGCCTAAAAAAGCCATTCCGGTTTCGATCTTCGTTTCGGCACTGATCGCATCTGCTGTATTCGCGCAACCGGCAGTGGATCCGAATTCCGCGCCCAATGGGTATCATGTCGATGAAGGCTGGGCGAAAATTGGCCGAAAGTGGGGTGCGGTGCCCGGCGTTGATATCGACCGCGATGGCAAGAGTGTGTGGGTATTCGACCGTTGCGAAAGCGCGACGGATTGCTCGGGATCGAAAGACAATCCGATCATGAAATTCGACGCCAGCGGCAAGCTGGTCGCGAGTTTCGGCGCCGGCATGTTCAACTATCCGCACGGGTTGTTCATCGATCGCGACGATAATGTCTGGGTCAGCGATGGCCGCAGCAAGAACGGCCGCGGCCAGACGGTGATGAAATTCACCTCCACCGGCAAATTGCTGATGACGCTGGGAACGCCGGGTGTCGCGGGCGACGACGACAAGCACTTCAACGCACCGTCTGACATTCTGATCGCGCCCAACGGCGACATCTTTGTCGCCGACGGCCACGGCGGCGATACCAATGCCCGGATCGTGAAATTCGACAAGAACGGCAAGTTCATCAAGGCCTGGGGCACGCATGGCACCGGGCCCGGCCAATTCGATGCGCCGCATGGCCTCGCCATGGATTCGGCCGGACGTGTGTTCGTCGCCGACCGCTCCAACAGCCGCATCCAGATTTTCGATCAGGATGGAAAATTCCTCGCCGAATGGCGGCAGTTCGGCCGTCCCAGCGGCGTATTCATCAACAAGAACGACATTATTTACGTGGCGGATTCGACGTCAAGCGACAAAACCAATCCCGGCTACAAACAGGGAATCCGGATCGGCAGCGTGAAGGACGGCAAAGTGGTCGCGTTCATTCCGTGGAATGAGGGCAACACGCTGGAAGGTGTCGCCGCAGATGATGCCGGCAATGTCTATGGCGGGTTCACCAATACGCTCAACTTCCGCCGCTTTGTGAAAAACTGACGCAGTCCCGGGAGAGAGGCGGCGCGCCGCTAGTGGCGCGCCGGTTGAGGGGTAATCAAGAATGTTGCAAAAATTTGTTTTCGTTTCTCTTTCGCTCCTCATCGGGCTCGCGTCTGCACAAGCGCAGGACCGGTCGCAGTCCCGATCCATGGTCGCTTCCAAAAGCGGGATCGTCGCCAGCGAATCCGTGCTCGCATCAGTAGCCGGCGCGCGCATCCTCGAGCAGGGCGGCAATGCCATCGACGCGGCCGTCGCGACCAACGCCATGATGGGTCTGATCGCGCCGATGAATGACGGCATCGGCGGCGATCTGTTCGCGATCGTCTATGAAGCGAAAACCGGAAAACTCTATGGGCTGAATTCATCCGGCTGGGCGCCGGCGCGGCTGACGGCGGATTACCTGCTGGGGCAAGGCGTCCACGAAATGCCGCAGCGTGGGATCAATTCGGTGACTGTCCCCGGCGCAGTTGCCGGCTGGGACGCGATGTTGAAGCGGTTCGGCACCAAGAGCATGGCGGAGCTGCTGGCGCCGGCGATTGCCTATGCCGATCGTGGCTATCCGGTGGGTGAAGTCGTCAGCGTCTATTGGCGCGACAGCCTGCCGCTGATGAAAAACGAAATCTCCAGCATGAAGACTTATTTCCCGGCCGGGCGTTCGCCCGCGTCGGGCGAGGTGTTTCGCAATCCAGATCTCGCCTGGAGCTATCGTCAGATCGCCGAGCATGGCCGCGACGCTTTCTACAAGGGAGAGATCGCGAGGAAGATTCTCGCCGAATCGGACGTGCATCACGGCACCATGGCGCCGGACGACCTCGCGGATTTTCAGCCCGAGTGGGTCGATCCGATTTCGACCACCTATCACGGCTGGACGGTCTATGAATTGCCGCCGAACGGGCAGGGCATCGCGGCGCTGGAAATGCTCAACATGATGGAGCGCTTTCCGTTGGCCGACATGGGGCACAATTCCGCCCGAGCGCTCCACACGATGATCGAGGCGAAGAAAATCGCCTATGCCGATATGATCCGCTACGACGCCGATCCGCGTTTTGCCAAAATCCCGGTGGATGGCCTCAAGTCCAAGGAATATGCGGCGGAGCGCAGCAAGCTGATCAATCCGGAGCATGCCTCCTGCGGGCAGATGGCCGGGAAACCTCCGGGCACCGACAACGGCACGACCTATCTGTCGGTCGTGGACAAAGACGGCAATATGGTCTCGCTGATCCAGAGCAATTTCGCGACGGTCGGTTTTGGTTCGGGCGTGACGGTGGGCGGCGCCGGCTTCGTGCTGCAGAACCGCGGCGGATTGTTCAGCCTCAACAAATCATCGCCCGACGTGCTGGCCGGACACAAACGTCCGGTGCACACGATCATTCCCGCCTTCATGCAGAATGGCGATGTGCGAATTGCTTTCGGCATCATGGGCGGCTGGAACCAGGCGCAGGCACATGCGCAATTCGTGTCCAATCTGGTCGACTACGGCATGAATATTCAGGGCGCGCTGGATGCGCCGCGATTTTCGAAAGAAACGTTTGGTGGCTGCGATGTGAATATCGAATCCCGCATTCCGGACAAGGTGCGCGCCGAGCTCACCGCGATGGGCCACAAGCTGGTGATGCGTGGCGATTATTCCTCGACCCGCATGGGAGCGGGCCAGGCGGTGATGCGCGATTCCAAAACCGGCGTGAATTTCGGCGCGTCCGATCCGCGCAAAGACGGCGCCGCCGTGCTGGAATTGGTGTACGGTGACCGGTAAGGTGGCATGGCATACACGAGCCTGAGCCGGAGGCGTTGCCGGAGAAAGCCTTCATCCATATATAGTTGGCTATGAAAATCGATTTCCGCCCAGAAACCGAAGAGAAGCTCAAGCAGGTGGCGGCGCAGGACGGACACCTGACCGCGGAGCAACTCGTGCAGGACGTGATCGAGGGCTATCTGAATGAGCTCGCAGGCGCACGCGAAATGCTCGAGCGCCGCTACGATGAGCTGGAAAGCGGGTCGGTGAAATTGATCCCGGGCGACGAAGTCGAAGATTTTTTCCGCGAGAAGAGCGCCGCTGCACGCCGCGGGCAATCGCGCGAATGACGGACTATGGCTTCCACCCGGAAGCCTTGGCCGATCTCAATGAAATCTGGGAGTTTATTCGCGCCGATAATCTGGACTCGGCAGATCGGGTCATCGACGAGATTATGTCCGCCATTCGCGGACTTGTTGCGTCGCCAAGCCGAGGCCACAGACGTCCTGACCTGACCGCGCGGCCGCTGCGCTTTATTCTGGTGCGGGAATATCTGATCGCCTACGCGCCCGACAAAAAGCCGCTTTGGGTTATTGCCGTGATACACGGAAGGCGCAGCCCCCGCGTGATGGCCGCAATTCTCAGGGGCAGAGAGTAACAAACGCGTAACGCGACCGGTGCGACTCGGACGCAGGTAAACGCCGCCGCGCTGATGCAGCTGGCCCCGTAAGGTCCACTTTCATTACCCGGTCGTGCGTCCGGCCCAGATACTACTGGCTGCAAGCGCCAACCACAGATTCGGCAGTGTAAGAGATCATTGTTCGAAGATCGCAGCGCAAGCCATGGCTGTAGTTGCGGCAAGAACAAAGAAGATTGATCCCCAGTAATCCAGCGGGTCGGTTTCACGGCGAAAAACGCGCACTGGCCCGCGCGTCCCGACTCCCAATCTGACTTCACCCTTCCAGAGACAGTAGCAAAGCCCCGCGGCGAATCCACAGGCCACCAAGAAAAAGAACAACCTACGCTCGCTCATGCAGCCTCAATGGACTCGTTTGGCATTGTCCAAGCCCCGTCTCGCGATCTCCCGCGATGTCCCCAACTGTCAGGTTGATTACGGCACCCAGTCGGCGATGAAGACGTTGGTCTTGGCCTGCGGGCTGTCGGTGTTGCGGCCGGATTCCCAGATGATCTTCTTGCCGTCTTCGGTGAACATCGGAAATCCGTCAAAGCCTTCATCGAAGGTGATCTGCTCCAATCCGGTGCCGTCGCGGTTCACGCTGTAAAGATCGAAATTGCCCGTCGTCGGATTCTTGAAGTTGGAGGCGAAGATGATCTTCTGGTCGCCGGGGAAGAAATAGGGCGCGAAATTGGCGCCGCCGAGATGGGTGATCTGATGCTGATCCGTTCCGTCGGCGCGCATCACCCACAATTCCATCTTCTCGGGCTTGACCAGATTCTGCGCCATCAGGTCCTTGTATTCCTTGACTTCGGCCGGCGTGGTCGGCCGGTTGGCGCGCCACACAATCCACTGGCTGTCATGCGAATGCCAGGCACCGCCGTCATAGCCCAGCGCATGGGTCAGCCGCCTTTGGTTAGAACCATCAGGATCCATGTCATAGAGTTCAAGATCGCCATCGCGTGACGAGGTGAACACGATCTTCTTGCCATTCGGCGCAACGGTCGCTTCCGCATTGTAACCCGGCGCGAAGGTCAACTGCTTCAGGTCGGTGCCGTCGGGTTTGGCGGAGAAAATCTTGAATGACGGATACACCGCCCAGACATAACCCTTCGACTTGTCGGCGGGAGGCGGGCAGTCGGGCGAGGTGAGATGGGTGGAGGCATAGATGATGCGCTTGCCATCGGGCATGAAATAGCTGCAGGTCGTGCGGCCTTTGCCGGTGCTGATGAGCTGCAAATTCGTCCCGTCCAGATTCATATGGAAAATTTGGTCGCATTTGAAGGGCGCGCGCGTCGACTGGAAGGTGATCTGTTTCCCGTCGAATGAGAAATAGGCTTCGGCATTGTCGCCGTTGAAGGTGAGCTGCCGGATATTGCGGATATGCTTTTCGCGCGGATCGGACTTGATCAGCTGCGATGGCGGGTTCTGCGGCACATAGGGTTTTTCGACCTCCACCGAATAGACCGGTGCGGGCGCGGGCGCGATCATCGTCCCGACTGCTGCGACGGCGGCGCCGGCCGTCAGGATTCCAAGCCATTTCATCGCTATTTCCTCGCTTCCAGCAGTACGGAGGCCTTCACGTCCTTGCCGTCACGCTTGACCACCACCTGCACCAGATCGCCGGGCTGCTTCGCCCGCAGCGCATAGGCATAATCCTGCAAATTCTGAATCCCTTTGCCGTCGAATTCCACCAGCAGGTCACCCGCCTTCAAACCCGCTTTGGCGGCGGGACTGTTGGTCTGGACCGCCGAAAACAGCACACCTTTGAGATCGTCGCGGAAATCGGGCACGGAGCCGAAATAGGGGCCATAACCCTGGCTGCGCGGAGTTGCGGGTTGCGGCAGCGCCTGCAGCGTTTCGGCATAGGGCAGTTTCGCAGACTGCGCCGACAGTGTGTTCATCGTGCGATAGACCAGCGACAGGATTTCCATCGCGCCGGCGGAATTGATTTTGTCCGCCGTATCGGACGGCTTGTGGTAATCCGTGTGCAGACCGGAGAAGAAGAACAACACCGGAATCCGTTTCGCATTGAACGACGTATGATCGCTCGAACCATATCCCGTGTCGGAAAAAACCATGTTCGGCTTTTCGTTCGGGTCAAGCGACTGCAGCAGCGGCTTCAAACCGGGCGAGGTGCCAACACCACCGACATAGAGCTTCTCATTGCTCATCCTGCCGATCATGTCCATGTTGAGCATGGCATCGACGCGATCGAGCGGGACGGTCGGATGATTGACGAACCAGGACGAACCGAGCAGGCCGATTTCTTCACCGGCAAATGTCATGAACAGAACTGAGCGGTGCCAGCTTTCGGGATTGATTTCGGCAATTCGCGCCAGCTCCATCACGCCCGCGGTGCCCGACGCGTTGTCGTCCGCGCCGTGATGGATTTGCCCGATCAGTGACGGCGCCAGTGAATTGGGCCCGCCAAGGCCGAGATGATCGTAATGCGCGCCGACGACGATCCATTGATCCTTGAGTTTGGGATCACTGCCGGGCAGGGCGCCGATCACATTACGGATTGTCTTGCGGATTCTGACAAGATCGGTGGTGAGGCTGATTTGGAGTGCAGGAATTTCCGCCGAACGCGGATGAAGGTCCTTATCTATCGCCTGCTGTTCCGCACGCAGATCCATGCCATGCTGTTTGAGGACGTCGGCGATTGCATCGTGCGATGCGTAGATCGCCGCGATCCCCTCATCTGCAAAGGCCTGATTGGCGGTCGGGGCGGCAATATCGTCGGTTGCATGGTTGAAATCGCTGACAACGATGACCGCTTTCGCGCCATGCAGCTTTGCATTCACCGTCTTGCTGGTGAGCGTCGAGTGGCGTGTCGGATTGGCGCCGTTAAAAACGCTATTGCGATCGTTCTCCTGCGGCTCGTGGCTGAGCACGAGCACGGTTTTGCCTTTCACATCGATCCCGGCATAGTCGTCATAGTGATATTCCGGGGCCGTGATGCCATAGCCGGCGAACACGACTGGGCCGGTCAATGAGCCGTTGTCGGAAAAAGCGATCGGGACAAAATCGCGGCCCTCGGCGAGCTGTTTGCCGTCCAGCACCAAACGATTGTCCGGACCGGGCGTGGCGCCGGTGGTGATGTCGAAATCCTGGAAATAGGTGCCGTGATCACCGGCCGGTTTGAGACCGATGCGGCGGAACTCGAGTGCGATGTAATCCGCGGCGCGGTTCAGTTCTGGCGAACCGTCGCCGCGGCCTTTCAGATCGTCGGCAGCGAGCCAGATCACGTCGCGCATATATCGCGCCGGCGACAGGGCGAGTGTGGGTCCGGATGTGGGCTCCGCGGCGAGATATGTACCCGGCGCGAGGCCAAGGAGCGAAACTGCGATGGCTGGAAGGATCCGCCGCCTCATGCGGCGGTTATAGCTGTTCGGCCCGGTACAGTCAGCGGCCCCTTGCGGATCAGGCAGGGGGCCGCGTCAGCAAATTCAGGCCATCTTTCCGCGGCGCATCGTCCTGCGGCGGCCCCGCGTCTTTTTGGCCATTCCGCCGCCGTTCATGGCAGCACCCATGGACCGCTTGCTGCGGCTTATGCTGGACCGGGCGGCCACGGTCCGGGCGGAACGGCGACGGCCACGGCGCTGCTTGCTGCCACTGGTCTGCCACCAGGCGAACAAGCCGCCGGCGAGCGCTCCCATCCCGATGGTGATCGCGCTCCAGAAAGCTGCAGGTTCCGATTCGGCTACGTCACGGAGTGATTCATAGCCATCTGTTGCCCAGCTCTCGATTTGGCTTGACACATCGCGCGCTGATCTGGCCGCCGAATTGGCCACGCTACGCAGCTGATCCATGGCGTATTCGCCCGCTTCTTCCAAGCCGGACCGATTATTGCGCCAATTCAACATTTTCCGTCCTCCGTGACAGCCTGACATTCGGGAGAACGTGCCGTTTCAGCTCTCGTTCCGCCCGCCTTCGCTGCCTCGCAGCTTCGGCGCGGCGAGCCACTTTCCCGCTTAACTGCGGGGGAGGAAAACGCGTGATTTCGTCTTGGGCTACTTGCCCGGCACCATGCCGCGTTCACGATAGACTTTGGCCGCATCTGCCGAGGAAAGATAATCCAGCAACTGCCTGGCCGCGGCGGGGTCTTTCGCATGCGTGCCAATGAAACCCGAGAGGCGCGTCGGTTCGGAAATGGATTCCGGCAACGGCCCGACAACTTCGACGCCGGGCTCGGTGATGATCTCGCTCACGAATGTGAGGCCGACATCGACCTGACCGTCGGCGAGCATTTTCATTGCGCCTGCGCCGCCCTGGGCGAGCTTGATCTTCGGGCGCATCTGGTCGGCAATGCCCAGTTTCTTCAGCGTTTCATCCATGCTGACGCCGGCCGCAGCACCACCTTTGGGATCGGGATAAGAAATCGATTTCGCCGACAAAAACAATTTCTTGACCGCTTCGGGGGTGGAAATATCCGGATGCGGCGTGCCGGGACGTACCGCGACTCCCACCGACACATGAGCCAGCGGCTTCTCGCTGCTGTTCACGACATTCCCGGATGACAGCACATCGGGATAGGGCGGCTGGACAATCGGCACGTCGAAGGCATCGCCCTTCACAACGCGTTGCTTGGTGCCGTTGCCCGAACCGAATGTGGCCTTCACCGTGTTTCCGGTCTTCTTCTCGAAGGCGGGAATCATTTCCACCACCGCGGCGCGAATTCCGCCGGGTGCAATCAGGGTGATTTCCGCCGCCGAAGCCGTACCCGTCAGGCCCAACGCAACCAATCCAATTGCTGCTGCAACATTGCGCATGGTCATCTCCGTTCAGGTTTTACGCGTCGATCAGTGGTCCAGGATGTTTGCGGTAGCGGTTCACGATTGCGTCCGCAGACATGTATGCCAGGGCCTGGATGGTGAGTGTCGGATTGAAGCCGCTGCCCATGGTCGGGAATGTCGAGCTGCCGACAATGAAGAGGTTCGGCACATCCCAGCTCTGCGAATAGCGGTTGACGACCGAATCTTTCGGATTGCTGCCCATCCGCGTGCCGCCCATATGATGGGCGCCGGGCGCGCCGCCATTGGCGCCCGAGTGCCACACCAGATTTGCGCCGGATGCGCGACCGATCTCTTCGAGTTTGGCCGCCATGAATTCCATGCGCTTCAACTCGTTCGGGCGGCGTGAATCATAAGTCACGCGTGGCGCCGGCAGTCCCCAATGATCGCGGATATCCGGATCGAGATCGATGGTCTGATGCGGGTAGGGCAGGTCTTCGGTCTGCGCCACAATGGCGGCGTGGCGCGTGTAGTATTTGGCGAAGAAATCGCGCCATCCCGCGCCCCATGACGGCACGCCCGGCGGGGGGTTCATGGTCGACTCGCCGATCGGTCCGCCTTCGAGCGCCACCGGCGCGACCGAAATCTGCGCGCCGCGGATGAATCCCAGCCCGCCATGATCGAAATTGTCGGAATTGAAGTCGTCGATCGAATGTTTCTGCGCGCTCGGACCCATGAAGATGTTCACGTGCCGGTCGTCGAAGGCGATTTGAACGCGCGTGCCAATATGCGCCATGAAATGGTTGCCGACATGGCCGCTGGAATTCGCCAGGCCATCGGGGAATTTTGCCGATTTGGACAACAGCAGGAGACGCGTATTGTCATAGACAAACGGCGCGAGGATCACGAGTTCGGCCTCGACATTGTTCTCCGAACCGTCCGGACCGTAGAACGATACGCCGGTGGCGCGACCGCTGTTATCGGTATTGACGCGATAGACCATCGCGCCGGTCACGAGGGTGAAATTGCCGCTCTTGTCGGCCTCGGGAAGCTTGGTGATGAGGACGCTGGATTTGGCGCCGATGTGGCAGCCGAAAGCCTGACAGAACCCGCAATAGGTGCAGCCGGAGCGGCCATTATACGGCTGTGACAGGATCGCGCGCGGCGACGAGAATGGATGATAGCCGGCCTTTCGCGCCGCGTCGTTGAAGATCAGTCCCGCCTCATCCGCATCCAGCGGCGGCAGCGGATATTCGCGGTGCCGGGCCGATTCAAAAATATTTCCCGCGGGATTTTTGCGGCCCTGGACATTGCCGGCCAGACCGGAAACGCCAAGCTCATATTCCGCGCGATCATAATGGGGTTCGAGGTCGGCATAGCTGACGGGCCAGTCACTCAGCGATGAATCGGCGGGGATCGCGGACGCGCCGTAGCGTTCAACTGTCGCCGAACGGGCGCGAAAGTCGTTCTCATGCATGCGCCACGACAGCGCCCCGTAATGCACCGTGCCACCGCCTGCCTGCGCGCCGTAATTCAGAGTCCGCATCGGCGCCGCGCGTTTGTTCGCATCGCTGCGCCATGTCACCGGCTGTGTTTTCCAGTTCGGACGCAGATCCTGCCGCTGGAAATAACGCAGCTCGTCATGCGGATCGAAATCCTTGGTCTGCAGCCGCGGCCCGCGCTCGAGCCCGAGAACTTTCATTCCGGCCTTGCTGAGTTCGGCGGCAATGATTCCGCCGGCGCCGCCGACCCCGACGATCACCACATCGGTTTTGAGATTGGCCATGATCAACCCCTCTGCGTGCGATTGGCCGCCTGCATTTGCAGGCCGGTCATGGGCGCCCGCGTGAAGGCCTCGCGGCTCTGGATTTCATTTTTATTGAAGAATGGCTGCGCGCCGGGAAAGCCGATCAGCTTCCAGCCGGCGAAGTCCTTGTTTCCGCCATATACGGGATCGGCAAACATACCTTCGATGGTGTGGGTTCGCAGCGTGGTGAAGAAGGCGCGCGCTGTCGGCCAGGTGAATTCCTCAACGCGGCCCTTTTCCAGTGCGGCAACAACTTCGTCCTGCTGTTTTGGATCCAGTCGCGCGAACGGCTGGCGGTAGGCCGCGCGGCAATGCGCGTCGAGCTGGTTGAGGCCGTGGCGATAGAATTCCTGCATATCGGAATAGGCGCCGGCGAGCGCGAGGTCGATATAGTTCAGCACATCGGCGTCGCGTGCGCCCGGCATGCCCGGTGCGGCGGGGAAGATACGTTCCGCAAATGCTGCGACGGTGGCTGAGTCGTCAGCGTTGAAAAAGGCGCCGTGCTTCTCATCCGCCGGCATGGACATTTGCATCGGCTCGGCGGCGCGCGTCTCGGCCACAGGAACAGCGGCGCCGGTCACCACCGCGCCTGCGCCCGCCACCGCGGTTTTCAGAAAGCTGCGCCGGGATTCCGTCGGATTGCTCATGCTTCCACCTATTTCGCTGAGGCTGTTTTCAGTTCCGCCTGCCACTTGGCGGCATATTGGGCGCGCGGCACTTCTGCGCCGCGCAAATACACTTTGTCGATTTTTCGTGTGTTCGAAATGCTGTCGAGCGGATTGGCATTCAGCACGATGAAATCGGCGTTGCGTCCCGGAGCCACCAGTCCGGTGTTGAAGTGACCGGCCGCCGCGCCGTCGCTGGTGGCAGCCTTGATCGCCTCCATCGGGGTCATGCCCATCGCAACCATGCTTTCGAGATCGAGATGATTCTCGAACGCCACCAGATGGCGCTTTTGCCCCGTATCCGTGCCACCCACGACCGTCATACCGGCGGCGCGCAATACCATCATATTCTTGCCATCGGCCGCGAACGCCGCTTTCGCTTTCGCGACATCCGCTGGCGTCATTTTGCGCAAAGGCGCGCCCCAATATTGTTCGATCTGCTGCGGCGAATAGAGCGCCTTGAGCAGCGGGTCGTCGAGCCAGTTCGGGCGCTGTGGACCGCCTGCCAGGTCCATCCATGCGGTGATCAGCGCCGGCGTGACCCACATATGCGGCCGGTCATTGCGCGCGATCCGGTCCTTCACCAGGCGGATCATTTCGTCATCGACGACATCGCCGCCGCGCACCGGGACATGCAGCCACCCCTCCATGCCGTCTTTGACCATCTGCTTGGCATTGGCGAGCGTCACATTGTGCACGCCGACCGGCACATTGAATTTGTGCGCTTCATCGAGAATCGCGCCGTAGAGCTCCGGCGTCAGCGTCTTCTTCGTTCCGCCGCGGTCATCGACCCAGATCTTGATGAATTCGGGCTTCATCTTCACGTAATCGTCGACGGCGGCTCGCGCTTCGGCGACCGTGGTCACGGGATAGGAGACATCGACGCGTGACGGATCGCCTTGCGCGCCCGATCCTGGCCAGGCGATGCCCGGTCCTGCGGTCTTGAACATCGCCGCGCCGGGAACCGTTTCGTTGCGCAATTCCAGAGCCGCATTGCTCCAATGCGTGCGGCCGCCATGCAGGTCGGAACGGTCCGCGAGGTCGCCCACTCCGACCGCTGCACCGACGCCGACATAAGCGAGGCGCTGCATGTGATCGATCAGGTTCTCCCGGTTGAACATATCTTTCGACATGGTGCCGGCGATCAGATTCTGGAATCCGAAATGGCCGTGCATGTCCACGAGAGTAGGCATGACGGTTTTGCCGGTGAGATCGATGCGGCGGGCGCCTGCGGGAAGCGGAATTTCGCCCCTGTGGCCAACGCGCACAAAGGCGCCGTTCTGCACCAGGAATGCTGAGTTCTCGATCGCAGGTGTGCCGTCACCGGTGATCAGCCGCGCACCTTCGTAAAGGGTCGCTTGTTGTTGTGCCCCTGCGGCTGCCGGCGCAAGTGCCACCGCCGCGACGAACGCAAGAACGATCCGGCGACTGAGAGCCATGGTTTCAATCCTGAGGTTCGAGTTTGACGATGGATGCGCCGTGATTGCTGCCGGCCCAGAACGTCACCGGCGTGGTGGAATTGTCGATCCACACGCGCCGGATATTGGTCGGATTCGGCAGCAGATATTCCGTGAACTGACCGGTTTTGGTGTTCAGCCGGACCACGCGGTCATTCATCATGGATGCCGTCCAGGCGTCGCCATTCTTGTCGACCATCACGTCATAGGGGTTCGACCATTCTTCCGGCACGCGCCATTCCTTAATGGTCTCGGTTTTCGGATCGAGCATGCCGATGGCATTGCCGTCATATTCGGCGAACCACATGCGATTCTGTTCGTCCACGCGTCCGCGCCGCGGCCGGGAATTGGGAATCTCGGTGCGGAAAATCCGCAGCTTCTTCGTCGCCGAATCCAGTATCCCGAGATCGCCCGAATTGAAATCGAGCATGTAGAGATTGTTCTTCAGGTCGGCATTGATGCCGTAGGAGCCGATGTTCTTTTTCGTGTCCGGGTCGGTGAAAGTGCCAAGGTTCTCCCATTTGCCCGTTTTCGGCTCGAGACGCAGAATCTGTGCATGATCTGAATTCTTCACCCAGACTTTGCCGTCGACCTGCAGGGATGTCGGTGAGACGAAGGATTGCTGGGTGGCATCCGTCTGCCATTCCTTCGGCACAGACCAGGTTTGGACTTTACCGGTCTTCTTGTCGAACTCGGCAACGCCGCCTTGATACATCATGGCGACCCAGAGATTGCCTTCGTGGTCTTCTTCAAGGTCGAGCGTGCCGACCGGGAATCCTTCCTTGATTTTGGGAATGGGATATTCGGTGACCTTGCCGGTCCTCGGATCCAGTTTGCCGATGAACAGCGCGCCGAAATCCGAGTACCAGACCTGGCCGTTACGATCGACGATCACGTCGTGGGGCTCAATCGTCTTGCGCGGCAGGTCATATTCGGTGACGACCATATGCGTGCTGCGTCCCGCCGGCCGCGGCAGCGTGTGCAGCGGGTAACTGCGCTGCGGACCGTTGTGCAGATTGATGGTCGCGAGCCATTCCGCCGCGCCGCGCATACGCCCGCTCAGGCTCGCATCGGCCATGCCATTGCCGGCGCCGCCGCCGAGATTGCGCCGCGCCGTGCCAATCAGGCGCTGCGGCTGCAATGGCGTGCTGCCCGGATAATAGCCGGACATGCGGTCAAACACCTGCATGAACTCGTCGGCGCTGTGCTTCGAATTCACGATGCGCTGATAGCTGTGGCAGCTGTTGCAGGAGAGCAGGAATTTCTTCTGCTGATCGCTGCCGGGTGCGCTCATCAGCCATTCGGCATTGGTCAGTTGTGCCGCGAGATTTTTCGCCGGCACGAGTTTCAGATCGGCGGTTGAACCCGCGCCCGCCTTCACATCGCTCGCCATTGGCCGATCGAGATCATAGCCGACGGCACGGATTTTCAGCGTGTAGTGACCGGGTTCGAGCCGCGCGGCAGGAAAGCTGTAGCGGCCCTTGTTGTCCGTCGCGACCGAGATCGCGATGGTCGAGCCGTCCTTCTTCGCCGTCACCACGACACCTTCCATCGGACCATCTTTCGCGGAGGTCACGGTCCCGGTCAGCGCGGCGGCATTCTGGCCAAAAGCGGTGGGCGCAAGCGCGACCGCCAAAGCGGTGGATGCGGAAAGCAAAAGTGATGATTTCATGGCGTTTCCCTCCCGGCTCGCCAACCGCGAAAGAGGGTGCGCCTTTCATGGATTTTCGGCAAGCTGTGTGGTTGCAAACACCGTTACCACCAGAGCTTTCGTGGTACTATTTTCGCATGCGAATCAGTCTGTTTGTGATCTTGGCCGGGTTATTCGCGGTATTTTCGCGGAATCGCTCCCGTAGTGATGGCAAGCGCCGGCTTCTGAATGTCGAAGACGCCGTCCGCCTGTGGTCCGGGCACGGCGCGGTATTCTGAAAAAGTAAAGCGGGCCACGTGTGGGGCGGCCCGCTTTCCCTGAAGAAATTACAATCGCTTAGCGCTGTTCAGACGCCACCGACACGGGCGGTGTGCTGCTCGTGGGCTGCGGCTGAGTCTGCGCCACCGGGGCCGCAGCTTGAGTGGCCGATTTGGCTGCGTTGGCCGTGGCCGTGGGCGCTGAGCTGTCGTCCTGGGTAATGGTCGGCAGTTCAAACGCGCGGATCTGCGCCGGCGTCGGATTGGGCGCCGAGCCAATATTCAGATTCACCCCGATATAGGGATTGTGGAAGAAATTCGCATAGGCCGGTGTGGCAACCGCGCCGGAAATGACAAGCAGTGCGAAAATGCGCGTTGTCTTCATCGTTGATCTCCGCCCCTGCTACGGCGAGGCGCCCTCTCGAGGAAATCCCGATCATTGAAATTCTAGAAGCAGCTGTCTGAACGCTGTGTGAACAGACAAGCTAAAGCTAACGCGAAGCGGCCACATGTGTCGATTGCCCCAAAAGGCGAAGTGGGGGCCACGAAGGGGACCGCGCAATTGAACTAAGCCAAGTCTATTACTCAGAAATCCGGCTTCAGCGATTGCGGGACTTCGGTGTCGTGGGCCGAATAATATTCGTGGGTGTTCTCGGCACAGACGTTTTCCACCCATTCGCCTCCAGCCTGCAGATAGGTCGCGAGACCCGACCAGGGACGGGTGAATTCCTTCGGATCATCGACGGTGAATTCGACCTGGATTCCGCGGCCGTGATAGTTGGGGTCGATGATCGCGCCCTGCTCGGTTGCCGGACGACCGAATTCATGTAAGCCGCGGTCCTGGGCGCGTTTTGCGTCGTCATAACTCAGCACGCGATAGCGTTCGACGACATGCAGCGAGCTGCTGAACGGCGTGCCATACATATCGAGGATCGGCACCGGTCCGGGTTTGATCCCGACCGTATCAACAACCAGCGTGCCGCCTTCATAATGTCCCACCGAGTCGCCGTACCATGACGGCACGACATGCGCGGGATGCTGCGCATTCAGGCGGACCACCCGAAACTGATGATCCTGCATATAGGTGAAGATGATTTCGTCTTTCTTTTGCAGCACCTCCATACCCTGGACGCGGAAGATATAGGGCGCGACCATTGGCCAGCATTGGTTTGACGGCGTCGGATAATCATTGCCGCTGAGCGAGATATCGCCGCGCTTCTTCACCAGTGCGGCGGCTTCCGGCGTGAGAATCGGATTGCGGTAATCGCCGAGAACCCGCCGGGCGTCGGCTGTTCCATCGGCACGTCGCATCAGGTTCTTGATCGGGCCGGCGCCGGAATAGGGCGGTTCGAAGCCGAATGTCTCGCGCGACCAGAAGCCGGAGAAATTTGGAATGGCGCTATCCGGCTGGCCAGCCGCCGGAAATCCGGTCAGCGAGATGCTCGCCGCGGACAAACTCAGAATTGTGGTTATAAAACCGGCCTTCATCACGCGCTTCCCTGAATGCGAACTCGTCCGCGCGCCATGACGCGCCCCATCAGAAGCACCAGCACGCCGGCACTGGTCAGCACCAGCGCCAGGACCGCGATGCTGCTGTAGTAATCTCCCGACTGCTGCCGCAGCGCGCCGATGATGGCCGGACCGACAAATGCGCCGAGACTCGAAACGGCAAACACCAGCGCCATGGCGCCGGCGGCGGCCGCGCCACCAAACACCGTCAGCGGAATCACACTTAAGGGTGATAGGGTTGAATAGAGCGCCATGACCGCAATGCTCAGCCCGATCAGCGATGCAGCATCGAAACGCGCGAAGGCGGCAATCGCACATGCCACGCCGGCAATGACGAGCGGCATTCCCGTATGCCACACGCGTTCATTCTTCACGTCGCTGGATTTGCTCCACCAGACCATGACTGCAATCGTCACCGCATAAGGAAGTGCCACGACAATTCCGGTTTGCAGGGGCGAGAAGCCCATGCCGGACACGATCTGCGGCAGCCACAACCCGGTGCCGTAGATTCCGAACAGCACACCGAATGCAACCGCGCAGAGCGTCAGCACACGGATGTCCCGCAGCGCCCGCAACAGATCGCGATGTTCTTCGACATTCTCCAGGCTGAGACGCTCGGCAATCCGGCGCTTGTCATTTTCATTCAGCCATTTCGCCGCGGTTGGCGAATTCGGCAGCACTGCAGGAATGATCAGCGCGAGAAAGAATGTCGGCAGACCTTCGAGCAGGAACAGCCATTGCCAGCCCTGCAGTCCGCCATGGGTACCGGCCGAAAGAATCGCGCCGGAAACCGGGCCGCCGAGAATGAACGCGAGCGGTCCCGCGACCAGAAACATCGCCATGAATTTGGCGCGATGCGACGGCGGAAACCACAATGTCAGGTAATAGATGATGCCGGGCAGGAATCCTGCCTCCGCCGCGCCAAGCAGGAATCGCAGCGCGTAGAATTCACCCGGCCCGCGCACGAACGCAGTTCCGGCCGACAGCAATCCCCAGACGCTAAGCGTCCCAAACAGCCACCAGCGCGCGCCGAAGCGCTGCGAAATCACGGCCGATGGAATGGCAAACAGGAAGAAGGAAAAAAACAGCAGCCCGGCGCCAAACCCGAATACGGAAGGTGAGAATCCCAATGCGCGATTCATGGTGAGCGCCGCGAACCCGACATTCACCCGGTCGAGATAGTTCAACAGGAACAGCAGCGACAAAAACGGAATCAGCCGCCAGGCGCATCTGGCGAAAATTCTTTCTTCATCCAAGGCAGGCATCGACTGCGCGTTTGGTCATCACACCGATCAGATGGGCGCGGTATTCCCCATCACCGTGAATATCGCTGATCAGATTCGAGGAATTGATGTTGATCTTCTTCAGCCCTTCGGTGCGGAACGTGGATGACAGCGCGGCTTCCAATTCTTTGACCCGGAACACGCCATTGGATCCCGCGCCGGTTGCGGCAACGCGCACGCCTTTGCCGGTATCGGCAACGGCCGCGCCCGTCAGTGCAAAACGCGACGCAGGATTGGGGAATTTCGCATAGGCGAAGCGCTTCGGGATCGGGAACAGGATTTCGGTCAGAATCTCGTCCTGCTCGAATCCGGCAAAGAGTCCCCTGAAATGGTCCTCCGCCGCGACTTCGCGTTTGTTGGTTTTCAGCGTGGCGCCGAGTGCGAGTGCCGCCGCCGGATAATCGGCTGCGGGGTCGTTGTTGGCGATCGAACCGCCAATGGTGCCGCAATTGCGCACCTGCGGATCGCCGATCTCTCCGGCCAGGCGCGCCAGCCCGGGAATGGCCGATTGCACCGCATCGGAATCCGCGACTTCGGCATGGGTCGCCATGGCGCCGATCGCCAGCATTGACCCGCGCTTGGCGATTGCGTGCATGCCGGTGATCCGCGACAGGTCGATCAGGCAGTCGACGCGATTGAGCCGGAGTTTCAGCGCCGGAATGAGGCTCTGGCCGCCGGCGAGAAGTTTCGCACCATCTCGCTCAAGCGCGCGTTCGGCTTCGGCGAGACTTGCGGGGCGGAGATATTCGAATTCATACATGGCCGCTTCTCCTCATTCCGCCGCTT
Source organism: uncultured Bordetella sp. (assembly GCA_964446945.1). Classification (GTDB taxonomy): domain Bacteria; phylum Pseudomonadota; class Alphaproteobacteria; order Micropepsales; family Micropepsaceae; genus CAIYRG01. The sequence goes on from CAYUQO010000014.1 coordinate 56,280, forward strand.
GTTTTTCGCGCTGCTGTGCCGCACGCCAGACCGCAAAGGGAGTCGCCGGCATATCGATATCCTCATGTCCGAGCGCGTTGGTGATGGCATTCATCAAGGCCGCAGGTGCTGCAATTGCGCCCGCTTCGCCGCAGCCTTTGACGCCCAAAGGATTCGACGGGCAGGGGGTGTTGGTCATTCCCACATCGAGGGACGGCAGGTCACTGGCGCGCGGCAGGCAATAATCCATGAAGCTCGCCGTCAGCAGCTGCCCGTTGTCGTCGTAGACGGTGTGTTCCAGCATCGCCTGGCCGACGCCCTGCGCCACGCCACCATGGACCTGGCCCTCGACGATCATCGGATTGATCAGGTTTCCGAAATCATCCACCGCGGTCCAGCGCTCGATTCTGGTTTTGCCGGTTTCCGGATCGATCTCCACTTCGGCGATATGGACGCCGGACGGGAAGGTGAAGTTGGGCGGGTCATAAAATGCGCTCTCCTTCAATCCGGGTTCGATTTCCGCCGGATTGAATTTGTGCGCGACATAGGCTTGCAGAGCGACATCGCCGAACTTCATCGTCTGGTTCGTACCACGCGCGGCAAATATTCCATCGGCGAACTCGACTTTGTCTTCAGGCACCTCCATGCAGCGCGCCGCGACTTTCGTGGCTTTGACAATGACTTTGTCGATGGCGCGGTAAATCGCCGAGGCTCCCACCGGCCCGGAACGCGAGCCGTAGGTACCCATGCCCATCTGCACCTTGTCGGTGTCGCCGTGAATGACCGAGACCTGTTCGATCGGAATACCAAGACGGCCGGAGACGACTTGCGCGAATGTGGTCTCGTGTCCCTGTCCATGCGCATGCGATCCGGTCAACACTTCGACCGTGCCGGTGACATTGACGCGGATTTCGGCGGACTCCCAGCCTCCCACGCCGGCTCCAAGCGCGCCGATGGCTTGTGACGGTGCGATACCGCAGGCTTCGATATAGGCGGAAAATCCGATGCCGCGGAGCTTGCCCTTCGCGGCGCTCGCTTTCCTGCGCGCGGCAAAGCCGGAATAGTCGGCGTTTTCCAGCGCGAGCTTCATGCAGGCCGGATAGTTGCCCGCGTCATAGGCGAACAGTACCGGCGTCTGGTGCGGGAATTTGCGGACGAAATTCCGCATACGGAATTCTGCCGGGTCGATTTCCATTTCGCGCGCCGCCACTTCGACCAGCCGTTCGATCACGAAGGCTGCTTCCGGCCGGCCGGCGCCGCGATAGGCGTCCACCGGCGTGGTGTTGGTGTAGACGGCATCCACTTCGCAATAGATCGCCGGAATATCGTATTGGCCCGACAGCAGCGGCGCGTAGAGATAGGTCGGCACCGCCGAGGAGAAAGTCGAAAGATAGGCCCCGAGATTGGCTTTGGTGCGCACATGCAGCGCGAGAATTTTGCCGTCCGCGTCCATTGCGGCCTCGGCGATCGTCTGGTGATCCCGGCCATGCGCGTCGGCAAGAAAAGATTCGTTGCGGTCCGACACCCATTTGACCGGCCGTCCGACTTTCCGCGCTGCCCAGGTGCAGACCACTTCTTCGGCATAAACGAATATTTTCGAGCCAAATCCACCGCCGACGTCCGGCGCGATGACCCGCAATTTGTTCTCCGGCGCAATGCCGATGAAGGCCGACATCACCAGCCGCGTGACGTGCGGATTCTGGCTGGTGGTGTGAAGCGTATAGCTGTCGTTGCCGGAATCATATTCGGCCAGCGCCGCGCGTGGCTCGATGGCGTTGGGAACAAGTCGGTTGTTGATGAATTCCAGCTTTGTCCGGTGCGCGGCCTTGGCAAACGCCGCATCGACCGCGGCTTTCTCGCCGAGATGCCACTGGTAGACGGTGTTGTTGGGCGCCTCGTCATGCAGCTGCGGCTGGCCTTTGCTTTGCGCGTCTGACAGCCGCACCACCGCCGGCAGCGGCTCGTAATCGACTTCCACCAGCTCGGCGGCATCGCGCGCCTGATTTTTGGTTTCCGCGAGCACGACCGCGACATGATCGCCGACATAGCGCACGCGTTCCGTCGCAAGGACCGGATGCACGCCCGCTTTCATCGGCGAGCCGTCCTTCGAATGAATCATCCAGCCGCAGATCAGGTTTCCGATCTTGTCGGCAGCGACATCCGTACCCGTGAACACGCCGACGACGCCCGGGGCCTGACTCGCGGCGCGAATGTCGATTCCCCGGATTTTGGCATGCGCATGCGGCGAACGCACAAACACCGCCCAGACCTGTCCCGGACGATTGATGTCATCGGTGTAGCGCCCGGTGCCGGTGATGAAACGGATGTCTTCGCGCCGCCTGACGGACTTGCCGATTCCCGTGTCAGTCATTCCTAACTCCTGTCATTCCCGGCCGAGCCCGAAGGGCGAGGGGAAGGGAACCCATCAGCCGCGCGTCTGCGCGGCAAAAGGTGTTTTCTTCTTATTCTGCTGCCTGCCGGTCGCTCTCGCTCATCGCCTGCGCGCCTGCAGCAACAGCTCGGACGATGTTGTGATAGCCGGTACAGCGGCAAAGATTGCCTTCCAGCTCCTTGCGAATGGTCAGCTCATCGAGCCGCGTCCCCTTGCGCCGCACGATATCGATCGCGGACATGATCATGCCCGGGGTACAGAAACCGCATTGCAGCGCGTGGTTATCGCGAAATGCCTGCTGCATCGGGTGAAGCTGGCCGGGACTTCCGATACCTTCGATGGTGGTGACTTTCGCGCCTTCGCAGGAGAGGGCGAGCATGGTGCAGGACTTCACGGCTTTCCCGTTCACATGCACCACACAGGCGCCGCACTGGCTGGTGTCGCAGCCGATATGCGTGCCGGTGAGAGTCAGGCGATCGCGCAACAGCGTCGAAAGCAAAGTGCGCGGCTCGATCTCCGCACGAACAGATTTGCCGTTGACCGTGATGGACAATGCGGCCATTTCCGCCTCCCGGGCTTTTCGTTTGGATGTTTTCTGGCGCGAAGCCTGCACCCGTTACGGGCTGCTCCGCAAGGGGAGGAGCGAGTAGCACGCAACGAGGAGCGAGAAAGGAAAGAACTGCGACGTGACGAGAGCTCCAACCCGGTGGTATCGTTCCGGCACCACAACCTGAACCGGGTGTTGCGATGAAACAGGTCTTGTTCCAGTCGTTTTGCGCGTCGGCTTTGATCCTGATTGCTGCGGCGCCGGCAGTTGCCACATCGGAGATACCCGACTTTTCCGGTGTATGGGGCCGCAATGCCTTCGAACTGGAGCCCGTACTGTCCCAATATAAACCAATGGGCAACCTGATCCACGAACCGGGCAGTACGACCGGCGACTATGAACGTCCGGCCGGAGACTACAACAATCCCATTCTCAAACCCGCCGCGCGCGACATCGTGCACAGGCGTTCCGACGCCGCGATGAAGGGCGACATCATCGCCGATCCGTCAAACCAGTGCGCGCCCTATCAGCCGCCCTTCGTCTTCGGCATGCAGCTCGGCCTGGAAATGTTCCAGAAGCAGGATGAGATCACCTTTGTTTACAACCAGGATCAGCAGGTGCGCCACGTGCGCCTTGGCGGGGCTCATCCGGCGCACGTCACGCCATCATGGATGGGCGATTCCATTGCGCATTACGAGGGCGACACGCTGGTGATCGACACCATCGGAGTGAAGCCGGGTCGGATCGACGTCATGGACCGCTTTGGCACGCCGTTCAGCGATGGCCTACATGTGGTTGAGCGCTATCGTCTGATCGGCGCAAATGAGGCGAAGCAGGCACAGGACTCGTTTGAGAAGGTCAGCGGACGCGTCGGCGGGCCGCGGGGCGCTGTACCCATCGATCCGAACTATCCCACAGGCCTGCAGCTGAGGTTGACGATCGAAGACCCCGCCTATCTCAAAGCGCCGCTGGATGCCCAGGTTACTTACCGGCGCGCGGCAGGTCCGCTCTCGGAACAGGTCTGCGCCGAAAATGCCTATGAGTATTACCACGGCAAAGCGACCGAGATTCCGACCGCGCTACATCCGGATTTTTAAATCCCTGTGTCATCCTCGGCGAACCGCGGCATAGCTGCGGTGAGGGAAGAGGATCCATCAGGCGCGCGTCCGCGCGCCAAGAGATTTCTTCGCGCCGCCGACGCGGCGCGGATGGGTTCCCTTCCCCTCGCGCTCCGCCGGGAACACGGAGGGTCTACTTCGCCAGCGCTGCCGACTTGAGGAACGTCACGGTTTCCGGCGGCTGGGCCAATGCGTCCCTGATTTTCGCTTCCACCACTTCGCCGGTGGCGGGGCTGATCGGAAGCTGAAGACGTTTCGCTTCGCTGAGGAATTCGGGATCGCTCACCGCGGCGTCATAGGCGCGGCGTTCCGCATCCAGCAGATTGCGCGGCATGCCGGGCGGACCGGCGGTGAGACGGCCGATTTCCGACAGGGTTTCGACCAGGGTCAAGAGCCGCTTCATGCGTTCGTCTTTGGCGAAACTCATGGCGCGCGGCACGCCGGGGAGCGCCGCAGGATTGCCGGTCAGCGACAGCGCCCAGAACCCATGCCCGGCTTTGACGAAATCTTCCATGGAGTCGACGGTGGACACCTTGGCGGCGACTTCCTGGCGCATCATGCTCATTTCGCCAGCATTTCCGGTGAAGTTGGGGATGATCTGCGCGTTGACGTGCAGCGCATCGGCGAGGATGCGGGTTTCGACGTAATCCGCGGCGCCGACGCCGGATGCGGCGAATTTCACCGGCATCTTTGAATTGCGCAGATCCTGGAAACTCCTGAACCCGGAATTGTTGGCGATCAGGAGCGCGCGCGTGTCGGTCGCGGCCTTGCCGATCCAGCTGAATTTCTTCAGGTCGAACAGCACGCCTTCGCGCTGGATGAGCTGGTCATAGATCAGGCCAGTATTAAAAGTGCCGATGGTCAGCCCGTCGGGTTTGGACGCATACAGAGTATTGGCGCCGACGATGTGACCGGCTCCCGGCACATTGCGCACAATGAAGCGCGAACCCGGCAGATGTTTCTGCATGAAGCGCGCGACGAGACGGCCATAGGTGTCGTAGCCGCCGCCCGGGCCAACCGCGACGATGTAGGTGACGGTTTTGCCGTTGAACAGATTGCTGTCCGCGGCAGATGCGGATGTGACCGCAAAAGCGCTGCAGATCACTGCGAGCGCGGCGAGGCCAAGGTGAATTTTAACCTCCACCTTGTGGGGAGGTCGAAATTTGCGAAGCAAATTTCGGGTGGGGGTAATCGCGAAGATGTCCGCCACCCGCACTTTGCGAACTGCAAGGTCGCGTTTCCGCCTGCACGTCAGCTCCGCTGCCGTGCGACGGCTCCAACCCCCCAAGGGGGAGGCGGATTTGAGCTGAGCGAACTTCCGCATGGTCTCAAAAATCCGGCCTGGCCGCGGTCGGGAGCTGCGGATTTGTTCCGGTGACATAATCATATGGACTCTCGGCGCAGATATATTCGAGCCACGGCAGGCCCGGCAGGTAAGTCACGATCCCGCTCCATGGCTTTTTGAATGAGCCAGGATCTTCGACCGTGACGTCGATCTGGAGCCCCTTGCCCTTGCCCGTGCGGTCGGCAAAGCGGCCCATGACTCCGCCGTTCACGTGCTCGGCCTGTTCGGCGGCGGCCTTCGCGGCCATTCCGTCGATCAGGTGATAGCGTTCGATGACATGGAGCGCCGGACTGTAGGGCGTGCCGTACTGGTCCATCATGGAGAAGGGCCCGGACTTCACGCCGACGGTGTCCACGACCAGAGTGTCGCCTTCATAGTGGCCGATGGAATCGCCCGACCAGGTTGGCGTCACATGCGCGGGGTGCTGCGAGTTCATGCGCACGTCGCGCATCTGTCCATCGATAAGGTAGAGCAGGGTGATCTCGTCGGGCCCCTGCAGCAATTGCATGCCGAGCTGCCACAGCACATAGGGCACGCCCTGCGGCTGGCACTGGTTCTGCGGATTGGGGAAGGTTTCGCCTTTCAGTGAATAAGCGCTGAGGCGTTTGATCTCAGCCGCCGCGGCCGGAGTGAGATTCGGGTCATTATAATTGCCGACCCGCCGGGCGCCGTTGCTGGACCCATCGGGCTTGCGGTTCAGATTGGTGATCGGCCCGAGGCCCGAGGCCGGCTGCTCGAAATCGACCGACAGCCGCCCCCATTGGCCGGACAGATCCGGGATTGATTCCGCCGCGCCAACCACTTGCGGCGCCACAAAAACCGCCGCTGCAATTGCCGATACCAGAGCCAGTCTCATGTCATGGACCTTATGGCAGCACCCGTCGCCAAGGCAACCGATGTGATATTCTTGCGGACTGAGACGGACCGGAGGAACGTCATGGCCCGCTTTCCCATTTGGATCGCTGCACTGTGCCTTGCCGCATTCGCGCCGTTTGGCGTCAGCGCGGCCGACAATCCGCTCGCCTATCGCGTGACGAAGTCGGTCAGGCTCGGATCGCCGGAACAGTGGGACTATCTCGTCTATAATGGCGCGACGCATGACGTTTACGTCTCGCATGGTGACCGGGTCAGCGTCGTCGATGGACTCGACGGGCACATTGTCGGAACGGTGGAGGGATTCACTCCCGGTGGGCCGCACGGCTTCGCCATACTGCCGTCAATCGGCAAGGGCTATACGACGGATCGCGCCGCGAAGCAGGCGGTTGCCTTCGATCTCAAGACGCTCAAAATCGTCGCGCGAATTCCCGTGGATGATGACGCCGACGCCATCGCTGCAGATCCGGCGGGCCGCGTGTTTGTGGTTGACGGCGATGCCGGCAAAATCACGGTGATCGACGCCAAAACAGACACGGTAGTCACGACCATTGATGCCGGAGCTGGCAAGCTCGAATATGCAGAGTGGAGTCGCGGCAAGGTCTACGTAAACGCCGCCGATAAGCGTGCGATTATCCGGGTGGACAGCGCAAACAGCCGCGTTGATGCGGAATGGCCTGTGCCCAATTGCGAAAGCCCGCACGGGATCGCAGTGGATGCCATTTACCAGCGTCTGTTTACGACATGCACCAACGGGATGGCGGTGATCGTGGATACCGTCAGCGGGAAAGAGGTTGCAGCGGTTCCGATCGGGCGTGGCACCGATGCGGCTGCACGCGATCCCAACCGCAAACTGTTCTTCAGCTCGAACGGTTTGTCGGGCACGCTGTCGGTGATTGCGGAGAAGGGCGCGAACCAATTCCAGTCGCTGGGCGATGTCGGAACCGTATTGACCGCACGCACCATGGCAATCCTTCCCGAGACGGGACGGATTTTTCTCGCCGCCGCCGATCTCGATCCGGCTGCGCCGCCGCCAACCAGCGGCCGCAATCTGAAAACCATTCCCGGTAGCTTCAAGCTTCTCTTCCTCGACCCGCCCTGATCAGTCCTCCGAGGCGACAATGCCGCGAAGTAGGACGTCTTGCCGGAGCACCAAAGAGGCGATAGAGCGTATCCGCCTACAGCCGGGCCAGACCTCGGCCCGTCCCTCTGCTGGGGGATCGTCTAATGGTAGGACTGCAGACTCTGACTCTGCCTGTCGAGGTTCGAATCCTCGTCCCCCAGCCATCCGGGGCCATGCAATGGCCCCTCAAACTTTGAAGTTCGGAACGCGCTACGGCTTAAGAGCTATGAGCCCAGCTACAAACACCCCGTAGAACAACCCGAAAAACGCGAGTCTCCGGCCGGTCATGGCGCCGCGCACAAACAGGGCAAACAGGCACAGCACCGAAAGCGCGGTCACGATGCCCGACAGAACCAGTGTCCGGTCCAGCAACCACGGCGTGAAGAACAGCCCGAATGCCGTGGGAACGGTCGCCTGAATCATCATGGCGCCGGTGATATTTGCCAGCGCCAGGCGTTCCTTGCCCTGACGGACCCAGATAATCGCGTTCATTGTCTCCGGGAGTTCCGTCGCAATCGGGCTCAACAGCAGCGCCACAAGCTGCGGAGGCAATCCAAGACGCGGGGTAATTCCGTCCAGTTGAGCCACGAATAGCTGAGACGCAATGAAGATCGCCGCCAACGCGCCGAGCGTCTGCGCAATCGCGAGCCCTGCCGGCGGGGTGGTGCGCCGCGGCGCAAGTCTCAGCGGCTCTAATGCATGTTCGGGTTCGCCGGCCCGGCCCCGGGTCTCATTCCAGAAATACGCGGCATAGGCGGCGAGAAAGACAATGCCGAGCCAGGGCTTCAGCGTGGAGACAATCAGGCCAAGGCCGACCTCGAAAAAGAAAATGAGAAGAAACCAGCCCTGGTCCCGGCTCAAACGCCGGTGGTCGACGTCGAGCGGCATGCGTGCTCGCGATGCGCGGCGTCCGAAAACCAGCACGATGCCCACCGTCGCGTAAGCGATGGTCGACAATACCAGCGGCCCGCCCAGAGCGGCTCCAATACCCAACTGCTTTTGTGCTTCATCATGCCCGAACGCCACCGCGACGAATGTCACGACGCTTTCGGGGAGCGCGGTCCCGAAGGCGGCCAGGATTGAGCCGGTTGCCGTCTGTTCGATGTTGAATTTGCGCCCGACCCATTCGATTCCGTTCACAAAGAACTCGCAGGAGAAATAGATCGCCGCCGCCATCAGCACCAACAATCCGACATTCAGGTAGAGCGGAGACATTCGATCCATTTCGAGGCTGACGCCACGCAGGCTTAGACCAGATGCAGGCTTACACCAGATTTTGCGGCAGGCGAGAATTCGGGCCGGTCAGGTCACTGCGTGCGATTGGGCCGTCAGCAATACGCGCGTCTGCGCGATAAACCGCTCGGCCAGCATGTGATAGAGGGATACCGGATTGAACAGGCGGGATATCGCCGTAGCGACAACCGCGGTCACGATCAGTGGCACCGGCATCACGCCCTTGCCGGTGACCTCCAGCACGATGACGAAGGCGGTAATCGGCGCCTGTGTCACGCCGGCAAAATAGGCCGTCATTCCTAGAAGCACGACCAGCTGCGGCGGCGTGTGGGGAAACCATGCCGCCAGCGTCGAGCCCAGCGATGCGCCGACGCTGAGGCTGGGCGAGAACAATCCTCCTGGGATGGCTCCAATATTCGACACCGTGGTGGCGAGGAATTTGGCGATAGTGACAACCACAGTCGCCCGGTACCTCTCGTGCAGCAGGTCGTTCGCGAGCTGATAACCGGTGCCGTAGACGGCCCCATGCGCGGCAAGGCCGAGTAACGCGATGATGAGGCCGCAGGCGGCGCCGAACAGGGCCGGATATCTCGTGACGAAGGATCGGCCGGCTGTGCGCAGAAACTTGCCGCCATCCACCAGAGCCCGGGCAAACAGCGCGCCGCCCAAACCGCCGGCGACCCCGACCAACAGGACTGGGACGAAGTCACGGATGAGGTTGAATTGATCGTTCACCACGCCGAAGTAGTCGTAGTTGCCGAGCACTGAGATGGCCGCGACAGCTGCAAGAACGATGGCCATCAAGACCGTGCCGCTGTTGCGGTGTTCGAAGCTGCGCGCCATCTCCTCGATGGCGAAGACAATCCCGGCGAGCGGCGTGTTGAAGGCGGCGGCGACACCGGCCGCCGCGCCCGCGAGCAGAATTCCGCGCGCCTGTCCTATGCCGCCGATGCGCGCACCGAGCAGCATCATCGCCGCGCCGACCTGCACGGTGGGGCCTTCGCGTCCGACCGATGCGCCGCCGAGCAGTGCAAGCGCACAAAGCGCCATTTTCCCGAGGATCACCCGCGTTCCCAGGAGGTAATCGAGGCTGGCCGGCGTGCGCAGCGCGCGGGCGGCAATGGCTTGCGGGATGCCGCTGCCCACCGTCGTTGGAAACCAGCGCGCCGTCACCCAGGCCACCAGCGCAAACATCAGCGGGCTCACAATGAGTGGGGCATAAGCGGAGATGGCGACGAGCCGCGCGAATGCGCTTTGGGCCTCGTTGGCGACAATTGCGAATCCCGACGCGGCGAGCCCGACGGCAATCGCGCCCAGCCAGAACACCAGACGCTTGCGCCAGAGCCGCCACGCAAAAACAAACCTGCGAAGACGGCGGATCGGCTTAACCTGTCGCCGCGACGGAAAGGAAACGAGAAAAGACATAGAGGCGAAAGAGATACAGTTGGGCTGAAAGGTCGCGCAAGTCCGTGCAGGGCCTGGTTCGATCACTCCAAGGTGCGGGGGGTAAGGCGGGGTGGCAGCTAAGACCGCGGGATTTGGATGACGAATTCCGTGCCGCGGTGGAGTCGATTGACGTGAAGCTGTCCGCGCAACTGCTTGACAAACGCGCTGACAAGCCGCGTGCCGAGGCCAAGGCGCCTCCTGTTGGTTTCGAAATCGGGGGGAAGACCCGCCCCTTCATCCCGCACGGAAACTGCAAGCGCGTCACCCTCTTCACGGAGATAGACCCAGATATGGCCATGAACTCCGTTCGGATAAGCGTGCTTGGTCGCATTCAGTACGAGTTCAGTGACGGTCAAGGCCATGGTGATGGCGCGGTCGGTGTCGAGCAAAAGAGGCTTTTCCGCGCCCTCATATTTGACCTGAAACGTGATCTCGACGTTGGAGGTCGTGTCGACGCGATCGCGGCAAATGGCCGCGAGGTAGTCGGCCATTTCGATGTTCTCGACGTCTTCGGTCCGATACAGACGATCATGGGCCCGGGCGATCGCCGCAATTTGAGTTGACGCTTCCTGCAAACGCTCGCCGGCGGCGGGATCATTGCCCGCCTGAAGGCTCAACATGCTCGCGACCAGTTGCAGGCTGTTCTTCACCCGATGATTGATCTCCTGGGCGAGCAGCTTTTGCCGCTCCAGTGCGGCGCTCAGCGCCGCTTCCCTGCGCTGACGCTCCAGAGCCATGCCGAGAATGTTTGCCGCCCCCTGAAGAAAGGTAATGTCGTGGTCCGTGAACTTGCCGGGGTCCGTACTGTCGACTTCGAGAATCCCGTAGGCGTGGTCTTCCCCCTGCACAATCACATTGACGGCGCGCCGGATGCTGTGCTGTGCGAGCAAGCCGGGTGTCCTGAACCGCCCCTCCGTCTCCAGATGGTTCGAGATCACCGGCTTTCCCGTGCGATAAGCAAAGCCGGATGGAGAGGAGGTATCGGCGGGGATGGTTGCAACTCCGACCGTTCCCGCACACCAGCCCACGCCCGCCCGGACCAGAAGACGGTCATCGGCGGGTATGTATTCGGTCAATTTGCAGCAGCTCGCCTCGAGGCCCTCGGCTGAACCTCTCACGGCTTCGTCGGCAAGCTCATCGAATGAGATATCCTTCAGGGCGCTGACGCCCAACTCGGACAGGATTTCCTGTTGACGGATGCGCAAATGCAACTCGCGTTCGGGCGATTGATTCGCTAACCCAGGTTCAGGCGCTGGCTCGACGACAGCATCCTGCTCGGGGGATCGTGCGATTTTGTGGTTTGAAGCCATTCAATCCTCGAATGGACTCCCCGTAAATGCCGTCCCGCCTCCGGCGTTCCGTGCGGTCTCCACTGTGTGAACCCGGTCTGGGCCGGCACCACATTTTGTGGAATAATTTCAGCGCAATTTGGTCTGACGCGCAGAGACGAGGGAAGATCATGAACTCCCGCCTGACAGCGCAATTGTTTTCCGCTCTGGTGGCGATCTCAGCTGGTGCTTTGCCGGTAGTCGCCCAGCCGGCAGCTAAAGACGGCGGCTCGTTTCCGGATTTCTCGACCCACAAACTTTGGGTGCTGGAGAGCGGAACGATGTTCCTGCACGCTCCGGGCGACCCCGGACCGGGCCCGATTGTGCAGGAAGGCAAGCCGTTCAAGGTTGATCAGGTCCCCTACCGCGCCACCACCAGCAACCCGATCCTGAAGCCCTGGGCGAAGAAGCTGATGGACGTCAATAACCAGCGTGTCGCCGCAGGGGACATACCGTTTTATACGACGTCGCGCTGCTGGCCGGGCGGCGTTCCCGGACTTCTGCTGTTTCCCGGAGAGCCGGTTCAGTTTGTCCAGACGCCGAAGGAAGTCTGGATCATGTGGCAGCGCGATGCGCAGGTCCGCCGCATATATCTGGACGTTCCGCACAGTGCGAAGGTGAAGTATTCAGTATACGGTGAATCGGTGGGCCATTACGAGAATGGCGACACGCTCGTGGTCGATACGGTGGGGCTGGACGACAGCGTTCCGATCGACAGGTTCCGGACGCCCCATACGAAGCAATTGCATGTTGTCGAGCGCTTCCGGCTGAACAACGCGAAAAAGAAAATCGAGACCGTCGTCACGGTCGAGGACCCCGGCGCGTTCACCCAGGCCTGGAAGGGTGAAGTCGATTTCGAACCGGGCTTTGGCGACCGGTCCGGACAATGGGTGGAATCCATCTGCGCGGAAAATCCGGCGGATTACTTCGGAGACAAAGGTCGGAATGCGGTTCCGATCCCGACCGCCGGCAGACCGGATTTCTAGAGCGGTTTGCCATCAGGATTGCTCAACGCTCCCCTCACCCAGCAGCGCCCTTGCGCGCGTAACTGCGTTACGCGCGGGCGCTGCGTCCCTCTCCCTCAAGGGGAGAGGCGAAGGAGAGCGCGTTATTTCACCTGAGCGACCGCCGAGAGGGGCAGGTAGCCGAGTGGGACTCCGTTCGTTCCTATCAGCAGCCAGTCGTAATCTTTCACCTTGGCAAGAACCTGGACGGGCTGATTGGCCCGCATCTCCACGCCGAGCACTTTGCCCGCCCACAGGTATGGGCTGATATAAACATCGCTGGTATGCGCCACGGCGTAATTGCCGCTGACGGCTTCATATCCGAATGGCGCAGGAACCAGATCGCCCGGAAGCGGCAGTTTGATCTCGACTGTCTGCGCTGCCAAAGCCGGTCCCATGATTTGCAAGACGAGTGCGGCTGCCAAGGCAAAACCGCGCAGGCGGGCGTCTCCGGGATGGGTTTCGGCGGACTTTCCAAGCTTCATACCGAACTGCATGGTAGCGCCATCTCCATTCGGCGGATCGCTTCCATCTATACAAGGTGGTTGTCGCGTTACAAACTGCGATCGATATGCCGCATCTGACAACTGATGATGGGATCAAGCTCTATTACGAGGACACGGGGAGCGGCACGCCCATTGTGTTCGTCCACGAATTTGCCGGTGACGCACGGTCATGGGAGCCGCAGGTCCGATACTTCAGCGGCAAATACCGATGCGTGACATTCAATGCGCGCGGCTATCTGCCATCCGACATACCAAGCCAGCTCGCGCGCTACTCGCAGGAACGCGCCCGCGACGACATCCGGTCGGTCATGGACAGCCTTGGTGTCGCCCAGGCGCATCTTGTCGGGCTATCGATGGGCGCTTTTGCAGCGCTGCATTTCGCTTTCGAATATCCGGCGCGCGCGCTGTCGCTGGTGATCGCCGGGTGCGGCTATGGCGCAGCACCGGAGGCCCGAGCGCAGTTTAAGGCCGAAGCGGAAACCGCGGCCCGGCAGTTCGAACATCTCGGCATCGCAAAAGCGGCCGAGGCTTATTTGCTCGGGCCGACACGCGTGCAATTCCGCAGAAAAAAACCGCAAGCCTGGAAACAACTGGTGGAGCAGCTCGCCGAACATTCCACGGTGGGATCGGCGCTGACCATGCGCGGTGTCCAGGCGCGGCGGCCCTCGCTGTACGATCTCACCGGAAAAATGCAGGCGCTCAAACTGCCGGTGCTGATCCTGACCGGCGATGAGGACTGGCCATGTCTCGAGCCTGCCCTGCTTTTGAAGCGCATGATTCCCACAGCCGCGCTCGCCGTTCTGCCCAACAGCGGCCACACGCTCAATCTGGAAGAACCCGAAGCGTTCAACGCACAGCTCGCCAGTTTCTTCGACCAGGTGGAGGACGGAAGCTGGCCCGAGCGCGATCCCGGTGCGATGTCTGGTAACATTCTCGGCCGATAGTGCCGGATATCAGCCGTTTACGGGCGCTCCAAACCGGAAAAGCACACGCGTGTACGACCATGCCTGAAGGATAGGCATCAGCAACGCACCCGTTGCGCCATGCGGGTCAAAGCCTTCGGCGGCAACGCCGTATCGCAACGGCAGCGGCGCGCGCGATGGCACGTGCAGTGTTCCAAACAGCCAGTCCCAAATGGCGAGGCATCTGCCGAAATTCTTGTCGAAATGCACCCGGTCCGCGGAGTGATGGATCTGATGGTGCGCAGGGCTGAAAAGCACACGTCCCACGACGCCCGTCGTGGCGATCCAGAAATGGGAGTGCTGAAGGTGAGCAATGGTGCAGTAGAACGCGATCAAAATGACGTTGGTACCGCCCAGCGTGATTGCCAGCGATGGGCGGCCCAAAGCGTAGTTCAGGAGTCCGCCCGTTACGCCCAGAAACACGGCAAGAATGTTCGCGTAAACCAGTGCGTCGACCGGATGCACGCGCGCATTCGTCATCGGCGTCAGCACCTCAGCCGTGTGATGGACCTTGTGGAATTGCCAGAGAAGCGGAATGCGATGCTTTAGATAGTGATCGGTCCAGTATGCGAGCTCATGGGCAAGGAACAGGAAGATCGTGGCAATCAACTGGCACTCGAAAACATTCAATGACGTTGTGGAAGGAATGCCAAACAACAAGGTCAGTGCGCCGGTGACTTGCGTGCTGAAGAAGATAGCCGAGGCCACGGCCCACCCCAGTGTCGGCGCGAAAACGAAAACCGCCATGAGCAGGAAAAAGAAATCGGTACGGCTCGACGCGCTGAAGATCATTCGCCGGGGAAGCAACGCGCGCAGGAGCAGTTTGGGGTGTAGATCGTGCCGGGCCGGGCGCTTCGACAGGATGAAGAATGTTGCGATCGTCAGCGCACAGAACAGGGAGACCAGCGAGAGTGGTGAGCCAAGTGCAAGGAATGCCTGTTCCGCCGGCGCCAGAACCAGCCGGAAAACCCAATCGCTGACAAATGTTTGCATCTGGCTGATCGCGCGCCGGAGTTAACCGCCTGCGTGTCAGCGTAAATGCAGACAACCAAGTATTGGTTAAGGCGAGATGGTTTGAAGGCGGAGCCGGCAGCCACTTCGGGGGAAAGCGCATATGGCTTCAGGTCGATTCAATGTCTTTACCTCCACCTTGCGGGGAGGTCGAAATTTGCGGAGCAAATTTCGGGTGGGGGTGCGAGCGGTGGTGCCCCCCACCCGCGAATTTTCTGAATGGAAAATTCGCGTGCCTCCCCGCCAGGGGGAGGCGATCTGAGTTGAGCGAATCGTCACTGAGCGTCACACCGGGTGGTCAGAAATCCGGACGTTTGGCCTCGGGCATCGGCTCCAGCGGTTGATGGAACGGATTGATGTTGTTCTCGGCGCAGGCGGTTTCGATCATCTGACCCGGCTCGACGCGGCGGTAACGCTGGATCGCATCCCAGGGAGTCGTGAAGGCAACCGGGTCTTCGACATGCAAATCCACCTGCAATGTGTTCCCGCCGTCGACCAGGTGGAATCGCTCGACCGTGTGCAGCCGCTCGCTGTGCGGCGTGTGGTAATTGTCGACGAAGGCTTTGGTCGTGATTCCGACTGTGTCGACCACCAGCGTATCGCCTTCGTAATGACCAACTGAATCTCCGTACCAGGACGGTTTGGGCCGCGTGCGATGCGGCACATCGAGATAGATGCGCCGGACCTGATGATCGTTCTGCCACGTCATCAGAACTTCCGAGTGGCCCTCAACGATAAATACCGGTTGCACCGGGTAGAGCAGGAAGCCGGGCGTGCCGATCGGCCAGCACGATACCTGTTTGCTGTAGATCAGCTTCCCGGCGAGCGTATCTTCGTTGAAGCGCCTCAGCGCATCGCGCGTCCAGGGCCGTAAAATCGGATTGGACAGGTCGGCGATTCGCATCTTTGTTCCGTAGGCCGGTTCCGCCGCCAAACGCGCGCGCTCGAATTCGGGCGGCTCCGGAACATAGGGGTCGGGTATGGGACCGACGATGAATGGCTTGTCCGGAGGATTCGACACCGGCTGCGGCCCATTCGGCAGCGGGATGAAATTATTGCCCCAGGCAATCCAGGCGACGTCGGGTGACGGCGCAAACAGCGGCGGCGCAGCCATGCTCAGGGCCGGAATGCAGGCCAGCACGAGCGATGACGCTGTGATCCATCTCCACATCAGCAGTGCACCTCGCTCCTACGCGACCGGCAGCCGATAGACTCTGCGCGCGACGCCGCCATAGAGCGCAGCCTTTTCGTCGGCCGAGGCGCCTCCGGTGATGCGCTTGAACGTATTCCAGATGGTGCCGTAGCTGGCGGTGGTTTTGTCGACCGGAAAGTTGCTCTCGAACATGCAGCGCTGCACTCCGAAAAGCTCGATCGTGGTCTCGATCCACGGCTTCCATCTTTCGGCAAGCGCAATCGAGCTGGTCGCCGGATCGACATGGCCGATCGCGTAATTCCAGTCCTGGCCGAGACCGCCGAGTTTCACTACGACATTGGGACGCTTCGCGACTTCTGTCATACCCTTCTTCCATTCGGCGAAAGTCGCGGCCATGTCGCTCGCATAGCGGCCGACGAGCAATGGTCCGCCGACATGGTTCAGCACCATGGTGACATTGGGTACGGCAGAGATGAATGCGGCCATATCCATCAGTTGGGGATGGAAGCAGCCCGTATCCATGCTCAGTCCATAAGCGGCAAGCGATGCGGCGCCCTGGCGAAATTTGCTGTCCGCGAGCAGCCCCTTCGGAGTGATGAGCGGCGCGTGCTCCATGCCCATCACCGGAACGTCCGTGTAAAACGCGTTGTAGCGGGTGCCTTTCAGCCGGCCATCGCCGGCGTGGATCAGCGCTTCCAGCACCGGCTTGACCGCGTCTCCGGTGGTGAGGTCCGCCCGGCCCACGATGCCCGACGCGACGCGTATCGGCCCGTAATTGCCGCTGGCGCTCTGCGCAGCGACGCCATTCACAAACTCAACTTCGCCGACGAACCGCATCTCGCGCGGTCCGTTGGCGCGATACATCGAGCCGCATTCGATGAACACCGTTTGCGTGATGTTGTGCCCGCTTGAGCCCAGGTCGGCGAGGACATCCGGGAACATGAAATTCGGTGTGCCCGGGCGTTTGTCCCACAGATGATGGTGCGGATCGACGATTGCGAGCTCCGGCTCCAGTGCCGGCTCCTCGTCGCCACGCGGGGTCGGCCATGACGGCGCTTCCGGCGCAGCCGCCCGTGTAGCGGCGGGCATGGTGAGGGGGGCGGCGACGGCCAGGCCGGCCAGCGCACCCGTCCCGAGGAAACTGCGGCGATCCATGAAAAACCCTCCCGTGCTGTGGGTTAATTTTTTCAGTTCGCTATCCATTTGTCACGCGCATCCTGCTTTTGCGCGCCGGCCCGCGCGCCAAGTCGAGGCCAGGGCGGATTTTCCTGGCAGGGAGCAGAAATCGGCCCGTCACAGCCAGCGGTGATTTCGGGCGGCGTTGCGAACTTCTTTAACTAATTTTTAGCCTTGATAGACCGATAACAGACGGCGGAAATTTATTGTCCCTGTGCTGAAATTCCGTAGTCAAAATGTAGCCGTTCCTCAATTGCCTGCGCGTTCCGGGGCGTAAATCTGAATGATCGATTCAACACACACCGGTTGAGTTCATCAATGACGCTTGAGGACAAAACTCCAGTCAGCGCGCCGAGGCGAACCAACGCGCCTTCGGAACTATCTCGCCAGCAGAGGCGCAGCTTCATCCTGATCGCCGGGACTTTCATTGTCCTGCTTCTGATCTCGATCGCTGCGAGCTGGGCCGCGATCGAAGTCGTCAACAGCACGCGCGCGTATTCCACCGGCGAGGGACGTTATTCGAAGGCGGAAAAAATCGCGGTGTTGAGCCTCCACCGTTATGCCTATTCTCAGCGCAACAGCGACTACGACACGTTTCTCGCGGCCATCGCGGTACCGCGCGGCGACCGCGCGGCGCGCCTTGCCCTGGAAGCACCGAAAGTCGATACGGCCGTCGCGCGCGACGGCTTCCTGCGCGGCGAGAACCACAAGGACGATGTTGATGGGCTGATCAACCTCTTCCGGCTGGCCCGCCGGTGGGGCCCATTCGATGCCGCGGTGGCAGATTGGACCGAGGGTGACTCCCTGGTGACGGATCTGGTTGGGTATGGCGAGGAGCTCAACCGGCGCATCGCTGCCGGCACGCTCGACCCGGCAACCCGCGACCGGCTGCTCGGCGGCGTGGATCGGGTCGACGACCGCCTGACTTCGCTCGAGAATACTTTCTCGACGCATATGGGCGAGGCGGCGCGCACCGCGACCAAACTGGTCGTGTTTGGCGTCGGTTCGATCATGATCCTTCTTTGGGGGATCGGCATGGCGTTCGCGAGACGGCTGCTGCACCGGCAGATGGAACTGGCCGAACATGAGGCGAAGGAATTGGAGACCGCCAACGAACAGTTGGTCGCGACAGCGCTGGAATTGGAAACCGCCCGGGAGAAGGCAGAAAAAGCGAGTGGCGCCAAGTCGGCATTTCTCTCCAATATGAGTCACGAACTGCGCACGCCGCTGAACTCCATTCTTGGATTTGCGCAACTTCTCGAGCTCAACGCGAAAGACCCGCTGACATCGCGGCAGGCGGGGCAAGTCGGCCATATCCGGAGTAGCGGCGAACATCTTCTGTCCTTGATCGATGACGTTCTCGATCTCAGCAAGATCGAGGCCGGCAACATCAATTTGACGATCGAACCCGTCCCGCTGGGACCTGTGCTGGAACAGGTTCATGCCGCGCTGTCACCGCTCGCCGACAAAGCCGGCATCGCGATGACCGTGAATGTCGGAGGCGAGTCTCTCATCGCGCGCGCCGACCGGACGAGGCTGTTGCAGGTGCTGATGAATCTCGGCAACAACGCGATCAAATACAGCCGGAGCGGCGGTCAGCTGACGATGTCGGCGGCGGCAACCGACAGCTTCGTCCGGCTTGTGGTCGCCGATACTGGTCTGGGAATTCCGTTGGCCCGGCAGAAAGAAGTATTCGAGGCCTTCAATCGGCTCGGCGCCGAACACAGTGCCATCGAAGGGACCGGCATCGGCCTTCATCTCACGCAACGTCTGGTGCATTTGATGGACGGACGGATCGCCTTCACCAGCGAACCAAATGTCGGCACGACATTTTCCGTCGATCTTCCCGCCTGGACGGGCCAGACCTCCGTCTACAGGGATTTCCGGTTCTCGAATATCGTCGACATGAACCGGCACCGGCAGGGCTACACTTTGCTCTATGTTGAAGACAATCCGTCGAATGTCGATCTGATGCGGGGCGTGATCGAAGCGCTGGACGGAGTCCGCCTGTTGACCGCGCCCCATCCTTTCGTGGGGCTGGAGCTTGCGCACACACATGTGCCCGACGTCATTGTCATGGACATCGATCTGCCGGACATGAATGGTTTTGAGCTTCTGAAAAAACTCAAGACCAGTCCTTCGACCATGGATATCCCGGTGATCGCCCTGAGCGCGGCGGCCATGTCACGCGACATCGAGCGCGGCATCGCGGCGGGGTTCACCCATTATCTGACCAAACCGATGAATGTCCGGAAGTTTCTCGCCGCGGTGGACAGCGTGTTGGCTGTGCCAACCCGCGGCCGCCGCAGGTACTAATTCCGTTATAGCGCATCGCGTGCTAAAACCGGCGTCGCGAAGCTTGCGCGCGGAATCCAGTGTCATGGATCAATTTGTCAGGCGGACAATGGTGAGTTTGGCCGCCGTCGCGTTGTTTGCGGCTCCCGCTTTGGGTCAGACCAGGCTTACCGGTGATGCGGCGGTGCTCGCGGAGAATATCACCGCATTGCAGGGCGCCGCGGCACCGTTGCAGGTCACAACCAGCTCCTTCACTCCGAGCCCGCGCGACACCACGCCCGGCACGCTCGCTGACAAGTACACCGCGGACGGTGGAAATATTTCCCCGAACCTTTCGTGGACCAGCGGCCCGGCCGGCACGCAATCCTATGCGGTTGTGTCGGAAGGCATCGATGTCGTGGATGGCCATCCCGTGATCCACTGGGTGCTGTATAATATTCCCTCCACGACGACGGCTCTGCCGGAACATGTTCCGGCAGATATGCGACTGCAAACCGGCGGTTTGAACGGCGCGATGCAGATCAAGCTAGCCGCGCTACATGGTGCGGCCGGCTATTACGGCCCACGTGCGCCAGCAGGAGCGACCCGCTGGTATCATTTTGAGGTCTTCGCGCTGGACACGCGGCTCAATTTGGATCCCGCCACGGCGGACCGCGCGGCGGTCGTGAATGCGATGAAGAACCATGTGCTGGCCTCGGGTGAAATCATCGCCAATTCGACCGGCAAGTAGGTGGTCTAGCGAAATTTCAGCATGGTTGAGCGCGTCAGGGTCACATTGCCGGTGACCGCGTCAGGGCCGCCTGCGCCGAGTTCATAGGTGACATATTGCTCGCGATATGCGCTTCGGCCGGCCGAACAATCCACCGGAAGGATGACTTTGTAACCGCGCTGTGTCGCTTCGATCGTCGTGCCCAGAATCGGGCCTTCGGACGAAAATCCACACATGATCACCGTCTTGATGCCGGCCTGCCGGAGCGTCGCCTGCAGCGTGGAGCCTGCGAATTTTTCCGCGCCGCCAAGGCGATACCACTCACCGGGGCGCGGCTTGATCGCCGGATCGATCATGTCGTCGGGCGTCCCTGTGCCGCCGTTCTCGGCAACCAGCGCATACCAGACGGTCATGTTGTGAGCGCGGGCCATGTCGTGGACGCGTTTGATATTCGGCACAGCCGCGACGCAGCGCGGCTGGATGCCGCAATTCTCCTTCATCAGGCCGAGCAGCAGCAACGCGGTTGTCGAGGGATCGACGGTGACTTCCTTCAGTTGCGGCGCCGGCGGCACCACCGCGGTGTTCCAGTCGGAAATCACATCCGCAATGGAAGGCGATGCGACAGCCGCAAGCAGCAGCGCGGAGGTCACAGCAGCACCAGAAGACGGTTTCATTTCATCCTCCCAATTACGCGCTGAAGGTTGCAGCACGCAGAATACCCAACTCGCGCGCTTTACGCGATTTCCGGCGGAACGTCCCCCCTCCGTCCACCTTCGCTGCTTCGCAGCAGCGAAGGTGGACACCTCCCCCGCAGGCGGGGGAGGAAAAGAGCGGATCGGATTTGCGTTTTCCTCCCCCGTTTACGGGGGAGGGTGGTCGAGCGCGCAGCGCGAGACGGAGGGCGGCTGCGTCACTCATAAGCAAATCTGTGTATTAGACTAGAAGTCCGCGAGTTTTGCGGTGGGCACCTGGACATCTTCTTCGGTGCCGTATTTGTACGGATTTTCGGCGCAGACATATTCCGGCCATGCGCCCAGCCCCTTCGGCGGCGGCCTCTCCGGGCCGTAAGTGACCGTCGCGGACCATGGCATGGTGAAGACGTTCGGATCGTCGACGGTGAACAGAAGCTGCAGCCACTTGCCGCGATAATTGAGATCGGTGACCGGCGGCACACCCGCGGGGTTGATCGTGTTGTCCCTGAACGCGCGCCGGATACCGTCTTTGGCCTTATCATAATCGAGCAGCCGGTAGCGCTCGACAACATGCAGGCCAGGACTTTGGGGCGTGCCGAACCAGTCCAGCATCGCAAACGGCCCGGGCTTCAGCGCGATGGTATCGATCACCAGGGTGTCGCCCTCATAATGACCGACGGAATCGCCGTAATAGGACGGCACGGGTTTTGCCGGGTGCGGGGCATTCATGCGCACATGGCGCACCTGATGGTCCTGCCGGTAAAGGATCATCAGATGATCGCCGCGGTCGAGGATTTGCACCCCGTTGCTGGACAGCACGAAAGGCAGGCCCATCGGCCAGCACTGGTTGCGCGGATTGTGAAAGCCGAAATGGCTTTTCGACTCTTCGCCGAGTTTGCGGACCGTTTCGGCCGCTTCGGGCTTGAGAATGGGATTGTGCCAATCGCCGACAAGCTGCGCCACGTTGCTGCGGCCATCCGGCAGCCGCGCCAGATTGACGGGCGCAGTCGGACCGGAATCCAGCGCCTCAAAACCCGGATCCCATTGGTGCGTCCAGATTCCCGAGAAGTCCGGAACGGAAGCACCCGGCGCTGCCGGCGCAGACCCGGCCGCAAATGCTGTCACTGCCGCCGCAATCCACAGACTCTGTCTCCGCTTCAAGGGCGCCTCACGTGCTTAAAAATCGCGCTTCATGGCCACCGGAATATCCGACACCGTCGCACTGTCGATATAGGTTGGATTGTTTTCCCCGCAGCTTGCTTCGAGCAGTTGCCCGTTCAGCGATTCCAGCGGGATACCGAGACGATAGGTCTGGCGTGCATTCCACGGCATGTTGAAGGCGCCCGGATCCTCGACATGAATGTCGACCTGGAGCGATTTGCCTTTATCGACCATGCCTTCGATGTGGTACGGGGACTTATATCCCGGTGGATCATCGATGACCCTGAAGCGCTCGACCACGTGCTCCTGCGTCGTATGGGGCGTGCGGAAATTGTCGATATATGTGTCGTCGGACAGTCCGATCGTGTCGACGACCAGCGTGTCCCCTTCATACCGGCCCACGGATTCACCGTAAGGACTTGGCTTGGGATGGGGCGTATGCGGAACATTCAGATAGATGTGCCGGGTCGATGCGCCGCCTTCGTTGATCAGCACAACATCCCGCGGGCCCTGAACGATGTACAGCGGGTTGAGCGCGCCCATGACGAGAAAGCCGGGAACTCCGCCGGGCTGGCAGTTTGCCTGGGCTTCGTATGCCCGCTTCCCGGCCGCGGCGAGAGCATTTTGCTCCGCCATGGATTTGATCACCCAGGGCTTCAGAATGGGATTGTTCAAATCGGCGATGCGGATCGGATGCGCAGGATTGCCAAGGGTGCGAGCCTTGTCGCCCATGACCGGGCCGGGACCACCCCCGGGAGGAGGTTGAAAAGCGTTCTCCACTTTTGACCAGGCGAGATAGGCGTAGTCGAACCGCGGAATGGATTTTTGCTCGCCGGGGGTCGCTTGCGCCGGCAGCAAAGTGCCAGGCAACAAAACCAGGGCCAGCCCTGCGATTCGACGGGGAAATTTGGTCATTACCACCTCCTGCACACACGCCGTATGATAAACCCGGATGCAGGGTGCCTCAAATGCCCTTGATGTTCACCACTTCCGACTCCGGCGGCCGGCGGGCCGGGCTTCGCGGATTCGCATCCATTTGGTGCATAACCCTGTTCGCGAGCTCTTATCCGGCCCTGGCGTGGGCACAATCTTCCGCGCAAACGGACGCCGCGCCGGCGTGGGAGGTCAGTCTTGGCGGTGGCGCGGCGGGGCAACCGGTTTTTCCGGGCGCAGCCCGCTATCGCACCGAACCGATCTTCCTCGGGTCGCTCGCCTATCGCGGCCTGGCGTACCTCGGGCCGGCCGGGCTCGGCAGCAGTGAAATATTCAGCCCCGGTTTTCACTTTGGTCCTGTGGTGGATTTTGCCGGGGGCCGCAATGAAACCTCTGACAAGCATTTGCATGGGCTCGGAAACATCACGCCGACGGTTGCCGCGGGTGCAATCGGGCTTTGGCGTTTTGAGGGATTCGAGCTGATCGGGATTGTCCGGCAAGCGGTCATTCACACCAATTACGGCCTCGTGGGGAGAGTCCAGGCCGATCGCCGGATCACTCTGATTCCCGGCAGGCTGACATTGCTGGCGGGGGGACTCGCCGATTTTGGCAATGGCCGCTTTGAGCGGACGTGGTTTGGCGTCTCGCGGGAGCAGGCCGCCAATTCGGAATTGCCGGCCTACACGCCGGTGGGCGGCGTTGCCGATGCCGGTCTGCTGCTGAACCTGGATTATCGCTATTCGGAGCACATCCTGGTCAGGACATTCGGCGAGTTCAGATGGCTGTATGGCTCTGCGGCCCGAAGCCCGATCGTGCAGAACAATTTTCAGGCGATATTCGGCGTTGGGATCGCGTACAGCTTCGATCTTGCTGACATCTTGCCGGCGTCGCTGTCGGCTCGCATCCCGGGCTGACGAAGTCGCAGGAAAAACGCCGTTTCAACTGTCACACCGGCACAGATTTGAATTTATTGGCTGATTTTGAAAGCAGACCGGCACAAGAACCGGCACAGACTTTCACCGGCCGTCACAACGCATTGTCTGGCGCGGTGGCGCCATCGAGATAGCGCGCGAATGCAGCTTCGAGGTGTTCGCAGGAATAGCCTCTTTCGCTGATCGAGCTTTCGTGCCCGTCCTGATCGCGCAGTCTGAATCGCATATGCAACGGCCGGACACTGGCATCCGCGAGGATTGCGGCAAGGCCATGCGGCGTAATCGCGCTGGCGGCTCTGCCCCATTCATTCCAGGGCTGGCCGTCGAGACCGGCAAGAAGCCGCGCGAGGTCGCTCGAGCGGATGCGATCGCGGTCGATGAAATACCTGTCGTCCGGATATTTGAGGAGGATTTCGCCGGCTTTCCTCAGGCGCAGGATTTCGCGGATATCGGCGAGCAGAAGCTGCAGCGGTGAGCCGGTTTCGGCACGGCTGTGCGCGATGAGTTCGGAGAGGCGCCTGTCCCATTCCTCGCCGGCGTGTTCGGCAATGATGCGCAAGGGAGTCCAGTTGTCGTCGCCACCGGGCTGCCAATCGTCCTGACGCTCACGCAAACGCGGCGTGCTTTCCTGGGCCCATCGCGCAGCCATGCGGCACAGATTCTTCAGTTCATCGCCGGCTCCTATGGTGCGGATCGCATCGGTCGGCTTATTCGGCTCAAGGCGCAATTCGATGCTGCGCCCGGCGAGCAGCGCCGGCATTTTGCCGTGGATGGCAATGGCGGCCGGCGTGAACACCGGCAGCGATTGCGTGCCTTTTCCACCGCTGCGCAACAGATATGCCGCGACGCGCTGACGGCCGTTGCGCAGGATCGCGCCGACAGTTGGATTGCGCAGGAGGGCCGCGGCGTCATCGATCAGGAGCGCCGGCGCAAAGCCGAGTATGTCCACGATGGCGCGCGGCGCCGCGGCGCAAAGCTGCAGCGGTCTGGCGGCAAGATGAGAGAGGATCAGGATCAGCCGCGACTTGCCGCATGCCGGATGGGCGGAACGAATGACGAGGCGCGGCGATGTGTCGAACGCGTCGAGCGCATGGGTATGGAGAATCCATAGCGCCGCGAGCAGTGCGCCATGTTCAGAGATCGACATGTGTGCGCGAATGGCGGCGATCAGGGCGGGCAGGAGTTCATCCGCAGTGACCGGCTCGGGCCACGGATCGGGTGAGGCAAATGCGACTTTGGCCGGCTGCTGGAACACGGCTTTTGGAGTTTCGCCGGGGCGGAGGCCCCGGCTTTCCGGACCGGCACAAAACTCCTCGTAAAGCGCGCGGATTTCATCCGGATCGAGCTCGTCATCACATTCCAGCTCCTCGTCAGTTTCGGGGCCGAAAATGCCGGCCTCGTCCGCGCCGTCATCAGACATGTCTTCATCGCCGGGCACACATTCGCCCCCGGTGTTCACCGGATCAGTCATGTTTTGCTCCTTTGATGTTTTCCTCCCCCGTTTACGGGGGAGGTGTCCACCGAAGCTGCGGAGCAGCGAAGGGTGGACGGAGGGGGGAACTGCTGGTTCAGTCGGGGTCACCGCCTCCCCCTTGAGGGGTTGGAGGCGTCGCACGGCAGCAAAGCTGCCGTGCAGCCGGAAAACGTGAATTCCGGTTCAGGAAATTCACGGGTGGGGGATATCCTCACCGCCTCAGGCGATTGCCGGCGGCTCAGTTGGGGATCACTCGGCTCGCCCCGCTTCCCGTCCGGCTCCGCAAGACGCAGAAATCAACTATATAGAAAGGACTACTCCTATCCCTGCACCTGCGTCAAGCGCAATTTTTCAATTGGCGGCAGAACGCCTATAAATTGCATCGGCAACACTCATCAATCAGAGATGGACAAGCCATGCAGAGCGAAATCTCAACTGGACAGACCATTGGGGTAGCCAAGCCCAGCACGAACATTCATGAGGCAGTTCACGCCGATGGCATGGTTCGTGTCCGCCCCAACCTGCTGGTCGTCGGATTTGTTGTCCTGACCGCAGCCTGGACGGCAGTGATGCTGGCCTTCGTTTATTGGGCGGCCCTCCACTAGCTGGATTTGGAGTTTTGATTTTCGACTGATCCGCGTTGGGCTGCGCGTGCTTCGTGTGCGCGAAACTCACTCTCCCGGGATTTCCTGTTCCGGGAATACCCGCACCTGACGCCGGTTGGTCAGGAACGCGATGGCCCAGCGCAGCATGACGAAGAAGCGATTGGCGAAGCCGATCAGGGAATGGATGTGCACGGCGACCCAGATCGCCCAAGCCAGCAATCCCGCGAAGCGCGCAAAGCGCAGGTCCGCCACCGCGTAAGTGCGTCCCACGATCGCAAGATCGCCTTTGTCCCAATAGAGGAACGGGGCAGGGGCAGATTGTCCCGCGATGCGGCGCCGGATCAGCCGCGCCACATATTGGCCCTCCTGAATCGCCGGCTGCGCAACACCGGGCAATTCGTGCCGCCGGCGCGATTTTCTGCCGAGCAGGTTTCGCGACTCCGCAACGACGTGAGCGGTGTCGCCGATGGCGAAAATCTCCGGATGACCGGGAACGGACAAATCAGGATTGACGGTGACTTTTCCGGATTTGTTCGTCGCCGCGCCCAGCCATCGCGCGGCGGGTGACGCCAGCACCCCGGCACACCACAAGACCGTGCCCGACGGCACACGCACGCCGTTGGCCACGATGCCGTTAGCATCGATCGCCGACACCTGCCTATTCGTGTGCACCGTTACGCCGAGGCGTTCGAGATGCTGCTGCGCGCGTGCCGACAGGATCTCCGGGTAGCCCGGCAAGACGCGCGGCGCGGCCTCGTAGAGCAGGATTTGCGCCGAGCGCGGATCGATGTGGCGAAAATCCCGCGACAGAGCCATGCGCGACATTTCCGCCAGCGTGCCGGCCAGTTCGACGCCGACCGTGCCGGCGCCGACCAGTACGAATGTCAGCAGTTGTTTGATCGCTTCAGTCTTGGTGGGGTCGAAGGCCGCGGTTTCTTCGGCGCGTTCGAAGGAGGTCAACACCTTCCCGCGGATCAGATCGGCATCGTCGAGCGAGGACAGTCCGGGCGCGACCTGCCGCCATTCATCATGGCCGAAATAGTTATATTGAATCCCCGTCGCGAGGATCAGGAAATCATACGGGACCTCGTGCCGTCGCAATTGGACCAGATGGTTCTCAGCATCGATGCCGGTGACTTCTTCCTGGAGGACTTCGACGTTGCGCTGTTTGCGAATGATCGAGCGCAGCGGTCTCGCGATCTCGTCGGCGGACAAAAGGCCTGTGGCCACCTGGTAGAGCAGCGGCCGAAAGAGGTGGTAATTCCGCCGGTCGATCAGTGTCACCCGGACGGGGTCCCGGGCCAGCGCCCGTGTCGCGGAGAGCCCGCCGAATCCACCGCCTACGACAACGACGCGATTGGGTGTGGACATGGAACCTCCAGCCCGCGGAACGCTGCGCTAGTGTGGGGCTGTACCGGCGGCAGTGTTGGACGCGAACTGCACTCCATAAATGGGGGAGCGCGCCCACTCGTTTCGAGACTTCCGTTGCTTTAATAGCTCCTCCTTGAGTTGTTACCGATGGGAGCTGGTCGACTGACCAAAAAGCGATTTCAACTACCACACTGTTACAAGATTGAATTCACTTGAGGGTTTTGAAAGGAGACCGCCACAAGACATGTCACAGACCGCTACGCCCGCTTCGCCGAGATAGCCCGAAAGACGGCTCGCACATGCGTCGAAGATTGGTCGGCCTGTTGTTGACAATCAACACTGAGCCTTGAATCCTCTCACAGGGGGGTATCAGCATGTCTCCACGAACTGAATGTTATAATCTTTGCCCATCGTGGGCAGCCTGAGAATCAACACTAAGGCAGCTCATGCCCACATACGGCTGGATTCTCGAGGACGCTTGGGAAGCGTTCCTGGACGGAACGGATCCACGGTCCGCTCCGGAATACTCGGAGCCGCAAATCTCTTGCCCATTCTGTCCCGAACAGGTTGCTCTTATTGGTGATCTGCTCGAGCACTTGGACACCGTCCACCGAATATCGCGGCCGTTGCTGCTCATGGATGGCAGAGAGCCCGCCGCAGACGCGATTGTTCGCACCAGCAGTCGCTTTGATGTGAGCAATGCGACCTCTACCTCGATTGGCATTGATGGGGCGGCGCAGCACGAAGTTAGCTTGAACAAAATAAGCGGCGTACTTGCCAGCTGCCGTGACGAGATCGCCTTGGTTATCATTACGAATGCTGGCGAACAACGCGCCTCACCGGTGAGCAGCACGTATCGGCTGCGGTTCCGAATCGCGGATCGTGCTGTATTGCGAGGCGTTGAATCAGCGTTCGTTACTAATATCGTGGGGCGCGGCCTTTCCCTCGACGCCATTTCAAATTTCTTGGCTGACCGAAGGTGCGATGGATCCGCTGCGGACTACGCCGAAGGGTTCGCGGCTTATTGCACCGGAATATTGGTGAAGGAGCGCCCAGAAGGCCAGACGATCACGTCACCGCACTCCCATTACAGGCAGCTGTTCGGCGCCGCCCTAGAACGCCTTGCGCCCCACCGTTCTCCTCTGCCGCAGCTAATCTGCACGATAATCCGTTTCGCTTTGAATGATTTCACGCGGTCTAATCTGACCGGTTATTGGGATCTCGATCTGGCGCTTGCAATGCTTCGAGGTCCTAATGCGAATCTACGCGCAATTTCCGCGGCGAACCATTCCAGCGCCCGGAGGCTTATATGTCCGTTAGATGATGGCAGCGCGCGAATCCTAGCTTTAGCGGGCCGCCTTTTTGCCACAGAACGTTGGAGCGCCACGACTGCAGAAGAGTGTCGTCAAGTTTCCTCAGCCACGTCGCTGGATCTCATGGACCGGCAGAAGGCACTCGCGTTGTGGGGCCTGACGGCTTGGCGCCTAGGCGCACTGACGGAAGCGCAGATTCCACTTTCTCAGATCGTCGCAACTTATCCTTTCTCTAACTGGACCGAACAATGTCTGAAAGAGATCAACCCGTGACCCCGGCACCAGATAACCCCTCCACCGACGGTCCGGCTCCGCCTGGCAGTAAACCGGCCCCGGCGCTAGTCGCCTACTTTGGCGTCACTCCGATCCGGCCCGCTGCTTTCATCAAGGCCATCAAATCCGAAAAAATCCAGAGGTTCGACGACGGGGATATGCAGTCTGCGCCGACGCTAATGGCGACGAACGATGCTGATCATGCTCGACTCTGTGGTCTGGCAAGCCAACATAAAATGCCGGACGCTGTGAATCGCTGGATATGGCCCGTTGTACATGAGACGCTACGAACTGCGGCGCCTAAGGCATTCGAACTGCACGAGATGGACACGCCGGCGTTGTTTGGTGCCTTGTACCGTCATTTTTCGCGACCCGAGTTAAACGATGCCGAAGAAAAGCGCCGTACGCAGAACCTAATCCGTATTGCAATGGTGTGGTTGATTACGCAGCGGGCGCTGGATCCTGCCATCGCACTGGATCAATTTGGCGCAAGCCGGTTTCGCGAACGAAGCGCTGCCCTGCGTAAGACCCGATACGCTCTTGTGAGTGGAAAGAAGAACGAACTGGAGATCGCTGCTGCGGTGTTCGCACTGCTTAAGGAAAATACGCGAGTCGCTCAAGCTGAACGTGACCAAGAACGGCAACGCAAAGTTCAACTCCAAGATCAACTTGTGGCCGCACGACAAGAACTCGATGGAGCTAAGAGGCAGATTGCGGCTCTCGAGCAAGAAAAGCAGCGCCTTGCCGAACAGAGCAATGAGTCCACTCGACGCTTTCAGGAAGGTCTGCAGCATTGGGGTCACGACATGACCGAGATTAAGGCACGACAAAAAGCGTTGATTCGCGACCGTGTGACGCCGCTTCTGAAGGACGCCCTTGATGCACTGGAGATCCAACCGCCCGCTCCGCATATCAGCGTCAATCGCCTGAAGAAGGCTCTCGAGGTGCTCGGGGAAGCGGCGCAATGACAAACGAAATTTTTGGTATTGATTTTGGCACAACCAACAGCTTGGCATCTCTTGTCGTAGGCGACCGAGTGTTGACCCTGACCGACGAGGAAACGGGTAGGCCTCACCCGTCGGTAATCTGGTATCGCGGCAGCGATGTCGTGGTCGGCGGGGAAGCTCGGAAACATCTTGACCTTACGGAGGGTGGTGCGCCCCCAGGATTTGTTCGGTCGCCAAAGATGGCGTTGCGCCGCAATGGACCAATATTTGTCGACGGTCGGCCAATCGATCCTACCGACGCGGTGGCCGAAGTTCTGAAGCATCTTAAAGCTGACGCGGGCATCGGCCGGGAGCGCGCACCGGGAAACGCCTTGAAGAGGGCGGTCATGACGATACCTGTCGATTTCGGTGGCGTGGAACGGCGAGCGCTGCGTCAAGCAGCACGGAAGGCGGATATTGGCGTTGTGCAGTTCGTCCATGAGCCCGTTGCGGCACTTTATGCGTATGTGCGCTCACAAAAAGACTTCAAGCGCGAGCTCGCGCGCTTGGAAGGACGTTTCGTTCTCGTTTTTGACTGGGGCGGGGGCACCCTCGATCTCACGCTGTGCCGGATTCTCGGCGGGACCATTATGCAGGTCGCAAGTCTCGGTGATAACGAGGTTGGCGGAGATCGATTCGACGAGCGTTTGAGGAATCTCATCCGCAGCAAGCATGCTGCCACATATGGCCTTCAAGACGTCGCCGAATTTGAACAGCCAGGCATGTCAGCCAAACTTCTGAATCAAAGTGAGCTGGTGAAAATCAGCCTTTCGAAACTAGGCGTGGAAACCGAAGACGTCATTATAAGAAATTACCTGAAGACAGATGGTCCGAGCGCTCATTTAGTCGTGTCCGTCAGCAGGTCGGAGGTCGAGCGAGAATGCTTTGGAATTATTAGCCGAGGCCTCGGACGCATCGATGAGATCCTTACACCTGCTCAGCTGACCTACCAGGACGTTGAACTTTGTCTCGCCACCGGCGGAATGGTCAAAATGCCAGCTATCCTGAGCGGCCTCACGGAGAAGTTTCTCGGTCGAGTGCCGCACTTGCAGAACGGAGATCGCATCATTGCCGAGGGTGCAGCCTGGATCGCACGTGACGACCTGCGTCTAACATTAGCCAAGCCGATCGAACTGCTAGTTGCCGACGGTTCTGCGGCTGGCACGTACTACCCGCTTGTCGCAGCCGGACTCGACCTGCCCGTCGAGAACCAAATCATTGCCGCTGCGAGTTCACGTTTGTTCTGTGTCGATCCACGCGAAGGTGTCGCGGTGATGGAGATTGCGAAACCGATTCGTCTCGGAGCTGTCGCGCCAAACGAGCCAAGGCAGACGCTTTGCGTGATCAATGTCGATGTTGACGCGAACGCCCCACCTCTGATCGAGCGCCTCAAATGCGATGTGACGATTGATCATGACTACGTCGCTACAGCGAGATTCTCGTCTTCCGGCCTTGGTCAGGAGGTGAAATCTGAGTTTCACAATCTGGATTTCGGTCTTCGCCTTCCCGTCGGAAAAAGCCGAACGGGTCCAGACGCTGCGGATGGTGGGCGGGAATCGGGCAGCAAAGCTGCCACTCCTTCGATGAGATCTAATGTTCTTCAGCGCCCGAACGTCGCGCCCGGAGATGACGAGACGGCGACAATCGAAGCTTTATGGCGTGTCGTTCCGGGCGATATCGTTGCGAAATGGCAGCCTAAGCATTTTGACAATCGATTACAGGCCGCGACCAAACGCCAGCAGGAAGAAAGAGACTTCTACGAGCCGTGCGCGCGGTGCGGGCGAACAATTTCGGCAATCAATATCGGCGGCGCAATCGAACTCTGTCGCGGGCGCCCATGCGAAAGGCTGT
Source organism: uncultured Bordetella sp. (assembly GCA_964446945.1). Classification (GTDB taxonomy): domain Bacteria; phylum Pseudomonadota; class Alphaproteobacteria; order Micropepsales; family Micropepsaceae; genus CAIYRG01. The sequence continues at coordinate 88,071 of CAYUQO010000014.1, forward strand.
TTCCGCGGACTAAAGGGCTTGGGCCTGCGACGCCGCGCGCCGGCCTCTAACGGAGTTTCGCCGATTTTCGTGCTGGGAGAGATGGCTATCGCCTCACACCGTTATTGAGCCCGTCCGTCCGATGGCGTGAACAGCCGAGTTTTCTTTTTGTTATTGCAATCACTGCAGAGCAGTTCGACGTTCGCTGCCTCGCCAGAACCGCCGCGCGAACGAGGTATGATATGGTCGAATTGCAGGGTCGTCGCGGCACCGCAATGGCGGCAAGCTCCGCCATCGCGCTTCCAAACGAACAACCGAGCGTCGTAGCTAATATGGGCGTGGTCTTCATCGGATCGCACGCGAAGCTGCGAGGTGCGTGGCGAGGCCAAGCTCCTCATCGGCCGGAACTTCACTCCCTTCGGCTTCGGCAGAATGCTCACAGAGCGATCCCCGCCAACGTTGAAATGTCTTCGAGTGATCGCTTCAAATTGCGAAGCATAATTAGCTTCTGCGCATTGCCAGCTTTCAGGTCTTGGATGTCGCTGGCTGGCGCGGCCTTAAGCGCGGCCGTAGCTGTTTTAACCGCGTGGAAAAGATCGCTCCCAAGCGCCGGATCGTTACTGATGAGAATCTTCGCAGCCTCGTCGAACCCGTGTGAATTTAGGGCTTTAGACGCATCCGTGTTCTGGAGGATTCCAGGAAGGGAACGCATCTGTTTAGCGTCTGAGATACGATCCTTTTCCAGCCAACCATACACCTGCTGCCGGAACTCTGGGCTGTTGTCGTACCGTTCCCGGAGCTCCTTTTTTTTCATAAGCTCGTGGAACAGCGAAAACTTTTTTATATTCGCCGGGGCAGGATGGACTTGGAGGAAATCCGTGGTTGCCTTATACGCAGCCAAGTGCTCGCTGATTTTGCTCTTGCCCATACGCAGATGGTCGCTGAGCCAGTCATACGTTTTTCCGTAAACGTGGAAGAGATCGTGGATGTGCTTCGCTTGTTCATAGGCATCCCAACTGATCTTCCCCGCGACATGGAAGTCGGCCAAAATGACGGCGATGTCTTCAGGCGTTAGGTTTTGTTCGAAGATGTGAGCGGGGACAAAGGCAAACCGTTCGTCGCCTGGATGCTGCTCATAGAGATGACGGTTGCAGACCGTTCGGCTGTTACCCTCCCGAACACGATATTTATTTTTCCCGGTAGGCTCGACGATTATCGCCTCCCGGATCCCGCCGTTCTGAAAAATCGACTGCGCCAGCGCTTTCACCTGATCTTTCGCCCAGATCATTTCGTCCAATCGTTCTTGTGTGACGTTCCCAGCCATTTGCCCAACGAGGTATTGGACGCGAGGATTCCCGGGATCGAGTTCAAGCTGGTCGTTCGGAATCCGTGCAATGGTGTAGGGGACCTGTTTGCCTTGAATTACGGTGTAGAGGGTGTTCATGGCGATGCTTCCTGTATGAGAACCATAGTATCGTGTAGTACTTATCAGTACTGATTGTCAATATATTTATCGCAAATAATGATAGTACTGGTTAGTACCATTAAGAACTGCACGCTTGGAAAGGCAATTTGCGTATCGCTTTATTCTTGGTAACGTACTGGTATTATTATATATTTATGTAAATTTCGCGTCCGCTCCGAGCGTCTTAGCTCCTCCAGCAACTGCGGCTGAATTTTACCTCATCTCCGACTTTCCCGCTATGCTCGCGCAGCAACTCGAACGCGGGAGCAATGTAATGGGGCGCGGGGGAGCGGTCGCGGGTGCATTGCTGATCTGCTGTTTCGCTGGCGCGTCTGCTCTGGCCGCCGATGCGCCGCCGGATTTCGCGCCGAATCCCTCGGTCGGCTGGGTCGCCGCCGGAGCGCGCTATCTGCCGCCCGCGAGCGGACCCGGACCGGTTGGCCCCGCCCGCGGCCGGAGGTTGTCGGCCAATAACGAGGTCCGCGCCACCGGAGCGCAGGCGCTGTTTGCCATCGGCGATCTGGACGCTCCGATTTTGCAACCCTGGGCGCGCGATCAGATGAGCAAGCGCAATGAACGCGTGCTGGCCGGCAAACCGGCCTTCAGCCAGCAGGCAAGCTGCTGGCCGATCGGCACGCCGGGATTCCTGCTCTATCCGGTCCAGCCGGTTTATTTCATCCAGACACCGAAAGAGGTGGTCATGGTCTGGCAGGCGGATCATCAGATCCGTCATGTCTATCTCAATGTCCCGCACAGCGCGCATCCGGCGCCGTCGTGGTTTGGCGAATCCGTCGGGCATTATGAAGGCGACACGCTGGTCGTCGATACGATCGGACTCTCGACCCGCACCTTTGTCGATAATTTCGAGACTCCGCATACGGAGCAGCTGCACACGATCGAACGGTTCCGGATGACCGACAATGGCATGCGCATGGAAGCGGCGCTGCATGTCGAGGACCCCGGCGCGTTTACCACTCCGTGGAATGCGCGGCAGACCTATCGCCGGGTTGAACCGGGCGTCGCAGAACCGAAGGAAGATTTTAATCCGCTGTCGTCGACCGGAGTTGCGGGGCCGATTCTGGAATCGAGCTGTGCCGAGAATCCGAATGGTTTGTTTGGCGCGGAGGGTGCGCTGCCGATTCCGCAAACGGAGAAGCCGGATTTTTGAGGGGTGGTTGGAGTTCGTTCGTCGCACAATGACTCACCCCTCACCCGACGCGCCAATACGCGCGTAATTCTTACGCGCGGGCGCTCCGCCCTCTCCCTCAAGGGGAGAGGAGAAGAAAGGGCGGAGGGTGCGCTGCCGATTCCGCAGACGGAGAAGCCGGATTTTTGAGGGGGTGGGATAGGCGAACGTCATTCAAAACGTTCCCCCCCTCCACCGCTTCGCGGTCCCCCTCCCCCGTAAACGGGGGAGGAAAACCGGGACGGAGAGGCCGGATTTTTGAGGGGGCGTGAGATTGCTAAAAACGCTCCCCTCACCCGGAGCGCCAACGCGCACTTGCTTCGCAAGTGCGGGCGCTCCGCCCTCTCCCTCAAGGGTAGAGGTGAATTTAGACGGAGAGACCGGATTTTTGAGGGGGTGGGATAGCCGAACGTTATTCAAAACGTTCCCCCCTCCGTCTCGCGCTACGCGCTCGACCACCTGTCGGGCTGCAAATCACCTCTGGTGATTTGCGACGCCCTCCACCCGTAAACGGGGGAGGAAACGCGGGCGATGCGTTCGCGTCGGCTGCAAATTGCCTGCACGGGTGGAGCAGAAAAAAATACATTTTTTCGCGCGGCAGACGCCGCGCGGCTGGGTGGCCGGCCCGCACGCGGCGCGTGGCGCCGCGGCAAATACAAAAATTGCCGCGCAAGGCGCGGCGGGCCGGCCATGACATGTTGGGGGGTAAGCGGCGCCGATTGCGCGGCGGCGGAAATTCCTACGCTCTGGCTTCCTCGAACGGGGAAGATGAATGCTCGCACCGGAGCCCTCCTGTTTGGGCTGGCGATCCCTTAAAGTCGTCTTCGGCGCGGCACACATGTGTCGACTCGGGGCGGAGGCAGTGATGGAAATATCCGGTGCAGGCGTTTTCTACACTCTGGCGGAAATCGGGATCACCTTCTCCGGTTTTGCTGCGCTACTGATCGTATTGCGCCAGGCGCGCGGTTCTGGTCTGGGGAAATTTCACCTCTGGGTCGCGCAGTCCTATGTCAAATCCGGACTGATCACGTCGGTGAATGCGATGCTGTGTCCGCTATTGTTTGGACTTGGCCTGTCTGAGACGATGACATGGCAGGCTGCGAGCGCCGCTGTCGGATTTCAGTCATTGGCGCTCCTGATCACGGCGCCGGGACAATGGCGAAAGGTCACGATGCGCCCGCTGCCGGTGCGTCTCAGGATTCAGATATTCGCCGGGACGTTGATAAATCTTGCACTCTTGCTGAATGCCGCAGGATGGCCATTTGCGCCCCGCGGCGGACTGATCATGTTTGCGATCGCCGCGAACCTGTTTGCATTCTTCGCCCAGTTTGCGGAATCGCTGCGATTCTTTTTTGAAGAAGCGGACGAGCTTGATCCGGCGCCGGTGCAGCAGAAGATAACGGCAACTGTTTCGAAGCAGTGGTGATCGGGCTGAATCGATCAGGGTACCGGGTTGCCTGGCCTAAAATCGCCGCCGGCGATTTGCGACGCCCTGGACCCTCAAGGGGAGAGGTGAATTGCGTTGTAACGCGCGGCGGGCGCAACAAGATGACATCTTTTCGCGCGGCAGACGCCGCGCGGATGGGTCCCTTACACCCCCTCCACCACGCCTTCGGCGCGGTCCACCCTCCCCCGCGCTTCGCGCAGGGGAGGAGAAGTATTTGGCTTTGCCGGGGATGACAGAGTTATTTTAGCAGTCGAAGGACTCACCCCTCACCCGGCGCGCCAATGCGCACGTAGTTCCTACGTGCGGGCGCGCCGCCGCTCGGGCTGCAAATCACCGTTGGTGATTTGCGACGCCCTCGACCCTCAAGGGGAGAGGAAAAATTCGCAACACAATTCTTTCCACTCTGCGCGCATTGGCGGCGGATTTGGCGTAAGAATTTTGGGCGCCTGAAACCAGAGTCGAAATGTCGCCGATAGACCTGAACGCCTATAGCGACGCCCTTGTTGTGCTCGGGACGGCCGGCATCGTCATACCGTTGGTGCGCCGGTGGGGCCTCAGTCCGGTGCTGGGCTATCTCGCCGCGGGGGCGTTGCTGGGGCCGTTCGGGCTTGGCTCATTCGTCAAATCCGTGCCGGCACTGTTCTGGGTCACGGTTGTCGACGCCAAGAACGTGGAAGGCATCGCCGATCTCGGTGTGGTGTTCTTGCTGTTCCTCGTTGGCCTCGAGCTTTCGTTTCCACGCCTTTTGATCATGCGCCGCCTGGTCTTCGGACTGGGCGGCCTTCAGGTGCTGATCACCACGGCGGCGATTGCGCTGGTGGCATCGGCGCTGGGGCAGGATACCGACACATCGCTGGTGCTCGGCGCCACCCTGTCCCTTTCCTCGACCGCTATCGTGCTGGAATTGCTGTCGGGACAAAAGCGGTTGTGGACCAGCACCGGCCGCGCCAGTTTTGCGGTTCTGCTGGCCCAGGATCTGTCCGTCATCCCGATCCTGATGTTCATCGCCATCGACGGCGAGAGTGGCCGCGGATCGGCTTTGCTGAAGGCGGCGATCGCGATCGGCCAGGCCTGTGCCGCCGTCGCCGTGATCGTGCTGTTGGGCCGTTTTCTCATGCGGCCGTTGTTCCGCCTGGTCGCGGCGACAAGCTCGCGCGACCTGTTCACCGCAGCCGTGCTGTTCATCATCGTGGCCGCCGGCGTGATTGCCAATGCGGCGGGCATGTCCATGGCGCTGGGGGCATTCGTCGCCGGCTTGCTGCTCGCCGAGACGGAATTCAACAAGGCGATCCAGGCCACCGTGGAGCCGTTCAAGGGACTCCTGCTCGGCATGTTTTTCTTCACCATCGGCATGAATATCGATGTCCGCGAATTCGCGCGCGATCCGCTGTGGCTGCTCGCCCTCATCTTTGGAGTCATCGCCGGAAAAGCGGTGATTCTCACGGGGCTCGCGCGGCTGTTCCGGCTGTCATGGCCGACATCGGTGGAAACCGGACTGCTGCTCGGGCCCGGCGGAGAGTTCGCATTTGTCGGCATCGTCATGGCGGCGGATCTCAAGCTGATCACACCGCATATCGAGAGCCTCGTGCTGGCGGCAACTTCGGTGACCATGGCGCTGACGCCGGTGCTGAGCATCGCCGCCAGACGCTCGCGTGCATTGTTTGCGGTCCCGCAGCGCGTCGAACCGGAATTGCTGGTTCGTCCGGCACAGACGGGACGCCATGCCATCGTTGTCGGCTATGGCCGTGTCGGCAAGGTCGTCTGCGAATTGCTGGACGGGCACGACATTCCGTATGTGGTGACGGACAATGATGCGGCGACGGTGACCCGCGACCGGCGCGCGGGGAAGGAGGTCTACTACGGAGATGCAGCCGATCTGCAATTCCTGAAAGCCTGTGGCCTCGACGACGCTACGGGTCTGATCATCACGATCAACGCACATGACGTGATCGATGACATCGTCGGCAAAGTCCGATGGGTGCGGCCCGACATCATGGTCATTGCCCGCGCGCGGGATGCCGAACATGCGCGCCATCTTTATTCGGTCGGCGCAACCGATGCCGTGCCGGAAACCATCGAGGCCAGTCTGCAATTGTCCGAAGCCGCCCTGGTTGGGCTCGGTGTCGCGATGGGTCCGGCGATTGCGTCGATCCATGAGAAGCGCGACGCGTTCCGCCACGATCTGCAGACCGCCGCGCAAAGCGCCGGGCGCGAGCGGAGCAGGGCGGTGCGGCAGACGTCATTGATGCGGTCGCCGCCGCGGCCGTAGGGGCGGGCGGCGAGCATCGGTCTGTTATTCTTAGGCCGGTGGCCGGTCCCCTCCCCAAAATTCGCTTGCCGCGAATTTTGACCCTCCCTCAAGGGGGGGGTTGAGCAACTGCGCAGCGGTACTCGGGCTGCAATTCGCCGGGACATGCGTTGCAAAGCTCCCCGATTATCTACGTCAAATGGCAGCGCGTGGATTTCAGAAAGAGCTGTTTATTTTGCGGCCTCGCACGTTTCCGCCCCGTGTCGCAAATCTGTGATTCCGAGGGAACCAAAATGGCTCGGGCGAGTATCGGGTTCCATGCATGGAACCGGTAAATGTATGTGGCGGGTCGACTGCCCGATTGCCGGCCTCCCGAAGATTGTGAGCCGTTGTCGAATGTTCAGTCGTCGCGCCCGGGGGCAAAGACGCGCAGTTCAAAAGCCGCTGAGATGAGACGGTGCGGCGAATTCCAGCCGGCTTCATCCAGTCCGGTGCGCATGCGAGGTTTCAATGTCAGACCGCAGCACAGCCAGCAACGAAAAGCCCGATTTGCCGCGCATTTCGACCGGATCTCCCGGTCTGGATGATATTCTGGGCGGCGGCTTCGACCGCCATCGCCTCTATCTGTATGAGGGACGGCCGGGCACCGGCAAAACGACGCTTGCCCTGCAGTTTCTGCTCGACGGAGTCGCCCGGGGCGAGCGCGTCCTCTACATCGCGCTGGCGGAGAGCCGGGAGGAATTGCAGCTTGTCGCGCAGCGCCACGGCTGGTCGCTGAAGGGCCTCGACACATTCGAGCTGGTGCCACCGGAAACGGCGCTCGCCCCGGAGCGCGAACTCACCGTGTTCCATCCGGCTGAGCTCGAACTCAGCGAAACCACGAAAATGATTTTCGACCGTGTGGAACAGTTCAATCCAACCCGTGTCGTGCTCGACAGCCTGTCAGAACTTCGGCTGCTGGCGCAGAATCCGTTGCGCTACCGCCGGCAGGTCCTGGCGCTGAAGCACTTCTTCACCAGCAAGGATTGCACGGTCGTCCTGCTCGACGACCTCACGGCGGGCGACACCGATCTGCAATTGCATTCGATTTCGCACGGCGTGATTTTGCTGGAGCAGCTCGCGCTGGATTACGGCGCCGAGCGGCGGCGACTGCGCGTGACCAAGATGCGCGGCATCCGCTTTCGCGGCGGATATCACGATTTCACCATCGAACGGGGCGGCTTGTCGATTTTTCCGCGGCTGGTCGCTGCCGAACATCACGTCGCGTTTCCCAACGAGTTCGCACCGAGTGGAAATGACGAGCTGGACAAACTGCTCGGCGGCGGATTGGAACGCGGAACCAACGCGCTGTTTATCGGCGCGGCCGGCGTCGGCAAGTCCTCGCTGGCATTGACCTACGCCATCGCGGCGGCCGAGCGCGGTGAACACGCGGTCTTTTTTGCATTTGACGAAGGCCGCGGCACGGTCGAGGCGAGGGCCCGCACGCTTGGTCTTCCGCTTGAGGAAAAACTGGCGTCCGGCCAGATCCGGTTCCAGCAAATCGACCCTGCCGAGCTATCGCCGGGCGAGTTCGCCGCCATCGTGCGCAAAAACGTTGAACAGGACAAAGCCAGGCTCATCGTTATCGACAGCCTGAACGGCTATCTCAACGCGATGCCGGACGAGCGCTTTCTGGTGCTGCAGATGCATGAACTGCTCACCTATCTCGCCCAGCAGGGCGTGTTGACCATTCTGATTCTGGCGCAACACGGGTTGATCGGTCCGATGCAAACGCCGATCGATCTGAGTTATCTCGCCGATGCGGTTCTGATGTTGCGCTATTTTGAAGTGTCGGGCACGGTCCGGCGGGCGCTGTCGGTGGTCAAGAAGCGCAGCGGCAATCACGAGAATACGATCCGTGAATACCGCCTCAGCTCGCGCGGGATCCATGTCGGTCCACCGCTCACAGGATTCAGCGGGATATTCTCCGGAACGCCGCGATATACCGGCGATCAAACGCCGCTGCTTTCGGATGACTCAGATGGCCGCGAATGACCAGGGCTCGGGACTCGTGCTCGTCTTCGCGCCGATCGGACGCGACGCGCCGTCCATAGCCGGCGTTTTGGAGCGCTGCGGCATGACGGCGCGCATCGTCGACAGCGTGCCGGCGATGGCGGCGGCGATTGGCCCGGATGTCGTGGCCGGGCTGGTCACCGAGGAGGCTCTGCTGGGGCAAGACATCGAACCGTTGCGCGCCGCGGTCGATGCGCAACCGCCGTGGTCCGACTTTCCCTTCATCGTGCTCACCAGTCACGGGGACCAGCCTGTCGCCAGGGCGTGGCGGCAGAAACTGATCAATGTGCTGCGGAATGTGTCGCTGCTCGAGCGGCCAATTCAGGCGATCACACTGATAAGCATGGCGAGTTCGGCTTTGCGCGCGCGCAAGCACCAGTACGAGGTGCGCGCGTTTATGGCGGCGCGCGAGCGTTGGACCGCCGAACTCGAGGCTCAGGTGGCCGACCGCACGCGCGAACTGGAGAAAGTCAATATCGATCTGCGTACCCAGATGGCCGAGAAGGCGCTGGTCGAAGAGACGCTGCGTCAGACCCAGAAGATTGAAGCCATCGGCCAGCTGACGGGCGGCATCGCGCATGATTTCAACAATCTGCTGATGGTGATTTCCGGCGGACTGGAAATGCTCGACCGGCAAAAGGATCCGGCGCAGCGGCAACGAATTCTGGGAGCGATGCGTCAGGCCACGCAACGCGGCGCGAGCCTCACGCGCCAGTTGCTGACGTTCTCGCGCAAACAGGCGCTGCACCCGGAGCCGATCGACATTGTACGGCAGATCGGAGCAATGCGCGAATTGCTCGAGCGCAGCTTGCACGGCAACGTGCAAGTGGCATTCGATTTTCCCGAAGATTTGTGGCCGGTGGAAGCCGACCCCGGTGAATTCGAGCTGATGGTGCTCAATCTGGCGGTGAATGCGCGCGACGCAATGCCTGCCGGCGGGACGATTACCATAGGCGCCGAAAACCTGCATCTGGCCGGCGAAGGCAATCCACCCGGCGATTTCGTGCGACTCAGCGTCAATGACACCGGCATCGGTATGACAGAAGCCGTGAAGAACCGCGTGTTCGAGCCGTTCTTCACGACCAAGGATATTGGCCGTGGTTCCGGACTCGGATTGGCGCAGGTGCACGGGTTCGCGGTGCAATCCGGCGGCTCGGTCCAGATCGAAAGCGAAGTCGGGAAAGGAACCAGCGTTTTTGTTCTCCTGCCGCGTTCGGCGAACAGCCCGTCCCAGGTTGTGGCGGCGCCGGCTGGCGCGGGGGCAGGAATGCAGCCGGTTTCGTCGGGGTCGGTGCTCCTGGTCGAGGACGATGATGAGGTCGGCGACCTCGTCTCCGAGATGCTCGCGCAACTTGGTTATCAGGTGACGCGCGCGGCGAGCGCGTCGGCTGCTCTCGGCGCGCTGGCGAACGGCCGCAAGGTGGACATCGTGCTCACCGACATCATGATGCCGGGCGGGATGAACGGCATCGAACTGGCGCGCGAGATACGCACGCGCAACCGGAGGCTTCCGATATTGCTGACCAGCGGTTACGCCGAGGCGGTCAAGCAGCATGCGGAGGCCGAGGGCCTGCGGATTCTGGCCAAGCCATATGAGATTCAGGATCTCGGCCGCGCTTTGAGAGCAGCGCTGGGAACGGCGACGTAATCAATTCAACAGCCAGCCGCCGTGGCCGCAGGGGAGCGCTCGGCGGCGGAAAAAGCACGCAATTTATTTGCATCAGCGCAAGCGGTTCAATTTTCCCGAAATACATTTGTGGCGAATTACGGTTCTCACAGCCATGAGGGGGAAACCATGCGTTTCGCAGCGCTGACGGCATGTTCATTGTTGCTTTCCGGTTGCTCCGCATATCTGGAGGCAACCAGACCTGACCCGGTGAATCTTCAGAATTTCGCGGCCGGCCAAAACCGGATTGACGTCGTGGCGAAACTGGGGACGCCAACAGGATCGCTCGCAGACGGCGATCGGAGTTGTGACGTTTACAAGCTGTACACCACAGGTCCCGGAGCCCTCGGCAAAGGCGCCATCGCTGCGGGCGAAGTAGCAGCCGACGTGTACACGTTGGGACTTGCCGAGGTCGTGGCGACACCAACCGAGGCGGCAACGCGGAATGCCCAGCACACAGTTTTGTTCTGCTACACGCCGGACAACACGCTCGGCGAGATCAGAGACACCAGCAGCAGAGATACCAACTAGGTCGACTGCCGGCGGTCCGCACAGAGGTCGTCCGTAACGTCAGCTGATCGCGCGAGATCAAAGCCGCACCACGCATCACGCACCGGATCGTAGAGCTTGCACCTGCGGACAAGGCGCCAGTGATAAGCGGGTGTCCAGGTTTCGATCACAGCGAGCTCGCGGTCCTGCGTCGTGACGATCGTTTCGGCCGCTTTGAGCCGGTACAGCGGCACCAGCGGATTCACGTGGTGCACGATGTGCTGCATCAGCCGGTGGAAGAACCAGTCGACCGATTCCGGAAAGCGCACATGAACCGTTCCGCGGAGTTTTTGTTCATGCGTCGACGGGCGTCCGGTAGGCATGACCCAGCGCGCACCCGGGCCTGTGTGCTGGACGATCGTCACGAAAGAAGCGATCACATTAAAGGTAAGGAAGGGAATCAGGAAACCGAAAGCTGCTGCGTTCCGGAATGCGGCTGCGACGGTCTGGTCGGACCAGCTCCGGGCCAGCCACGTCTGCGCGGCGATGAACAGCACGAGCCATGCGCAGACGGCCACAAAGTCGATCCAGCCGGAACGGCCGAAGTTCTTCGCTTCGCCTGGTGAGGGCAGGAACAGTTTCGGCAGCCAGATGTCGAACATGTAGAACAATGGCTGACCGGCAAGACTGCGCATGAAGCGGTAATACACCCGCCGTCCCGCCGGCGCGGCGCGATATTGCTCCACCGTCATCGGCGAATAGGCGTTGTCCACGCCGATTTGCGCTGTGTAACGGTGATGGACACGGTTGTGATGATATTCCCACCGGCCATACGGGTGCAGCGCAGGCAGAAAAGCCACAGTCCCAATCACGCGATTGAGCCAGCGGGAGGACGTGAAGCTGCGGTGGACCGCGTCATGGGCAATGATCGCGAGGTTGGCAGTGAATATGCCGGCCGCGATGCCGAACAGCATCTTCAACGCACCGGCTGTCGCCAGCACGGCGCCTGTCGCGAAGACAAGATACAGGCCAAGCGAAATCAGGAAGATCGCGAGCGGCAGAACAATCCGCCGCCGCATGTGCGGCGCAAGGAGCGACTGATCAAACTGGGCGGGATATTCCAGCTCCGCGGTGAAATTCATCCTGCCCCGATCATCTCTCGCGCCGTTCTTCCCGCCGGGCGGGTTCGGCGTGGGTTTTGCGGATCAGCGGCGCGGCTTCCGGTGAAACCATGAACCGGATCATCGCGCGCGCGGCATCCGGTTGGCGCGAGTTTGCGACCAGACCGACATCGGATTCGCAGGGTTTGTTGATGGCCGCAGGCACGGGGCCGACATAATCATTTCCCGGCACGCCGAGCATGATGTTGGTCTGCTGAATGCCAATCTCGACTTCGCCGCGGGCGACATAATCGGAGACAGGACCCGCAGTCGTGCGAATGGTCTTGGCTTTCAGCGCGTCTGTCAGGCCGAGCTGCGCAATTCCGGCGGCGATGTTCGTTCCGCTGCAGCCGCGCGAATAGCCGATCGATTTCGCCGCCAGCAGCGCCGCCTTGTATTTTTCCGGCGTGCTGATGTCGGGCTTTGGCGCGCCGGTCCTCACCGTCACGCCGAGATCCGCGAGTTGAAACGGTGTCACCGTGCCGGCGACGATCTTGCCGCTTTTGACGAGTTCCTCCAGCGGGCCGGGATTCTGGCTGACGAGATCCACCGTCCGTGCGGCGAGTCGCTTCTCGAGTTCGTCACCTTCGGCAAGAACCACGGTCACGTTGTTGCCGGTCTTGCGGGAAAAGGCAGCGGCAAGTTCTTTCAGCCCGGGAATCGCACCCTGATTGGAGACGATGACGAGATCGGCGGCGAATGCGGGGGCGGAGGTGAGCATTGCCAGGAGCAGGGCGGCGGCGAATTGGGTGGGTGGTTTCATTGAAGCTTCCGTGACTACTCGTGTGCAAAAAAACTCGCATTAATTCGCGCGGCAGACGCCGCGCGGCTGGGTGGCCGGGTCTGCGCCCGGCCATGACAAAGTGTTGGTACGCTACGCGCGGGCGTGGGCTTTGAGGAAATTGCGGGCGCGGTTGATCGTCCGCGCCTTCAGTTCCGGCGGCTTGTTCCAGGGATAGACATTGATATCGGCATTCGGGGCGAGGGAAGCGATATCGATGGCAACCTGATACGAATGCGCAGCGGTGTCATCCGGCAGCACCAGCATCGGCGTCGGACAGCCGCGCACGAAATCGCGCGACACGCTGTACACAAAATCCGGCCGCGCGCGGTACAGGTTGTGCAGATATTTCTCGATGGTGTCCATCGACACGTCCTGCCGCCTGCTGCGCAGCTCCTTCGCCCAATCGAGACCGGAATTATACATGACGTCCGGATTCTCCGGGCGGTGGCCGATCGGCTGACTCAGGATCGCCGCGACGACGCGGTCGGGTGCACGCTCCATCAGCTTCAGCGCAAATGAGCCGCCGATGCAGTTGCCGAAAAAAGCGAACTGGCGGACGCCGAGATGGTCCATGAGACCCAATTGATCATCGGCGAAAGCGTCCCAGGGATTATCGACCGGGACCGGGCCGGTGGATTCACCGTCCGTCGCGTTGCGCTGGTCCATGGTGATGCAATGGAAACCGTTGCTGAACTCGGCAAAGGCATTGATGACCGCGGTCGGCCAATTCTTGATGCGTGAATTCAAACCGCCACCGGGCGTCACCAGAACGGGAAAGCCGGAGCCGGCCTCCTGATAGCGTATGCGGACGTTTCCCCGTTCGTAGAATTTGAACGCTCCGCTTTGCTGACCTTCGGCCGCGAATACGCGCGGCGCCGCGGCGGTTGCTGCCGCCACTACGCCGGTGGCGAGAATATTGCGTCTGACCGGATCCATTGCGGGCCCTCCCTTAATTGCTCAGAACTCCCCCCTCCGTCGCTTCGCGACCACCCTCCCCCGTAAACGGGGGAGGAAAACACGAGCGTTTGCGACGGTTACTCCGCCGGGGTGGGGACAGAAGCATGCTCCCGGCTGATCCAGGCGCCAAATCGATTGAGATAAAGATACAGAACCGGAGTGATGTAGAGGGTCAGCGCCTGGGAGACGAGAAGTCCGCCGACGACGGCGATGCCGAGCGGTTTGCGGCCCTCGCTGCTGGCGCCGAATCCGATCGCGATCGGCAAAGTTCCAAACAGTGCCGCCATGGTGGTCATCATGATCGGCCGGAACCGGATCACGGCAGCCTGCAGAATCGCCGTTTCGGGATCGGCACCCTCCTGGCGTTCGCGGGCGAGCGCGAAGTCGATCATCATGATCGCATTCTTCTTCACGAGGCCGACAAGCATGATGATGCCGACGAAGGCGTAGAGCGTCAGCGTATAGTGGAACAGCCACAGTGTAAGGAGCGCGCCGGCGCAGGCCGCAGGCAGGCCCGACAGAATCGTCAGCGGATGGATATAACTCTCATACAGCATGCCGAGCACGATGTAGACCGTCAGTATGCCGCCGATCAGGAGGAAGACCATCCCCTTCATCGAGTCTTCGAAGGCCTTCGCCGTGCCCTGGAAGGTGCCCTGAACCGATGCGGGGATGCCGATGGCCACCTTGACCTTTTCGATCTCGTTCAATGCATCGCCGAGCGCCACTCCGGGCGGCAGATTGAAAGACAGCGTGACGGCCGGAAGCTGGCCGAGATGGTTGACGGATAAAGGCTGAGTTCCGCGCGTCAGATGGACGACCGAAAGCAGCGGCACCATCGAACCGGTATTCTGGGTGGACACGGATGCGATACGGGTGGTGGCGAGGTAAAGCCGGCTGAGCGAGTCGGCATCGCTCTGGTATTTCGGCAGAAGTTCGAGATTGACCCAATATTGGTCCGCGGCGGTATAGATCGGCGCAATATCCTCGCCGCCAAAAGCCGCGCCCAATGCCGTCTCGATCTGATTGACGGTGATGCCGAGCGCCGCCGCGCGCTTCCGGTCGATCTCGACATTGACCGAAGGCGTGGACAGATCAAGGTCCGTATTCACATCGATAAGAAGTGGGTCGGTTTGCAGGGCCGCGAGCAGCTTTTGCGAGCTTGAATAGAGTTCGTTCAGATCGATGTCCTGCATCGTGTACTGATAGAGCGCGCGGCTGGTATAGGCGCCAATGCGGATTGGCGGGCGATTCTGCATCACCACATTGATGCCGGGAATGCGCTGGAATTTCTGGCGCAGCTCCACGATCACCTGGTCCGTCGTCAGTTTACGCTGATCTCGGGATTTGAGCTGGATGCCGAATTGTCCGGAATTGGCGCCTCCACGCACGCCACCGGCGCCAACCGAACTCATGAAGCCATCGACGTTCGGGTCCTTCGCAATGATATTCGCGGCCTCCTGCTGATGGCGCCGCATTTCCGCAAAGGAGATTCCATTGGCGCCGTCGGTAAAGGCATTGATCCGGCCTGAGTCTTCGGAGGGCAGGAAATCCTGCGGCATGATGCGGAACAGTTCTACGGTCGCCGCCATGCTGAGGAAGAACAGGCAAACGATGAATAGCCGATGACCCATGCTCCAGCGCAGGCTCTTTTCATAGCCGCGCTGCACCGTGACGAAGGCATTTTCACTGATACGGTAGAACCAATTATGCCGTCTGGCGTGCTCGTCTTTGGCGGATTTGATCATCCGGCTGCACAGCATCGGGGTCAGCGTCATGGACACCACACCGGAGACAAGCACCGCGATCACGATGGTGACGGCAAATTCATGCAGCAATTTGCCGATGATGCCCCCCATGAAGACGACCGGGATGAACACGGCGGCGAGTGAAATCGTCATGGACGGAATCGTGAACGCGACTTCGGACGATCCTTTGAGCGATGCTTCGTAAGGATGTTCGCCCATTTCGACGTGACGCATGATGTTTTCCAGCATCACGATCGCGTCGTCGACGACGAAGCCGACACACAAAGTAAGCGCCATGAGCGACAGATTGTCGAGGCTGTAGCCGAGTTGCGACATCCCGGCGAAAGTCCCGATCACCGAGATCGGCAGCGCGATCGCGGGTATGAAGGTGGCCGAAGGCGTGCGCAGGAAAAGGAAGATCACGAAAACGACGAGCAGCGCCGCGATGCCCAGTGTGATCTGCACATCCCGTACCGAACTGCGGATGGTCAGACTCCGGTCCATATAGGTCTGAACCTTGATGGAGGGCGGAATCTGTTTGAGCAGTTCGGGCAAGATCGCCTTGATTTCGTCCACCACGGCAATGGTGTTGGCGCCGGGCTGGCGATGGATTTCGAGCGTGATCGACGGCACGCCTTTCCACGACCCGAACAGCTTGGGATTTTCGACGCTGTCGATGACATTGGCGACATCGGCAAAAGTGACCGGAGCGCCGTTGCGGTAGGCGATGATCTGCGGGGCGAAATCGGCGGCCCGGCTGAGCTGGCCGTCGGCATGGATGACCGCGCCACGCGTGGCGCCATCGAGTTGTCCCGTTGCCAGGTTGACACTCGAGTTCCGGATGGCATTCGCCACCTCGTCGATGCCGATCCCGCGCGCCGCCAATTGCGCCGGATCGACCTGGATGCGCACCGCCGGCCGTGATTGTCCGTAAATCACCGCCTGGGCGACGCCATCCAGCGAAGACAGTTTTCCGACCAGCACGTTCTCCGCATACTGATCGACGACATAAAGCGGAAGCGTCTCCGAACTGACCGAGAGATAGAAGATGCCATCATCCGCCGGATTGGTTTTGCGGATGGATGGCGGTGTCGTCATCGCCGGCGGCAATTGGCGCGCGGCGGCCGACAATGCGGCCTGCACGTCGAGAAATGCCGCGTCGATGTTGCGGTCGAGCCGGAACTGGATGTTGATCGAAGTGCCGCCCGCAACATTGGTCGACGTCATCGATTCGACGCCGGAAATCAGCGAAAACTGTTTTTCGATCGGGGTGGCGACGGAGGAGGCCATCGTCTGGGCGTCGGTGCCCGGCAGTGAGGCGGTGACGCTGATGGTCGGCAAATCGACATTGGGCAGTTCACTGACCGGGAGCGACGAATAGCCGAAGAGGCCCGCTATGAGGAAAGCGGCCATCAGAAGAGTCGCCATCACCGGGCGTTTGATGAATATCGCAGAGAAATTCACGGCAGCGGCTCCCACGGCCAGCCTGCCTAAACGCTACATGGTTGCCGGGACATTTGCCAGCGGTTGCAAGCCGCTCTCACCCGCGACCAAGTCTCAGACGCCGCCGACCTGATCGAGCCAGGCGCCGTAGCCTTCGGCTTCCATATCGTCGCGATGGATGAAGCGCAGAGACGCCGAATTGATGCAGTAACGCAGGCCGCCGCGGTCCCTTGGCCCATCCGGAAAGACATGGCCGAGATGACTATCGCCATGCGCCGACCGGAGTTCGGTGCGGACCATCCCGTGCGAGACATCCCGCAATTCCTTGATGTTGGCCGGCTCGATCGGCCTGGTGAAACTGGGCCAGCCACACCCCGATTCGAATTTGTCGGATGAGGCGAACAGCGGCTCACCCGATACAATGTCCACGTAGATTCCAGGTTCTTTGTTGTTGAGATATTTGCCGGTGCCCGGCCGCTCAGTGCCGCTCTCCTGAGTCACCCGGTATTGTTCTGGTGTCAGTGCCGCGATTGCTTCAGGCGTTTTGCGATAGTCGGCCATGCTGTTCACCTTACTCGTGCATTTCGTCGCGCCGCAGACGCGGCGCGGATGCCTGCACGCGGCGCTTTGCGCCGCGGCAGAATCAAAAACCGAGGCGCGCAAGGCGCGCCGGGCCTTCCCTCGGATCGCTTCGCGATCCTCGCCGGGGATGACACAGGGGTGGTTATTTCGGGGTGAGCTTCAGGAGCTTGCCGTCGCTGGCGTTGTCGGTCATCGCATAGACTGCTCCGTCCGGTCGAGCGGTTCATATGCGTTCCCCTCCAAAAAGCCATTGATCCAGTTTACAGCTGCTCCGCACCGCGTGCCATCGGGTTTCCGAATCTGCGTCAGAGTGGACCAAGTCACAGCCGGCAAGCGGATGGAGATGCCAATGGCCAATAGCAGTGCCCGGGCTGGCACATCTTCCAGCAATCTGTTGGACGAGCAGCATCCGCTGGCCGCTCACCAGCAGTCCAATCTCTCCGCGCTGGCGCCGTATATGCTGCTGCTGGTGATGCGCAACGTGACCAGCGACGGCTTTGTCATCACCGACCCTTTGAACAGCAGCCAGTTTTCGCAGCCGGGCTGCGTGATTGCCGCACCGTCGTTTCCCGCGAATACGCCGGGCGTGGACCAGGATTATGTATTCAACTGGGTGAGAGACGCCGCGATCACGG
The DNA here is from genome assembly GCA_964446945.1 of uncultured Bordetella sp. Lineage (GTDB taxonomy): Bacteria > Pseudomonadota > Alphaproteobacteria > Micropepsales > Micropepsaceae > CAIYRG01. The sequence goes on from CAYUQO010000014.1 coordinate 105,912, forward strand.
CCATCGAAATCGCCGAGGGCAATCTGCCCTGCAACCCCGATGGCAGCAATCAGGCGCTGATCGACTATGTGGGATTCGCGCAGCTCTGCCAGAACAATGCCCAGCCGACAAAAGGCCATGCCTGCTTCACGGTCGGCGGCAGTCCTCGTCCGTGGACGGAGCAAAGCGATGGACCGGCATTGCAGACCATCGCCTTGCTGCGCGCCTGGCCGCAGCTCGATCAGCCAACCCAAGTCGTCGCGAAGCAGGTGATTGGCGTGAATCTCGACTATCTGCTGTCGGCCTATCAGAACCCGACGACCAATCTGTGGGAGGAGCATCAAGCGATGTCGTTCTTCGCCCGCTCTGTCCAGCTCAAATGCTTTCAGGCGATTGCCGCCAACCAGCTTGGCATTCCGGTGCCGCAACAGATCGCTGCCGCGATCACATGGCTTCAGGCGGCGCTCGCCGATCACTGGAACGGTGCGTATTACGTGACGATGCTGCAGCCGGGCGGAGCGCCCGGACAGCCGGCGCTGCCGGACAGCCTCGGTTACGACGTCAATATCGACATCGTCTGTGCATCCGTGTACGGCGCAATCCCCTGCACCGACACAAAGCTGCTGGCTTCCGCGGCCCAGCTGCGCGGCTATTGGGCCGATCCGAATTCGCCGGGCGTCTATCCGATCAATCTTTCCGATCGCGCCCGGGGCCTCGGGCCGATGTTCGGCCGCTATCCCGGCGACACTTATGACGGCGATGTCGCTGACCCGGTCCGCGGCGGTCACCCATGGGCATTGTGCACCGCGAATTTCGCCGAGCTGTATTATAATCTCGCCAACCAGATCGACAGCGCCAATCTGGTTCCGTTCGATGTGCTGTCCAAGCCTTTCTTCGCTCAGATCGGCATCACTGCCGCGAGCAGTCCGGCGGATGTTTCAACGGCTCTCAGGACTGGCGGCGACGCCATGCTGCGCGCCAATCTTTATCATTCCGATCATTATGAACTGAGCGAGCAGTTCGACGCCCAGTCTGGTTACGAGAAGAGCGTCCACAATCTGACCTGGAGCTATGCCGCGTTTCTCTCGGCGCTGCGGGCGAGGGCGGCAGGCGGCACGTAAACTCGCCGATTCACAGAACTGTTTCAGGCCTGCGTGGAACCCGCAGCCAAGTGGCCGCGTATGACCGTTCAGGAGTGGTCGCGAAATATTGAGCCGGCGAGGAAAGAGGAGGGCCACTATGCGGAATATTTACAAAACGGTCTCCTTCGCGTGCCTGGTGAGCGGGCTTGCTGTTCTCGCGGGCCCGGCTCAGTCTGGCGCCGCGGTTCCAGCGCCGGCCAACAGTTCGGCACCGATTGGGCACTCGGCGTTCCCCGAAGTTGAACGTCGCGCCGCCGCCCAGGAGGGTTTGTCGGAACAGGACAAGACGTTCCTGATGACCGCAGCCCAAAGCCAGATGCTGCAATTGGAAGTGAGCCGGGTTGCGATCAAGCGCGCGAAAAGTCCGGGCATCCGGCGCTTCGCCGAGGCCACGGTGAAGTTCATCGGAGGAGCGAACAGGCGTCTGGAAAACATCGCGAGCGAATTCGGCATGAGCTTGCCAAAAATTCCGCCTGACGACGTGCAGAATGCACATCAGGCACTGGACCAGGCCAGTGATCCGGATCACGACTATCTCGCGGGCATCATCTCAGATACCGCGAAGATAGATGATCTGTATAAAGAAGAAGCCAGCAGCGCAAAGAATCCGGTGCTGGCGCGGTACGCACAGGAAGCATTGCCGCGGTTGCGGCAGCACTACCGCAACGCGCACAATCTACTGGCTCAGCGGCCGACTCGCGAGAAATCGCTGGCGCACGGTTAGACCAGATTCATCGGCGAACCGGCTTATCTGCGGGGAGCGATGTCGAAGTGCAGCACGTCGTCGGAAACTGATCCGAGCTTCGAATAGAGTGCAATCGCCGGTGCATCGACCCGGTCTGCCTGCACGAAAATGACCCATGCTCCACGAGACGCGGCGAGCTTTTTCAATTCTTCGATCAGCGCGGTTGCGATTCCCCTGCGGCGGTGCTGGACCGCAACGGCAAGATCATAGATGTAGATTTCACTGCGCTCCTGCTCGAATTTTTGTAGCTCATACGCCGCCAGCCCGCCAACAACGGCGCCATTCTTGAATGCCGCCAGAGCGATGAACTGCCTGCTGTCGAGCAGACTTTCCAGATAAGCCCTACCCGGACGTTTCGCGGTGTAAACATCGGCCTCACCGAAGACTTCGCCGAACATGGTGTTCATGGCTTCCATCTCCGCCAGATCGGTGACTCTTAGCCGGCGGATGCTGATGTCCTGCATAAACTAAAGTGCTACGCGCGCGGCGGGAGAATCGCGATTGCGTCCACTTCGACGAGATATGCGGGTTCGGCGAGGCGCACCACCTGCACCAGCGTCGACGCCGGCAACCTGCTTTTGTCCGTGAATGTCGCCGCGCGGACTTCGCGATAGACGTCGGCGTTCTGTTCGATGTCGGTGATATAGGTTGTGAGCCTCACGACATCATTCATGCTGCCCCCGACCGAAGCGAGCGCGGCTTTGATATTCGCATAGGCTTGCGTCATCTGGGCGCGGAATCCCTTTGCCGGTGTTCCACTCGCATCGGTGCCGGTCTGGCCGGCAATAAAGACGAGACGATGCGGACCGTTGATCTCGACCAACTGGCTATAGCCCGCCGGTTGCGCCATGCCGGTCGGATTGGAATGGCGCACATTTGTGCCGGCTTGCGCTTGAGCAGAACCTGATGCGGCGGCAGTCGCAGCAGCTGCTGCGGTGACCGCGGTGACGAAATCACGACGCGATGCAGGGCGTTCGCCGGAGGAATCTGAGTGGTTTTTGGATGTCATGGCGGTTGCTCCTTGAGGTAGTCACGCGATGGCAGGGCGTGAAAAACAGGCAGCGGGCACACAACTGTCGCGGTGAGACTACAACGGCGCCTCCAAACCGACAATTCCGCGCAGCTTTCAGCCATGGTCATTTGTGGCCTGGCAATGCGGCAACTGATCTTAAAAACAGATCAATCAAATCAGAATTATAGGTTGGACCGTTTGGTCGAATCCGCCCGATAGAACTGCGGCAGGTTTGGAATCGTGATCATGAACCAGGTTGTCAGCGAACGGAAGTTCGCCGGCTCCGAAGCGGCGGTGCAAAATACGCCGGCGGGAATCCTGCCCGGCGTCTGTCTTGCCGCGGCAATTGCGACATGCGCGTTCCTGCTGCGCCGGTTGCCGGGTATCGGCATCTTCAGCCCGATGATCCTTGCCACTTTTCTCGGCATGGCGCTGCACAATTTTGCGGGTACCCCGGCCGGAGCGAAACCGGGTATCGCGTTCAGCCTCAAGCGCATTTTGCGGCTCGGCATCGTGCTTCTGGGCTTGCAGCTTGTGCTGACGCAGGTGATCCAGATCGGGTTTGCCGGTATCGGCATCATTCTGGTCACGCTGGCGGCGACATTTACCTTCACCAAATGGCTGGGCCGCGTGATTGGCGTGGAGCGCCGACTTGCCGAATTGATTGCTGCGGGCACATCGATATGTGGTGCTTCGGCCGTGATCGCCACCAACACGGTGACCGAAGGGAGCGATGAGGACGTGGCTTACGCCGTCGCCTGTGTGACCGTGTTCGGTTCTCTGGCGATGTTTCTTTATCCGCTGTTGCCGGAACTGCTCCACCTCAATGCACATGATTTCGGTTTGTGGAGCGGCAGCTCGATCCACGAAATTGCGCAGGTCGTTGCAGCGGCCTTTCAGGACGGCAATCGCGCCGGCGAAACTGCGACCATCGCAAAGCTCACGCGGGTGATGATGCTTGCGCCCCTGGTGATCACACTCGGCGTTCTTGCCGCGCGCCGCGCCCGCCACGCGAAGGATGGCGCCAGGCGCGCCGCGCCTCCGGCGCCGTGGTTCGTGCTCGGATTTATCGCCATGATGGTCTTCAATACCGTGGTCACCATCCCGCCTGCGCCAAAGGCGTGGATTGCCGCGGCAACGACATTTTTCCTGTCGATGGCTTTGGCCGCCATGGGACTGGAAACCGATTTCCGCAAATTGAAGGTGGCAGGATTGAAGCCGGTCGCGCTGGCGGCCGCCTCATGGGCCTTCATCGCCTGCGTCAGTCTCGTGTTGATAGAGCTCTTCGCCTAACTTCGGGCCATGACCCTTGAACAACTCCGGCTTTTCATCGCGGTGGCCGAACGCGAGCATATGACGCGCGCGGCCGAAGCCGTGCGGCTGACGCAATCCGCGGTGAGCGCGGCGATCACCAGTCTCGAATCGCAATATGGAATCACGCTTTTCCATCGTGTCGGCCGGGGGATTGTCCTGAGCGAAGAAGGGCGCGTGTTTCTCGAGGAAGCGCGCGCGGTGCTCGCGCGTGCCAGTGCGGCGGAGCGGGTACTGGAAGAATTGAGCGGGGTGAGGCGCGGTACATTTTCGGTGCAGGCAAGTCAGACGATCGCAAGCTATTGGCTGCCCTCGCGGCTCGTCGCGTTCCGTAAAATCTATCCGCTGGTCGATGTCAGGCTTTCGGCCGGCAATACGCAGCAGGTGGCGAAGGCCGTGAGCGGCGGATTGGCCGAGATCGGTTTCGTGGAAGGGCAGGTGAGTGATCCGGAACTCGTGTTGACGCCTGTTGATCAGGATCGTCTCGTCATCGTGGTCGCGCCCGGTCACCCGTGGGCGCGTATCCGCTCCGTCGGAGCGGCGAAGCTTCTGGAAGGCGACTGGGTGCTGCGCGAGCCCGGCTCCGGAACGCGGTCTGAATTCGAAGCGGCGTTACGCGCGCGCGGAGTCGATCCGGAGAAGCTGAGGGTCGCGATCGAGCTGCCGTCGATCGAAGCCGTGCGCGCTGCGGTCGAAGCGGGCATTGGCGCGACCGCGATTTCGGAACTTGCCGTTGAATCCGCGCTGAAAGCCGGAACATTGGTCCGCGCCGGATTCAAGTTGCCGCAGCGGATTTTCCACGCAGTACGCCATCGCCATCGTTATCATTCGCGCGCGGCGCAGGCATTCATGGCCCTGATCGACGGGCGCGGGTAAGCCGGTTTCCGCGGTTATTTCGCGGCGAGTTTGGCCTTTTCCTTTTCGACGTTTTTCGCCGCTGCATCCTCAGTCATTTTGACAAACCTGTTCCACGCCACCGCATCGACCATGGGATTCGGATCGCCGGGTTTGCGGTTCTTCAGCGCAAGAATGCGTTCATTGACGCCGCCGCCCGGATAGCCCGCCGGTTCGGCCCAGCTATGGACCTGGAGATTGACTTCGATGCCCTTCATCTCAGCGACTTTTGCCGTGGAAGTGACCGCTTGCTCCGCTTCCTTCAGGCCGCCGCGATAGCCGACGCCACCCCAGAGAATCGCCTTATGCGGCGTACCATTGTCATACACGACGATTCCTTCGGTGGTGAGCACTCCGGGTGTATGGCCCGGCGTCTGGTGGAAAATGAGATGTTGCCCGCCGAGATTCAGCGTATCGCCTTCCTTGATGACCATGTCGCGCTTCGGCACCGCGGGCGGCGCGGAGCCATCCCGGCCGGGCCTGCTGCCCACCTGTTCGATCATTTTCCAGTCTTCGTCCACCGCCAGCACATGCGCGCCGGATGCGGCCTGGATCTTCGCTGCGCCGCCGAAATGATCGAGATGGCCATGGCTCAGGACGATGTATTTGATGTCCTTGAGATCGGCATATTTGCGGATGTTGTCCATCACCCAATCGACATAGGGTTCCTGGGCGGAGTCGAAGAGAATATCGCCCTCAGGCGTCGTCAGCAGCCAGACCGAAACATAGGCAGGGCCGACGTAATAGAGATTGTCGAACACTTTGGCCGAGGCGAGTTTCTGGAACTCGACATCTTTGGCGCGCGTGATGCGATAGGTTTTGGAAAGCGGTTCACTGGTATCGGCGGCGCTGGCGGATAACGCAGTGAACGCCAAAGCGAAAGCGGCGGCACATGACACAATGCGGCTGACAGACATGTTTTCCTCCCACGGATGCGCGGAAACTAACGCGAGGGGACGGCGCGCGCAAACTGATGACTCCCGCACTGCGCCATTCGTGTAAGCTGCGCTCTCAGATCTGCCGATTGGAATGTCTGAATGCTGCTGATCAATAATTCTGACGTTTTGAAAGTTCTCGACATGGGCGTCACATTGGAGGCCCTCGATGGCGTCTTTCATGAACTTGTCAAAGGCGATGCGACTGGGCTCGGCCGTATGGACCTCTATGTCCCGTCAGGCGAGGCGCAAGCTCCCTATTACCGCTGGGCTGTGATGGCCGGCGGCAGCCGCGGCGATGGCTATGTCTGTGCCCGCATGCTGTCCGACATGGTGAACTGGCCGCGCGAGCACGGCAGGATTCGCGAAAACAAATATGCAAAGGCGCCGGGAACATTCTGCGGTCTGCTGTTTCTATTCAGCGTGCATGACGGAACACCGGTTGCGATGATCAATGACGGCCATCTTCAACATATGCGCGTGGGCGGCGGGGCCGGATTGGGGGTGAAATATCTCTCGCGCGAGGACAGTCAGGTTGTCGGCATGATCGGTTCCGGCGGCATGGCGCGCACCTATCTCGATGCCATATGCCATGTGCGCAAGATCACCAAACTGAAGGCTTACAGTCCGAACGCAGAGAACCTGCGCAACTATGTTCGCGAGATGGAGCAGCGGCACGGGATCGAAGCGGTTGCGGCGGGATCGGCGCGGGAAGCTGTGAAGGGCGCCGACATCGTATCGATTTGCACTTCGTCGAACGAACCGGTGTTCCTGAATGAATGGCTGGAGCCGGGAATGCATGTGACGAATCTCACGTCGCCCGATGTTGAAGCTTCGCTTCCGCGCGCGGTGGACATCGCGATGCGAGCCGGCGAGGCGACGCCGCGATTGGCGCAGATTTCCGACCGGACGTTCTACGCGCGGGCCGGTTTTCTGGCTTACGTCGCAGGCAGCGAGGCAGAGCGGAACAGCGTTCCACATGTCAACCTGCCGCCGGAGATAATCGGCATGCCGACTCTGATTGATCTGATCGCAGGAAAAGCGAAGGGACGAACCAAAGCATCCGAAACCACATTTTTCCTGAATGTCGGCGCCATCGGAGCGCAGTTCGAAGCTGTGGCCGCGCGTGTTTATGAGCGGGCGCGCGACAAGGGCCTTGGGCATGAAATCCCGACGGATTGGTTCCTTCAGGACACCAGGGATTAGAGAGCGTTGTGATGAAGATGCTCAAAACGTACCCCTCACCCGGAGCGCCATCGGCGCGACTTCGTCGCGCGGCGCTCCGCCCTCTCCCACAAGGGGAGAGGTAAACTCTAATCGGAGGCAGAAATGGCAGAAGATCAACAGAAACCTGCAGGACCGGACCTGGCACAGGGAATTGCAGCAGATCTTCTCGCCGATGGCGCGATGCTCGCCGGCCATGTCGGCGCGGATGAAGTGCTTCTGGCGCGCCGCGGAAACCGGGTTTTTGCCATCGGGGCACATTGCACGCATTATCATGGGCCGCTTGCCGATGGCCTGCTGGACGGGAACGAAGTGCGCTGTCCGTGGCACCACGCCTGTTTCGATCTCGAAACCGGTGAAGCGCTGCATGCGCCGGCGTTGTCGCCGCTTGATTGCTGGGACGTCGAACAAAGTGGCGGGAAGATTTTCGTGCGCGGCAAGCGTGCGGCAGCAAAGCCCAAATCGCGCGCGGCCCAGGGCAGTGCGCCCGGCAAGATCGTCATCGTCGGCGGGGGCGCTGCCGGATTCGCAGCGGCCGAGATGCTCCGCCGGGTCGATTACCAGGGCAGCGTCACCATGCTCAGCGACGATGACGCAGCACCGGTCGACCGGCCAAATCTGTCCAAGGATTATCTTTCGGGCAATGCGCCCGAGGATTGGGTGCCGTTGCGCCCCGAGAGCTTTTATTCCGACAACAGAATCGACTTGCGTCTGGGCGCCAAGGTTGCGGGAGTCGATCCCCGTAAGCGCGAAGTGACATTGGCCGGCGGTGGTGCTGTCGCGTTTGACCGGCTGTTGCTTGCGACCGGTGCGGAGCCGGTCCGCCTGACGGTTCCGGGCGCCGGCCAGCCGCATGTTCACACGCTGCGAAGCCTCGCGGATTGCCGCAAAATCATCGCAAATGCCGGGAACAGCCGCCGCGCCGTGGTGATAGGCGCCAGTTTTATCGGCCTTGAGGTCGCGGCATCGCTGCGTGCCCGCAACATCGAAGTGCATGTGGTCGCGCCGGAAAAGCGTCCGATGGAGCGCGTGCTCGGACCGCAGATGGGCGATTTCATCCGCGCGCTGCATGAAGAACATGGCGTCATATTTCATCTCGAAAATACCGTGAGCGCCATCGAGGCCAACCGCGTGAGGCTGAACAGCGGTGCAAGTCTCAATGCCGATCTCGTCGTGGCCGGCATCGGCGTGCGGCCGCGGCTCGGTCTCGCGGAAGGCGCGGGACTGAAGATCGACCGCGGTGTTTCAGTGGACGCGTATTTGGAAACCAGCGCGCCCGGAATTTATGCCGCGGGCGATATCGCCCGCTGGCCCGACATTCACAGCGGACAATCCATTCGCGTCGAACATTGGGTTGTCGCCGAACGTCAGGGCCAAAGGGCGGCGCTCAACATGATCGGGCAGCGTGAGAAATTTGCCGCCGTTCCCTTCTTCTGGAGCCAGCATTACGACATACCCATCAACTATGTCGGTCACGCGGAAAGCTGGGACGAACTCGCCGTCGAAGGCGATATCGCTGCCAAGGACTGCCTGCTCCGGTTCAGGCAGAGTGGACGCACGCTCGCAGTCGCGTCGATCTTTCGCGATGTCGAAAGCCTGAAGGCGGAAGTGGAGATGGAGCGGGGCGCGAACGTTTAGTACGCTCTCAACTGGATCAGCAAAAAGCACCCCTCACCCGGCGCGCCAGAGCGCGCGTAATTCTTACGCGCGGGCGCGCCGCCCTCTCCCTCAAGGGAGAGGTGAAGTTTTTAGAAATCCGGTTTGTCGGCGCGGGGCATCGGCGCCATTTCGTAATTGAAATAGCCGTCATTGTTTTCGGGGCAGATGTCCTCGTCCCAGTCGCCACGGTGCTGCAGACGGTAGACCTGCACTGCCGACCAGGCGGTCTTGAAGGCGCCCGGATCATCCACCGTGATCAGGACCTGCAACGCCTTACCGCCGTCGATCAGCTTGAACCGCTCGATCGTGTGCAATCGGGTGGTATGTGGCGTCAGGTAATTGTCGACGAAGCTTTTGTCGTTCATGCCGATCGTATCGACGACCAGCGTATCGCCATTTTCGTAATGGCCGATGGATTCGCCGTACCAGCTCGGTTTCGGGTCCTTTGAATGGCTCACATTGAGATAGACGTGACGAACCTCGAAGTTGCCTTCATTAATGATGGTGACTTCTTTCGGTCGCTGCAGGAAATAGATTGGCCGGAGCAGCGAAAAAACTTCGAAGCCCGGAACGCTTGTCGGCCAGCAGCGCTCGTGAGCCTGAAACGGGATTTTTCCGGACAGCACCCTTGTATTGGTTTTTCTCAGGCGCTCGACGGCCCAGGGCTGCAGGATCGGGCTCTTGAGGTCGGCCACGCGGAAGGTGGGCTGCTTGCCGCTGGTGTTGCTGTGATAGGGATGGGCAGGATCGGCGGTCACAGGACCGGGGCCGGATTTCGGCGGCAGGAAATCGTCGCCGACCTCAAACCAACCTGAGCCGATTCCGGAAAGCACCGGGATGGCCGTGTTTTGGGCTGCGGCGGCGGACACAAAAAACATCGCTCCGGCACAGATGAAACAAGCCGGCAACAGTCGTGCTGAAATGGGCATGAATTTCCGCATCGATACGCCTCGTTCGTCCGAATGACTGGCACTGTTCGGAGCGCAAATCAAATTGGAATTCGTGTATAGTTGCGGCCGCGCAGGGACGGGGAGGGACGAACATGCACCGTCATGTTCTCCAATTGCGGATATTGCTGGCGATCGCGGCTTTGGGTGTCTTGCCGTTGGGAGGCACCGTGGTGGCGCAACAGGCGCCGCCTAGCCAATCCATTCCAGATTTGTCCGGCATGTGGGCCCATCCATCGCTGCCGGGCATGGAGCCTTTGGCTTCAGGCCCAACTTCGCTGACAAACCTTTCGCGCCGCAATGGCCGCAGCAACGTGCTGCAGTTGGTGGGCGATTATCACAACCCAATTCTGACGCCGGACGCCGCGGCGATCGTGAAGAAGCACGGCGAAGAGTCGCTCTCCCATTTCGGTTTCCACAACCCGCGCAATCAGTGTTGGCCCAACGGTCTGCCATTCGTTCTTCCCACAGCCGGGATGCAGATGTTCCAGCACGGTGACAGCATCACCATGGTCTATCTCGTCGATCATCAGGTCCGGCACATCCGCCTGAATGCACAGCACCCGGCAAATCTCACGCCATCCTGGTACGGAGATTCGGTCGGACATTATGAAGGCGGCACTTTGGTCATCGACACCGTCGGCATCAAGCCGGGGCCTTTCGCCATGATCGACTGGTTCGGCACGCCGCAGACGCCGGCTGTGCACGTCGTCGAGCGCTATCGGATGATCAGTTACGAGGAAGCGCAGGAAGGATATGCGCGCGACGCGAAGGAAAACGCGCGCAATCAGCAGGCATTCGACCCCAACTACCGCGGCAGCGTGTTGCAGCTTCTGTTTACTGTGGATGATCCGAATGTGTTCACCACGCCGTGGTCGGCAACAGTGACCTATCGGCACATGACCCAGGACCAATGGCTGGAAAATGTCTGCGCTGAGAATCCGCACAAATATGGCACCGAGGAGGATGCTCAAGTGCCGACCGCGGCGAAGGCGGATTTCTAGGATGTTGAGGGCCGCCGCCATCAGTCTGGCCGTGCTCGGTACACTGTTCGTCACCGGAGCCGCGGGACAGGGGGCAAACATTCCGGATTTTGGCCCGAACAGCCTCACCGCATGGATACCGGCCCGGCCTGCGGGTGATGATTTCTACCCGCCTGACAGCGGCCCTGGACCGGTGATGTCGGACAAAGATCATCCCTATGTACCCAACGGGCAGGGACGTGTGAGTTATCGCGTCGCGGATCTCAGCAATCCGATACTGCAACCCTGGGCCGCCGAGCGCATGAAAAAGCCCAATGCCGACGTGCTCGCCGGCAGAGTGCCGTTTACCGCCGACTCGCGCTGCTGGCCGGGCGGCGTGCCGGGCTTTGACATCTATGCGCGGGTGCGCCCGATCTATTTTCTCCAGACACCGAAGAAGATCACGATCATCGAAGAATCCGGCATGGAGGTGCGGCGAATCTATCTGAATGTGCCGCACAGCAGCAATCCGAAGCCGTCCTGGTATGGTGAATCCGTCGGCCATTACGAAGGCGATGAACTTGTCGTCGATACGATCGGGCTGAACGACAAGACATTCATCGACAGCTATCGCACGCCGCACACCACCCGCCTGCACGTGGTGGAGCGCTTCAAAATGGTTGAAGGTGGGAAATTCCTGCAGGCCGCAATCACGGTCGATGATCCAGGTGCGTTCACCACGCCCTGGCGCGCCGTGCAGCGCTGGCGGCGCAGGGAAGGAATGGAGATCGAAGAACTGGTTTGCGCAGGTAATCCCACCGATTTTTTTCACAACGAGGACTATCCGATTCCGGAAGCCAAAAACGCGGATTTCTGACGAATGGTCGCCATGACGAATCGTCGCGAACTCGGTACTCTGGTTGCTGGCGCGGCTCTCGCCGTGATGGGGCGTGCATCTGCGCAAAGCGCAACACAACGGCCGGTCCGGCGCGTGCGCACCGGCGTGCTGGAAATCGCCTATGAGGAGAGTGGGCCGCCGGGTGGATTTCCAGTGCTGCTGCTGCACGGCTTTCCCTATGATCCGCGCGCCTATGATGAGGTCACGCCGCCGCTCGCGGCTGCGGGATACCGCGTAATCGTCCCGTATTTGCGGGGTTATGGTGAGACGCGGTTTCTGGCAGCTTCGACCATGCGTTCCGGCCAGCAGGCGGCCATGGGGCGTGATGTCGTCGATCTGATGGATGCGCTTCGCATTCCGCAAGCCGTGCTGGTGGGGTTCGACTGGGGTGGCCGCGCGGCATGCGTCGCGGCGGCGCAGTGGCCCGACCGCGTACGTGGGCTGGTGTCCTGCAGTGGGTATACCATTCAGGATATTGCGGGCTCCGCGAAACCCGCCGCGCCGGAACAGGAAAACCGGATGTGGTACCAATATTATTTCCACACCGAGCGCGGCCGTGCGGGATTGCAGGCGAACCGTCACGATCTGTGCAAGCTGTTGTGGCGATTGTGGTCGCCGAACTGGAAATTCGATGACGCGACATATGACCGGACAGCGGCATCTTTCGACAATCCCGATTTCGTCAATGTGGTGATTCATTCCTACCGCCATCGCTTTGGCTATGTCGCGGGCGATCCCGCCTATGCAGCGATCGAAGCCGCATTGGCGAAACAGCCGCGGATCTCTGTTCCCACCATCGCCCTTCAGGGTGGTGGCGACGGTGTCAATACCGGGGGCGCATCCGCGGCCGAGGCGCGCCTGTTCACCGGCCGATATGACCGGCGTGTGATCCCGCTTGTCGGCCATGACGTGCCGCAGGAAGCGCCGGCAGAGACGGCGCGGGCGGCGCTGGATTTGCTGAAGGTGTAGCCGAGGAGATTCCAATGACGTCCGATTCTGAATTCCCGAAGGACCCGGCACAAGTCAGCCGGCGGAATCTGGTGCAATCGCTGGCCATCGGCGCGGCGGCGGCAGGCATCACCGCCCCGGCTCTGGCGCAGACCTCCGCCGTGATCGCCGAAGCCACGGCGGGTGATTACGCGCGCGATCCGACCCGCTGGGGCAGCGCGGAAGTCGCGGCATTTTTTCCGGGATTTCGTCATGTCGATATGCGGACAGACAGCGCCATTATTCGCCTGCGTCATGGCGGCTCGGGCCCGCCGCTGCTGATGCTGCACGGTTATCCGACAAGCCATGTGGCCTGGTACAAAATCGCGGCGCGGCTGGCGCAGCGCTATCACGTCGTGCTCGCCGATTTGCGCGGTTACGGCGACAGCTCGCTCCCCGATCCCGGACCCAACGGCGTGAATTACAGTATGCGAGTCATGGCCGAGGACATGATTTCGGTCATGGAGCAGCTCGGGCACCGGCAATTCTATCTCGTTGGACACGATCGCGGTGCGCGTCTCAGTCACCGGCTGTGTCTCGATCACCCGGATCGGGTGATGAAGCTGGCGCTGCTCGACATGCTACCGACCTATTATGTCTTCACGCATACGACGAAGGACTGGGCTGTCGGAAACTGGCACTGGGGATTTCTTGCGCAACCGGAGCCGTTTCCCGAGACAATGATCAGCGCCATGCCGGCAGGATGGTTCCTGAGCAATCGTGGCGGAGCCGGTCTCGCCAACCTTCCCAAACCGGTGTTTGACGAACTCGTTCGCGTCTGGACGCCGAAGACAATCAAGGGCGCGTGCCATGACTATCGCGCCAATGCGACGATCGATTTCGCCATGGACGGCGCCGACCAGGGCCGGAAAATTCCAAATCCGCTGCTGATTTTGTGGGGTACGCGAGGACGGCCGGCGACCGACGAATATCCGACGGTGTGGCGCCAATATGCGAGCAATATCGTCGCCACGGAGCCGTTCAATTCCGGCCATTACCTGCACTGGGACGTGGCCGATCAGGTATATGACCGGTTCGTCAAATTCTTCACCGCATGATGCGGGAGAAGATCAGTCCGGTGATAAATTCGCAGCGTTCCGCGACAACAGCAAGCGGCCGGTGACCGCGCCGAACATCAGCCCGCCGATATGCGCGACATAGGCAACACCGCCCATCTGCTCGGTCGAAATGCCGGCGCTGATCAATTGCAGTACGAACCATATCCCGATCAGGAACATCGCCGGGATCAGCCTGACCGTGAAAAAAATGCCGAAAAACAGCACGGTGCGGATTCGGTCGCGCGGAAAAGTGACGACAAACGCTCCCATCACCGCGGCAATCGCACCACTGGCGCCGAGACTGGGAGTCATGGACATCGGGTCCGCCGCGATCTGCGCCATCCAGGCCACGAGACCGCCGACGATATAGAAAAGCAGGTATTTTGTGCGCCCCATCGCGTCTTCCATTTCCGGGCCGAAAACCCACAGGAAGACCATATTCCCGATGATGTGCATGAAACCGCCATGCATGAACATCGCGGTCAGCAATGTCACCCAGTTCTGGCCGGAGACGACATTCGTGGGAATCACCGACCACGCGATGACAAAGTCTTCCGGCTGGCTCAGTTCAAATGCGAAGACCAGGATATTGGCCGCGATCAGCGCGACCGTGACGATCGGGCGGCTATGAAGATGGCGTGACACATCGGACACGGGAAACATGATTTGACGTTACATTGGTTCGCAAGGGCCGGATATAGTCCGTGTTCATGAGCAAAGTGTTTAAATTCCTGCTGGCAGTCCTGTGCGTCGCGGCCACGGCATCATGCGCCGGCCCGCGCGGCAATCCAGCCGCCGTCGAGCTCGAGCAGCAGGTCCGGCTGATGCTGAGTTATGATGAGAACAGCGACGGTGTGGTGACGCGCGAAGAGCTGGAAGATGGGCTGCACCGGCAATTTGCGGCGATTGATGGTGGCCGCCGGGGCTATCTCGATGCGCAACAGGTGCAGGCAGAGGACAATCGCCGGTCCCGCGTCCTTGGCGCCAGCTATTCACCCATGGTCGATATGCACCGCAACGGCATGATCGATTTCGATGAGTTCGCTGCCCTGCCGCGCGCGATCTTCGACCGGCTTGACCGCAACGATGACGGCAGACTCGATGATAGCGAGTTGCGGCTGATTCAGGGGGTCGGCCGGCCAGTGGCGCCGGCGATGATGCAGATGCTGCGACAATAACTCGTTCTCAACCTCCCCCTTGCGGGCGATTGTATACTTGAGTTAATTGGCACAACGGGTAGATAGTTACACCCGACAGGCCGTTACTCAATTCATGCCGGTTCCCCCGGTATGCAATCGCCCCCAAGAAAGGGGGAATCGGCACGATGAGAACGTGCCGTGTGCAAGTGTGGAGAAGAGATCGAAATTACGCCTGCAATGATTGATGCTGGATCGCGAGAGCTTACGGTTGATCCTTTTGTTCGGGAGGCGCTCTTGGCGTCGGAAGTTCCGACGGTAGTTTCTCGGATTTTTCGCGCGATGATTTCGGCCAAGCCGCAATTACAGATTTCGTCATCTGATCAACATCAAATTTAAGTATGCGGATGTTGCCGATCATTGTTTCGAGTTCACCGATTGCGACGGGTTCCGGGGCGCCCCTTGGCGGCATCTCAACGCGTCTCACCGATTCTGGATTGTCTTTTGCAATGCCCCAAGCCTGATGGATCATGTCGTGGCGTTGGCCCACCAGCTTTTTTGCTCGCGCGAGAAGGTCTGCAACGTCGTTTGCACCGGTCGATCCTGGAACCAACACGTGCGCGGCGACATTTTCGATAATTTTGAGGCGTCCGAAAGCTGTACGCGGAGTGAGATAAACGATTTGGCCCAATGCTGATGAAACTCTCAGCAGCGAGCCCAATAGAGCGCCCAGCAGGATATCAAGATTGCCGATCTCGATTGATATCATGCCAATGGCATAGACATGCTTCGGATGCTTCTCCATGATTGAGGGAAGTTCCAAAACGTCCTTTGTTTCGTCAGGTGGCGGCATTGATTGATCCCGATGAAAAGCTGAGCGCGGCGGAAACTGAACGCCGGTTCAAAGCGACCCTGCACAAGATGCTGACTTCCCCTCACCAGCCGCACGCAACGGCGGCTGGCAAGAAGCATAAGGCGAATCGGGCGAAGAGTCCCCGAGCGCGGAAGCACATAAGGACATAAGCACATCGTTATATGTGTGCGCTTTCGTCGCGCGAGTCGCGTTTGACAATCGCGCGCCGTATCATTCGAGCGGATCATTGATTCGGATTGAAAGGCGCCCACGATGGCAGAAACAGGACTGTTCGGAGCTTACCCTCTGACTGAGCGAAAGATTGATGAGTACGTTAGTGCGGACATCGGAGCTTATGCACTCGGCTACGTAAATGCCGGACGTTTCCATGTTAAATACGTCGGCCGCTCAGATGATGATTTGAATGGTCGGCTGAAGGACTGGATAGGCTCCTACAACGCATTTAAGTACGGTCATTTCGAGCGAGTGGAAGACGCGTTCGCAAAGGAATGCCAGATGTTCCATGACTTCGGCGGAGACCGCGGAAAACTGGACAATGACATTCACCCCGCACGTCCCAAGGGGGTCCAGTGTGAATGCCCGGTAGATGACTGCGCCGCCGATCTGGATTAGTTCAGGGAGCGTCCAGTTCGCTCAAGCAGTTTCAGAACGTCTTTGAGCGCGACCATATAGCCATAGTGCCAGTAAACGCGCTCACGTGAGCCCTCATCGAGATGGGCCTGTTCCGTTACGCAGTCAGGCCCGTTTTCTTTTAGCCAAGCAGACATGTTGCGTATGCGGCGCTCGATAAGTTCGGTCGCACCCTGGGGTTCCGCATCATCGGGCACCCGATTTGAGATTGTGGCGGCAGTTTCTTCGCGCATAGAAAATCCTTCACGTTGGTGCTATTAGTGATTCGCCGCACCAACGCGTTGGATACGCGCACAAATTCAGGTTCGCTCCGGGCGCTCCGCCACAGATTGCCCTGCGAATCAACACATTGCGGAGAACTGAATCACGGCAAAGATTGCGCTTCAACCCCAACAGGGGCCGCAATCACCGTTTCCCCGTTAGATCAATAAGCGCCAGAATCAGCCGCAGCTTGTCACGGCCACGTCGGAAGCCTGCGTCTTTTGTCAGGCTACCTGTCGGTAGGTGAGACGCTTGCCTTCAGCACCTTTCAGGATGCGATGAGCGCGGGCCGCATCGTCGATGCCAAGCCGGATGCGCGTGTTGTGCCTGAAATCAAATTCGGCCAAGTACCGCGCAAGGTGCTGCTCGCTGACATGGAAGTAGCAGCCAGTAATCCCGCGCTTCAGGATTGAGAAGAAGCCTTCCGCCGTGTTCGTGTGCGCCAGCATCCCGTTCACCTTGCGGGCGTATTCATCCGCACCGTGATTGACGACGTAGTGTTGGAAATCGCGGTGCATGTGGCGGTATTGGCCCGCATCATCCGTCATAAGCGTTGTGCGGTCGTCAACGTGCGCCTTCATGATCTTGCGGAGGTTTTGGCTGGTGACGCTGGCGACATGGGCTGAGCGTACCTTGCCGTCACGTTCGACCAGCGAGAACACGATGGCCTTGCCCGTCCCGCCGATGTTTTTCAGGTTGCGCTTGCCCTTGTGCTTGTTCTTCTCGCGACCGCCGATATAGGTCTCATCGGCTTCAACGGTTTTGCCTTCACCACCGAGCGGGAAAATGTCTTTCTTCGCCGGAGCCATCATCTCGCGGATGCGGTGCGCCATGAACCATGCGCTCTTGTATGTGATGCCGAGCATCCGGTGCAGTTGATGGGCCGAAATGCCCTTCTTGCTGGACGCCATCAATTCAATCGCGAGCAGCCACTTGTGCAGGGGAATATGCGACCGCTCAAACACCGTGCCGGTGCGAACGGTGAACTTGCCCTTGCAGACGTAGCAGACAAACATTCCGGCCTGCGTCTCACCCGCCATCTTGTGAACCTTGTCACCGCCGCATAGCGGGCAAATGACTTCGTTCGGCCAACGGTCCTTTTCCATGTAGGCCGTGGCGGCTTCTTCATTGGTGAAAATCGGGTTTGTCAGATCGCAGGTCATTTCAGGCTCCTAATTGGCCTGAAATCTACCCCTTGGGGACGATTAAGTCAAGTATATAATCGCCCCCTTGCGGGGAGGTCGAAATTTGCGTCGCAAATTTCGGGTGTGGGTAATCGAAGATGTCCCCCACCCGCGAATTTCCTGAACCGGAAATTCGCGTGCCTCCCCTCAAGGGGGAGGCGGAATTTAGTTGGCGAATTCCGTCCGTGTTTACCGCGCGAGGCCGGCGTGTTCATCGGCGGAATTCGAAAACCGTGTGAATCGTGAATCAAAATTCAGCTGGATGGCTTTCGTCGCGCCGTGCCGGTGTTTTTCGACAATGATGTCGGCCTTGCCGAGGGCGCGCTCCATCTTCTTCATCCACGCATCATATTCGGGAGTGCCGATGTCGGGTTCATGCGTCACGAGATAATATTCCTCGCGGTAAACGAACATGACGACGTCGGCATCCTGTTCGATCGAACCGGATTCGCGCAGATCCGACAGCACCGGACGCTTGTCGTCGCGGCTGTCCACGCTTCGGGATAGTTGCGACAGCGCAATCACCGGAACCGACAGTTCTTTCGCGAGTGCCTTCATGCCCTTGGTCACTTCGGAGACTTCCTGCACGCGGTTGTCGGAACGCCGCGTTGCCGGCTCGACCAGTTGCAGGTAATCGATCACAATCATTCCGATCTTCTTCTCGCGCTTGAAACGCCGTGCACGCGCCGCAATCTGGGCGATGGAGATTCCCCCGGTGTCGTCGATATAGAGCGGCAGCGCGCTGAGGTGTTGCGCCGTCTGGGTCAGACGGAGAAATTCGGCATCGGTCATGGCGCGGCCCGACCGGATTTTGCGCATCTCGATTTCGGTCTGCTCCGACAGAATACGTGCCGCCAACTGATCGGCCGACATTTCGAGCGAGAACATCAATACGGGTGCGCCCCGCGCCGGCTCGGCGCCAACTTCTTTGTCTTTCATCCACACATTCGCGGCGTGGAACGCGATATTGGTGGCCAGAGATGTCTTGCCCATGCCGGGGCGGCCAGCGATGATGATGAGGTCTGATGAATGGAGACCGCCAAGCAGCGAGTCCAACTCGGTAAATCCGGACGCAACACCCGAAATCGCGCCTTTGCGCATGGCAGTTTCGGTTGCCTGGATGGCACGGGTCATCGCCTCCTGGAAAGATTGCGTTGCCTCACCGAATCTTGACTGCTCCGCGATCTGGTAAAGGGCCTTCTCCGCCTCCTCGACCTGCGTCGCGGGCGCGGCATCGCGCGGCGCCTCATAGGCGGTGTTGACGATGTTTTCGCCGATGTGGATGAGCGAACGGCGGACAGCGAAATCAGCCAAAATGCGCGCATATGCCTTGACGTTCGGAATGACCGGGGCAGCACGCGCGAGGTTGACCAGATAGGTTTGCCCGCCGACCTCGGCAAGCCCTGCGTCCTTTTCCATCGCGACTTTGAGCGTGAGCGGAGTCACGATCTGTCCGGCTGCCCACATGTGTTCCATCGCCGTGAACAGCCGCTGATGCAGCGGGTCGTAAAAATGCTCGGGCGTCAGGACGCGAGTGGCAATGTCGAGCGAATAATTGTCCACCAGCACCGCGCCGAGCAGAGCTTGCTCGACATCAACATCGTATGGGAGCTGGCGATGGTGTTCCAAATCCATTGCGGGACCTGATTCGGGCGCAGGCAATACTAGACCGGGTTGTGACCATTGCGCGCGATGACGTCGCTGCGCAACACGTTGCGCAGTCGGTCCACAGGTATCCGCGTTGCGCTTAAGCCGCTTCGGGTTTGCGGCGGCCCGGCAGTCCATTCCGCGACCGCATGGCGCGCTCGGCGTCGAACATGTAGTCGCGCGTCACCGGAACCGCATCAACCCGCTTCGCGAGCTGAATCTGAAACACAACCTGGTTGCCATGGCGGAATGTCATTTCCGAAGAGGCGAGATAGAACTCCCACATCCGGCAAAAGCGCTCGTCATACAGCGCCGCAGCTTTGTCCCAGTTACGGCAGAAGCGGTTGCGCCACTCCTTAAGGGTTTCCGCGTAGTGCAGGCGGAGGATCTCGATATCGGTCGCGTACAATCCGCACCGCTCGATGGAACGCATGACTTCGCTTAATGCCGGGGTATAGCCGCCGGGGAAAATATATTTCTGGATCCAGGGATTGGTGGCGCTCGGTCCGTCGGAGCGGCCAATGGTGTGCAGCACCGCGACCCCGTCCGTGGCCAAAAGCTCGCGCACTTTGGTAAAGAAGGTGTCGTAATAATGCGCTCCAACATGTTCGAACATGCCGACCGACACGATGCGGTCGAACGTGCCATCCACCTGCCGGTAATCCCGCAATGCGAAGCGGCAGCGCTCTGACAATCCCGCTGCCTTCGCACGGTCACTGGCCATCGCCAGTTGTTCGGTCGAGAGTGTGACGCCAAGCACATCGGCTTCGTCGCGGCGGGCGAGATCCAGCGCCATCCCGCCCCAGCCGCATCCGATGTCAAGCACCTTCAGGCCGGGACGATCCAGGCGCAGCTTGGCCGCGATGTGGCGCTTCTTGGCCGATTGCGCCTCCTCCAGCGTCACCTTCGAGTCGGTGAAATAGGCGCAGGAATATTGCCGGTCGCTGTCGAGGAATAGGTCGTACAGTTTGCCCGACAAATCGTAATGATGCGCCACGTTTTTTCGCGCCCGCGAAATGCGGTTCAGTTGCGAAAACCGGCGGAGCAGGATGCGGAGCACGCGGCGCAGCTGGTGCAATTTGCCATGCCGGTATTGATTGTAATTGGATAGGAGGATTTCCAGGACCTCGGCCATGGTTCCGCGCTCGACGGTGACCCGGCCGTCCATATAGGCTTCGCCCAGGACCAGTTCCGGCCGAAGCCAGATCTGCCACGGTGTCAGCGCGCCGTGTAACCGCAGCGCGGCTTCGTTCGCGCCATTGCCGTAGACATTTGTGCGTCCGTCCGGCCAGATGACCGTGAGCCGCCCATCGCGAACGAAATCAGAGAGAAACTGCCCAAGCATCGGAGTACCTGCCCGAAGCCACCCCCCCAGCCGCCAACTTTAGTATTGAAATTAACGGATCAAAAGGCCTTTCGATCCGTTGGAGAGGCCCGCCAATGGTCAGTCGCAGGCCTTGTAGTCTCCGGCCTTGCATTTGCCGCTCATTTGCTTGGCTGTCGCAAGTTGGGCGGGAGTCATTTTGGCGGCGACCGCTTTGCTGTTCTCGTCGGCAATTTTGGCTTCATTGCCCGAAAGATTAACCGCTGCGGCGGCGAACCAGATGAGGGCGCGGGGCAGGTCCTGCGGAATTCCATCGGCCTGGGTGTACAGGGTTGCGAGATCGAACTGCGCGTGCCCGTTGCCCTGTTGCGCCGACGATTGGAGATATTTCAGCGCCTGTTTGGGGTCTTTGGGTACCCCCTGACCGGAATAATACATGACGCCGAGGTTCAACTGGGCGCTGGGATTGCCCTGCTCGGCGGATTTTTTGTACCAGCCTATGGCCTGTTTGATGTCCTGCGGCACGCCGTGTCCTTGCGTATACATCAACGCAAGATTGTATTGCGCGTCACTATCGCCCTGGTCGGCTGACAGCCGGTACCACCTGGTGGATTCCTTGTAGTCCTGGGCTACGCCGATCCCGCGCTCATACATTGCACCGAGCTCGAGTTGCGCGGCGGGGCTTTTCCTGGCCGCAGCGAGCCGGAACAGCCGCGCGGCTTCCTTATAATCCTTCTGAACACCGCGGCCGGACTCGTAGAGTTTTCCCAGGTCCACCTCGGCATACATATTCCCCTGGCCGACCGCGAGCTTGAACCACTTCGCGGCCTCGGCATAGTCGTTCTTCACCCCGAGCGCATTGTTGTACATCACGCCGACATTGTACTCGGCGTTGACATTGCCTTTTTCGGCGAGCGGCTTCAGCAGTTTCAGCGCCAGCGCATAGTCGCCTTTCTGATAGGCAGCAAAGGCCTGCTCATATTCGGTTGCGGCATGCACGGCCGCAGTGCCGAGCAACAGAAGGACGGAAAGACTCGCAACAACACGCATCATTTTGCCTCCACTCAGGAAGACATTAACCTTGCTCGCTCAGCACCGGAAGACTCTGTGGCGGATTTGCAGTTGGCGAATCTCGCGGCGGCAAGGCGAAGACAGCGCTTTCGCCGCAGCCGCTCCAGGCGCCTCGCTCTTCCAATCGTCCGTATTGTCAGACATTGGCCACTCTTCCCGTAACTCCTGCCCCTTAAAACATCCGTCGGTGTGTTGAAACCCGCGTCCCAGTGTTAGTCCATTGAACTTCTCGCCCAATTCAAACAGCTCTCATGTCCCGAGCGACCGGTTGCGGGATTTCACGGCGGACCGCGTCCTGAGATCGTCAGAAACACCGTGAGGTGCCTCCCCTGCGAAGAGCAGCCGATCACTTTTTGCGGCTGAGCCCTTCCAGCAGCTCGCGTTCTTCGCGTGCGACTTTCGGT
The DNA here is from genome assembly GCA_964446945.1 of uncultured Bordetella sp. Classification (GTDB taxonomy): domain Bacteria; phylum Pseudomonadota; class Alphaproteobacteria; order Micropepsales; family Micropepsaceae; genus CAIYRG01. The sequence continues at coordinate 128,196 of CAYUQO010000014.1, forward strand.
CCGAAATCCTCGGGCTCGTGGACGCGCCGGATCTCGATGACGTCATCCGGGCCAGCCGGGCATCGCTTCGCCCATTCAATCGCCTCCTCGCGCGACTTCACCCGGATCATCCAGTAGCCGCCGATGACTTCCTTCGTTTCGGTGAAGGGACCGTCCGTCACCGTGGGCTTCCCGCCCGCGAAGGAGACGCGGGCGCCGGCCGAGGGCGGGGTCAACCCGTCTAATGTCAGCAGAACTCCCGCCTTTTTCAGCTCTTCGTTGTATCTTCCCATCTGCTTCACCGCTTCCATATCCGGCAGGAAGTCGGGCGGCAGGGGCTTGCGGTAGATGCCAGGGATCATAATCATCATGAAGCGCATGGTTCTGTTCTCCTTGGGTTCGGGAGCGGCAGGTGGCGGACGCATCGAGCAGCCCGTTTCCCGCCTCTGCGTATTTGTCGAACGGCACATGCGGAAATCGACAGGGTCAGCGAAATTTTTTTTGCGGGAAGGGTGACGGCCATTGAATCGCCAGCCTATCTCAGCAAAGCAATCGCGAGCAGGACGAACGCAATTACCGAGCTTGCCGCCCGATTGAGATGAGACCGTTCCCAACGGTCTCGAAGGATTGTCCAATCGCTTTCGTTTACTGAGCCGCCAGCTTCGAAGAACCGCTGCGCACCACTCGACAGCGCCTCTCCGCTGAGCCAGACTTTGTTGACCGGCGCGGTCAAAAGCCAATAAAGCGCGTGCGTTGTCACGACAGCGAATAGCGCAGTGGCGAGAAGCCAGAACGTCATCGTTCCGGCGGGGGTAAGCGCCAGCAATGCCGCGAGAATCAGGATGGAAAGTGACTCGGCGGCGCCAATAGCGGTGAACCCGGGATAATATATGCGCTGCACGGCAAGATACTCCTCCCGTGTCAGCCGCAGCTTGCCGGTTATTCGAGCGCATGTGCAACCGACGGAATGACAGTTGCCATCACCAGAATTATCGACACGAGTCTCAGACCCGTAATCATGGGCGCGCGACCTGGTTCAACGGAAGCTCGGAGACTGCGGTTGTAACCGTGATTAATCAGGAACGTAGGTTAATCTCATCACGTTCTGGCCAATCAGCTCGCTGGCGACGAAGCGGAGCGGCGGCCGGGCAGCGGCGAAGAACGGCTTGCCGCGGCCAAGCACGATGGGATGGAGGTAGAGCCGATACTCATCGATGAGTCCGAGGTCGGTCAGGCTGCGCGCTAAAACCGGTCCGCCGGCGTCAATCTCACCGCCGAGCCGAGCCTTCAGCCCACGGATCACCGCCTCGATATCATTTGCGATGAGTGTCGCATTCGGACCGACGGACTTCAGCGAGCGCGAAACGACCCATTTCGGCTGATCCCGCCATGCCGCGGCGAAATCACGTTCCGCCTCACTCCACTGGGGCCGGTCTTTATCCCAATAACGCATGACCTCGTACAGGCGGCGGCCGTACACACTTCCACTCAGGCCGCGTACTTGCTCGATAAAGTGCTGGAAAAGCACGGCGTCGGGCACAAATTCCTGGCGGTCGTGGTCGACATAGCCATCCAGTGACTGGTTCAATCCGTAGACGAGCTTTGCCATGATGTCGCCTTTACTTGTGGCGCGGAGTGAAGAATTTCCTTCGGGTGGCGACTATCAGCCTCGCAGCAACGCGCAACAAGGGAGTGCAGCATGGAGATGGCGTATCGCGATCGATGGAAGGCCGAGATTGCCGAGCTCCGAAAGATCTTGTCCGGGTTTGACCTGAAAGAGGAATGTAAGTGGGGAAAGCCCTGCTACACAATGAACGGAAAAAACGTCGTCATCATTCAGGGCTTCAAAGAATATTGCGCGCTGGGCTTTTTTCAGGGTGCGCTGCTGAAGGACCCGAAGAAACTGCTGGTGCAGCTCGGGCAGATTCAGGCAGCGCGGGTGATGAAGTTCACCAGCGCGAGCGAGATTGCGGCCAAGGCGGCCACCATCAAGGCGTATGTGCGCGAGGCGATGGCGGCCGAGAAGGCCGGAATGAAGGTCGAGATAAAGCGCCGGGAGTATCCCGTGCCCGAGGAGTTGGAGCAGATGTTCCGCAGGAATCCGCGGTTCAAACGTGCGTTCGAAGCGCTGACGCCGGGCCGACAAAGGGGATACCTGTTTCACTTCACCGGCGCGAAGCAGTCTGAGACGCGGACCGCGCGGATCGAGAAGGCAATGCCGGCGATCTTCGAGGGGCGAGGGTTCCAGGAGCGGCGGTAGATCGTGTGAGGCACGCCGCAAGAACCGGATTGTTTTCGGAGCGGCGCAGCTTAATCATGCGTGTATGCAAACCTGCTACACCGTCTTCGCTACCACGCTGGGCTTCGCCGGCATCGCGTGGAATGATGCGGCTGTCACCCGCTTTCAGCTGCCCTGTGCCAGTGCTGAGGCGGCGATGCGCAACCTCTTGCGGCACGCACCGGGCGCGGAAGCGGCGGTGCCGCCGTCGCCCGTGGCACAGGCTGTGGATGCGGCGAAACGCTACTTTGCGGGCGAAAAGATCGATTTCTCAGGCGTGGCGCTGGATCTCGCCGGTCAGAACGATCTCTTCCTCGAGATCTATGCCGCCGCGCGGCGCATCGCATACGGCGAAACGACGACCTATGGCGGGTTGGCGAAAGTCATCGGGCGCACTGATTGGGAAGCCGCGCGCGCGGTGGGGCAGGCCATGGCGAAGAACCCGGTGGCGCTGATCATTCCCTGTCACCGCGTGCTGGCGGCCGGCGGAAAGATCGGCGGCTTCTCGGCCCCCGGCGGTGCGGAGACAAAGGCGAAGATGCTGGCGCTGGAAGGCGTGACGCTGCGCCCGGAGCAGCGGGTTTTGGGATTGTAACTACCTCACTTGCCGAACAGCGCGGCATAACGCTCAGGCGTGAAACCGATCTCCAGCTTGCCGCCGGTTTCGAGGATGGGCCGCTTGATCGTCGAGGGATGGGCCATCATCAGGGCAATTGCCTTCTTCTGTGTCAGCGCGTCTTTGTCCGCATCATCGAGCTTGCGAAACGTGGTGCCCGCCCGATTGAGCACCACCTGCCATCCCGCTGCGCGGCACCACTGCGTGAGCTGAGCACTCGTCACACCCATCTTTTTGTAGTCGTGGAAATCGTAGGCAACACCGCGTGCGTCCAGCCATGCGAACGCCTTCTTCATCGTGTCGCAGTTCTTGATGCCATAGATGGTGACCGTCATGTCGCGATCTTCATTCCCACTCGATCGTGCCGGGCGGTTTTGAGGTGACGTCGTAAACCACCCGG
>CAYUQO010000015.1:0-119282 GCA_964446945.1 uncultured Bordetella sp.
AGGCCGCGCGCGTGCTCTATCGCGGCACCGAGAAGACGGCTTACCGCGCCTGATTGAGGGGCGGGAAAATTCTGCTGCACGGGCAAATTTGCATCTCGACGAGAATACGAGATGTGTGCCCGCGTTCCACCTCGCTCGTGATTGGAGGTGACCAGCCATTTTCGTCCGACCGTCGTGGAGCCAAGCTAGGGTTCTTATCCGGCAATGGCAAATGACGTCGGTCGGACGAAATGATAGTCGCGCGCCCTGCACAATGCCCTGAGGTCGTCAGGACGGCTTGGGACGCGATAATCCCTCCCGAGATTTTTTCGAGGGAGGGCGCGCTTATACGTCGTGCCGACGTGCGCTTCGCCGTGTAGATGGTCTGGTCGCGATGGCGATCTATCATCTTCACGTCAAGGTCATCGGCCGCACATCCGGCTCCAGCGCAGTGGCGTCCGCCGCGTACCGCTCGGCCTCGCGGCTGCGCGACGACCGGCTTGATCGCAGTCACGATTTCTCCGCCAAGCGCGGCGTCGTCCATTCCGAGATCATGCTGCCGGAGAATGCATCGGAGGCGTGGAGCGACCGCGAGCGGCTGTGGAACGATGTCGAAGCCTCTGAGGTGAGGAAGGACGCTCAGCTCGCCCGCGAGGTGGAATTCGCTCTTCCACGCGAGATGACGCAGATGCAGGGCACCGAACTCGCCCGCGACTTTGTGCAATCCGAATTCGTTGATCAGGGCATGATCGCTGATCTCAATGTTCATTGGGACATGGCCGAGGACGGCAGCCCCAAGCCCCATGCCCATGTCATGCTGACCATGCGCGCGGTGGACGAACACGGCTTCGGCCAGAAGGTGCGGGACTGGAACCGGACCGAGATGGTCGAGCGTTGGCGCGAACGCTGGGCCGAGTTCGCCAATGAACGCCTGGCCGAACTCGACATCGACGCACGCATCGACCATCGCAGCCTGGAAGCGCAAGGCATCGCGCTGGAGCCGCAAACCCAGATCGGCGCGCCCGCGCTTCGTATCGAGGATCAGGGGCTTCAGGCCGACCGCGCCGAACTGCACCGCGAGATTGCGCGTCGCAATGGCGAGCACATTATCGCCAATCCCGCGCTGGCGCTCGAGGCCATCACGCATCAGCAATCCACCTTCACGCGCCGCGACATGGCGATGTTCGCGCACCGGCACAGCGATGGCGTCGACCAGTTCAACGCCGTCACGGCCGCGATGCGCGGCGCGCCCGATCTGGTCGAATTGGGCAAGGACGGACGGGGGGAGGATCGGTTCACCACCCGCGAGATGATCGAGGCGGAACAGCGCCTGCATCGCGCCGCCGAACTCATGGCGGATCGGGAGCGCCATGAGGCGAACGATGCCGCCAGGCGGGCAGCGCTGGCGCGCGCGGAAGCGCGCGGGCTTGTCCTTTCGGGAGAGCAGGCTGACGCTCTCGCGCATGTCACGGACGGGCGCGATCTCGGCCTCGTGGTCGGTTATGCCGGAACGGGGAAAAGCGCGATGCTGGGCGTGGCGCGGGAGACATGGGAAGTGGCGGGCTACGAGGTCCGGGGCGTTGCGCTTTCCGGCATCGCAGCCGAAAATCTCGAAAGCGGATCGGGCATTGCATCGCGCACCATCGCTAGCATGGAACACGGTTGGGGACAGGGCCGCGATATGCTCACGGCTCGCGATGTCCTGGTGATTGACGAGGCGGCCATGGTCGGCACGCGCCAATTGGAGCGCGTGTTGTCCCACGCCGCCGAGGCCGGTGCGAAGGTGGTACTGGTCGGCGACCCGCAGCAGTTGCAATCCATCGAGGCGGGCGCGGCGTTCCGCTCGATCCTCGAACGCCACGGTGGGGCGGAGATCGGCGAGGTGCGCCGCCAGCGGGAGGAATGGCAGCGCGAGGCCACGCGCGATCTGGCGACCGGCCGAACCGGCGATGCGATCCATGCCTATGACACGCATGGCATGGTCCATGTTGCCCAGACACGGGAACAGGCGCGCGATGAGCTGATCGACCGTTGGAACCGCAACCGGCAGGCGTCGCCCGATCGCAGCCGCATCATCCTCACCCACACCAATGACGAGGTTCGCACTCTCAACGAGGTTGCGCGCGAGCGGATGCGGGCCGCCGGCGATCTCGGCGATGACGTGCGCCTGATGGTTGAACGCGGCGAACGCAGCTTCGCCACCGGAGACCGCATCATGTTCCTTCAGAACGAACGCGGCCTCGGTGTGAAGAATGGCACACTTGGGACGATCGAACAGGTCAGCACGAGATCCCTGTCGGTGCGCACCGATGATGGGCGAAATGTGTCGCTCGATCTCAAGGTCTACAACCGCATCGACCACGGCTATGCCGCGACCATCCACAAGGCGCAGGGAATGACCGTGGATCGTACCCATGTCCTGGCGACGCCGGGCATGGATGCCCACGGCAGCTATGTCGCCCTGTCGCGCCACCGCGACGCCATGGACCTGCATTACGGCCATGACGACTTCGCCAGCCAGGGCCGGCTTGCCCGCACCCTTTCGCGCGACCGGGCCAAGGATATGGCGTCGGATTACGAGCGGCTTGATCCGACTCAGGATTATGGCGAGCGGCGCGGGATTACTTTCCGCGACCGCGTCGCCGAGATCGTGCGAAAGGTCGTGCCGGAAAAGGTGCGCGAGATGTTCGACGACCTGCGCCTGCCCGTCGATGGCGGTCCGCGCCCAGATCGGGCAGCCCCAGAAAGGAAGGTCGCGGAAGAGCCGAAGGAAGCGCTGCGCCACGCCCGCACCAAGGCGCTCGTCCACCATGCCCGCGCAGTGGATGCGATCTTCGAGATGCAGGAGCGCGGTGGCAAAGCCAGCCCGGAGCAGGTGAAAGAATTACAGGAAGCCCGCAAGGTCTTCGAGAAAGTGCGGCATTACGGCTCGCACGATGCCGAAGCTGCCTACAAGAAAAACCCGGAACTTGCGCGGGAGGCGGCAACGGGACGGGTCAACCGCGCCATTCGCGCCCTCCAGCTCGAAACCGAATTATGCAGCGATCCACGGCGCCGCGCGGAACGCTTCGTGGAGCGCTGGCAGAAACTCGACCGCGCCAGCCAGCATCAATACCAGGCGGGCGACATGTCGGGCTACAAGGCCACCCGGTCGGCAATGGGTGACATGGCAAAGGGCCTCGAACGCGATCCGCAGATGGAATCCATCCTTGCAGGACGCAAGAAAGACCTCGGCATCTCGTTCGATTCAGGCCGCCGACTCGGACTGGAACTCGCCTTCACGCATGGCATCGACCTGGGGCGGGGACGCGGGATCGGACTCTAAAACCGTCCTATTTTCCACCGCCTCTGCGCCGCGCTACGCCAATGCGAAAAACGCTCTTGTGTACGTGCAACTGCTCGTTCTGAGTGGATCAGCAGCAGTCAGAAAAGACCAGCAGGAGGCAGCGCAGCCATGCCCGGACCAGACCGTATCGTCCGCCTGAAAACCGTCCTCGACCGGACTGGCCTGTCCCGGTCCACAATCTACCGCAAGATCGCTGATGGTACGTTCCCGTCCCAGATCAGGATCAGCATCAACGGCGCTGGTTGGCGGGAATCCGACATCGATTGCTGGATCCTCGATCCCGTAGCGTGGCGTCCGAGAGGCGAAGTCGATGGGCTTCGGTGAGGCTGCGCCGCACCCCCCATTCATGGCAAGAGCGAAGCTTTTCGTCATGGCGTCCGCTTCAATTGATCAATGCAGTCTGCCCACGTTTGCATCAACTCAATCCGCTCTGACCAATAGCTTGCGCGGTTGTAAACACGCCGGATTTCGTTCTGATCCTGATGCCCGAGCGCGGCCTCGATCACGTCGGGCCGAAAACCCCGCGCGTTCAATACCGAACTCGCCGCTGCCCGGAAGCCGTGTGCGGTCATCTCATCCTGTGTAAAGCCCATACGCCGCAGGGCCGCGTTCATGGCGTTCTCTGACAGGGGCCGGACATGGGAGCGGATAGAGGGGAAAACGAGCGTGCTCCCGCGAGCGATCTCTTTCACTTCGTGCAGAACATCGCGCGCCTGTCGCGATAGCGGCACGTCATGCGGCCGGCGAACCTTTGTGCGGGCGCCGTTGATGCGCCAGACTGCCTCCTCCATGTCAATTTCTGCCCAGGTGGCGCCGCGCACCTCGCCGGGGCGCGCGAACGTCAGCGCTGTGAACTGAAGAGCGCAGCGGAGCGTCGGCCAGCCGTCATAAGCATCGACAGCCGCCAGCAGCGCACCAAGTTGCTTCTCGTCGGTGATCGCGGCGCGGTGCTGCACCTTGGGCGCCTTCAGGGCACCACGCAGGAGAAGAGTCGGATCGTCCTTGGCTCGCAGCGTGCAGACGGCAAGTCGGAAGACGGTGCCGATCACGCTGCGCAGCCGCCGCGCTGTTTCCCGGCGCCCACTGCGTTCGATCCGTTGCAGCAGCGCGAGGATTTCCGCCGGGGTGATATCCGCGATTGGTCGGACGCCAAGGTCAGGGCCAGCAAGATCGACCAGCAACCATCGGTTCTTGGTGACGGTGGATGTGGCGGCGCCCTCATCCTCAATGCGCTGCAGATATTCCTTGGCAATGCCCCCGAAGGTGTTCGTCGCCGAGATGACGGCGGTCAGCTTCGCGGCCTTTTTGTTGGCCCCAGGATCGGTTCCCGAGGCCAACAGCTTCTTGGCCTCGTCACGCAGCCGGCGCGCGTCGGCGAGGGACACAGTCGGATAAGGGCCGTGGGAGAGCTTCTTCTGCTTCCCGCTGAACCGGTACGCCTGGTTCCAGAGCCGCGCGCCGCTTGGCTTCACAAGGAGGTAAAGCCCGCCGCCGTCCGAGAGCTTGTAGTCTGCGCGCCGGCCTTTGGCGGCACGGCACGCCGTATCTGACAGGGCTATTTTCGCCTCCAGCTGTTGGCCTCGGGCCAACAAACACCCGGCCGAGGCCAACATCAAGGCCAACAAATTGGCGGGACGCGGCGATATTCGGAGAGCCGGGTTGAGACGGCTGGAGGCGTCATAAATCTAAAATACGTAAATATATCAATGACATGTGCGTCGGCGCGAGATGACCTGAGACGTGTTGAGAGAAGGCTACTGGTGCCCAGGGGCGGAATCGAACCACCGACACGCGGATTTTCAGTCCGCTGCTCTACCGACTGAGCTACCTGGGCTAATGGGGTCTTGCCGGAGGCAGGCGTTGTAAAAGACACCCGCCCGGGTGTCCAGACGTTGCAGCAGAGGGAAATTGGTCGGGAATTTCCCCCCTCCGTCGCGCATGCGCGCGCCACCTCCCCCGTAAACGGGGGAGGAAAATTCAGTGGCGGATGGGAGGATCGGCGGCCGGCTTCGGTGTCCCGCCCTCCTCCTCGTCCTCGCTTTCCGCCTCCGTCGCCGGAATGGCGTAGCTGCCCGTGAGCCATTTGCCGAGATCGATATCGGCACAGCGTTTCGAGCAAAACGGCCGGTATTGCGCCGCCTCCTTACCCTCCGGGAGCGGCCGCTTGCAGATTGGACAGCGATGCGCGCCAGCGGCCATCGTTATGCGGTTTCGACCGAGAAATGCTCGCGCCTGGTATCGCTGCCGCGCTCGACATCGACGCGCCTGATTCCGCGCTTGGCCAGCGCCGCGCGAAAATCCTCATCATGGGCATCCAGCCAGCGCATCATCACCGGAGCCGCGCGCAAGACGATTGCCTTGTCCGGCGCCGCGGCGTGCGCACGTTCGATCTGCCGCATCATCTCGACAGCGACGGTCTCCACCGTCTTGCGCCGCCCGTGCCCATCGCAGCGCCGGCAGCTCTCGGTCAGGCGCGCCACCAGCGGATCGCGTATGCGCTTGCGCGTCATCTCCACCAGCCCGAATTCCGACATGCCGAGAATCTGCACCGGCACCCGGCCCTTGCTCGCCGCTGCCTCCAGCGCCTGCAAAACGCGCGCGATATTCTCTTTCGATTCGAGATGAATGAAATCGATGACGATCAACCCGCCGATGCCGCGCAGCCGCAATTGCCGTCCGATCATCTCGGCGGCTTCCAGATTCACCATGAGGCTAGTTTCTTCCAGACCGCCGCCCTGCACATAGCTGCCGGAGTTCACGTCAATGGCGGTCAATGCTTCGGTCGCCTCGACGGTGATCCAGCCGCCCGACGGCAGTGACACGCGCGGCTCTACCAGCTGCTCAATCTCATCTTCGATACCGTAGGCTTCGAACAGCGGCTCGCGCGATTCATAGAGTTCGATGCGCCCGGCCAGCACCGGCATTGCGCGCGCGGCATAGGCTCTGGCTTCCTCCGCAGCGTCGCGGTCATCGATCAGGATGCGGTCGACGCCGGCGTCGACTTCATCACGCAGTGCGCGCTCGACCGGGCCGGCATCGGTGTGCAACGTGGCGGGGCTTTCGGCGCCGGTGCGGCGCGCGGCGATCTCGCGCCACACCGCGGTCAGCCGCGCGGCATCTTCGCGCAATTCCGCTGCACTCGCCCCGATCGCCGCCGTGCGCAGGATGTAACCCGAGTCCGCCAGAACTTCGCCGGAATTGTCATCGGCGAATTCCTGAGCGATTGCCGTCAGGCGTGCGCGTTCGGTTTCATCTTCGATGCGGCGCGACAGCGCGATGCCCGGCGAATTCGGCGCAAGAATCAGAAGCCGTCCGGCCAGGGTCACATTGGCGGACAGCCTCGCCCCTTTTTCGCCTATCGGATCCTTCACCACCTGGACGAGGATTTCTTCGCCCTCGCGGACAAAATCGCTGATGTGCAGCTGCCGGTCCTCGTCGGTGTAAGGATCGTCGCGAAAAATCGCGGTGCGCGGCCGCGCCTCGCGGGCGGCGAGGAATCCGGCGCGGTCGAGGCCGATATTGACGAACGCCGCCTGCATCGCCGGGATCACGCGCTGCACCCGCCCGAGCACGATGTCGCCCATGATGCTGCGCCCGCCGCCGGCCGCCGCCGCCGCCCGCCGGCGCCACCGGTCGGCCTCGAAGCCCATGCTGCGTTCGAGCCAGAGCTGATCCAGCACGCCGTTTTCCACCACGGCGACGCGGATCTCGCCCGCTCCCACGTTGATCAGGACTTCTTTCGCCATCACGCTCCCTCGACCCTGAACTGTATCAGGGGAAACGGCGAAATGCTCGCACCCGGTTTGAATCCATCACTCCCCCGGACTATGAATCGCAACGGCCATCTTCGTCTTGGCCATGGGAGACAATATCAATGCGCAAGTTGAAGCTGATGATCGCTGCACTTTCCGCGATGTGCCTGTCGGCGGCGCCGGCCTTGGCCGAAGGGCCGAATTACAAAGTCGACGCCACCTGGCCCAAACAGCTCCCCAACAACTGGATTATCGGGCAGATCGGCGGAATGACGGTCGACTCGCAGGACTATATCTGGGTCTTCCAGCGTCCGCGTTCGCTGCGCGATGTCGATCTCGCAGCCAAGAAGAACGCCAGATGCTGTCAGGCTGCCCCTTCGGTGATGGAATTCGACAGCGCCGGCAATGTGGTTTCCGCCTGGGGCGGCCCTGGAATGGTCCCTGATTGGCCGGATACCGAGCATGGAATCCTGGTCGACAGCAAAAACAATGTCTGGCTCACCGGCAGCGGAAAGAACGACGGCACACTTCTGAAATTCACCCGCGACGGAAAATTCCTCACCAAATTCGGCCATCAGGGGCCCACGGCGGGGAGTCAGGACACCACTGCGCTCGGCGGCGTCGCCAGCATTGCGCTGGATCCGCAGGCCAACGAGCTGTTCATGTCGGACGGCTATTTCAATCACCGTGTCATAGTGCTCGACGCCGACACGCTCGCCTTCAAACGCATGTGGGGCGCCTATGGCAAACCGCCCACGGACATGAAGCTGCCGAACTACAATCCGGCATCGCCGCAATTCGCCAATCCGGTGCATTGCGTGCGCATTGCCAATGACGGACTGGTCTATGTCTGCGACCGGACGAATGACCGCATCCAGGTGTTCCGCAAGGACGGCACATTCGTGAAGGAATTTCCGATTCGTCCGGAAACCCACGGCACCGGCTCATCCTATGATCTGGCCTTTTGGCCCGACCGCAACCAGACCTGGATGATCATTGCCGACGGCGCCGATGGCGAAGCAGTGATCGTGCGGCGCGCGGATGGCAAGGAAGTCGGCTCATTCGGCCATTACGGCAAGCAGGCCGGCCAATTCCACAACATCCATCAGATCGTCGCGGATTCGAAGGGCAACATTTATACCGGCGAAGTCGATACCGGCATGCGGGTGCAGAAATTCGTCCCCGACATGCCCCCCGCGAAATAAATTCCATCGCCCCGGCCTCTCGTTTCACCTTCCCCCCTTGCGGGGGAAGGTGCCGCAGCCGTGTCAAGCGCAGAGCGATTGACAGGGCGAATGGCGGGCGGAAGGGGGGTTACGCTCCACTCTGCAAATACCACTCCAATATCTGCTCCCCGGTCCAGAACAGAACATCCTCGCGCCCCCGCATGTGCTGCAGCGCCTCGCGGAAATAGCGCAGCCGGTGCGGAGCGCCCATGATGTAGGGATGCACCACCAGCGCCATCACGCGGGCGGAAGCTGCTGAATCGCGGTAAATCTGATCGAACTGATCAACCGCCCGGGTCCGGTATTCCGCGGCAACGTGATGCTGGATCAGCATCATCGCCACATCGTTGCATTCCTGCGTATACGGAATACTGGTCAGCGTGCGGCCGCGCGTTTTCAGCTTCACCGGCTGATCGTCCAGCACCCAGTCGGACACGTAATCGAAACCTTCTTCGGCGAGGATGTCGGGCGTTTCCCACGTCTCGGTCAGTCCCGGCCCCAGCCATCCGCGCGGCGGTTTGCCGGTGAATTCGCGGATCGCATTGCGCGTCAGCACGATGTCCTCGCGCTCGTTCTCGACCTTCTGCATATTTTTTTGCGTGAAGCCGTGGCCGATGAACTCCCAGCCGCGCTTGAGGGCGGCGCGCGCAACCGGTTCATAGCTTTTGATCGCCGAACCGTTGATCGCCAGCACCGCCGGAATTTTCATCTCGTCGAATACCTCGATCAGGCGCCAGAAGCCCACGCGATTGCCGTATTCGTGCCAGGCCCAATTGGGAATGTCCGGCATCGGCGAACCTCCCGCGGGCGGGGTCAGCACCGTGCGTGGCATGGTCTCCAGCGGGCTCCATTCCTCGATATTCACGATCACCCACACCGCCATGCGCGCGCCGCCCGGAAGCGTGAGCCGCGGCCGCTCCGTAATCGGCGAATAGGCGATGCGATCCTTCGGCAGCATGCGCGTCATTGTGGTTCCTTTCGGATTTTCCGCGACTTTGCCGCAGCCCAGTTCATCCCGCAATTCGCCCCCTACCCGACCCCGCCCATTGTTGCTATCAGCACGCGGAGCTCACGGGCCTGTAGCTCAGTTGGTTAGAGCCGGCCGCTCATAACGGTCTGGTCGCTGGTTCGAGTCCAGCCGGGCCCACTTTTTTATTTTTGTTCTTCCTCGTCGTGGATGCCGGCTGGACATTTTAGTATTGGCCGTCCTCGCGCTAGCGCGCTTCGGACGGTCCGGGCCGGGCCCACCTCGCCGGCTGCAACTCTTTGGTTTTGGGCGTCCTCGTGCTGACGCGCTTCGGACGGTCCGGACCCGCCCGCCACTGTCCGTCTAAAGTGTGAGAACGGCTAAAAAGAAGCAACTTCCGGACTTGGGTTTTGCGGAACGAGGCGATATCGTTATTGCGGCGCGCCGGGTTACTTGCCGAGCTTCATCCTGACATACGAGCCGACCAGCAGGGCAGCGGGGTACATCACCAGCTCTTCCGTCTGCGCATGCGCCATCAGCTTTTGGGCGAATGTAACGTATTCGGGCTTGTTCTCTCGGCGGGCCGCTTCGGCGAGAGCGTTGAGTGCCGCGATTATCGTCTTGTGCTCCGCCAGCATCTCATCGAGGTCTTGCTTCAGATTATCGGTGAGTTTCAGAACCTCCGCCATATCGGGCGTTACTGTGCCCTTCGCGATTTGCGGCAGGAGCCCAAGCGGCGGCAGCGCATACGCATCTTCCTTGATGAAGTGCGGGTGCATCAGCTTGGCCAGCGCCCTGGCCGCGTCGCCGGTGGCGCCGCGCTCGTTCGTCGCCTTGCGCAACACGTCGTGGAGCTCTTCATGTTCGCGCTTCAAGGGCTCGGGGATGATGAGTTCCATGCGCGTCACCCCGCCTTGCAGGCGGTTGAAAGCGGATTGTCGCCAACGTATCTGGATCGAGTCATACGCCTGTTCCTCCTCTTACTACATTGGGGAAACGGGCCTTGCTCTGCATTGATTCAAGTCAAGTCTGAGCGCCTCCGGCCGCTCACGATCGACCTCATCCGGTCGCCTCTCCTCCGCACGGCGCATAACGGAGGAGATCGACGAGCGCCTGAAGCAACTCGATCACGCTGGAGGCGAATGCTGCCTTGTCACCGCGGCGGCTATGCTCGTCGGACTGCCGTGAGCTGCCAGTGGTTCCTGCCTGGCATTGTCGCCGGCTTGTCGCTTCACCTCTACCGGTGATAATTCCCCGAACTTACAACGCTAGTTGGACCCTTTTTCGAAGTGGCGCTTCAACGATTCGAGCGTGATCGCATTTCCGATACGGAAGAAATCATAGATGGCGGAGTATTTCTCTGTACTCAGATAATCCGGTTGGATCGTCGTCACACGGCTTCTGCCGCCCGGGAGCGGATCGATCAGGATCACCGTTTCAAGTGATTGAAATACCGGCACGTCAAAAGGGGATTGCGGCGGTGCCTGCACATTTCTCATTGCGAGCATCCTGTCGGGCGCAAAGGCGATGATCTCGTTCTTGATGTTGTCCGGGTCTCCAGGCTTCGCCCCGGGCCGATAGCTGCTTTCCATGATGCCACCAATTCGAAGATCGATTTGCGCGAAGGCGACTGCCCACGAACTAAAACCATCGCTGGTTGTAAGTGCCATCCAAATTTGGTGCGGCGACGCAGCAATGGTCGTGGATTCCTGCAATACGCGCCGACCATCTGCAACTTGGTAAGATTCGTCGGACACATCAGGCGCGTCTCTCACAGATGGCACGTCCGCCGCTACTGCGAGAGCGGACGAGTTGATTGTAAGGCTCAAACACAGCCCGCTCCAGAGCATTTGCATTTTCATTCCGCGCCTCCCTGTCCGGTGCATAAGTATGCTCCATCAGCAATGTCGGTGCCAGACTACGGAGCAACTTGCCTTGCGGCCGAGAAATTCCTCCTCCCCTCCGGGTCTTCAGCTGAACAAGCGCCGGTGTTGATTTTATAGCTCACTCTTTCGTCCATGCCGGCCCACTTCTGTTTCACTGTTCTTTGCAGCTTGTGGACGCCGCTGAGTCATTTTTGTCTCGGCCGTCTCGCGCTTGCGCGCCGGACGCTCCGGGCCACGTCGACTACCAGCTGCGCTCATCCCGGCCGACAGTGGTAAAGTCCGGGGGCAGAAATCCACGGGCCCGTAAAATGACATCAGAACCGATTATGCGTCGTGAGGTGCTGAAGCGCGTTGGCGCGGGAGCCTTGGCACTTGCTGCGCCGTCGCTGACCGTTTCGGCTGCCCGCGCGAAAACATCATTATCTGAGCGCGATAATCATCCAACGGTCGCGGAAGACATCGCGCGGTGGCTGGTCGAGCTGCGCTATGAAGATTTGCCCGCCAATGTCATCGCCACCGCCAAACGCGTGACTCTCGATTCGCTCGGCTGCGCCCTCGGCGCGCTCGACGCCGAGCCGGTCCGCGCCGCGCGCAAGGTGATCGCGCTGCAAGGCGGCAATCCGCAGGCCACCATGCTGGGCGCTGGCGGCAAAGTCTCCTGCGATCAGGCCGCTTTCGTCAACGCGATGGCGCTCCGTTATCTCGATTACAACGATTACATTGCGCTCGGCCGGCCGCATCACGGCAGCATGAATGTCGCGCCGGCATTGGCCGCAGCGGAAATGCAGCAGGCGAGCGGCAAGGATTTCCTTCTCGGCCTCGTCGCCGGTTACGAGTTGGAAGTTCGTCTGCGTGACGCCGTGGCCGCGCGTGAGCCGGAAGGCTGGGATAGCGCCTCAATCGTCGCGCAATATGCTTCGGCGGCGGCGACAGCAAAGCTGCTGCTGCTTAATGCTCCGAAGCTTGCCAATGCGCTTGCCATTGCCGGCAGCAATGCCAACACGCTGAGCGAAGTCCGCCGCGGCGCCGAAATGACGCCCGCCAAAGGCGCTGCTGAACCGATGGCGGTGCGGAACGGGGTGTTCGCCGCGCTGCTCGCGCGCGAGGGTTTGACCTATCCGCTCACCATCCTCGACGGCAAATATGGATTTGGACAAATGGTTGCGGCGCTGGATGAATCGATGCTGCGCAACCGCTCCGGCGAATTCCAGATTCTCAAGAGCTGCATCAAATTATGGCCCTGCGTAGGCACAGCCCAGGCGCCGATCGCGGCAGCATTGGAAATCCGGAAGCAGCAGCCGCAGCTGAACGAGATTGACCGCATCGTGGTGGATTTGAGCGACTTCGCCTATCGCCAGCAAATCGCTTATCCCAAAATTATCACGACGCGTGAGCATGCCGACCACAGCGTTCCGTACACCGTCGCCCGCGCGCTCCTGAACGGCGGCGTCGTAGCCGATGATTTTGACGAGATGCGCTTCCGCGATCCCGCGGCATTGGAGCTGGCCGGGAAAGTTGAGCTGCGCTCCGATCCGGCGCTGTCAGACGCAGACCTTGGCGCCAAAGTGCAGGTCAGTTTGCGGGGCGGCCAAACCTACACAGCCGGCGTTCCGATACCGCCCGGAAATATCAAGAACCCCGCAGACGAAACGAGCGTCGCGAAAAAATTCACGACGCTCGCTGAAAACGTTCTGGGCCGGACACGATCACAACAGGCGATCGATACGATTCTCTCGGTTGACAACTTGCCGCGGCTGGAAAATCTCCTGAGCGCGGTTACCCGCGCCTGAGTACCGGCAAGGGCTTGGGTTCAGCCCTCCGCGACGCGCTTCTGCAGTTCTGCCGACAGCGCGGCAACATTGCCGTCGTGCTGCTGCAGGAAGGTGGCAAATTCATCGCGCTGCGTGACTGCGACCGACACGCCACCAACCAGGATGTCGACAATCACATCCTTGCCGGCACTATCCTTGCGCACCCGGAAAGAGATGGTCATCGGCGTGCCTGCCGCGGCCGCGCCGCCGATCTTTGCGTTGACGATCACGTCGTCGGCGGAGCGCATTTGAGACCCGCTGATGGCCAGAGGTACGTTTCCGACACCCTGATCGCCGCCATCGAGGTGGAACATGCCGATCAGATAAGCGGAGAAGGCATTAACGAATTCGTCGACCTGCTTGTCGGAAGCATTTTTGGCGTAAGACCCGAGCGCAAACACCGCGACCCGCCTGAAATCGATCACCGACCGGAGCCAGCTTTGAAACTGGGCCTGGCGTTCCTGTTTCGGCAGGCTGGTATCCTTCAGTATGGCAAAGCCCTTGGTGATGCTCTGCTGAACGAAGGCCTCGGCCGGCGAGGTATCGGCATGGGCCAGCGGGATCCGCAACATCAGCGCGGCAGCCCCGGCCAAAACAAATGGCAACAGCTTGCGCGAAGCCGCCATGCAGGTGCCCATCACGCGAGCCTTGACGCGAGCCTTGGCCGCGGTTGGGCGAGTCACTTGGTCGTTTCTGATCATTTTGTCTCCATGCCGGCTTGCTGTCGCCTTCGTGAACAATACGGTTGGGCGAAGCGGCAGTTCCGTTCGGGCAGGTTCCGGTTCCCTGGCTACCCCAGGGCAGACCTGAGGATGGCGCCAATCCGGGGCGAGGCGCTCGGCATCCGGCCGATCGCCTTAACTGCCGCCGTAAGCCAAGCGCGTCAGTTGGGGGAATTCAGGGCGGTTTTACGATTAAAAAAAGGCTCAAAAGTCCGCGGTTCTGGCCGTCGGCATGTGGTAGTCGAACTGCTGGTTATTTTCGGCGCAGACGGCTTCCTGGACTGGCTGCCGAACCGGCCGGTAGCGCAGGATTCCAGACCACGGTCGATAATAGGTTTGCGGATCGTCCACGGTCACCTGGACCTGCAGCGCCTTGCCGCCGTCGGCCAGAGACCAGCGCTCGACAACATGCAGCGCCTCGCTGTGTGGCGTGCGGTAGGTGTCGACAAATGACCTTCGGCTCAGGCCGATGGTGTCGACCACCAAAGTCTCACCCTCGTAATGGCCCACTGATTCTCCGTACCAGGACGGTATGACATTCCCTGAATGTGGCCGGTTGAGGAAAATATGGCGCACTTGGGAGTCGTAAGATTCAATCATTACGACTTCTTCGGGCGTCTGAACAAAATAGAGGGCGGTCGGCTGCAGCAGATAGGCGGGCACGCCGGAAGGCTCACAGGACGTTGAGGGTGAATAAGCGATCTTTCCCGCCAGGACTTCGTCGATGTCTTTCTGCATTGCCTGTTTCACGCCGGGCTTCAGATTCGGGTTTGACAGATCGGCGATCCGGTAAGTCGGTGTCACGCCGCGCTGCAGCGCCTCGACATTGTTGAGAAAGGGGTGGGCCGGATCATGCACAACGGGCGAGGGCAATCCCGGGACGGGCATGTAATCGCCGGCAATCGGCGTCACCCACCCGGCCGCGCCGGCCGAGAAGTCTGGCGCGGGCGCCGGCCCCGCTGAAGCGGCCAGCGAAATGCCCGCTGCAATGAGTCCTGCGACGTTGGGAATACGGTCCATGGCGGCATCCCGGCGCTTGTCCCGAAACTATCGTTTTTATGCATCAAAGAAAATCTCGTTACGGCTCCATAATGTTGATGAACTGCCTATTCATTCACTGTTCAGAGGACCGGGGCGAACATCGAATCGAGTGCAGCGCGCGTCGCGTCAAGAGCGAAGGTTAGGGAAATGCCTGACCTACCACGGCAAGAGCCGGATTTCGGCAGTGGACTGGAAGCCACCATTGCGCATGAACAGACGCCCGTGGGCGCCGGTGAACCGGACGTTCCACCGGGTGAGAACGTAGGCGAATATCTGCGCCAGAACCGCCTGCGCATGGGCAAAACCCTGGCAGACATTTCCCGTGCCAGCAAAATCGTACCGCACCATCTGAATGCGATTGAGAACAATGCGTTTGAACAGCTGCCCGGCCGCGCCTACGCGATCGGTTTTGTGCGCAGCTATGCCGCCTGTCTTGGCCTCGACGCCTGCCCTCTCATCGCGCGCCTGAAGACCGAATTGAACGAAGTGGATGAGAACCCGGTTTTTGCCTGCCCGAATCCTCCCGGGCGCAGGAACCAGACACTGACCGTCTCACCTGCGAGTTCCGACGCTGGCGCCGTTTCTGCCGAAGCCCCTTCCCGGCGTCAGGGCTGGCTTGCCGGCGCCGCGCAGAAAGTCCTTCAACTGCAAAATGCCAGTCTGATGTTGCGAATCAGGGAAATCGCACATGTCGCCGGAGACCTTAAGCTCGATTTCCCGTCCGCCGCTGCCTCCAGAAATCAGCCGGGCAAGGGACTTACCGGCAACGATGAAGACAGGGAGCCCGAGTTTGCTTTCTTCCCGCCAGCGAAACGCGGAGACCAGACGCGCCCCGCCTATGCCGGCAACGGCGATGCAAAAGCCCTTACCGTAGGCGTGGTCCTCGGTTCGACTTTCGTTACTTCGGCGCAGAAAACCCGCCAGCCACAAAAAGCAAAGGTCCCGGGGTCCGGGCGCGGCCTGCCGCTGCCGACTCCGCCTGATCATCCGCTGCGGACCTGGGTGACGGCCGGAATTATGACCGCCGTGATAATGTATTTCGGCTACTCAATCATTCATTCCGGCCCGCGCGTTGAACCGCCGGCGGTGACCCCGGTGCCGGCGCGGCTGGCAGCGGAGGCCGCATTTATCCCTGACAATGTTGCGCCGCCGGCTGTCGCCACGCCCGGGCAATCAGCGCCCGGCGCGTTCGCACCAGTCGCCGTTCCGGCCGCAAAGGATCAGCCAGGCGACGCCACAGCCATCGAGAAACCGGCAACGGCATCGCGCGAACCTGCGTATGACCTGCCGCGCGATGCCGCACCGGCACAACTCGAATCTGCCACGCTCGAACCGAAGCATGTGTTCCGTGGCCAACTGCCGCTCGGCGAACGCTATGGCGAACAGAACCGGGGTTCACGGATCACATTGCGCGTGCACCGCACAACCTTTGTCGCCGTCCTGGGCCTCCGCAATCATCAATACATCGATCGTATTCTCCGCGCCGGCGACACGTATCGCGTTCCGAACATGCGCGGCCTGAAACTCTCCACCCGCGATGCCGGAGCGGTCGAAGTCATTCTCGACGGCAACACTGTCGGTTTTGCCGGTGAGGACGGTGCTGCCGTGAAGGGTATGTCGCTTCAGCCCCAGAACATCATCAGCCGCTTCCACTGGCTGCAGGAGTAGTTCACTTTTCAAACGAACCTGATAAGCCGCATTGTGGTTGCCACTACATGGGACCGGCGGCATGGCATTTGTTCTTGCGATCGACCAGGGCACGACGTCGTCGCGCGCGATCCTGTTCAACGAACAACTGAAGATCGCCGCGGTTGCGCAACAGGAATTTCCGCAAAGCTTTCCTGCGCCCGGCCTTGTCGAGCATGATCCCGAGGCGATCTGGCAGAGCGTGCTTGCGGTCGGCCGTGACGCATTGCGCATGGCTGGAGCCGATCCCGCCGCAGTGGCCGCGATAGGAATCACCAATCAGCGCGAGACGACTTTGGTCTGGGACCGGAAGACCGGACAGTCGATCCATCCGGCGATTGTCTGGCAGGACCGCCGCGGCGCCGGTCACTGCCGTACCCTGGCCGACGGCGGACATGAGGCGCTGGTCAATGCAAGAACCGGATTGCTGCTCGATTCCTATTTCTCGGCAACGAAAGTCGCGTGGCTGCTCGACAATGTGCAAGGCGCGCGCGCGCGTGCCGAACGCGGCGAGCTTGCCTTCGGGACGGTTGACACATTTCTTCTATGGCGGCTGACCGGCGGCGCCGTGCATGCGACCGATGCCACCAATGCGAGCCGGACCATGTTGTACGACATCCACCGCGGCGCGTGGGACGACGAGTTGCTCGCATTGTTCAGGATACCGCGCAGCCTGATGCCGGATGTTCGCGACTCGGCAGATGATTATGGAACGTGCCTCGCTGAACACTTCGGGCGACCCATTCCCATACGAGGCGTCGCCGGAGATCAGCAGGCGGCGATGGTGGGCGAGGCATGCTTCGCCGCCGGGATGTTGAAGTCGACCTATGGCACCGGTTGCTTTGCGCTTCTCAACACCGGTGACAGGCCCGTGGCGTCGCGCCATCGCCTCCTGACGACAATTGCCTACCAGCTAAATGGCAAGCCGGCCTATGCGCTCGAAGGCTCCATCTTCGTCGCTGGCGCCGCGATTCAATGGCTGCGCGACGGGCTCGGTATTATCGCCACGGCCGATCAAAGCGGCCCGTTGGCCGGCGAATCCGATCCGCACCAGGACATCTATCTCGTACCCGCCTTTGTCGGACTGGGTGCGCCCCACTGGGATCCGGATTGCCGCGGAGCATTGTTCGGGCTGACGCGCTCGACCGGGCCCGCGGAGCTCGCAAGGGCCGCCCTCGAGAGCGTATGTTACCAGACGCTCGACCTTCTGAACGCGATGCGCGCCGACTCGCCTTCCCCCCAACTCAGGCTGCGCGCCGATGGCGGTATGGCCGCCTCCGACTGGATGCTGCAGCGGCTGGCCGACATCCTGGACCTGACCGTCGAGCGTGCCGCAGTGCGCGAGACAACCGCGCTCGGCGCCGCGTACCTCGCGGGCTTCAGGCAGGGAATGTATCCGCCGCCGCCGGAGTTCGCGGAAATGTGGCGCGCGGAACGCGCGTTCGTGCCGGGTATGTCGCCTGCCACCCGCGCAAAGAAAATTGCCGGATGGCATGATGCTGTGTCACGTACGCTGACGAAAAGCACGACCGCGATAAAGCGATGAAACTCGGATTACGACTCGAGATGTCGGGCGCGCAACCGCGTGTGCCGATGGATCTCGTGCTCGAAGCAGAACGGCTCGGTTTCGATTCCGTCTGGAGTTCGGAATCCTGGGGCTCCGACGCGGTCTCGCCGGCCGCCTGGGTTCTGGCGCAAACCAGCCGGATCAAAGCCGGCACTTCGATTATGCAGATTCCGGCGCGTACACCGACCATGGCTGCCATGACGGCTCTGACTCTCGACGCGCTTTCCGGCGGGCGATTCATTCTTGGCGTCGGACCGTCCGGCCCGCAGGTGGTTGAAGGGTGGCATGGCGCGGCCTATGGCAAACCGATCCAGCGCACGCGCGAATACGTCGAGATCATACGAAAGATCGTAGAACGCAATGACGTGCTCACCTATTCCGGTGAGTATTATCAGATCCCCTATGCGGGACCCGACGCGAGCGGACTAGGCAAGCCGCTCAAAAGTATCATTCACGGCAGTCACGCGGTGAAGATTTACATCGCAGCAATAACTCCTGCCGGAATCCGCAATGCAGCGGAAGTGGCCGACGGCATGTTTCCGGTGTTCATGAGTCCCGAACGATTCGATATCCTCGGACCACATCTGGAAGCTGGCTTTGCCAAATCCGGCGGCAAGCGGAGCCTCGCGAATTTCGACATCTGCCCGTTCGTTCCGACTTCACTGGACGATGACGTTGAGCAGGCGCGCTTGCCGGTCAAACAGCACCTCGCCTTCTATATCGGCGGAATGGGCGCGCGCGAAAAGAACTTCTACAAGGATTACGCGACGCGTCTCGGCTATGGGACCGCAGCAGCGCAAATCCAGGAGGCGTTCCTGTCCGGCCGGCGCAAGGAAGCGGTTGCCGCCGTACCGGATGAACTCGTGGACGAAGTCGCGCTGGCAGGTCCCACGGCACGCATTCGCGAAAGACTCGAAACCTGGAAATCCGCGGCCGCAAGACGCCAGGTCGATACCATCCTGCTCGGCACCAATGTTACGCGTGCGGCTCTGGAAGTGATTGCGGGTGCCGCAGATTCGCCGTGATCCGGACGGAAAGTTGCAACTGCAACTCCGTTCCCGGGCCCGTATGACACGGTTTCGAGCAATTTCCGCAGCACTCCTGATGATGGCCGCCCTGCCCGCCTCTGCCGTCGCTGCGGATAACGCCCCGCCGCAGCGCACAATCATTGTGACCGGCGAAGGCGAAGTCTTGGGCAAACCCGATCAGGCGCGGATTGCAGCGGCAGTCGTAAATCAGGCGCCGAGTGCGGAAGCCGCGGCGCAGGAAAACGCCACCGCGATGAACCGGGTGTTGATGGCGATCACCGGACTCGGAATTCCGCCAAACAAGATTCAGACCTCGGACTATTCGGTCCAGCCGCAATATTCGAATGGGAACATCACCACCAATAACCGCAATATCACCGGCTATCAGGTCACCAACGAACTCACCATCACGGTCGATGATCTGTCGAAACTCGGCTCCATTACCGACACGCTGGTGCACAACGGGGCCAATCAGCTGGGTGGCGTCGGGTTCAGCATCGCCGATCCCAAACCCCTGACCGACCGCGCACGCACGGCCGCGGTCAATGATGCGCGGGCAAAAGCCCAGACGCTGGCCAATGCCGCGGGCGTCAGACTCGGGCCGATCATGTCAATTCAGGAAGGTCCCGGCGTGTTCCGGCCGACGCCATTCGCAGCTCCGCGCGCGCTCGAGGCGGCATCGACGCCGATTGCCGTCGGTGAACAGCCGATCATCGTCGCGGTGACCCTCACCTACGCGATCCAGTAATCACCGTTTCGCCGTCAGCGAATCGATTTCGTCCATGATGCGGTTCATGCGCGCGACCAGCGCCCGGTACGGCGCCGGATCGGCCATGTCGATTCCAGCCCGCTTGTACAGATCATACGGATAATCCGATCCACCGGCGCGCAGCATGGCAAGGAAGCGATCGGCGGCGGGCTTGCCTTCTTTCTCGATCGCGGCAGTGAACTGTGCCGCACCGGCCATCGACGTTGCATATTGATAAACATAGAAGTTGTAGAAGAAGTGCGGAACGAAGGCCCATTCGATGCAATAGGCCGGATCGATCTGCATCACGCCTTCCGCTTCGCCATAATATTTTTTCAGCAATCCGCAATACATGTCGGTCAGGCGCGCGCCCGACAGTGTTCGCCCTTCCTCGATCTCGCGGTAGATCGCCAGTTCGAATTCCGCGAACATCACCTGGCGGAAGAATGTGCCGCGGATCGATTCAAGCCCCTCTCCCAGATAGTAGAGTTTCTCTTCCGGCGTTTTCGCATGCGCGACCATGTAATCGTCGAGCAGCATCTCATTGGCGATCGATGCCGATTCGGCGATGAATGTGGAGTAATTGGATTTCTCGTAAGGCTGACTCTCCGTGGTCAGCAGCGTGTGGACGGCGTGGCCCCATTCATGGGCAAATGTCGACAGGCCCGAATAGTCGTCATTGTGATTCAGCAGCAAATACGGATGCACGTCATAGGCCGAACCGTTCATATAGGCGCCTGATGCCTTGTGCGTGCGTGGATACGGATCCATCCACTTGCCGGCAAATCCGCGTTTCAGCAAATCGCTGTATTGCGCTCCATAAGGCGCGACCGCGTCCAGCGTGAGCTGTTCTGATTCCGCGAGGTTGAACGCGGGCTGTTGCTTCACTTCGAACATGCTGGGATAGATGTCGTAATATTGCGGCGTGCCTTCGATCCCGAGCAGGCGTTTGCGCATGCGCAAGTACCGGTGCAGCACCGGCAGTCCCTCGATCGCCTGCGCCACGAGCGTGCGGTAAACCTCTTCCGGCATGCGATCGGGAAACAATGCCGCCGCCAGCGCGCTGTCGAAATGACGCGCTTTGGCGATAAACACGTTGCCCATGATCCTGTTGGTCAGGATCGCGCCGTCGGTGCCTTCATATTGCTTCCACGCGCCCCAGAATGTGTCGAACACCAGCTTGCGGTCGGCACGGTTGGGCGACTGCCGGTATTTCTCATAAGCCGGCTGATCCAGCCGGGCGCTGGTTCCATCCGAAAGCGTGATCGTCGGATAAGGCAATTCGGAGTTCGCCAATTGCCCGTAAATGTAATCGGGCTGTTGCAGCACATCCCCCGCCGAGGCCAGCACCGATTCCGCCTCGACGCCCAGTGTATGTGGCGCGCCACGCAGCACGTTTTTCAGGAAAAAATCATGACGTGCGGCGAGATCCGGGTTTTCACGAAGGAACTCCTGCACCTTCGCTTCACCGATGCCGAGAATCTCGGGAGCCAGCCAGGCGGTATTTTCACCGATCATGGTCATCAGCGCGCCGGCCTGCTGTTTGCGCTCCTGATTGGCCGCATTCGACAAATCCTCGTCCGCCTTCAGGCTGGCATAGGTGTAAAGCCGCCCGGCATCGCGGTTGGCCTGCGATATTCCGTCCAGCGCCTGCAACATCGTGGCCGAGCTCACCGAAAGCGTCCCCCGGTAGCTCTGCAGCGTCTGAACCTCGCCCTTTACGCGCTCATATTCCGCCGTCCAGGCCGTTGCCGATTGGTAGAGATCCGAAAGGTCCCACATTGCCTTCCCCGTTGATTGCTGCGCCGCCCGCGCGGAATCGCATGTGCCAAAACCTGTGCCGAGCGCGCAGAGCGCCAGCACAACGCCAAAAAAACGCGCACGCGACATAATCGCCGTCATCCCGCTCGCCATTTTCTCCAACTTATAGAAGCGAGAAACGAGAAGCGAGGAGCGAGACGGGACGGAATGTGGCGCACAAATCGGCGTCGCGAAGGCATCCGGTTTGTGGCTTAATCGCCCGCTTTTCAGGGGGCAGCCAGATGAATCCCATCACTCTCTTCCTCACCGTCGTCTTTGTGCTCGCGGGCGCATTCTTCTTCAGCATGGGCCAAATGCCGATTGCCGTGGTGCTGTTCGTCATTGCGGCGCTGATCCTGTTCTCGCTCAAAATGGCGGACCAGTGGGAGAAATATGTGATCCTCCGCGCCGGCAGGTTGCACGCCGTCAAAGGTCCGGGCGTGTTCGCGATGATCCCGGTGCTCGACAGCGTCGCGGCGGTGATCGACGAACGCATCCAGACCACCGCGTTCAACGCCGAACAGGCACTGACCAGGGACACGGTTCCGGTCAATGTCGATGCGATCATTTTCTGGAAAGTGGAGAATTCCGAACGCGCGGCGATCGCCATCACAAATTACCGCCAGGCAATCGAGCGCGTGGCGCAAAGCACGCTCCGCGAAACCATCGGTTCGTCGCATCTCGCCTCGCTGCTCTCCGACCGTCAAAGCGCCGACGCGCAATTGCGCGACGTCATCGGCCAGAAAACCGCCCAATGGGGAATTGCGGTCCTCTCGGTCGAAATCCGCGATGTCGCAATTCCCGAAGCCCTGCAGAACGCAATGTCGCGTCAGGCCCAGGCCGAGCGCGAAAAGCAGGCGCGCGTCATTCTCGGATCGGCCGAAGCCGAAATCGCCGCCAAATTCGTCGAGGCCGCCACCACCTATGCAGATCATCCGGCAGCGCTACAGCTTCGCGCCATGAATATCATCTACGAAACGACCAAGGAGCGAGGCGCCACCATCCTGCTGCCCACCGGCATGCTCGACGCCTTCAGTCCCAGGGGCCCGCAGCTGAAGTGACATTTCGCACATCCGGTGGGCCGCGCAGCACGCCGGCGCTCATTCCTGTTTGCACGCCACTGAATTCACACTAACAATGGGTTCCCAGGAGGAACCCTGAATGGCTATTGCAGCGCTCTCGGGCTGGACCAAAGAACAGAAAGGCGCCGTTGCCGCCGCCTATTTCGGCTGGATGCTCGACGCATTCGATTTCTTCCTCATGGTATTCGTGTTCCGCGACATCGCCGTGGAATTCCACGTGCAGATCCCGGATGTCGCGGTCGCCGTTGTGTTGACGCTGGCGATGCGCCCAATCGGCGCCTTCATCTTCGGCCGCGTGGCGGACCGCTACGGCCGCCGTCCGACGCTCGCCGCGGTGGTCCTCATCTACTCCTCGCTCGCTTTCGCCTCGGGTTTCTCAAACAGCCTGACCATGCTCCTGATCCTGCGCGCCCTGTTCGGAATTGCCATGGGCGGCGAATGGGGCGTCGGTGCATCGCTCGCGATGGAGACCATTCCACCGCAGGCGCGCGGCCTGGTCTCCGGGATTCTGCAGGCGGGCTATCCCAGCGGCTACCTGATCGCATCCGTCGTATACGGACTGCTCTATTCGTCGATCGGGTGGCGCGGCATGTTCATGATCGGAATTGCCCCGGCAGCGCTGATTTATTTCATCCTTCGGCATGTCAAGGAGTCGCCGACCTGGACGCCGAAACCCGTGCTGGGCGGCGACTCAGTGGGGACGCTGACTGCCTATGGCCGGCTCGCCGCCTATGCGGTCGCCATCTTCTTTGCCTTCCGCGCCGGATATGAGCCGGCCGAAATCGTGGTCGCGCTGATCGCGCTCGGCTCCAGCGTGACGCTAGCACTCAGGCATCCGCAATTCTGGATAGAATTTTTCGCCGTGCTCGGCATGATCTTCATCGGCCTGTTCACATTCACTGTGCCGGCAATCCCGGTGCTGATGGCCGCAATTTACAATGTCGCCGCCGTGCTCGCCGGCGTGTTCCTGAAGACCCACTGGCGCATTGGTCTGTATTCCGTGTTGCTGATGACCGGTTTTAATTTCTTCAGCCACGGCACGCAGGACCTCTATCCGACATTCCTGCAGGTGCAGCACCATTTCTCCACCACGGTCGTCAGCACTCTGGCCGTGATCTATAATATCGGCGCCATCCTCGGCAGCCTGTTCTTCGGGTCACTGTCGGAACGCATTGGCCGCCGCCGCGCCATCCTGATCTCATCTTTGCTGGCGATTCCCATCATTCCGCTCTGGGTCTGGGCGGGAAGTCCGATGTGGTTCGCGGTGGGATCGTTCCTGATGCAGTTCATGGTGCAGAGCGCCTGGGGCATCGTCCCGGTCCATCTCAACGAATTGTCGCCGCCGGAAATGCGCGGCACGTTCCCGGGATTTGTCTATCAGACAGGGAACCTGCTGGCCTCCGTCAATGCGACGCTGCAATCGGGTTTTGCGGTGGCGCATGGCAATGACTATGCCACCGCACTCGCGATCACCGCAGCCGGCTCCGCCGTCGCGATTTCATTGCTTGTCGTGTTCGGTCCGGAACGCAGGGGCATGCATCTCGGTACCGAAAGCGAAGAGCTGCAACCGGCACTGGCCGAGCTTACTCCGCAACAGGCGGAGTAAATTCACCAATCCGCATCACCTTTCCCCCTTGCGGGGGAAGGTGCCTGCAGCCCTGCAAAGCGCATCGCGCGACGCAGGGCGAATGGCGGGGGGAAGGGGGGCGCCCGGGCGCTCCAGCACGTCCCACTTCGGATCAGGCGACAATCCGTACAGGGACGGCTTTCCCGGCCGGGGTCTTGGATTCCTCGTCGTGATACCAAAGCGGCACGAGCACGTTCATCTCCGGATAATAGGCGCCGACGCAACCATCCGGCAGATCATACGGCAGGACGGTAAGTCCGGAGACCTGCCGCTCGATACCATCTTCCGCATCACTGACCAGACTTACGGTTTGGCCCTGGACTAATCCGGCGCGGTGGATTTCGGCGGGATTCATCAGCAGAACGTCCCGCCTGCCCTCAATTCCGCGCATCCGGTCACTGTAACCATAGATCGTGGTGTTGAACTGATCATTGCTGCGCAGCGTGATCAGCCGGTATCGGCCGGGCGCGTCACCGACACCTGTGGCCGACAACTGCTTCGGCACGGTGAATTCCGCCTTTCCGGATTTGGTCTTCCAGATGCGCTCGCGCGCGCTGTTGCCGCGGTAGAAACCGCCCGGCGTGAACAGCCGCTTGTTGAAGTCCTTGAACATCTCCGGATAGGTCTGCTCGATCAGATCGCGGACCTTGCCGTAATCGCCAGTCCACTCGTCCCAATGGACCTTCGGGTTCGGCGGCAATGTCGCTTTTGCGATCCCCGCCACGATGGCCAGTTCCGATTTCAGATGTTCGCTTGCCGGTTTGCGCTTGCCGACCGAACCGTGAATGCAGCTCAGGCTGTCTTCCATCGTGACCACCTGCGCTCCGCCGGCCTGCATGTCTTCCTCACTGCGTCCAAGACAGGGAAGCAGATAAGCAACCTGTCCATTGATCAGATGGCTCCGATTGAGTTTTGTCGCAATCTGAACCGTCAGGCGCATGGTGGTCCACGCCTGTTCCATCGCTTCCTGTTCGGGAATAGCGCGGACAAAGTTGCCGCCGAGGCCAATGAACGCCTTGATGCGCCCCGCCCGGATTCCCTCGCACGCATCCACGGTTGTGACACCTTTTTCACGCGGGGGCTCGAACCCGAACAGCTCTTTCAGCCGGTCCAGCGGCACCAATTCCGGCTTTTCACTGATGCCGACAGTGCGCTGGCCCTGAACATTGGAATGCCCGCGCACCGGCGAAATCCCGGTGCCTTCGCGGCCGATATTCCCCTTCATCAGCAGGAGATTGACCAGCATCGCGATATTGTCGAAGCCGTGCACGTGCTGGGTCAGGCCCATTCCGTAAATCACGATGGCCCGCTCGGCATTCGCATAGACATCTGCGGCGTCCTGGATCTGGGTGCGTGGCAAACCGGATTCGCGCTCGATGTCTTCCCAGTCCGTGCTTTTGAGCATTTCGGCAAAATCATCGAACCCCTTGGTGTGGCTCTTGATGAATTCCACATCGATGAGATGCCGGTGGTTTTGCGCCCACGAGATTTCATCCAACGCCAATACCTGCTTGCAGATGCCCAAAACAGCAGCGATGTCGCCGCCGGCCTTCACCTGATGGTATTGGCACGAGATTTGGGTGGCATGTCCGGTCAACATCTGCGCCGGGTTCTGCGGGTTGACGAAATGCTCCAGTCCCTTCTCCCGGATGGGGTTGAAGGTGACGATCTTCACACCGCGTTCAACGCATTCCTGAAGCGTGTGCAGAAAACGCGGGCTGTTCTGCCCGGTGTTCTGGCCCAAAAAGAAGATCGCATCGCATTTCTTGAAATCGTCCAGCACAACTGTGCCTACTGGCGCGCCGATCAGTTTCTTCAGCGCGACCGACGTAGTTTCGTGGCACATGTTGGATGAGTCGGGCAGATTATTGTGCCCATACAATCGGGCAAACAACGCATAGAGGTAAGCCGTTTCCAGGCTCGCGCGCCCGGAGGCATAGAAGACGGTTGATTTTGGCTCCAGCGCGCGAAGTTCCGCGCCAATGGCGGAGAATGCCTCGTCCCACGAACAGGCAACATATTTGTCCGTCGACGGATCATACCGCATGGGATGCGTCAGCCGGCCCTGGTGCTCCAGGTCATAATCCTTCCAGCCGCGCAATTCGGTCACGGTGTGGGCGGCAAAAAACTCCGGCGTACAGCGCCGGGACGTGAGCTCCCATATCGTCGCCTTGGCGCCGTTCTCGCAGAATTCAAAGACGTGATGATTGGCCGGTTTGGTCCAGGCGCAGGAAACGCACATGAACCCGCCCGGCTTGTTCTGGTGCCTCAGCGTCTCGATCACCGACGGACTGTCCCACTCAGTGCCGTAGATTTGACTAATGCCCTTTAAGGACCCCCATCCTCCGGCCGGTCCATCGTAGTGCACGGTTTCATGCGGAACTTCGTCGTCGACGTCGAAATGTACGGTTTCGTCTTCTGCCGCCATCACCGTTCTCCCTGACTTTGCTCGGGCGAATACGAATGCGCGGCAGTTCCGGCATGCGATTTCGGCCGGTCGGATCGTGAGTTGGTTCGACAACGCCGGCCTATGCTGCGTAGTTCCTGGCAATCTCCCTGAATGGCGGCAGCCGTCCGCAGCCGGGCGACCTTGGGTTCCACCAGGGCCGACTTATCCACAGGTCTTTTATGGAACCGCCGTCATGTGATTCCATGCCCGGCAAGGACCGCCTTAGCCTTTGTTAAGTTTGTAAAAGGTGGGGCGCATCAGTATGTCCAAGGGTGATCAAGTTGCACTGCGGTTCACGCGGCGCGCAGAAGAACTCCGAATGATCGCATCCAATCTGAAGGATCCGGAGGCGAAGGACGCCATCCTCAGATGGGCCGACGACTATGACCATCTGGCGGAACGGGCGATCGAACTCGGGACATTCGGGATTCCACGTACGGCATCACGCAAACGCTCCGGCGCAGCGGCAGCCTGATCATTCCTTCTGAAATCTCACGCGGCGATCAGCGGCTCGGCGGCAGAATCGAAGGAATTTGCGGCCCCGGATCAAGCGGCAGCGGCGGCGGCGCCGGGGGCGAGACAAAATGTGCCACCCACAGCGCGACGATCATGGCGAGCAACGCTATGCCCACGTAATCAAACACGTCCGGCCGAGACATAACTGGACTATCGCACGCCTCCCCTGCCCGAAAAAGTCACAGTTGCGGAACGACCGCCGCCGATTTTCCTCCCCCGTTTACGGGTGGAGGGCGATCAGAAATCGCCCCTGTCGCGCTTTGCGCGACATCTATTTTTCATTCTGCCGCGGGCGCGCGAAGCGCGCCGCGTGCGGGCGATTTCCGCCCGACCGTGCCGAACGTAGTGAGGCGGAGGGGGGAGCGCTGCGTGTTCGCATTCCAACCATCGCGCGCGCATCTCTCCCGATCCGCCGGACCGCGAGATAGCAACCGCTGCCGGTCACCCCGATTCCGCCCGCCAGCAACAACAACATCACCGCGTCCCACAGAGGCCGCCAACGCAGCCAGGCAAAGAAATCGAGCCGGTGAAGCCCATCAAACAGCCAGCGGTAGCCACGCCGGTCGGCGTCAAGCCTGCCAATTAGCGCTCCGTCGCGCGGATCGAAATAGTAACGGGTCTGCGCCGCATCCGCCAAAACAACGCGATACACCGGCAGGATCACAGGATCGCCGCCGGGCCTCTGGTAGTAATAGCTGTCTTCCGCGACCGTCAGACCCTGCGACGCAATCGCTCTACCATTGGCCACGAGCTGCGCCTCGCGCGTCAACTCCGCCGGAGCCAGCGGGGCCACGCGCCCGCCATCATCCAGCCGCAACATGCGCCCGTCCGGCCATCGCGCGAGCCAGAAAAGGCGACCGCTCTCGGGCGCGCTGGTGATCGTGACAGCGCCGGACAAAGCCGCGTTGTCCTTGAGCCGCGCAAGCGAGTCGCGCCAGGCGCTCCACGGCAGCGGGTCACCGATCAGGGCGGCACGCTCACCACCGCCGCCGCCCTCGAGAAATCCCCACGGATTCATCGAAATCGTGCCGCTCACCACCCAGGTCAGGGTGAACACGCCAAAAACCAACCCCGCCAGATGATGCCAATAATTCCAGCCGCGATATGGCGAGATGCGCCGCCCGGGCCGGAATTGACTGACGCCGATATAGAACCCGACGAGCGTAAGAAATCCGCCCGCAATCGATGTCCAGATAATGATCTTCGTCCACAGTGGACCATCGCTGCGCAGTTGCGTGAAATAGAGCCAGTGCGGCACGGCGCCGAGCCAGTTCCAGAAACGTCCGGCGCGCGTCGTGAACAGCACCACATCGCCCGAATTGCCGGAAACATAGATCTGTGTGCGTTGTGGATCATCGAGCGTGAAGCGATAGAGCGGCCGGGCGAGTTCGTAATCCTCCGAAACCGTCCACTGATCGCGATCCACGATATCCGCCGAAACGATCTTCGCGTTTTCGCCGGTGATCCGCGGCGCCGCGTCGAGCGCGATGGCGCGCGCTTCGGTGGCGCCGGCGACAACCGGCGCACCATCCTCAAGCGTGGCTTCAAATGGCGGCCGTCCTTCCGGGCGAATGCGCGCGACGAGCCGGCCAAGCTCTGTTGTGACCTGCATTGCGGCAATCGGCTCGTCAGTTTTGAGCCCGATTGCAGCGGCGTCACAGCATTGCGCGGGTGACATCGGCGCCAACAGTTGCAGGCGCTGTGCCGGCGAGAGCTGCGGGTAAGGCACGTACATCATCACCATGCCGGAGGCGAACCACATCAGCATGAGTGCGCCGACCGCGATCCCGAGATAGCGATGCACCACAATCGTTACGCGCCAAAGGAATTTGCCCACATCACCTCCCCTGTCATTCCCGGCGAGGATCGCGAAGCGATCCGAGGGAAGGGAACCCATCCGCCGCGCGCCCGCGCGGCGATATGGTGCATGCATCATTATAGAAATGTCAGCAGGGATACGCGAGTGATTTTGGGCATCGGCAGCGCTTACGCCACCACCTTCGCTTCTGTCCGTGGGCTGAACGTGTCGTTCGGAATCACGCCGAGACTCTGCCGCTTCACCAGCGACGTGTAATAGCCGTTCTGCTGCAGCAGCTCGATATGTGTGCCGCTCTCGGCGATTCGGCCGTCCTTCAGCACAATAATGCGGTCGGCATTGATCACCGTCGAAAGCCGGTGCGCGATCACGAAACAGGTGCGGCCATACATCAGCCGGTCGATCGCGCCATGCACCAGTTCTTCCGATTCGGCGTCCAGCGCCGATGTCGCTTCGTCCAGCACGAGAATCGGCGCGTCCTTCAGCAGCGCACGGGCGATCGTCAGCCGCTGCCGTTCGCCCACCGACAAGAGACCACCGCGCTCTCCGACTTCGGTGTCATACCCGTCGGGAAGCCGCGCGATGAAACGGTCGGCATTGGCCGCCATTGCCGCACCCTCGATCTCCGCCTGACTCGCATCCGGGCGGCTATAGGCGATATTGGCGCGGACCGTGTCGTTGAACAGCAGCGGATCCTGCAGCACCACGCTGACATTGCGCCGAAGCGAACTCTGTTTAATGCCGCGGATATCCTGTCCGTCGATCAGGATTCGACCCTGACGCGGATCGTAGAACCGCATCAGAAGCGCCATGAGCGTGGTCTTGCCCGAACCGCTCGGTCCGACAATCGCCACCGTCTCACCCGGCTCCACCACGAGATTGACATTCTCCAGCAGCGGATGCCCTGCGGTGTCGTAACGGAAGCTGACATTTTCGAACACCACGCCGCCGCGGACTTTTTCAAGATTCACCGCGTCCGGAGAGTCGCCCAGCGTCTCCTGCAAATTCAGCATGCGCGATATCTCATCGAGCGACACCGAGGCCTTGCGCAGATTCTGATAGACGCCGCTCAATCCCTGCACCGGCCCGAACAGCCCGCCGACATAGCCGAGAAATGCGACGATCGTGCCGACGGTGATTCCGCCGTTCAGCGCCAGCAGCGCGCCAACACCGATCGCGCCCAACCGGGCCAGCGAGACGACCAGATTGCTCGCCGCGCTGTAGCCCGCGTCGATCGCCACTCCGCGGACGACGACGCGATTGGCCTTGCTGACATCCGTCAGGAAGCGATGTTTCTCCGCGTCCTCCATTGCGAAGCTGCGGACGATCAGGATTCCCGAAAGCACCTCATTGAAGCGCGAATAAATCCTTGCCCACCGGTCGAGCAGCAATTTTTCGCGGCGCGTCTGCTCCGGCGCGGCACGCACCGCGACCAGCGCCGGCAACGGGGCGAAGAACAGCACGACCAGCGCCAACCGCCAGTCCAGTTCGACCATGATCCAGATCGCGATCGCAAGAAAGAACAGGGTCGGAAGCACATTGAACAGCAGTTGCGCCACGGCCGCGACGAATGCCTGAATGCTCCGGTCGAGGCGGGTCAAAATCGCGCCCACGCCTTCGCTCTGCTGCATGCGCAACGGCATGCGGTGAAGCTTGCCGATCACCGCTTCCAGCAGCGCATATTGCAGTCCGATGCGTGTGCGCCAGGTGAGCCAGTTCGCCACCGCATCAATCAGTTCCCGGACGATCGCCAGAATGGCCAACAGTCCGACGCCCTCGATCAACATGTGGAAGCGCCGCATGTCGGCGAGCTCGTCAAACACGAATTTCAGGATCAGCGGCTCGATCGCATTCAATCCCGCGACGAAAAGCGTCAGCCCGACAATGATGAAGATGGCGTTGCGCTGGGGAAAGGCAAACCGCACGGCGTCGTGAAGGCGCCCGAGGCCGGAAACCTGGAGTGAGCGCGGTGACAATAAGGCCGCAATCAGGCGCAGCCATTTCCATGTTGGCGCACGCGTTTGCGTTTCTACCCGCGCGTCAGAATCAAACTGCATTCCTGGATTTCCGTTGGTCAAGCGCGCCGATGCGCCGCATCATGGCCAGCAAGGCATTGGTAGCAAGAGTTTTGGGTTTTTATTCGGCAGAATTGCGTCCTGTCGCCTTCAGCCGGGCCGCAAGCTTCACCGCATCGATGATTTCCGGATAGGCCGCACACCGGCAAAGGTTACCCGACAGATAGTGCCGGATGGCGTCCTCATCAGGATCCGGATTCTGCGCCAGCAATTGCTCCGTCATCAAAACAAAGCCAGGTGTGCAAAAACCGCACTGGAATGCGCCACTCTCGATGAATGCCTGCTGCACCGGCGACAATTCGCCACTGGCATCGAGATGCTCGACCGTCGTGACCTGCTTTCCGTCCACGGCAACCGCCGGATAGAGACAGCCGGACACCGCGGTCCCGTCCACCAGAACCGTACAGCAGCCGCACAATCCCTGGCCGCAACTTTCCCGCGCCCCGAAAAGCCCAAGCTCGTGCAGCATCTCGACGACATTATTGTGCGTGCTGACAGTCGTGCGCACCACGTGACCGTTTAGCTCGAGGCAGATCTCGCGGCGCGTGGTCATTCTCCATTCCCCAGCGGCCGGCCCTCTGCCGCGCGCATCGCACGCAGGAGGGTCTCCGGCTTGATCGGCAAATCCATCAGGCGAATTCCGACCGCATCATGGATGGCGTTGGCGATGGCCGGCGAAACGCCGAAAGTTGCGGTTTCGCCGACGCCCTTGGCGCCAAATGGCCCGGTCTCCTGGGCGGCATTGACCAGCTCCGCCTCCATCACCGGTATGTCGCGAAAACCGGGAATTTTGTAATCGGCGAATGACGCATTGGTCACCTGCCCGCCGTCGAACACCATATCTTCAGACAGCGTGAAGCCGAGCTGCATGATCGCGCCACCGGAAATCTGCGTCTTGCAGATTTTCGGATTCACTGGCTTTCCGGCGTCGGCGGCATTCACCAGACGAAGCACTCGCACATGGCCGGTTTCGGTATCGACTTCGACTTCCGCACCCGTGCCGCCGACCATCCAGAACGGTGTCACATTGGACGATTGGCCGGTGGCCGGATCGGGCGGCGTATATTTCGGCACATAAATCCCGGTGCCGATGACATTCCCCGCCTGCATGCCATAGCGTTTGCGGAACACTTCGCGCATATCGTAATTGGTGCCGGCCGGTAAACCGGCTTCCGCCGCCAGTGCCGTCAGCCGCTCACGCGCATCCTCCGCCGCCAGGCGCACCGCATTCCCCATGTGAAACATCGAACGCGAACCCAGCGTGCCCATGTCATAGGGCGCAACATCGGTATTGCCATGCACGACACGGACCTGTTCGGTCTCGACATTCAGCACTTCGGCGACGATCTGCGCCATCGCAGTGTCCGAGCCCTGCCCCATGTCGATAGTGTTCGTGTACAGAACAATGCTGCCGTCGGCAGATACATTGACGATGGCTCCGGAGGTTGTCGGCGAAATCGAAGCCTTGATGCCGATGGCGATGCCGCGGCCGCGTCGGAGCCGGCCGCTGCCGCGGTCGAATGGCGCCTGCCAGTTCATCCGTTCGGCGATGCGGTCCAGCACCTTGTCGACCGCCGCATTCTTCATCACCGTGCCGGTGGCGTGCGGCCGGCCATCACGCAAGATGTTCCGGCGCCGGAATTCGACCGGATCGATGCCGAGTTCACGTGCAATCAGGTCGGTGTGGCATTCATAAGCCCACACCAGCTGCGGCACGCCAAAGCCGCGCAGCGCGCCGGCGGGCGGGCGGTTAGTGTACACCTCCGTCGAATCGATGCTCACATTTTCGATGTCATAAGGACCGGCGGCGGTAAACCCGGTCTTCTGCGCCACCCGCGGGCCGATATCGGCATAGGCGCCGCCGTTCCAAAACACCTCGCAGGACCGCGCGATCAACCGCCCGTCTTTTACACCGCTCTTGATACGGAATGTCGTGGCATGTTTGCTGATGGTATAGAATTGCTCTTCCATGGTGAGGGCGACCTTCACCGGCCGGCGCACCATCAGCGCCAGAACCGCGGCAAGCGCTTCCTGCTTGACATAGACCTTCGCGCCAAAGCCGCCGCCGAGAAATGGCACGCGCACGCTGACGCGGTTCTCCGGCCATCCCAGCAAACGCGCGATTTCGGTCCTGACAAATGACGGCGTCTGCGTCGAGGTGTGGATCACCAGCGAGTCCGATCCGGGCACCGCAATCGAGGCATGCGATTCCAGCGGAACGTGCAGCACCTGCTGCGTGCGGAAGACATGTTCGAACACGCGTTCGGAACCGGCAAAACCCTTTTCCACATCGCCGCGCCTGAGCCGGTAATCCAGCGTCACATTGGTATTGCGCCGTCCGGCCAGATGTTTCAGATCGGCAAAAGTGCCTGCCGGCTTCAGCGCCTCGTGGACAATGGTTTCCGAGCGTGCTGCCTCGACCTCGTCGAAGACCGCGGACAATTCCTCATATTCTGCATCGATTGCCTGCAGCGCCTGTTCCGCAATATGCGGGTCGGTCGACAGCACGACCGCGACCGGCTCTCCGACAAAGTGCACCTTCTCCAGCGCGAGGATCGGCTGATCATGGAATGCCGGACCGAAATACGGTTCGGGGATGAGTTTGCGGACGTCTTCGCCGGTGAACACCGAGTGGACACCATCGATTTCGCGCGCCGCGCTGGTATCGACGCGGAGGATTTTGCCGTGCGCCACAGTGCTGCGGAAAATCTTCGCGCACAGCATGACCGGCAGACGCATGTTGTGCACATATTCGGCGCGTCCCGTGACCTTGGTCCGCGCTTCCAGCCGGGCAACGGAGCGTCCCATTTCAGGCATGGAGGCACTCCTCCACTGCGCGCCGCAGATGCACGCGCAGCAGCTCTTTCTTGTATGCCGCCGAGCCGTGGGCGTCGGACAGGAAGGCGACTTCGCGCGCTGCATGGTCGCCGGCTTCGATCTGCAGTGAATCGGCCGGCTTTTGTCCGTGCAGCATTTTTTCTGTCTCGTGCAGCCGCGTCACTTTTTCTGTCGCCGCACTGACCACAATCCGCGCGCCCGAAATGCGCCCTCCGTCCATTTCCAGCCGCATACCGAGATTCAGCGCCGGCCAATCGTCGGCCGAGCGCGAAGTCACCTTCACATAGGCGGCCCTCGCGCGTCCGAGCGCAGGGACCGTGACGGATTCGATCAATTCACCGCGCTGCAATACCGTTTCGTAATAGCCCCGGTACAAATCCTCCACCGCGATGTCGCGCCCACCCGACGGCCCCCGCACCGACGCAATCGCACCCAGCGAGGCCAGCAGCGGCGGCAAATCCATGTGCGGATCGCCATGCGCGAGCGCCCCGCCAACCCGTGCGACGTTCCGGACACGGACATTGGACAGCGTGCGCAGCGCCCGCCGCATCACCGGAAAATTCTCCGCAACTGCGCGCGCCCTCTCCAGCTCCGACAGCGTGGCAAGCGCGCCGATCCGTAAGCCACCGTCGGGGCTCGGAACAATTTCCGAATAGCGAGGCCCGATTTTCGCCAGGCTGACCAGGCATGAGGGGGCGAAAACCCCGGCCTTCATCATTAGCATCAGCGCCGTGCCGCCGGAAAATGCGCGCACGCTGTCGTCGCCTTCCGCGAGCAGCGCGATGGCCGCCTCCAGGCTCTCCGGCTCCTGCCAGTCAAACGGAATCATCTCGCCTGATCTCCGGCGCCTGGAAAGGCTTTGCGCAAATTCGCCACGAAGTGCTTTTCCATTTCGCGGGCTTTGGAGTTCAACACCGGCTGGCCGATGCTGCCAAGCCGGCCGGTGAGAGTAGCCTCGATATTGTAGCTGACCTTCGTGCCGTCCTCTGCATTGTCAAAACGCGCCGTCGACAGTGCCGACAAGCGGCCAACCACGCCATGCGGCTTGCCCTCGATGCGCGCTTCAATGATCTGCGGCCGTTCCGCCCGCACCACTTCAACGGTGATTTCGAATTCAAAGCGAATATAGGCAATCCTGGTTGCGAACCGCGCCGCGTAATGATCGGGCGCCGTCTCTTTCAATTGCCCCACGCCTTCAACACAGGATGCGAAAAAGGGCGCATCGCGCAGACGGTCGAAAACCGCTTCGCGCGGCGCAGGTACGGTCAATTCACCCGTGAATTTCATCGTCAGGTTTTCGGAGATCAGCGCGGATTTTGCAACCGCGTCAGGACGTCCCCGTCAGGGCTCGGTCCACCAGGGCTGTGGCCGAGGCAAAATCATAGGCCCGCGCCATATTCTGCCTCACCAGGAACGATGCCCCGCCATAGAACTTCTCATATTGTTCGTGGCGGCCGGCAAATTCCGATCCAATCAGGTCCCACACCATTTTCAGGATAGCGGTACGCTTCCGTGAGGCATAACCGGGCGACGCGATATAGCGCTCCAGATCGGCTGCGACTTCGGGATTCTCGAAATCCTTCTCAGACGACGGCAACATGATGATCGATCCGCCCGCCAGTTCGCGCATGATGTTGAGCAGCCGCGGATTGATTTCGCCCTGCAGGGCCATCACCGCATAAAGTGCGGATTTCACCGGCCACACCGTGCCTTCCAAATCCGTCGTGGCTTCGGTTTCCTGTGCAACCACCATGGAATCGACAATCGTCGCAAAGGCAGCCATTTCGCCGAGCATGATCTGCACCGGCGGCATCGCAAGATTGCCGGTGATTTCGCACAGCCGCTTTGCCAGCCCCATCAGGAATCTGAGCTTTACGGCATAGCGCACCTGCGCCTGGTGATTGCCGTAGGAATGCGACGGCGTCCGCCACCATTGATCCCGGCACAGCTGGATGTTGCGGTAGCAAAACACCCGCTCCCACGGCACAAAAACGTTGTCGAGCACGACCAGCGCGTCGGTCTCATCAAAGCGCGACGACAGCGGGTAATCGAATTCCGATGTCGCGCCAGAAGCGTAAGGCCTGCGGGTATAGATTTTCACGCCTTCGGCATTGTTCGGCACCGCAACTGCAAAGGCGTAATTCTCGTCCCCCGGCGCCAGTGGGTGAATGCAGCTGACATAGATTTCGTCGGAATAGACCGATCCGGTGCCAAGCTGCTGCGCGCCTTTCAGGATGATGCCGCCGTCGCGTTCGCCCACCACGCCGGCATAGAGCGTCGGATCAGATTGCTGATGCGCCGGTTTCGAGCGGTCGATCTGCGGCGGGACGATCGCGTAGGAAAGGTACAGATGATTGTCCCGGGCGTGGGCATGATAGGCGGTGACATTCTCCGCATACTGTTTTCCGGCTT
This sequence comes from uncultured Bordetella sp., assembly GCA_964446945.1. Classification (GTDB taxonomy): domain Bacteria; phylum Pseudomonadota; class Alphaproteobacteria; order Micropepsales; family Micropepsaceae; genus CAIYRG01. Next base: position 36,375 of record CAYUQO010000015.1, read on the forward strand.
CGGCGAACACACCCGGTTTTGCGGCATACCCCGCGAGAAATCCCGCCACATGGTCCGGCGTGCGCCCCATCAACCCGTATGTTTCTTCCGCCCAACGCCGGCTCATGGCGCGCCTCGTGGCCAGATCCGCCGGCGTCTTTGGTACCTGATAACACCGCAGCACCGGTGCGCCCGTGTCGGGTGACGGAAAGGTCATCAATTCCCGGTTCGCAGGATCGGCCGCGACGTCATAAAGCCTGGCGATGGATTGCGCGGCGCCACGGAAAAACGGATGCGTCGTCACATCGCGTACAAGTTCGCCATCGCAATAAACGTGGCGTCCGTCGTTGCTGATCGACGCGAGGAAATCGGCCCCACTGCGCATCGGCGGCGCCGCAATAAGAGATTTGCGGAATGGTCCCGGCGTGGTCATGCCAGATGTTCCGGAATTGCGTTCAACACCGAGGTGAAATGAGATTCGAAGTGGATCAGCGGCGGCCGCACCGGACCGAATATTACCTCTTCCACCACGCCGATCACGATCGCATGGCTGTCGAGTGGGATGATCCGTTCAACCCGGCAATCCAGCGCCGCCAATGCGTCGGCCAGAACCGGCGCACCGGTGACACGCGGCACCCATTCACCGGCGCCAAAGCGGTCTTCGCTCAGCATGGCGCGGCTCGTGGCAAAGCGTCGCGCCAGCCTTTCGTGTTCCAGCGACAGCAGATTCACCGACATACAGCGGCTGCGCGAAATGATTCCGAAGGTGTCGCCCATTGTGTTGATCGACGCCAGAATCCGCGGCGGTGACAGCGCCAGCGAACACACTGCGGTTGCCGTCAATCCGCTGCGCGCGCCCTCGCATGCGCTCGCGACGATCGTCACCCCGCCCGCCAGCAGGCGCATCGATTTGCGGAAAATATCGTCCTCTGCCGTCAACGGCTTCTCCCAGGCGCGCCGCCCATTTTAAAACTGCCGAAATAGGTTCGTCAACGAACCTAATTGGATGTGTCCCGCTTCAGGCTGACGCCGGCATAGAACATCAGAATCGAGATCGCCGCCTCGGTCCGGTTGTCATTCAGGCTGGCGGTGAACCGGTCCACCTCCGACTGCACCTGTTCGTCGATCCGGTACAGCAGCCCCCGCCCCTTTGCCGTCAGGGTGATCCAGATCACACGCTGGTCGTCACGGTCACGGCTGCGCAACAGCAAACCCTTTTTTTCCAGCGACTGCACCAAGGTCGAGGCAAAGGCTGGCGTGATATCTAACCGCTCGGCGACCTCACGAACCTTCAGCGCACTGTTGTCGCTGCCATAGACCTGGATCAGCGCCTGATGAGCCAATGGATCCAGCCCTGCGGATCGCGCCTGTTCCTCGACGAGCCGGAAGACTTTGCGCAGCAGATAACGCGCCGCCGCCACGCCCTGGAAATACGGGTGCCGGTCACGGGCAATACGCGCCCGGACTGCCGTGGCACGGCGGCGCTCCAGCCGCCCCGCATCGACAATCCGCATGTCCCTCCCCGCCGCTTCGCTCCTGCTGGTTTGTCCGAAATTTTCACGCCAATGGCAAATGGCGCGTGTTCTTTAGCCCAGCCGCTTTAATACGTTTCCCCCATGTGAAAAACGTGCACTATGGCCCTTACAAACGGGAGGAAGGCGTGCACGACAGCGGCGTTCAGACAGTCCAACTCGCGAAGCTGGCCCCGGCTGCCGTGCGGACGAGGTGGGTCGTTTCGCTGCTGCTGCTGCTGGCGGTCACCACGGCCTTTTTCGATCGCATCGACATCTCCATCCTGATTACCAATACACAGTTCAAAAGCGATCTTGGCGTCAGCGACCCGGCCCGGCTCGGTCTCTTAATGACCGCCTTCGTGCTGCCCTACGGCGCATCGATGTTCCTGCTCAGCATCCTCGGCGATGTGTTCGGCCCGCGGAAAACCCTGACCACCATTGCCGGGATTCTCGCCGCCACTGCGGCATTCATGGGCGCGGTGACCTCCTATGCCGTCCTGATTGGCGCCCGGACGGTTCTTGGCGTGGCCGAGGCTCCGCAATTCGGTACGGCCACCGTTGCGGTGAAACGCTGGTTTCCGCCACGCGAACAGGGTCTCGCCAATGCGCTGTGGACCATCGGCAGCCCGCTCGGTTCGGCCATCGGCTTCCCGCTCGTGTTGTTCATCGTGACCCAATATGGCTGGCGCGCATCGTTTTACGCGCTGGCTGCCATGAACGGTCTGATCGTTCTGCCGACGCTGTGGATGTTCTTGAGGGATGCTCCGCCGTCATACCGGCCGGCCGCGCAGGAAGACCGGATTCCCTTCGGCCAGGCCATCCGCACATTGGCGGGCAATTGGCGCTTCTGGCTGTTGCCCGTCTACAACGCCGGCGGCCTGATCTTCCTCTGGGGTTTCAACACCTGGTTGCCAGCCTATCTCCGGCAGGCGCGCCACTTCGACCTCACCCATGCCGGGATTTATTCGGCCCTTCCCTTCGTCCTCATGATCGGCGGTGAAATCGGCGGCGCCTGGATCGGCGACCGCACCGGCAAACGCGCATGGGTCTGCTTCGTGTCGCTGTTCATGACCGGCGTGTTTGTGTGGTTCGCCGCGCTCGCCCCCGGCGCCAATCTCGCGGCATGGTGCCTCGCATTGAGCGCCGGATTCTGGGGCGCGATGGTCCCCACTTTGTTCGCGCTCGGCATGCAGATTGTCCCCAAGCGGATCACCGGAATGGGCCTGGGCATCTATTCCGGCATTGCCAACATCGTCGGCTCGGCCGCGCCGTTCATCATGGGTTTCCTGATCGGACAATCCGGCAACTATAATGCCGGGCTTTATTTCCTCGTGTTTTCCTGCATCGGCCTGTCCTTTTTCATATTGCCGTTGGTGCGCGAACACTGATGGGTTATCGCGACCTTCAGGATTACATCGACGAGCTCGGCCGCCGTCGCCTGCTTCAGGTGATCGAGGAGCCGGTCTGCAAAGACACCGAATTAATGCCGCTGGTCCGGCTGCAGTTTCGCGGACTCCCGGAGGAACAGCGCAAGGCGTTTTGGTTTCGCAAAGTCACCGACGCGCGGCGCCGCCAGTTCGACGCCTCGGTTCTGGTTGGTGCTCTGGGAAGCTCGCGCGCGATCTATGCCGCAGCGCTTGGCGTCGAACCAGACGGAATCGCCGCCGCCTGGGCGCGCGCCCATGGGACGCACATCCCGCCGCACGTCATCGAGCGGGACAACGCGCCGGTGAAGCGCCGCATCCGCCGCGTGCCGCAGCTTGGCGACGGCGTGGATTCATTTCCCCATGTCATTTCCACGCCGGGCTTCGATCCTGCCCCCTTCATTACCGCCGGCGTCTGGGTCACGCGCGATCCTGAAACTGGCGCCTACAATCTCGGGCTCTATCGCGGCATGATCAAAGCGCCGGACCGTATCGGCTGCGCAACCGATGTGCCGACCCAGCATCTGGCAATCCATTGGGCGAAGGCGCGCCGGCTCGACCGTCCGCTGGAAGCCGCATTGTTTATCGGTGGCCCGCCGGCGCTGCTGCTCGCAGCGGCCAGCAAAGTCCCCTATGGCGTCGATGAATACGGACTTGCGGGTGCGCTTAACGGCGCCGCCATTGACGTCACGCCGGCGGAGACATTCGACGCCCTCGTCCCGGCGGCGGCGGAAATCGTCATCGAGGGCACGATCCGCACCGATATCCTCGAACCGGAAGCTCCCTTCGGTGAGGCCAGCGGCTATCTCGGTCCGCGCAAGATGGAAAAGCTGTTCGAGATTTCCACCATTACATCGCGCGAAAATCCGGTGTGCCAGGCGATCATCAGTGAATTTCCGCCGTCCGAAAGCACGGTTATCCGCAAAGCGGCATTCGACGCGATCTATCTCAACCACCTGAAAAACGCCTGCAACATACCTTCGGTGATGAAAGTCGCCTGTTACGAGGCGGCGAGCTGCAACATGTTTTTTGTCATTCAGCTCGATCATCCCGCGCCGGGCCAGCCGTGGCAGGCGCTGCGTGCGGCGGCCGCATTCGACGCATCGCTCGGCAAGATCTTCATCGCCGTCGATTCCGATGTCGACCCGAACTCGATGGATGCGGTGCTATGGGCGTTGTCCTATTCCATGCAGCCGCACCGCGATGTGGAAATCATTCGCGGCAAACTCGCGCGCCTCGATCCGTCGATTGCTCCGTCGTCTGACGGAAGCGACAACGCCTATCCGGAAGGCCGCGGCGCCTCGGCGATGCTGATCAATGCCTGCCGCGAACATCCTTATCTCCCGGTGTCGCTGCCGCGCCGTGACTTCATGCAGGCCGCCATTGAACGCTGGAATGCGCTGTCTTTGCCGACGCTTGATCTCAACTCGCCGTGGCACGGCTATCCGCTGTCGCAGTGGAGCGAGGAAAACGCGGCCGAAGCCGAACTCGCCGTGCAGGGGCGCTATGCCGAAACCGGCGACAAACTCGCCACGCGCCGGAGGCGGCCTGACGAATGAGCAGCGATGCCAGCATTGCTTTGGATAGGCAACGCGCGTCGTGGAGCGCGGGCCTGACACGCCGGCATTGGCGCATTCTCTGGGGCAGCTATCTCGGATGGATTTTCGACGGCTATGAAGCGTTTGCGCTCGTCGTCGCTTTGCCGGCGGCATTGCGCACGCTGCTGCCGGCGGATCAGTTGCGTGACGCGCCGATCTTCGGTGGAATTGCCATCGGCATCACGCTGCTTGGCTGGGGAATTGGCGGGCTCGGCGGCGGCATTCTTGCAGATTATTTCGGCCGCAAGCGCATGCTGATGATTTCGGTACTGTCCTATGCCTGCCTCACCGGCCTGACGGCATTAAGCACCAGCGTGACCATGCTGTCGGCCATGCGATTTATCACCGGGCTTGCCATCGGGGCGGAATGGAGCACCGGCATCGCGCTGGTCGCGGAATCCTGGCCCGACGGCGCGCGGCCGAAGGGGCTCGGATTTCTGCAGTCGGGCTTCGGCGCGGGAATCTTTCTTGCCGCGCTGGTCTGGTTCATTCTCAGCCGGTTCGCGCCGCTCGGTCCGCAAACCTGGCGGCTGATGTTCGCCGCCGGGGCGCTGCCGGCCTTTTGCGTCGTCTATCTGATGCGCGCGCTCGACGAATCCGATGAATGGATGAGTGCATTGCGCGAAAAACGCTGGGGCGCCACCGAACAGGATCGCGCTCCTAGCGCGAATGGCAGCCGTCCATTTACGCTCGCTCTGCTGTTTCGCCTGCCCGAAGCACGGCGCCGCGTGTGGCTGATGTTTGTGATGTCATTCGCCTGCACCACCGGCTGGTGGGCGGTTTCTACCTGGACGCCTGTCTATGCCGAACAATTGGCCGCGGCGCAGGGTGAACCGGCCGGGTTGTGGGGACCGCGCGTCGCGCTGATCTATGCGCTCGGCGGGGTGCTTGCCTATGTTTCGTCGGGATTTGTCACCGACTGGCTTGGCCGGCGGCTATATCTCATGCTGCTGTTTCCGGCGGCTCTCGCCATCTCCTGGGCGACATATCTGTGGAGCGGCGATCTTTACGTCTACACGCTGCTCGCTTTCCTGAATGGCGTGGTGACGCTGGGTTTTGGATTCTCCTGGATGGCGATCTATCCGGTGGAGTTATTTACCGCCAGCGTGCGTTCCACTGCGGCCAGCGTGATTTTCAACGGCGCGCGCTTGATCGCCTGGATTTTCCCGATCATTGCCGGAACACTGGTGGCCAAATTCGGCGGCATCACACATGCTGCGCTCATTATGGGCAGCATCTACGCGATCGGGATTTTCGCCCCGTTCTATTTGCCCGAAACCACCGGCAAACCCCTGCCCCGCTAAGCTATCTCTCCGGGCCGGTTAACCAGGCGAGGCTCCGGGCGAGGCGCGCAGCCCCATCGCGCTGATACCACGCGCCGTGACTGAAAATCACCCGCACCGGATTCCAGGCAATCACACGGCGCGCAGCCGGTGCCGCCTTGCGACGATTCATGCGGTAGGCAATTCGCGCGTAAACCGGCGCCCTTCCTTTCGGCGCCAGGGATCCAACCGCCGAAACCGCGGAGCGCCGCACCCGCGGCAGTTTCTCCGGGTCAAGATTGACCACGAGGTCGGTGAGAATGGCCGTACGGCTGGCGCGATGAAAAAATGCCAACTCGCGAAACACGCGTCCGCGAATCATCTCGACATCGAGTTCATCTGCCCATTCGCGAGGTGGAGCATCGGCGATTTCGGCGTCGATCCGCGGCCCCTTCAACCGCACCAGCAAGCGCCGGCGTGTTCCTTTCGCGGCCCAAACGCGTGCTCCGGCACAATGCGATTGCCAGGCACGGACAAAGCTCCAATGAAATGGATTTGGCGCCACGAGATGGCGCACCGGGCCCAGGGTTTCGATATGGCGCTGCAACAGGCGGGTCCAGCGGGTCGGCGAATGCAGCAGCATCTCCCCTGATTTCAGACGGATGACTGTCATGCGAACCGGCACCGGAATGATCCCGGCCACGCGAAACGGTCCGCTGTCCACGATCCAGAGATCGTCTGCGACCGGCTTCAGCACGTCGAGTGGCGGGTACTGCATCGCTCCTGACCCTCTTTGCGGTGCGTGCCTCAAGAAACGCGCTTGCTACAAACGGATGGACACCCCCTGGATCGCCGGGATTCTAACCTTGATCCTGGTTTTCCCGCGCGTGGATTTCTGCCGTTCTGCTATCACGATCCGGCAATTGTGCTCACATGTGCAGCCGCTACGCGCCACCCAGGCTCGTTTGTGGCGGTGGGCTCTACGGGGCATGGACGATGCTGCCGAGTTTGCCCGGCGCTTTACAAGACCTTACGAATAATGTGGTGGCGATTGGTCGTATAAGGCCGCACCTCCGTCGGCCAGCGCCCATGCTCGACGGCCTTGGCCCAGGCCGCGCTCGCCAGCACTTCGGGGCTGTCGATCTCGTAAATGGTCGCGTAGGTGGGTGCGCCGTCGCCGGTGAGCGGCTTCGCCGCACCACCGATCATCAGCGTGCCTGTCGTCGTGCGCAGGCGTGTCGCCGAGCGCACACCCGGCACCTTGAGCAGGGTCGGCCCGTGTTCGTTTTCAAAAACTTCGTTGAAAAGCGCCTCTTTCTCCGGCGCCACATCCATGATGGCAATGAAGACGTATTGGCTGGTGATGGGCACCGTTTCCTCCATGTTGCAAGGGCGAAGAATTACACGACTGCCGGCCTGCCGTCATGGCGACGAGCGGGCGTGGTCCGATTTCGTCCGCTCCAAAGCTCCGGCGGGCGCGCACGTGCTAAACTCGGCAACTATCCCGATCGGGCATGGGGACATGCTTCGGCGAAAATTACTCTAAAAGGAGGTCGAGATGAAAACCACCGCCGCATTACTGGGACTCGGAATGACTGCTGTGCTGGCCACCGGCGCGTCAGCGCAAATGGTGGTCGAGAAGAAAGTCATTACTGCGGATGCTGCCCGCAAGGTTGCGGAAGGCTGCGAGGCTTTCGCCAGGGCCAAAGGCTGGCATGTCAGCGTCTGGGTGCTGGATGAGACGCTCACACCGCTCTATTTCTACCGTATGCAGGGCACGCCGATGTTCACGGTCGAGCCCGCACTTGCGAAAGCCAAGGTCGCAGTTCGCACCGGACAGCCGAATGAAGCCTATGTCAGGAACGCGGAGACTCGCGGAGCATTCGTGGCGACCGTCAATGCGGTAGCCGGCGGTTACGTGCTTTCTCCCGGCGGCCTGCCGATCATTATCGACGGGCAGGTGGCGGGCGGCATTGGTATTGGCGGTTCAACTGACGACCGCGCCTGTGCGCAAGCCGGTATCGATGCGGTTTTCAAGAAATAGCGCTCACGCCTGTCCCACAGCATCCAAAAATTGCCCAATCAGAAAATCAGTTCCCCGACACATGGCTCATTCTTAGAATGGGCGACATGATCGGTCGAACCAGAACGAATGGCCCTGTCGCCCATGGTCTCAGGCGCCAATACAAGTGCGTGCTATGCGGGGCAAAGATGCGGCTGAAGCGCCGGCAGTCGCATCCGACGCGTGGAGCAGCCTATGAGCTACAGACCTATGAGTGCCGAGGCTGTGGCAACACGCTTCAGGTCAACGAGCCCACGCCAGATGCGGTTTGACCATGCGGAGATTTCCCTACGGGCCATCGCGCTGCTTTTATCAGCGGCATGGTTTCATTTTGACGCACACCATTCCGCCGCGTCATCATATGGAATGGCACGGGCGTTGATCCGTTCGTTCGTCAACAGACCCTTCGCCAAACACTGCGCTGGCTGCCGGCTTCACGATGAGGATTAGAAATCCGGTTTGGTCGCCTGGGGCATGGGGACCAGTTTGGAATCGGTAATAGGGTTGTTGTTGTTTTCCGCACAGTAATATTCGACGTATGGCTGCTCCACGCGCCGCCAGCGGTGCATGGCCCGCCAGGGCATCGTGAAGACGCCCGGATCTTCGACGTAGACGGATACATCGACCGCGTTTCCGTCGGGCGAAATCTTCCATCTTTCGATGACGTGCAGCTGCGTAGTACGCGGCGTGCGATAATTATCGATGACCCTGTCGTTGAACCCGATGGTGTCGACGACCAGCGTATCGCCGTTTTCATAATGGCCCACGGATTCTCCGTACCAGGATGGTTTTGGATTCTGCGAATGGGGTACACCCAGGTAGATGTGACGGACCTCCGGCCCGTTGTTCATTATGAAGACGACCTCTTTCGGTGTTTGGTAGAGGAAGACCGGTGCGGCGAAGGCGTCCACGTCGATACCCGGCACCGCTGCGGGCCAGCAGCGTTCATGGGCTCGGTAGGGGGCTTGCCCCGCAAGCACCTCGTCGTTGGCCTTTTGCATCGCCGGCTTCACCCATTCCTGGAGAATCGGATTGGAGAGATCGGCGACACGATAGGTTGGTTGCCGGCCGCCACCATTGGGCACGTAGGGGTACGCTTTGATGTTGGTAATCGGCCCTGGTCCGCCGCCCGGCGCCGCAAGCAGATCGTCCACGCCAACCGTGCGGTCAATCCGCCAGCCGGTGCCGCGATCTGTCGCGAAATTGGGAATGGCAGCTTTGCCACCTGCGTCCGCTGCCAGGGCGGCGCCCGTAGCCGATATAATGGCCACGAAACAAATCAAACCATGTTTGGACATGTTCCACCGCCAGCAGCAAACGGGCTTCGCGGCCCATCGCATCTCGCCAGATTTACCTGTTTTGCAGCAGGTGCAACAGAGCCCTCGCGCTGAGCAACCCGAAGAAAAAGGGGGAATCCCCAAAGAAATATAACGGACCCAAAGGACATTTGGGGAGTCCGGAATTGGCGAGTCTCTGATGAACCGTCCCGCTTGGCCAATGTCTGCAATCGGGAACGGAAGCAAATGTTGGGAAGGAAAAAGAACTGGTCACCACTGGTGGAAACGGGAAGACGATTTCTGTTCCGTTTGCCATGCCCCGATCTGCAACTCACGTTGAATAAGTGACGGAAGTCACCCACGGGGATTTTGCGTCACGAGACAGTTTGGTACCTTAGGGATAGGGTTACCGGAGTCATCATCGCGCGGGAAGGAAGCTTCATGGCGCAGAATTTGACGCTTGACGTGGATGGAAAATCGCATGTGATTTCCGTCGACGACCCGAAGATGCCTTTGCTTTATGCATTGCGCGATGATCTCGGATTGAACAATCCGCGGTTCGGCTGCGGCCTTGGTCAGTGCGGCGCCTGCACGGTGCATGTCGACGGTCAGGCGGTGCGATCCTGCACCACGCCCGTTTCGCTGGTCGCCAACCGCAAGATTACGACGATTGCCGGATTGGGCACGCCGGAAAAGCCGCATCCGCTGCAGACCGCCTGGATCGAAGAACAGGTCAATCAATGCGGCTATTGCATCAATGGCTGGATCATGACGAGCGCTGAATTGCTGGCGCGCAATCCGCATCCGACCGAACAGGAGGTCCGCGATGCGCTGTCCGACATGATCTGCCGCTGTGGCACCCATAATGCCGCCGTCAAGGCGGTCCTGCGCGCATCAAAGGCGTGAGGAGACGGTTATGATCGAATTCGAACTCGGCAAACTGAGCCGCCGCGCATTCCTCACCGCGAGCGGTGCAATGGTCATTGCGCTCGCAACAGCGCCCGAATGGGCCGAAGCCGTGCAATTCGATTCGGCCGCTGCCGCAGGTGTGCGCCCGGGCAGGCTGTCGTCCTACCTTTCGATAGAACCGGACGGCACCGTGGTTGCCTATTACGGCAAGATCGATGGTGGCCAGGGCCTCGAAACCTCGATTGCGCAATTGGTCGCGGAAGAAATCGATGTTCCCTGGGATCGGGTGCGCGTGGTGATCAGCGACACCGCACAATGCGTGAATATGGGCGGATCGACTGCGGGTAATGGTCTGCGCCAGGGCGGCATCATTCTGCGCCAGACCGCAGCGGAAGCGCGCCGCTTGCTGATCCACATGGCCAGCGAGAAACTTGGCATTGCGCCGGACCAGCTCACCGTGACGGATGGCGTCGTCCGTTCCATTTCGGATCCGTCGAAACGCGTGACCTACGCCGAACTCATCGGCGGCCGCCAACTCGATGCTGAAATCCAATATCGCGGTGAGGCACAGCAGCTTACCGTGAAGGTAGATGCACCGCTGAAAAAGCCGGAAGAATTCAAGGTTATCGGCAAGCCGTATCCGCGACGCGACATGCCGGGCAAAGTGTTCGGCACGCTCGAGCAGGTCGCCGACATCAGGCTACCCAATATGGCCCACGCGCGGATGGTTCGTCCGCCCGTTGCAGGTGCGGTGCCGGTATCGGTGGATGAAAAGTCGATCTCGGACATCCACGGAGCAAAACTGGTCTGGATCAAGGACCTGATTGGTGTTGTCGCCGAAAAGGAATGGAACGCTGTTAAGGCCGCGAAGCAGTTGAAGGTGACGTGGTCAGAAGCCAATGCCAATTTCCCCGGGCACGAAAAGATTTTCGATTACATCCGCTCCGCGCCCGTTGTGGCGCGTTCGGGCGATCCGAATGTGAAGGCCGTCGGCGCGTCACAGGAAGTGCGCCGCGGTTCGCCAGAGGATGCGTTCAAGCAGGCGGTATTCGTTCTCGAAGGGGAATACGAATATCCGTTTATGTCGCATGCCAGCATGGGTCCGGCGGTTGCCGTCGCCGATGTTAAAGACGACAGCGCGACGGTCTACACCAGCACGCAAAAGCCTTTCGACTGCCAGCTCGGCATCGCCGAACTGCTCGGCCTCCCGCCGGAGAAAGTGCGCGCGATTTGGAAGTTCGGGACCGGGGGCTATGCCCGTGACGCACAGGGCGACGCCACAGCCGAGGCCGCTGTCCTGTCGCAACACCTGAAGCGGCCCGTGCGCGTCCAGTATATGCGCCATGAATCCTTGGCCTGGGATCCGAAAGGCACGCCTTCGGTCAGCCATAATCGCGCCGGCTTTGACGCTGAGGGCAATCTGATTGCCTACGAGAACATCACCAGGTCGATGTCGATGGAGGACTGCAACACCCGCGAACGGCATCCGCAGGATACCTTGGCCGGCATGAATCTGGGCCATCCGCTGAACTGGCGCGCCTCCTACGGAACGCCCGGCAACGCATATGATTTCGAAAACGCCCATTGGGGTTGGGAGCTGGTCGCGCCGCTGCTGGACCGCGCTTCTCCTCTGCGCACCACCCACATTCGCGATCCCTACGGCCCGCCGCTGATGTTCGGCAGCGAATCTTTCATCGATGAAATCGCCGTCCATTTGAAGCGCGATCCCATCGAGTTCCGGCTGCAACATTTGAAACAGGAGCGGGAGCACGAACTCTTTGCGGCGGCGATGAAGCAATATGGATGGGATACACGTCCATCACCGCGCAATGACCGTCAGGGCACCATCGCCACCGGGCGCGGTTTTGCCTACCGCCAATTGGCCGGCACCTATATCGCGCTGATCGCTGAGGTGCGTGTGCATCGTGACACCGGTCAAATTGAAATCCCGCGTGTCGTCGTGGCCCATGATTGCGGATTGATCGTCAATCCCGAAACCATCAGGCACGTCATCGACCGGCAGATCATCTGGCAGACGAGCCGCACGATGCATGAAGAAGTCCAGTTCGACGGCAAGATGGTGCATGCGGTGGACTGGCTGACTTATCCGGTTCTGAAAATGCCGGGGGTGCCGAGATCGGTTGAGGTCGTCACGATCAACCGGCCGGATGAGCCGAGTTCCGGCGCGGCGGAAATGGCCTGTGGTCCGCTACCCGCCGCGATCGGCAATGCCGTATTCGACGCGACAGGCGTTCGCTTGCGCCGCGTGCCGTTTACGCCCGAACGGGTGAAGGCGGCACTGGCACGCGGGCCTGAACACGTGGTCAAAGCGTCACTCTGATCCGTGCTGCCTGAATCAGCCGGCGCCTATACATTCGTGCCCCGCCCCCACCGGCCGATTCGGTGTGCTATACGACGACCATTGGTGTGACGCCTGTCGAATGTGCAAATCACGGCGGGTATCGATGCTGATAAAATTGTTTGGAACGCTGGTCTCGTTCGCAATCGGCCTCAGCTGCCGCCATCCGTCGATGCTTGCGTGTGGCGTCACAGAAGAGGAAAGACGTGATGAAGATTCGTACCCGTAAGATGGAAGAGCGCGACGTCGAGGAAGCCGACCGCATCGTGCGGTTGGCATTCGGCACCTTTCTGGGTGTGCCCGACCCCATGGCCGTGTTCGGCGACAGCGACTACGCCCACACGCGCTTCCATGCGGCGCCGCAGGTTGCAATCGCTGCCGAAGTCGATGGCAAATTTGCCGGTTCGAATTTCGTGGCGCGCTGGGGCAGTTTTGGTTTTTTTGGTCCGCTGACGGTCGATCCGCTGCTGTGGGACAAGGGTGTGGCGCAGAATCTGCTCGCGCATACAATGCGCGTTTTCGAGGAGCTGGGCTGCCGGCACACCGGCCTGTTCACTTTCAGCCACAGTGCGAAACACGCCGCGCTGTACCAAAAATTCGATTACTGGCCGCAATTCCTCACCCCGGTAATGGCGAAAGCAGTTGATTTCGATCCGAAGGTCGACGGCTGGACGGTGTTGTCCGAATTGCGCCCGGGCCAGAGACAGGACGCGCTCACGCAATGCATGGAAGTGACGGATTCGATTTATGACGGGCTGGAAGTCTCGCAGGAAATCCGGGCGGTCGAGTCGCAGAATCTTGGCGATACGGTTTTGCTGGTCGACGGCTCGAAAATCTCGGCGTTTGCCGTATGCCATGTGGGGGCACAGACCGAAGCCGGCAGCGACACCTGCTATATCAAATTTGGCGCAGTGCACACGGGAATTTCGGCGCCAGAGAAGTTCGTCAATCTGTTGGACGCGTGCAACGCCTATGCCCGAAGTCGCGCAGCATCAAAACTGGTCGCCGGCGTGAATATGGCCCGGCATGAGGCGTACCGGACGATGTTGAATCGGGGCTTTCGCACCTTCCTCCAGGGCGTAGCGCTGCAGAAAGGAAACGTGCACGGATTTAACCGGCCGGGAGTTTACGTGCTGGACGACTGGCGGTGAGGCGTTAAGTGTTGGGCATCTCGCCTTCGCGCATTACTGCAACAAAGGATCTTCTTGAACGGACGCAAGAACTGACCCCTCATGATGGTCTCCTTTTGACGCCCGCCGCGTTTCCGTTCTGACCCCGAACTTCAAGCTGCTCACGCCACGCTCTGATAGGCATCGATGATCTCGCTGCCGGTGGCAAACCACACGCCCTGGTGCTCCTTCATGTGAGCGATGGCGCGCTGGAGATATTTGATGCGCAGCGGCTGGCCGGAAATCATCGGATGCAGGGGCACGCCCAGCACCCGCGGCTGCTTGCGGCTCTCGGCGTAGAGCGTGTCGAACTGATCGATAACCGAGAGCAGATATTGCTCGCCGGTCCAGCCCTTACGCAGGTAGACCCCGAGATCGTTGATCTCGTTGCAGTAGGGGATGCCGAACATCTTGCCCGATTTCACCTTCATAGGCACCGGCTGATCATCATTGTTCCAGTCGCCGCAATAGTTCACGCCCTCCGCGGCGAGAATATCGAGAGTGTTGTAGGTTTCAATCAATCCGGAGCCGAGCCATCCGCGCGGCCGTTTGCCCGACGCCTGCTCGATCGTCTTGAGTATGTTGCGGATGGCGTCGCGTTCCTGGTCCGGCTGCTGATCAAACGCGGCAAGGTTCGTCGAGTTGGTGGTGCCGTGGCCCATGAACTCCCAGCCCCGGCGCTTCATTTCGTCCATCGCCTTGGGGTACACATCACATACCTGCGCGTTGAGCGCGACGGTCGCCTTGATTCCGGCTTCGTCGAAAACGTCGACGAGGCGCCACAACCCGACCCGCATGCCATATTCCCGCCAGGCGTAATTGTAGACGTCGGGCACGTGGTTGGTCGGATTGGGCGTGATCGCGGCGCCGGCCGCGGAATCGTAGTTCCAGACTTCGACATTGGGAGCGAACCATACGGCGAGCGTGTTGTTTCCAGGCCACTTGAACGGCTTACGCTCGAAGATGAAGGAATCATCATAGCGCTCCGAGCGGCGAATCGGCCGGGGCGCTGTTTGGGCGCTGGCAGCGCCGGATGGCAGTCCGGAGGCCGCCATGCCGGCCGCACCGGCGAGGAGAAGCCCCTCGGCGAAGAATTGCCTGCGATCCTGACCGGTCTTATGCATCGTGGTGCCTTCCGCTCATCGCCATCTGGCGAGGCTATCATCGTCCCGGCACCGAGTGGAAAAAATTGCGCGGGCAAGAACGCGGCACCACGTGATGGTATGCATACCGCAGGGGTCACTCTGTCGATGCAGCCTCAACCGACCTGATCGCAGACCCGGTCGGGTTGGGATTCGCATCCCAGGCCCAACACGCGTTCCCAATCTGCGGAGCCCGAGTGTCCGACTGTGGCGACTCTCGCTCATTCCTCTGACCCCGTTAGCTATGACCGGGGTCGAAGAAAGCAGACCTTCGCGGCAGAAAATCAGACTGCCTGAGGTGATACTCAGTGCTTGGCATTTATTCCCGGGGGCCTTCAGGCCCTTGTCGTGATGCTACCCAGCTCGCGTGGCGTCGCGATATGACGTAGGTGTGGCGTGAGCAAATGTCGGAGGCCGTATGCTTCATCGTGTTCTGACGCATGCAGTCCTGGCCCTGATTGCCGGAGTCGGCGGTACGTTCCTTTGGGCCATACCTTCTGCGAGAGCGCAAACCACCACAACACCGGATTTCTCTGGCCTGTGGGCACGCATGACGGCTGGCTTCGAGCAGCCCCAAACGGGCCCTGGTCCGATCCCGCAAATGGGTAATGACCGGAGCATCGGGGATTATAATGATCCTATTCTGAAGCGGCAGGCCGCGGACTTTTTGAAGGAGAGGGACGCGAAAGTCCTCTCGGGCCTTTCTCTGCCTAACCCGTCGAGCCAGTGCTATCCGTATCCTCCGCCCTACATTCTCGCTCGCAATCAGGAACTCCAAATCGTCCAGCAGTCGAACGAAGTCTTGATCCTTGACAGTTTCGATCAGGGCGTCCGTCACGTCCGCCTGAACCAACCGCATCCCGCGCACGTGACGCCTTCCTGGTATGGCGATTCCATCGGCCATTATGAAGGCGATACGCTGGTTGTGGACACGATCGGGATCAAGGTCACGCCGCTATCAATGGTAGATCTCTGGGGTACGCCCTACACAATGGCTCTGCACCTGGTGGAGCGTTATCGGTTGATCGATCCCGGGAACAGGGAACGGGATATGAGGAATGCGGAGAAGGCGCTTGGTCGATTTGGGGCAGGTAACGGCATCTATACCGACCCGAATTACAAGGGCAAAGGCCTCCAGGTCCGATTTACGGTGGAGGATCCAGGCATTTTCAATTCGCCCTGGTCCGCTGTCGTCACCTTTAGTCGCGCCTCTGGAAATTGGCCCGAGTTCGTATGCGCGGAGAACGTACACCAGTATTATTCCAACAAGGATACGCCCGTGCCCGAGGCCGACAGGCCGGATTTCTGAGCATCAGCACAAGCTTTCGCGCCACTCTCGCCATGCATTTCTCAGACGCGGTGTGGCGGCCCCATTTCGTCTGCTTATGGCGAATCTCTGACGAACTATCGCGCTTGGTCAATGTCTGCAATCGGACCGGAAGCAGCCGGGCCATGGCATCCCGCTTTAGGGCTTTGACCTTAATCACCCCTTAGCCGGCGCGCCGTCCCATGGGGAGAGAGAAAATTATTTCTTCCCCGACTCCGCCACCACGGCGGCGTCTTCACGATTCCACCAGCCGCCACCCAGCGCCTGGAACAAGGCCGCAGTATCGGCATAGCGTGTCGCCAATGCCTGCACGAGTGCGATATGGGTCTGTTCATAGACCTGCTCGGCATTCAGCAGCGAGATATAGGTCGTGGCGCCGATCTGGAACTGCCGGCGCACCGCCTGAAGGCTGTCTGCGGCGGCCTTGTCGGCCGTCGCCTGGGCGTCGACCGACGCGGCATCGGATTCCAACGCGCGCAGCACATCGGCAACATTCTGGAATGCGACGACCACGATATTGCGATATTGCGCGGCAGCGGCATCGAACGCCGCTTCGGCAGCGCGCTCCTGATGCTGCAATTTTCCGCCCTGGAAAACCGGCTGCGTCAGCCCCGCGGTCACATTCCAGATCTCGCTGTTGGCCGCAAACGGCAAGCCGGCGGATTCCGCGCCCAGCGAACCCGTCAGGTTAATCTGGGGAAACTGGTTTGCCACTGCGACGCCGATATTGGCGCTCGCCTCGTGCAGTTGCGCTTCAGCGGCGCGGATGTCCGGCCGCTGCTCGACCAGCTTCGACGGGAGGCTGACCGGCAGAGCATCCGGCAAATGCAGCGAATCGAAATCGAATGTCTCGGCCGGTTCCTGATTGGGCAACTGACCCAGCAGCGCGGTCAATTGATTGCGGGTCTGCGCAAGCTGTTTTTCCAGCGGCGGAAGTTGGGCCTGCACCTGCGCGAGTGTTGCGGTCTGCGCCAGCACCGACGTGTTGGCGATGGCGCCGGCTGCAAATTGCCGCTGCAGACCTTCCAGCTCCTGCGACACCACCGCAATGATGTCCTGCTCCGCGGCAATCTGGTTACGCAACGAGGCTTCCTGAATGGCCGCCGCGACAATATTCGACGTCAGCGTCAGATATGTCGCTTCGAGTTCGAAGCGTTGATATTCGGCTTGCGCATTCAACGACTCGATCTGCCGGTGAATGCCGCCCCAGATGTCGGGCACGTAGGATATGTTGACCGACGCCGTGGTGATCGCG
Source organism: uncultured Bordetella sp. (assembly GCA_964446945.1). Taxonomy (GTDB): domain Bacteria; phylum Pseudomonadota; class Alphaproteobacteria; order Micropepsales; family Micropepsaceae; genus CAIYRG01. Next base: position 53,652 of record CAYUQO010000015.1, read on the forward strand.
AACACCGCGCTTAAGCCCGGCTGCCCGAAGGAAGCGCCGGAAAACTGCTGCCCCTGCTCGTTCAAGCCAATGCCGACCGACGGATACAGCGCCCCCCTGCCCGCCAGCGCCAATTCACGGGCCTGCTTCAGATTGGCCTGCGCCACCTCGACCGTCGGATTACCAGCGAGCGCCCGCTTGATCAGCCCATCCAGTGCCGGCGAGCGGAACAGTGTCCACCACAGCCCCGGAATATCCATTCCGTCGATGAGATGTTGCGCTTCGCCGCCGGGGATATTGGCCGATTCGGTCGCTTGTGGCAGCGCTTGCTCAGAATAACCGGCATTCACCGGCGGCAACGGCGGTGAGAAATTCGGACCCAGCGTGCAGCCCGCGGAGATCAGCGCCACCGCCGGTACACTTGCCCTCAGCCACGCACAAAATCGCCTGCTGTGTACGTCCGGCATTAAGCCCCCTCTGTCTCGCGCGTTCCGCGCGATCTACCTCCCCTGCTTCGCAAGGGAGGAAAATACTATTTTACGCTGGCGGTGAATTGCGGTTGCGGCACCGGTTTGACCAATGCGCCCGGCCCGATCTTCAACAGATTGCCGACGATCACGGATTCGCCTCTGGCCACGCCGCGGGTGACGACGACCAGCGGATCGTAATCATCGCCCAATGTCACGAAGCGCTGCTCCACCCTGTTGTCGTGTCCGACGACATAAACATATTTGCCGAGCTGGCTCGATCCGACTGCCACCTGCGGCACCAGCAGTGTATGCGGCAGATCGGTGACGTGCAGGCGCACGCGCAGGAACTGCCCTGGCAACAGCGTGTGACGGGGATTGTCGATTAGCGCGCGCGCCGTGATGGTTCCGGTTCCGCGGCCGACGGTATTGTCCAGGATGGCCAGCTTGCCGTGATACTCCGTCGCGTTTTCTCCCGATCCAACATCGATCTCCACCGGGATCGGTCCCCGGGATTGGTAGCGCTGGATCTGCGGCAGGTCGGCATCCGGCGGATTGAACGTGGCGTAGATCGGATCGAGCTGCACCAGCGTATTGATCTGGCTGCCGGAGGCGCCGATCAGTGCACCTTCATTGAGAATGGAAATCCCGACCCGGCCCGCGAAAGGCGCGCGTATCTGCGTGTGACTGAGATTGAGTTGCGCCGTCTCGATCGCCGCCTTATCGGCAGCCACCGCGGCGATATATTGCTGTTCGCTGCTCGTCGATTGCTGGAGCGTGTCGAGCGAGACGTCGCCATTTTTCGCCATCGCCTCGTTGCGTGTGCGGCTAGCTTTTGCATATTCCAGCGCCGCGATGTCCTTCTGCTCCTGCGCCCTGGCCTGATCGAGCACCGCCTGATAAGGCCCGGGCTCGATCTGATAGAGCAACTGACCCTGCGCCACATCCGACCCGTCGACCACCAGACGCTTCTGCAAATATCCGGTGACAAGAGCCTGCAAGGTGACGGTGCGAACGGCATCTGTCGAACCGGCATAAGTGAGGAATACCGGAACGGTTTTTTCCACCACGGAGGCAACCGGCACCTCGATCGCGGGCGACGGTGGCGGCGGCTCGGCGCTTTTGCCGGCGCCGCTGTTGCTGACAGCGACCCAGCCAATGGGCAGCGCAACGGCCAGTCCGGCGATCGCGGCAAATCCGAATTTGGTCTTAACCTTCAAACCGTTGCTCCACTATTCCCCCGGCGCGAGATGGTCGGCCGGCACACGTCCGGCCCGCGGCATGATTCGCTCGCGCATGCGTTCGATCAGTACATAAAAGACAGGTACAAATCCAAGGCTGAGAAGTGTCGCGGCCATCATGCCGCCGACCACCGTCGTGCCGATCGATTGCCGGCTCGCCGCCCCCGCACCGGTCGCGATCATCAGCGGGACAGCGCCGAAAATGAACGCAAATGCCGTCATCAGAATTGGCCGCAGGCGCAGCCGCGCCGCTTCCCTGGCCGCATGCACGATGTCCTCGCCCGCTTCGCGCCGGCGCTTGGCGAACTCGACAATCAGGATTGCATTCTTCGCCGACAATCCGATCAGCAGCACAAATCCGATCTGGGAATAGATGTCGACCTGCATTTGCCGCAGCCACAGCAGCGACAGCGCCCCAAGAAGAGCCAGCGGCACGGCCAGAATGATGGTGAACGGAATCGTCCAGCTCTCATATTGAGCCGCAAGAAACAGGAACACGAAAATCAGCGCCAGCCCGAACACCAGGCCCGCCACCGATCCCGCCTGCAATTCCTGATAGGTGATACCGGTCCATTCGAAGCCGAAATCGGACGGCAGCTTCCGCGCCGCCCGTTCCATGGCCGCGACCGCTTCGTTCGAACTGAATCCGGGCGCCGCCGTGCCTGTCACTTCCGCCGAACCGTAGAGATTGTAATGAGGCACCACTTCCGTGCCGACCACCGGAACAAGTTTTCCCAGGGTGCCGAGCGGCACCATGCCGCCGGAATTGTTGCGCACATAGAGCTGCGACAGATCGCTCCTGTTGCCGCGCGATTGCGGGTCGGCTTCCAGCAGCACCTGGAAGGTGCGGCCGAACAGAGTCACGTTGTTGACATAGAGCGAGCCGAGATAGATCTGCATGGTGTTGAACACGTCGCTCAAATTCACGCCCAGCAATTTCGCCTTGGTGCGGTCCAGGTCGAAATTGTATTGCGGCGTCGAATCGTCAAAGCTGGTGATCAGCGTCTTGCCATCGATCTCTTTCTGTTTGCGCGCTTCGGCGAGCAGGGTCTGCACCGCATCATAAAGCGCGGCGCTGCCCCGTCCGGTCCGGTCCTCGAGCTGGAAATCAAAGCCGCCGAACGTTCCGATGCCGTTGATCGCGGGCGGGTTGAGCGCCAGCGTGACGCCCTCGGCGAGGCCGGAAAGTTTCGGCTGCACATTGGCAATGATGTTGGCCAGACTCTGATCCGGTCCGCGCTGATCCCACGGCTTTAGGATGGCAAATTGCGCGGCGGCGTTCGACGCATTGGCCCGCGTGACGAAATTCAGGCCTGTCACCGACATAACGCTGTCCACGCCCGGCGTACGCAGCAGGATGTCGCGAACCTGGTTGGCCACCGCTTCCGTCCGCTGCAGCGATGCGCCATTGGGAAGCTGGGTGATCACATAAAAATACCCGGTGTCCTCCAGCGGGACGAAAGTGGAGGGCAGCGTTTCGTACAGTCCGTAGGTGACAACCAGCGCGCCGGCAAACAGCCCGACGGCCGGCCAGCGATAGCGGACAAGCGTGCGGATGGAGCCGGCATATTTGTGCCGCGCCCAGTCAAACGCGAAATTGAAGGCGCGAAACAACGGAAAATGCGGCGGCCTCTCGTGCCGCAACAGCAGGGCGCACAGCGCCGGACTCAGGGTCAGTGAATTGAAGGCCGAGAACGCGGCGGAGATCGCAATTGTCAATGCGAACTGGTTGTAAAGCCGTCCCGTGATGCCCGGCAAAAATGCGATCGGGACGAACACCGCCCCCAGCACAGCCGAGGTCGCGATGATCGGGCCAGTCACTTCCTTCATCGCGACCTTCGTCGCCATCAACGGAGGCATGCCGTTTTCGAGCTGGCGCTGGACGTTTTCGACCACCACGATCGCGTCATCCACCACCAGTCCGATCGCCAGAACGATTCCGAGCATGCTGACGGTGTTGATGGAAAAGCCGAGCAGATACATCACGGCCAGAGTGGCGATCAGCGATACCGGAATTGCAATCATCGGAATCAGCGTGGTTCGCCAGCTCTGGAGAAAAATGTAAACCACCAGCAGCACCAGCACGAGCGCGATGCCCAAAGTCTTCATGACTTCGTTCATCGACGCCGATACGAACATGGTGGTGTCGTAACTGACCGACCACGCCATGCCCTTGGGAAACCGGGCGCCAAGTTCGGCCATGGTGTCGCGCACGCGCTTGTCGACTTCCAGCGCATTGGCCTGGGGCAGCTGGAAGACTGCGAGAATGGCCGCCGGATGCGTGTCGATCGCCGCATCGGACGTATATTGCAGCGCGCCGAGATCGCTGCGCGCGACATCGCGCAGATAAACGGCGGCGTCGCTCGCGGTGCCGGCGCGCAACACGATATTGCCGAATTGCTGCGGGTCGGCGAGCTGCCCCTGCGCGTTGATCTGGTACTGGAATGCGGTGCCCGCCGGCGCGGGTTCCTCACCGAATTTGCCGGCTGCGACCTGCACATTCTGTTCGGCAATCGCCTGCTGCACATCGCTGGCTGTCATGCCGAGCTTGGCCAGCTTGTTGGGATCGAGCCAGATCCGCATCGCGTAGCGCCGCTCGCCGAAGATCGTGACGTCACTCACGCCCGGCAGCCGCTTCAACGGATTGATCAGCTGCAAATAGGCGTAATTCGACAATGTCACCGGATCGAGCGAATTGTTCGGCGAATAGACATTCACCGCCATGATGAAATTCGGGTTCTGCTTCTGGATCGTGACGCCGGTCTGGTTCACGATCGGCGGCAGCTGCGGCGTCGCCTGTGAAACCCGATTCTGAACATCGACCGCGGCGATGTTGACGTCATAGCCGACATTGAAAGTTACGGTGATCGTCGACGTGCCGTCATTGGCGCTGACCGAAGAAATATAGGCCATGCCCTGCGCGCCATTGATCTGGGCTTCCAGCGGCGTGCTGACCGTATCGGCGACGACTTGCGAACTCGCACCGGTATAGGTGGATTTCACCAGCACCTGCGGCGGCGTAATCTCGGGAAAGCGATCGACCGGCAGATTGGCGTAGGCGATGAGCCCGGCCAGCACCATGATGATGGCGATGGCGGACGCGAACACCGGCCGCTCGATGAAAAAATTGACCATGGAGAACTTGCGCGGCGCACCGCATCCGTTTAGGAAACGCCACCGTATAGTTTCCAGTGGAAGAGCCTGTCAAGGGAATGAGCATCGCGGAAACATCGGCGCCGGGCGCGGCAAAGCGTGGCGGACGGCCGACACGGCGCGAAGCCGAGGAGTGCCTGAAGCGCATCCTCGCTATCGCGCAACGCCATTTCCTCACGCGCGGCTACAGCGAAACCTCGCTCGACGCGATTGCCCGCGAGGCGGGCGTCGCCAAGAAGACTCTCTATCACCATTTCGGCAGCAAGGCCGGATTGTTCGGCGAAATCGTCGCCCATTGCCGCAACAGCCGTAACGCCGAGCTGAGCAACATCATGCTCGCCTCCGACGAGCCTGCGCATGTGCTCAAACAGGTCGCGCTTCACCTGCTCGATTTCCTGACCCGCCCTGAACGCATCAAACTGCACAAGCTGGTTGTGCTCGAGGTCAGCCGTTTTCCCCAACTGGTGCGCGCGGTGCTGTATGACCGGCGTGGCGCTCTGACCGGCATGGAGCCACTGAGATGCTGGTTCCGCGACGCGGTGGCGGCGGGGAAACTTGAGATCGCCGACCCCGACCTCGCCGCCGACCAATTCGTGCATCTCGTGCTGGGCGGAATTCGCGACCGGATCATTCTCGGTGTCGTGCACCGCCCGGATGCCGCCCGGCGCGAACGCATCGCCGATCAGGCAGTCAAGATTTTCCTCGCAGGAACCCGAAAGCAGAGTCCGGACAAGACATCTGTGGGCTGATGATCTTCCTGTCCCCGTAAAGGCGCTCTGCCGGAATACGCTTTAGCTGTGGGTTTTGACCTTTCCGGTATCGGCCGCGACATAGCCCGAGGGATAGCTGTAATCATAAGCGCAGCCGGCCAGCATCATAAGGGCGACCGCAACCACGCCGAAAATCAGGCTCTTGCGCATTGGTAACTCCTGTTTCGCAGCCGGACGGAACGGCTCGCGTTGCCATTCTCCTCAAAACCACAACGCGCCAGTCACGCCCGGCCAGAGCACGATTGGGTTAACTTGAATCATCTGCGCCGGCCCCGCGGCTTCGTGGTGCAGAAACAGCAAATCGCGCTATGCTGGATGAGAACATTCGACGGCAACGTCCCCATGCCGGCAGGCGACGCGCTGAACACCGACCTGTATCAGCTCAACATGATCCAGGCCTATCTGGACCATGGGAAGACAGATACTGCCGTCTTCGAATTCTTCTTCCGCAACCTTCCGCCGCAACGCCAGTTCCTCGTCGCCGCCGGCCTCGAACAGGCGCTCGTCTTCCTCGAATGTTTTCGCGTTCTCCCGGAAGAACTCGAATGGCTGAAGACCACCGGGCGCTTTAGTACCGATCTGATTGGATATCTCGCCGGTCTCCGCTTCGAAGGCGACGTACATGCTGTGCCGGAGGGCACGATCTGCTTCGCCGATGAACCAGTGCTGCGAATCACCGCGCCGCTGCCGGTGGCGCAACTTGTCGAAACGCGGCTGATCAATCTGTTGCATTTTCAAACCCTGATCGCGAGCAAGGCGGCGCGCTTTGTGCTGCGCGCCCCGGGAAAGCTGCTGGTCGATTTCGGTTTGCGCCGCGCGCATGGCGCCGAAGCCGGTCTGTTCGCAGCGCGCGCCGCCTACATCGCCGGTTTCGCAGGCACCGCCACCATGCTGGCCGCGCGCGATTTCGCGATCCCGCTTTACGGCACCATGGCACATTCCTTTATCCAGGCATTCGACAGCGAAGCGGATGCATTTGCCGCGTTTGCCGATTCCCGGCCCGATCATCTCGTATTCCTGATCGACACCTATGATACCGAAGCCGCCGCGCATGCCGTGGTCGCGATGGCGCCCAAACTCGCCGCGGTCGGCATTCCGGTTGAGGCTGTGCGGCTCGATTCCGGCGATCTCATCGCGCTGTCAAGAAGCGTGCGCAAAATTCTCGATGCCGGGGGACTGCGCGGCACAAGCATCTTTGCCAGCGGCGGAATCGACGAGCCGGAACTTGCCTCAATGATCGCGCAACAGGCGCCGATCGATGGCTTTGGCATCGGCACCAGCCTGACCACATCCTATGATTCTCCCTCGCTCGACTGTGCCTATAAGCTTCAGGAATATGCCGGCGTGCCACGGCGCAAACGATCCCCGGGCAAATCAACCTGGCCCGGCCGTAAACAGGTGTGGCGCAGCTATGGCCCGGATGGACGCATGGCCGGCGATATACTCTCGCTTGAACAGGAGCTTCAGAAGGGGGAGCCACTGATCCGGCAAGTGATGAAATCGGGCAAGCGCATGGATGCCCCGGCGCCGCTTGCCGATGTGCGCGCGCGCGCCGCGCAACAATTGCAGCGCCTGCCGGAAGATCTGCGGCAGTTTCGAACCGAAACTGCCTATCCGATCGAGATCGGCGACACGCTGCGCCGGCTCGCCGGCGAAGTGGATCGCCGCACCGCAACATGATGGTGTTGCTGCTCGACCGCGCCACGTTGCACTTCGCCGCATTGGCGGTGCTTTATTTCCATTCCGCGGTCGTGCTGTTCAATGTGTTCTGGCTCATCGCAGTGCCGCTCGGCGCATGGTTCGGTTGGCAATTTGTGCGCAGCTTCGGCTGGCGAATACTTCACCTTGCCGCCCTCGTCATTGTCGCGGCACAGGCTGCGGCAGGGCGCCTATGCTTCCTCACGCTGATTCAGAATGAACTGCAGGCCGCAAGCGGCGGAGCCACGCCACCATCGCCGCTCACCCGCATCATCATGGACGTGATCTATTGGCCCCTGCCCGGCTGGGTCTTCGCGCCGCTCTATATGCTGGCGCTCGGCTTTGCCGCTTATCTCTGGTTCGCTGTCCCGCCGCGCCGCCCGCGCCACATCCGAACCCGAGGTCGTCGCTCCGGTTCAGGCTGATCCGCTACTGATCGTTTTCAGAAGCTCGGCATAGGCGTCATTGATGCGCATCATGTTCCTGTTTGCGAGCTCCTGATATTCGCTGCCGAGCCCCATGCCCTTGATGCGGTCGGGATGGTGCGCACGGACGAGCTCATAATAAGCCCGCTTCAACTCCTCGGCCGAGACGCCTTCCTTGACCCCCAGAATGTGCCAGGGATTGTTGCCGCGATAAGGCGCGGGAGGGGGCGTGGAGAGCGACACTTTCTGAATGGCCGATTTGGCGATGGCCAGGAATTGCCCCTCAACAGTCTGGACCGGCAGAAATTTGCGATCGTCATTGAGCAGATCGGTTACCCGCCCCTGATTGGTCTGAAACAGATTGCCGCAAATGGTTGAACCATCGGCGAGCGAGATTTCGGCGAGGATGGCCGATTTGGAAATTTTTCGGGGATCGTGGTTCACGTGTCACCGCACCATGCTTGCGTGCGACTGTGAACAATAATGGTTAGCGATTGGCTAAACCGGAGCGGAAAATTCACGGACAAGGTAACGTATTGCCAAACTGGAAAACCAGCCGTGTGCCTTTGGGAAGGCGCACCGGTTTGACGGACCGGTCCGTCAGCGATATCGACTCGTGCGATGTTGTTCAATTCCAACGCTTTTTTGTTCGAATTCCTGCCGGTCGTGCTGGCCGGATTCTTCCTGGCGAAGAATCTCGTTGGCGGCCGCGCGGCGCAATGCTGGCTCGCACTCTGTTCGGTCGTTTTTTACGCCTCCGCGGGCCTGTCGCTGCTGCCGCCCTTAGCCCTGTCGATTTTTGTCAATTTCCTGACGGGGCGCGCGCTGACCCGCCGCCATCTCCGCGGCGAACCGGCCGGTGCACTGTTGTTCGCCGGCGTCGCGTTCAATCTGTTGCTGCTCGGCTGGTTCAAATACGCCGATTTCGCGGTGGTGAATTTCAACTTTCTCGGCCTGCATTTCGCTGCTCCCGGCGTCGCACTGCCGCTCGGCATCTCGTTCTACACCTTCACCCAGATCGCCTTTCTCGCCGACGCCGCGCGCGGAGCTGCAAGCGAATACGACATACTGCGTTATGTCCTGTTCGTAACGTTCTTTCCGCATCTGATCGCCGGACCGATCATCCATCACCGCGAGATGATGCCGCAATTCGCGCCCGAGCGTCTGACGGCGCGGATATTCAATCATCTGCCCAAGGCAGTGATGCTGTTTACCATCGGGCTGGCAAAAAAAGTGCTGCTGGCCGATGGTTTTGCGACGCTGGCGCAGCCGGTATTCGACAACGCCGCACACGGACTGCCGCCCGACTTCATCGCCGCCTGGACCGCCACGCTCGCCTACGCATTCCAGATCTACTTCGATTTCTCGGGCTATTCCGACATGGCGCTGGCACTGGCGCTGATGTTCGGAATCCGTCTGCCGGTGAATTTCCTTTCACCATACAAATCGCCCAGCATCGTCGAGTTCTGGCGCAGCTGGCACATGACGCTGTCACGTTTCCTGCGTGATTACGTCTACATCCCGCTCGGCGGCAACCGGCATGGCCCATGGCGCCGCTATGCCAATCTGATGATCGTGATGAGCGTCGGCGGGTTGTGGCATGGTGCGGGCTGGACATTCCTCATCTGGGGCGCGCTGCACGGATTTTACCTTCTGGTGAATCACGCCTGGCGCACTGCCGCCGGGCGCTGGCACTTGGCGCTTTCGCTGTGGTCCGGCCGCATCATCACATTCATTGCCGTCGCGCTTGCATGGGTTGTGTTCCGCGCCGACACATTCGCCGCCGCCCGCGAGTTCTATGCTGCAATGTTCGGCCTGAACGGCATTGCAGTTTCGGCCGACGTGCTGCGCGCGCTTGGCATCCCAAACGGCATCGGTACCGGCGCAATCCGGATCATTCCGCTCCTCACAACCGAACTCAATCAACCGCTCGTCATCCTCTGGTGTCTGGCCGGACTCGCGTTTGTCTGGCTGCTGCCCAACAGCATGGAGTTGACCGGATTCGCGCCGCCGCCCTCCGGCGCATGGGCGCGCAAGTTCGAATTCCGCAATGCTGCGCGTTTCGCCGTCGCCGCGGCTGTGTGCCTGTTCGCCTGTATCAGCGCGATCAATTCCGGCGCGCCGAGCGCGTTCATCTACTATCGATTCTGAGCCATGCGAGAGCACAAACTCCTTTCGGCTGCGCGATGGCTGGTGATCTTCACCACCACCATCGGGGCGTTGTTTGCAGCGGCAGGACTCGATGCGGCGGCGCAGTTCGGCTCGCGCACCCGGAACAGTTGGTACACCTGTTCCTATATCGGCGCGAAACTTGCGCGCGGCAGCTCATTGGTGTCGCCGAAAGTGGTGGTGATCTCGGGGTCGAACGCGACCGACGGCATCGACATCGAGAGGCTGGCACAATCGCTTTCGATCCGTGCGTTCAACTTCGGACTCTCGGCGAGTTTCGGCCCGGGATTCCAGAGTTTTGAGGCAGCAAAGATTCTCAAGCCCGGCGATGCCGTGCTGATGCCGCTCGAATATCTCGCCTATGACTATGGACGTCCGCAGGACAGCCTGGTGGATACGGTTTACACCTGCGGCCGCGACTATTGGCAATCGCTCGCACCCGGTGAACGGCTGTTCTACGTCATGGCAGCAAAGCCGTGGCGGCTGATCGATGCGACGCTGTTTGAACGCAAGCGCGACCTGATGACCCGAACGGCGGCGGAAGCTTCCAATGACGCCGGCCTCTTCGGCCAGCGCCTGTCGGAGGTGATGCCGGTCGCGGCGCAGAATTTTTCCGGCCTGCAGCAGCCGCTCGCCATTCATTTCGATCCGGCAAGTCCTGGCGTGCGCGCGATCGCGAACTTCATTCGTGAAGCGCAGCGGCGCCACATCGCGGTCTTCGCCACCTGGCCGAACACGCTGTTGTTTCCGGAATATCGCGGCAATCCGGAACTGGCGAAAATCCGTGCCTTTTACGACGGCCTCGGAGTGCCGGTGATCGGCACGCCCGAAGATGCAATGTTTCCGGCAAAGCTGATGGGCGACACGATCTACCACCTGAATCGCACCGGGATCGCCATTCGCACGACACGCATCGCACACAGCCTCGCCGAAAATCCGGCGTTCAACGCGTGGCTCGCCACATCCCATGCAATCACAGAATGATCACAGCTGCGGTCACATGGCGGTCAATTTTCAGCATAAGGTTTGCCATGGCGAATTCAGTCCGGAGGAACGCCGTGGAAGAACGAGTCATGGAGTATCACCGGCAGGCGCACGAGTGCAGGAACATGGCTGCGAAGGCCAAAAATGCGAAGAGCCGTGCGGTGTTCCGGCGGGTCGCCAGAGCCTGGGAGACGCTCGCGGAAGAACGCGAGCAGTTTCTCAGGTCGATGAAGGAAATTGCCAATACCCGTCACTGAAGATGCGGCAAAACTGCGCGTCGCTGCAGCGGCGGCTTTTCTGCGTTTGCATTTTGCCGCGCTAGCGCTCTAGATGCCCCCAACCGGTGCGGGAGGGCCGCACCACCAAGAATTGGATACTTCTGGGGGCCAGCTTTCCCGTGACCATTCGCCTCGTCGCATCCGGCGCTGCGTGCGTCCTGCTCGCTGGGCCAGCCGCCGCCGACGACCTCACGATCAGCAGTAAGACGTCGGCCGAGGTTTCAACCGCCGCGGCCGCGAACAACACTCCCGGCAACATTACAATCACCTCCAGCGGGTCGGTCGAAGTCTCAAAGACCGGCCCCGCCGTGCTGCTGAATTCGAACAACACGGTGTCGAACGCCGGACTCATTTCCAATTCCTTCGGCTCGGGCGCAATCGGCATTAACATCGTGCCAACCTTCACTGGATCAGTGACGAATTCGGGCACGATCAACGTCATTACCACGGGCACGGCCCCAACTACGTCGGGCCAGTACGGCATCCTGTTGATGAACGGAAACGCCGTCAGTTTTACCGGGACGGCAGCGACCAATTCCACCTCGTTGAGTACAACATCGGTGGTTGGAATATTGAAGCCGGGCGACGTCGTCGCAGGCGCGACCGGCTTTTCCAGCGGCACGTTTATCGTCAGCCAGTCGTCGGGGACGCCGGGAAGCGCCGGGACCTATATCCTCAGCCAGCCGACGACGGCCGCGATCTCGGGCGCACCGCTGAGCGCGAGCGGCGTGGTGATCCAGGCGACCGGTACGGGAACCAGCCTGAACGTCACCTCCGTGACGGGTTCAGTGACGACGGGCGACGTGATCAGCGGCACCGGCGTTCCGGCCGGGACGACCATCGTCAACCAGGTCTCTGGGACTCCCGGGGGCGTTGGTGTTTATACGACGAGCAAGCCGACAACTTCGTCCAACGCTTCACTGACGGCGCAACCGTTCCTGGCGCCATTCACCGGGAACATCGTCACGACGTCATCGTCGAACATTACGGTGGCGGGGTTCGGAGCGAACGGAATCGGCATCCAGTCGGAGCTTAATGGCAATCTCACCCAGGGTGGCACGATCACCGCACAGGGCAACACATCGAGCGGCATCCTAGCCCAAGCTCCCATAGATGGATCGTTCGTAAATACGGGGAAGATTCAGACGGAGCCGCCGACCGGACTCGTGGTCGCCACTTCGACGTCGATTCTCTCGCCGGGATGGGCCGCAGCCTTTGGCGGCAATATCGGCGGCGGCATCCTCAATGCCGGACCGACCGGCGGCACCAATACGACTCCGGCCGCGACTCTCAGCACCACTGGCGCGTCGCCGGCTTTGATCGTTGCTCCGACGGTCGGCTCAGACGTGGCCAATATCACGATCGGACTGGTGTCCGATGCGACCACACCGGGCTACAGCATCATCAATCGCGGCACGATCAGCTCGACCGGCGTGCAGCCGAATGTCTCGCCGGTCACCGTTCAACTCGGAAACGGCCCTTCTGACACCAGTGGTCTGCTGACGACTCTGTCCGGCGGCTTCTACAACAGCGGTTCGATCACCGCGGTGGCCACCAGCAATAGCACCGTGCCGTTGCAGATTCCGCCGTTCGCGTCGAACGCGACCGCCATGCTGATTGGTGTCGGCGCCACCGTACCCAGTCTGAACAATGCCGCGACAGGAACCATTTCCGCCGCCACCTCGGGCGCAAAAGGCGGCAACGCGACGGCGATTGTCATCGAAGGCATCAGCCAGATTCAGAGCACGACATCGGCGAGCCTGGTCGGCGGATCTCTGTCATCCCTGATCAATGCAGGCACGATCTCGGCCACCGCAACGTCGGATGACCTCACGATCTCCAATCTGACCGCCGAAGCGATTTCCGATCTTGCCGGCGATCTCACCAGCATCACCAACAGCGGCACAATTTCCGCCACAGCGACGCAGCTCCAGAACAATTCCCAGGTCACTATTGCCGCCGATCTTTCGAACAACACAAAGGCGGTGACATTCACCAATTCCGGAACGGTTGTTGGCAACATGTTTTTCCCCAATGTCGCCAACAACAGCCTGATCATTGAAGGGCCCAAGGCCTCAGTCAGCGGCCAGATCCGCGCAGCCGGCCTCGGCAGCGTGAATATCGGTATCTCGCAGGCCGGCACCGGCGGCGTGCTGCACACCGGACAGGTGGTGAATGCCGGCTCCGTCACCGTCGGCCCGCAGGGCACGCTCGATGTTCAGATCGGCAATATCGCGCAGGTGGTTTCGGCGTCGGGCCCGGTCTCGTTCGACGCGGCATCGCACATCACGGTGACACCGGTCCTGCTGCCCGCCAACGCGCTCAGCTCGATCCGTCTGGTGCACTCCGATACGTCGCTGACATTCGGGAATTTTGCCGCCACCACATCCACAGTGCAGGTTCCATTCCTGTTCAACGGCACTCTCACCGCCGATTCCAACAATCTCACCCTCACTTTGAAGCAGAAGACCGCCGCGCAACTTGGGCTGACCGGGAATGCGGCCGTTCTGTTCCAGCCGGCGATGACGGCGGCGTTGCGCGACACCGAGGTGGGAGCTGCCTTCGGCGCGCTGCCCGATGTCACCGCCGTCCAGACCGCGCTCCTGCAAATGCAGCCGTTGTCCAATGCCGCCGATTTCGCCGTCGCGCAGTCGTTGACCGATTCCCATCTGAACAGCGTCGGCGCGCGGCAGCGCGCTCTCCTGCTCGGGACCTTGCCGGAATCCGGATTCAATCCCTGGTTTCAGGGCAGCTTCAATATGCTCAGCGGTAGTGGAACGGATCGCTTCAACGGAAGCGGATCGGGCGGCACACTCGGCATCGATTTCACCGACCCGGCCAATGGACATGGCGGCATCGCGCTCACGATTCAGCGGAGTACCCTGACCGAAAAGGCACCCGGACCGGCCGGCGGCGAGAACGGCAGCTGGTACGTGATCTCGCCCTATATGGGCCTGCGCTCAGACAACGTCTTCATCGACATCCAGGCGAGTGGCGGCGCGGGAGATCTCAAGGAATCGCGTCAAGTGACGATCGGAACGCTGAGCCGGACCGCGCTCGGCACACCCAGCGTTGAATTCGCGGCCGGCAACATCACCGGCGGTTACATCTTCGATTTCGGCGGGATTCGGCTGATTCCGCAGGCGACGATCAACGGCCTCGCGGTATTCCACCATGGTTATGTCGAGGAGAACGGCACCAGCGAGCAGATCGGCAAAAAAGGCCAACCGATCGGCACTGCAACGCCGGTGGGCGGCGGGCCGGGAATCAATCTTCTCGTCGCGTCGCGCACCGAGGAGCAGCTGAGCGGCTTTGCCGGAGTGGCCGGTGCAACCACGTTACCCGTGTTTGGCGGCAATCTGATCCCCCAGATCACGGTGGGATGGGGCCAGGGATTGCTCAGTTCGGGAAGCTCGATGATCGCCTCTTTCGCCAGCGTGCCGTCGCTGCCGTTCACGCTCGCAGGGCCATCTTTGTCCCATTCCCAGGCGGTCGGTTCGCTCGACCTTGACTACATGTTTGGCAATTTCACAGCCGAACTCAGCTACAGCGCAATCAAGAGTTCGGTCTTGCTGAACCAGACGGCCCACCTGACCTTCAGCGTGCGCTTCTAAGGCGGAACCGGCAACTACTTCGGCGGAAAGCGCTTTTAGGCGCAAAAAGGTCATTTTGCACAATTGTGTCCCGGTAAAACCGGTTGATACAAGGTTGAACAACAATTCACACCCGGAACCCTCAATTCCATGCGAAGGGGTCGGTGGGTTAAAGGCTCTATTCGTACCGCGCCATGAATCTGTCTGAAATCTTCATCAAGCGTCCGATCATGACCATTCTGGTCATGGCCGCCCTGCTCCTCGGCGGAATTGCCAGCTATTTCACGCTGCCGGTCAACGAACTGCCGAACGTGGATTTTCCCACCATCGTCGTCCAGGCCGGCATCCCGGGCATGGATGCGGCGACGATGGGGTCGGCCGTGGCGACGCCGCTGGAGACCCAGTTTTCGGAGATTCCCGGCCTCGACAGCATGAATTCGGTCAGCATTCTGGGGACGACCCAGATCACGCTGCAATTCCGTCTCGACCGGAATATCGACGGCGCCGCGCTGGACGTTCAGTCCGCGATCTCGTCCGCCAGCCGTCAACTGCCGCCGTCCATGCCGTCGCCGCCGACGATGCGCAAAATCAATCCGGCGGAATCGGCGGTGCTGAACATCACGGTCACCTCGCCGACTTTGTCGATGCCGGTCGTCGACGAATATGCCGAGACCGTCATTGTACGGTCGATCTCGACGATCAGCGGCGTCGCCAGCGTCGACATCTACGGCCAGGAGCATCCTGCGGTCCGCATCCAGATCGATCCCAACAAGCTCGCGGCCCGCGGCATCGGCCTCGACCAGGTGATCAACTCCGTCCACAGCATGAACGTCAACCTGGCCACGGGCACGCTCAATGGGCCGACCCGGTCCGCGGTCATTCAGGCGGATGGACAGCTGTTCAAGGCGGCGCAATATGAAGACCAGATCATCACTTACAAAGACGGCGCGCCGGTCCGCCTGAAGGATATCGGCCGGGCGATCGACAGCGTCGACAATATCTGGCTGTCGAGCCTGTACAACGGTCAGACCGGCGTCACGCTCGGCGTCAACCGGCAGCCTGGTACCAATACGATCGCGGTTGTCGATGCGGTGAAGGCGAAACTGGAGCAGCTCAAGACGCAGTTGCCGCCTTCGATCTCGATTCAGACCACGCTCGACCGCAGCGAGGGCATCAAGAATTCGGTGCACGACGTGCAGGAGACTCTCCTGCTTGCGGCGCTGCTGGTCGTCGGCGTGATTTTCGTTTTCCTGCGCACCGCATCGGCAACATTCATTCCCGCCATTGCGCTGCCAATCACCGTGATCGGCACTTTCGCCGGCATGGCCTTCTTCGGCTACAGCCTCGACAATCTCTCGCTCATGGCGCTGACACTTTCGGTCGGCTTCGTCGTCGACGACGCCATTGTGATGCTGGAAAACATCATGCGCCATGTCGAAGACGGCATGCCGCCGATGCGCGCCTCGCTGATCGGATCGAAGGAGGTCTCGTTCACCATCCTGTCGATGACGGCATCGCTCGCCTGCGTGTTCATTCCGATCCTGTTCATGGGCGGCATTGTCGGGCGGCTGCTGCACGAATTTGCCGTCACCATCGTCATCACCATCCTGATATCCGGCCTCGTTTCGGTCACGCTGACCCCGATGTTGTGCAGCCGGCTGATCAAGCCCGTGGTTCCCGGCCACGCCGCGCGCCACAACGCGTTCTACCGTTTGAGCGAAGGCGGCTTCAACACAATGCAGCGCGGCTATGAACGCAGCCTCAAATGGTGCCTCAGGCACCGGCAGTTCACGCTGGGCGTTTTCGCAGCCAGCCTTGCGGCAAGTTTCATCCTGTTCCGCACCATTCCGATGGATTTTCTGCCGCCGGACGATCTCGGCCGCATCTACGCTTTCACCGAAGGAGCCAACGGCATTTCCTTCGAGGAAATGAAACGTCATCAGGACGAAGCCGCGCAAATCCTGTGGCACGATCCCTATGTGCAGGGCGCGATGTCCACCGTCGGCAATGGCGGCGCGCGCGGCGGATCCAACCAGGGCTCGTTCTCGATCGTATTGAAGCCACGTGACCAGCGCCCGGGCGTCGATCAGGTGATGGCCGAACTCCGGCGGAAATTTGCGAAGATTCCGGGTATCAACGTGTATCTGCAGAACCGGCCGGTGATCACTATCGGCGGCTTGCTCAGCAAGGCGCAGTACCAATACACGCTGCAGGACGGCGATACCGCCGAACTGTATAACTGGGCCACACGCTTCAAGAACGCGCTCGCCCAGACACCGGGCTTCCTCGACGTCACCAGCGATCTCGATCTGTCCACGCCGTCGGTGCATGTTGGCGTCGATCGCGACCGGGCCAATGCGCTTGGCATCTCGATGCAGACACTCGAGGGCGCGTTGAGCGCATCCTTCGGCGGCCAACAGATTTCCATCATCAATACGCCGGCCGATCAGTACCGGGTCTGGCTCGAACTGCTGCCGCAATACCAGCAGGATGCATCCTCGCTTCAGCGCCTGTTCCTGACCGGCCAGAATCTTGGCGCGCTGAGTTCGACCGCTTCGGGCGCGCTCGTGCCGATGAGCGCGGTCACGACGATCCAGAATGGCTCGTCACCTCTCGCGGTGAATCATTTCGGCGAATTGCCGGCGGTGACCATCTCGTTCAGCCTGCCGCCGGGCGTGGCGCTGAGCGATGCAGTTGGCAAGATCGAAGCGATGAAGACGAATATCGGCATGCCGGCTTCGGTGATCACCAGCTTCCAGGGGACCGCCAAGGCGTTCCAGGAATCCACCCAGGGCATGGGCTATCTGCTGCTGGGCGCCGTGCTGGTCGTCTATATCATTCTCGGAATTCTGTATGAGAGCTTCATCCATCCGCTGACCATCCTGTCGGGCCTGCCTTCGGCCGCGGTAGGCGCGCTCGCGACGCTCTGGATGTTCCACATTCCGCTGTCGCTCTACGCCTTTGTCGGCATGATCATGCTGGTCGGCATCGTGAAGAAGAACGCGATCATGATGATCGACTTCGCGCTGGTGCGCGAACGCGAGCACGGCGCCGATCCGGTGTCGGCAATTGCCGAAGCCGCGATGATCCGCTTCCGCCCGATCATGATGACGACCATGGCGGCATTGATGGGCAGCCTTCCGATTGCAATCGGCATGGGTGAAGGTGGCGCCAGCCGTCAGCCGCTCGGACTCGCCGTGGTTGGTGGACTCGTGTTCAGCCAGATGCTGACGCTCTACATCACGCCGGTGATTTACGGCTCGCTGGACCGGCTGGCCAAATTCGCCGGAAGCAGCGGGTCGGCGCAGGAAGTCGAATACCCCATCCAGGCGGAATAAGAGAAGCGAGCCGTTGTGGTTAGGCGCCCACAACGGACGCGATGGATTTCATTAAGCCAAAATCGGAATTGGCGGATATTCAGGCATCCGGCCGATCGGAATTGGATATGGGCGATGGTGCGACTTCGTCGCGTGGCGTTCCGCCGCTCGAACTGCAAATCGCCCGCACGCGGCGTCCCGACCGGTGCGCGCCAAGTCCATTTATGGGATGAGCCGGTCTGCTTTACGGCAAACAATGGACATTAAACCGGGCGCCGTCACGTCGCACAATCGCCAACAGCAGACATTCCAGTTTATTGGACCGGCGTCAGTCTCTGGCGCAACCAAGCCGCGAAGCTCAGACGGACAGGGCTGATTCTGGCGGCGACCTGATCGCAGCAAATGCGCTATAATCGGCTGCCAGATCAGAACGAGCGGTCGCATGCAGGCCTATGTTGTCATCCTGCCGGGCGTTATCCTGGGCTTTATTCTCGGCACTTTAGGCGAATACTGGATTCACCGCGCGATGCATCGCGGTCTCGTTCTTGCGAGACGTCACGGCGATCACCATCGGGAGGGCGTCGGGCAAGGCGCTATCAAGGAGTTCCGCGATTACATTGGGGGCAGCATCGTGACTGCCGTTATTTTTGCTCCTATCGATTACCTTTATTTGTCAGGGGGCGGGTTGGCGGCCGGTTTGGTGTGTGGTCTGGTTATTCACGCTGTATTTGCCGCCTGGTGCCATCAGGCCCAGCACGACGATCCCCGACTCCTTCCCTGGCAATCGCAAACGCCGGTTCACTTCGTCCACCATCGCCGTGCTCAGGCGCGTCATAATTTCGGCATCAGTGTCGACTGGTGGGACCGCGTCTTCGGCACGTACCGGCGTGAACCCGCCTGGCAGGCCCTGATCAATGCGCCGCCGCGCGCCTGGTGGGAAATTGACTGGTTCGATGCCCGGTCATCGCCATAGGGCACCCCGCATGGATGACGGCCGGTTTCACCGCGATCGCAGATTCGAGATTCTCCGCACACGCCCGGACGTGCGGCGCCTGTTCGGCAATCATCGGCCGACAGCCGCGCTGGCTGCTTTGGTCGTCTGCGCACAGTTCGTGATGGCATATCTGCTGTCTGGCCGGCCATGGTGGCTCGCGGGCCTGGCCGCATTTTGCATCGGCGCCTTTCTAATTCACTTCCTGAATGTCGTCGTGCATGAATGCACCCATAACCTTGTGTTCCGAAAATCGCATTGGAACAAGGCGCTGGGTATTTTCGCCAACCTGCCGGCGCTCGCACCGGGGGCGATGGCATTTCGGCATTACCATCTGCTGCATCATCGTTATCTCGGCACGCCCTGCATGGATGCCGATGTCGCGCCCGAGTGGGAAGTCCGGCTGGTCGGCCACAGCGCTGTCCGCAAATTCTTGTGGTTCGCCGCGCAGCCGCTGACCTATACCGTGCTGCATCCGCTGCGCGTACGCGAGCGCATTCCACTGGACGGTTGGCTGGCTGCGAATGTCGCCGTGGTGCTGGCGGCCGGTATTGTGACGGCGTATTCGTTGGGCGCAGCTTCGATCATCTATTTACTGCTGTCGAGCTATTTCGCGATTGGTCCGCATCCCGCCGGCGCGCACGTCCTGCAGGAGCATTTCATTTTCGACGGTGACGACGAAACCTTTTCCTACTACGGAGCAATGAATGCGATTTCGCTGAATCACGGGCTCCATCTGGAGCATCATGATTTTCCGAATGTCCCCGGCGCCCGTCTCGGCAAGATTCGACGTCTGGCCCCCCAATTCTATGCCCGCCCTTACCGGCACCGTTCGCGTTGGGCGACGATCTGGCGCTTTGTGACCGATCCCAATGTGCGCCTTGATAGCCGCGCGATCAGAAACGCATCGCAGCGCTTTTGACGCCCCGTAATCACAATTCTACAGCGTGATCCAATTAAACGTAATCGGATCACGCTGTAGATTCCTTTAGTTGTCGCGCAATCTGTCGGCGACCCGCCTACGCTGAAAGCTTCGGCGGGCGAGCAGCGGAACACTTGGTCCGCCGAAGTCTTGACGAAGGCGGAACCGCTCGCACTCCGGATTGCGCTTTAGCGCACGGCCGGAAGACCATCCGCCAGGATTGTCTCGCGCCGCGCGGTTCTGCGGATCGCCACGTCCGGCCTGGAAGCATCGGAGAACTTCATCCTTATGCGGAACATGAGGATTGCGAGCAGGCCTGCCGCGGAGGCATAAATCAAAAATGGTACGAGCCAGGCAGCGGTGACTGGCGAGAGGATGCCGTTTTCACCGAAAAGGACGGCTATACGTATTGCCAGATGGGCAGCATAGCCCACCAGACCGGCACCAAATAGCCGCGCGAATTGAACCCGATATGGCAGAAGAAAGACGGTCAGGACGCTGGCGAGGAACGCCATGCCGCCCGGCATAGTCGCGTTCGCCCAATTCAAGTCGATCCGAGTTTGGAAGAGCGAAGTTGTGTGCGCGTCCCGATCCAGGTTCGCGACTGCGGTCAGGGCATCGCGGGAGAGATATTCCGGCCCGATACCCCAGACGCCGACCCAGGCGGGATTCAGGGCGATGATCAATGTGCGCCCGGAGAAACTGTGTTTGACCGGATTATGTAGCCTGAGGCCATGATCCCCGCCCGCTGCAGCGCCCCCGGACTTCGAATCGAAGGCCCAGGTTTCTCCATTGATCAGGCGCCATGCGTCCCGGTTCTTGTCGGGAACCGCCGTCTCTGCAGTGTCAATTTCGGTCAGCCGCCAGGCGTCATCAAAGCGGTAGAGCGTCATGTCCCGGAGCACGACAGGCGCATACTGCACGTTGGCCCGCACCAGATCGTGCCTCGCGGAAAACCACATGTTTCGGCTTGCGAGCCCGCGGTCATACATTTGGCCGAGTGAGCCGAGGTGACGATGTATTTGCGCCGACATCGCCGCGGGACGCGCCACATTATCCAGCTCAAATTGGGCAACACCAAAGATCACGGCAATGGCCGTGACGGCAGCGAGAAAGTGGGCGGGCGTACGCGCAGCATTCCAGACGAGCAACCGCTCGCGCGACGACGTAAGGGTTGCTTCTGTCCATAGCACTCCCAGAAAGACGGCGAGTGGGAGAAACCGTGGCAGCAAATCCGCAGCACGAACCAGGAGCAGGAACAGAACAGCAATGAGCTTCGCGCGGCCGCTCTCCGATGCAATGAGCAGAAACGGAAGTTGCGGGATCAAGTCGATGGTCAGAGCAAGCGAAAGCAGGGCAACCGCGACGATCAGGCAGTGGCGAAGGTGCTGACAGAAGAGGTAGCGACTGTAAGCACCGAATGCGATTCGTAGAACTCGCGGAACCGCTCCGGCGTGTGAAAGATCATGCCGCCTCATGGCCTGCCCAACATTGGAACGATCAACTTGTCTTGCCGTCTGCCAACGAATGCCGTCAGTCCCAGAGCCGCGACAAACCCTGAAAGGACAATGCCAATCAGGAGCGCGGATGTTCCAAAAACTGCCAGAAAGTGGACCAATGCGACCATCAGAAGATTTGTGCCCACCAGCACGAGAAGCGCAGCTGGAATTGCCACTGCCCGCGTTTTCTGGTTGGTCAGGCACAGGGCCGCCGCCGCTAGTAACGGTGCAATCAGGCTTAAAAAACCTTGCGCGATCAGATCACCAAAAGCACGTACTTCCTTCTCGCCACCGGCGACGGATCCCAGCGCTCTTTGGATCAGTCCAAAAATAGTCAATTCATCCGTGGTCCCGCCCCGACCCGGAAACGGAATCAAATCCGTCAGGCTAAGCCGCTGACTCGCGTTTGTTGCTTCAATTTGAAAAAGATCGGTGACCGAATCCATACCGCCTGCCCCCCGGCCCGGCGCCACTGCGCCCCCGTTTGCACCAGGGGTCCGATCAAGATCCACCATCCTGATCGCGCTCAAATTCAAACGGAGTGGACTGTCTCCGCCCGGTTTGGAAATCGCCGCCGCGTCAGATGTGATGGCGTAAGTGTGCGTGGCGCTGCGTTCTTCGATAAAAACACGGTGGCTCGCGGATTGCCCGGATTGTCCGATGACGTAGACGGTGTGGTCCGGGAAGGCATAAAACTGGCCATCGCGCCCTCCGTGCAGCAAGGCCCGGTATTCAGCGTCAAAGAGCACGATCCGTTTTGCGTACTGCGCCGCTGGTTCGACAACTCCGGAGATCGCCACGGAGCCAAACAGACCGGCAAGTCCGACGACGAAAAGAAACGCGACGAATTCGAACAGCCCCGTGCCCGCACCGGCAATTGCGAGAATTTCGCGATTTTCCCGTGAATTGAGCAAAGTCTGGTACACGGAAATCAATAAGGCCAGCGCAAGGGCCAAATTGAAAATCTCGGGAGCCGCGCAGGCGAGGAGGAGGACAACGTCCGACAAGCCGGCTTGCCGTTGCATGGCGATATTGAAAAGCTCGGGAAATTTCTCGCCGAGGAAAATTCCTTCGACGAGGAGCAATATGATCGCGGCACGTCCCAGCACACCGGCCGACATTGCGCGAAAAAATCGTCTCGGAATCCCGATTTTCCGGCCGGCTCTCATATGCGAAATCCATCGCCCAGATAGACCTGACGAACCTCCGGATTTGCCATGACGGCGTCCGCGTTTCCGTCCGCGAGCAATCGGCCGGCGAAAATGACGTATGAGCGATCTGCAATCGGCAACAGTTCGCGGGCATTGTGATCGGTGATCAGTATTCCGATTCCACGTCGCGCGAGTTTTTTGACCGACGCTTTCATGTCACCAACGGAAATCGGATCGAGCCCCGCAAAAGGTTCATCCAGCAGGACGAATGCCGGCTCGCAGGCAATCGTCAACGCGAAGGCAGCCCGGCGGCGTTCCCCGCCGGAGAGCTTTGCAGCCGGTATGCGCCGAATGTCAGACAGGGAAAATTCTTCAATAAGCCGGTCCGTGGCTGCACGTTGTGCCCTTGGGCTTGTTCGTCGGCCCTCCTGAACGATCTGAAAGTTCTCCTCAAGGGTCAGGGTTAAGAAAATCGACGTTTCCTGGGGCAGATAAGAAATGCCGCAACCCGCCCGCGCATAGAACGGCATTCTCGTGATGTCGCGACCGTCGAGTGCGATCGTCCCAAGATCGGGCATATCCAGGCCGGCCAGAAGCCGAAAGCTCGTTGTCTTGCCGGCGCCGTTTGGTCCGATCAGTGCAACGATTTCGCCGGCATTCAGCTGCAGGCTGAAATCCCGGAGAACGGGGCTGCCGTGAAATGATTTCGCTACCGCCTGCATCGAGAGCATCGATTTCGTTCATTCCCCTGGTTTCATCGGCCGGATCATGCACTGCCACGTTCTTGAAATCGCGATGCATATTGGTGTTGCTGCCATGGACATGAATACACGAATGGATTGCCCGCAACGAACCCTCTACACTCCGGAGCGTCCCGCCACGAAGGGGCAGTTTATCAAAGCCGGCAATTTCGAGCCAATGCCCCGGGGAATCCTCCGCAAATGCGTGACGCCGCTTCATTGAGTGATGTTGCCGGTGCCTCCGGCATTCGCCTGCGCGAACCCGATTTCCGCACGGGATTGGCGTCCCGCCGCTTTTCCGGTCTCGCTGTTGGCGCGGTCCTGCTGGTTGGAATCGTTCTGGTCCTGCCGCTTTCCCTCATCGATCTGCCGCCGATGTCGGACTTTCCGAGCCACGCGGCATCATTATTCATTCAGACCCATCTGAATTCCAACGCGGTGCTCGCCGGGTATTACGAGGTGAAATGGGCACCCGTGCCCGATCTTGCGTCGGAATTCATTGTGCCACTCTTTTCGGGGCTCAGCGCCGAAGCCGGAACACGATTGTTTCTCGGAATTGGTGTCTTGCTTTGGGTCTGCGGTCCGGCAGCCGTGCAGTACGCGTTGTGCCGCCGGGTGACAGCCACTGCAGTCTTGGCGGCGTTTTTTGCCTACAACCCCAACTTCACTATGGGTTTCATCAACTACTACTTTGCGGCAGGTTTCGGATTTTTCGTCATTGCAGCATGGCTTGCGAGCGAAAAGCGTTCTGCGTTGGAACGGTTGCCACTCCTGACAGCGTTGTTTGGCGCCACCTATTTGATGCACATTTTGGCGATGCTCTTTGCCGGGTTTTTCCTGGCTGCTTATGAGCTCGGCAAACCCGGTAATACGCGGCGCCAACGATGGAAGGGTGCGGGCCTAATCTGCGTCGCCGGCCTTCCCGAGCTTTTGCTCTTCCTGCTCTATCCGCCAGGAGCGGTCGGGGATGGCGTATTGGACATCGGCTGGATCGCAGGAATGCCGCAGCGCGTGGGAAGCTTGACCTGGTCAGGTTTCGCACCGGAGCTTGTTGTGATCGGCGCGGCTACGGTGTGGATGATAAACTCCGGGATCGGCCGTGTTGATGAACGGCTGAAACACCCACTAATCGCGGTTCTGATACTTTGCCTCACCTTGCCCATATCCGTGTTTGGCGGCTGGGGCCTCCATGTCCGGTTTGCCGCAATGGGCGCAGCATTGCTGTACGCGTCGATGGAGCTCCACCTGTCGCGGCGCGTGACAGTGGCTGTTCTGGTCTCACTGCAGTGCGTTGGTATCATTGATTCCGCCACGCTCGTCTGGTTCTGGAATACGCCTGCCAAACAAACAGCTGAGCTGCGATCGGCGCTCCTCCACCTGTCGCCGGGTGCGAAGCTGGTGGTCGCAATGGACAAAGCTTCGATTCCCCGTAATGGTGAGTTCCGGCACGTAGCCGAATACGCGATGATCGACCGGGCAATATTCGAGCCCATAGCGCTCACTGAGCGAGGACAGCACATCGTCCAAGTGCGGCCCGCGTGGCGCAAGCTGGCAGCAGCTACATCAGATCAATCCGACGATGTCCCCCTGGACGACCTTGTATCCCTCGGGCGTGGCGCAACGGGACGCCCGGATCTCCTCAAGGTTTTTCCCTATCTCGTCCGCTGGAACTGCAATTTCGACGATCTCCTGCTGCTTCGATTGACGGGAGAACACGATAGGGTCCCGCCAGAACTGGAGCCGATAGAGGAAGGTGCAGTTTTTACGCTGTACCGTATTCATGCCCCGGCGGATTGCGGGCATGCCATTAAGTCTTAGTTGGGCGCAGGCTCGATGTGTTCGCGCAGGACAAATCCGCTTTTCGTGTCAATCGCGTAGATATTCAGGAAAAGGGGCCGGGGCCAGATGCCGCTCTCGTCAAGCTCGATATATGCGGAAACCAGCCGGGCGCGATGCCCATTGATCTGGGTGACACATTCCGGTGTTCCCGATGGGGACACATCAACCCGGCACGTCATTTGAGGAAACGATACGAGATGCGCATCGAACGCATTGGACATGGTTTTTACGGGTTCGACACTGACTCCGAATGCCAGTAACCGTTCAATCCAGTTCAAGCCATGGCGGCGCCCATCCTCATTAAATACCCGCCAAAAAACTTCGACCGGATTATGCCTGTCCAGCTGGCCATGCGAGTCAATATTGGCTGCATAGACAATCGTGTTGGCGTTGGTCGAACGCTGAAGATAAAACAAGACGTCCGGATCGTTGGGCGGGCGATATCCGGGATGAGGCGGCGGCGGCATCTCACGAAATTCGCTGAATGTCGTCAGCAGCCGCATTGCGCCAGCTGGAGAAACATTCCCGAGCGCCGCCACACCCAGGAAGATCAGCGCTAAAAGACGCTTTGGCCTGGAAAAAATCGGGGCTACAACGGCATGCACAATTGACACCAATTCGGCAATCCCCGATCGGGGATCGCCAACGGATGCAGATTGCCGTTGTTCCGTCAAGTCACTTAAGCAAGCCGCATCTCAGCCTCTGCTGTTTTGCTGCCAAGAATAAAGGCACCATTGCACACGAAACATCAGGCGCTTCCGCGGCAGTCTTATGAATCTATTGCCTGACTTCGTGCCGATGATATCGGCGACCCGGTTTCGGCGCGCTGTGCGTTGCGCCATCTATCTTGCGCTTATGGCTGGATTTTATATCGGGGCACGGTCGCTGCCATGGCGAGGAGTTTTGCACGCCATGAGTGATGCAAGCCCGGCATGGCTGGGACTGGCGACGTTGATCAACGCCATGGGGTTGCCGCTCTGGGCGATCCAGTGGTTCCAAATTGCGCCGCGGCAAGGCCGCAAGCGGTTATGGACTTATGTGGAAACGGTTGCGGCCGTAGGAGCGATGCAAAACACGTTCACCAGCATCGGCGGCGGCGCTTCCGCGATTGTATTGCTGATATCACGTGCCGGCTTGTCACGCGGGCAGGCAGCTTCGCTCTACATACTAGACCAGGTCCTGACCGGTATCGGCAAGATTCTGGTTGTCGGATTGGCGGTGCTCTTGTTGCCGTTACCGACATGGCGCGGAGCAGAATGGCTCGCCTTGTCCCTGACGATTACGGCTTTGACATTCGCGGTTCTCGCCGGCGCGGCCTTTATGATGCCCGCTTCTTCTGCATCGCGCAGAATGAACGCTATTGCAAATTTCGTACGAGCCCAGATCGGCCTGGTGGCTCCGTTTGTCATCCGGGCATGCGGTTGGCCACTCGGCCTTGTTGCGGTGCGGAAATCCACCGAGATTGCAACCGCGGTGGCGGTCCAATTGGCGTGCGGCATTCCCGTGTCGATAAGCGCTGCCATCGCCATCATAGCCGCGACAGATCTTGCCTCAGTGATTCCGACCACGCCAGGATCAATCGGGGTCTTCGAAGCCGCGGTTCTATTTGTCTATGAATTCTTTGGCGTCTCGCCATCGCTCGCACTCAGCGCCGCTTTACTTCAGCACGCGGTGCATCTCCTTCCGGCGATCGGGATCGGCTATTCCATGTTGCTGTTCAAGGCGCTCCCGCTCGATCGGACCAGTTCCGCCGCGCGCGAATAGGTTTTGATGTGCTGTTGCGTGACAGCGGGCCAGGCGAAGCGCGCGACGGTGTCGTCCATTCCGGAGAGGCGGATTCGCAATTTGTCGTCGATAGCCAGGCGGGCCCAAAGCGAAGCAAGATGGTCATCATTATCGGCCAACAATGCCGTCTCATCGTCGCGAAGGAACTCGGCAGCTGCACTTACCTTAAGCGCAATAATGGGCAGCCCGGCGCAGCGGGCTTCAAGAACCGCAATGCCGAACGATTCCATGATCATCGGCATTACGAACACGTGCGCTTTACGATAAAGCGATACGAGCTCCTGGTGCGACAAGGCTCCGAGAAAGATGATGTCATCCGTGAGCCCGTGCCTTGTTCGGTATCGTTCGAGCTTCGGTCTCTCCGGACCGTCGCCGGCCACATGGAGAACCATCTGCTTTCCGGCGGACCGCGCCCGGTCCCGGGCGATCCGGAATGCCCTCAGCAGGGCGCGCGGGCGCTTCTTTGGAGCCAAGCGCATGGCGCTGACGGCGACAATTGTGTTTTCCGTCTGCCGCCGTGGTACCGCAGCTGCGCTCCAAAAGAAAGGATCTATGCCGTTTGGCAGGATTTCGACGTCGAGTCCTGGAGCAGCGCGCTTTAGATTTCCGGCGATCCTTCGACTTACGCCAGACACGATCAACGGCCACTGCGACCAACGCCACAGGAGATCGACTGCACGCAGCACGTGAGCCGAAGTCAGCAGCACAGAGTGGAAAGTGGCAACCACGGGCAGCCCGAGCGTTCGCGCCGCCAGGACCGCCGCATAAGCTGCCGGCGAGATGATGCTGATATGGACATGGATCACATCGAAATGCCCGGCGGCAAATGCGCTCCGGAATTTGCTGACCAGCCGCGGCGATATTGCCAGATCGGTTCCGGGCCAGACCGGAGATGAAATTCGCTGAACCCGAATATCCAGGAGCGAAGTATCGCCAGGAGTTGTCGTGAGAACAGCAGCCTCGATTCCGCAGGCCTGCAGCGCTCGCGCGAGGTCAGCAACATGCACCTCGATGCCGCCGATCCGCGGTGCGAAGGAGTCCGTCACCAGCGCAACGCGCCGCGGATTGGGGACTGTCTCCGAAGACAGTGTCACGGCTGCCGAAGCTGCCAGGGCATCGACCGAAGGCTCCGTGATTGCCAGATGAAAAGCTTCATAATATATCTCTGGGGTAGCGAATTTTGCAATCAAACGCCCTGTTATTTTCTCTCCGGAATGCGACGCGGCCGTGAGGGCAATTATCGGTCAGTGACAGGAGCAGGTAGCCGCAAATTCGTGAGCGACGGGGGGGCGCAATTTGGTGGAAACTCGTGCGGCGTCGCGAACCATTCGGGTCGCCATTATCGGTGTCGGTAATTGCGCGTCCTCGTTTGTCCAGGGCCTGTCCTACTATAGTCACCGTGGCACCAACGTTCCGCTACCCGGCCTCATGCACCAGTCGATCGCGGGGTATGAACCAAAAGACATTGTTATCTCCGCAGCGTTTGACGTTCACGCCGGCAAAGTTGGGCGTGATCTTGCGGAAGCGGTTCGAGCAAGTCCCAATAATACGCTGACCTTCAGTGACGTGCCCCTTTCGGGTGTCGTCGTCCAGCGAGGCGAAACACTGGACGGCATCGGGCCGACGCTGCGCAACATCATCGTTGAATCCGAACTTCCTCCCGCCGATGTTGCCGGAATTCTCAGAGCCACCCGCACGGATGTCGTGGTGTCATATTTGCCGGTAGGATCGCAGCGCGCCAGCGAATATTACGCCGAACAGGCGATGGCGGCGAGGTGTGCATATATCAATTGCATACCCGTGTTTTTGGCATCGAAGCCGGAGTGGCGGAAAAGATTCGAAGAATCCGGGCTGCCAATCATTGGCGACGACATCAAGAGTCAGGTCGGTGCGACCATAGTGCATCGTGTACTGAGCAATTTATGCCGTGAACGGGGCGTGAGAATCGACCGCACCTATCAACTCAATTTTGGCGGCAACACCGATTTTCTCAATATGCAGACCTCCGAGCGGCTGGTCTCAAAGAAGATATCAAAGACCCAGTCGGTCGCGAGCCAGCTCAACGGCTCCATAGCTCCCAGGGATATTCATGTCGGACCAAGCGATTATGTGCCGTGGCTGGAAGACCGGAAGATTGCGCATATTCGAATTGAAGGGACCGGATTCGGCGGAGCGCCAATCAATCTCGAGCTGAAACTTGAGGTATGGGATTCGCCCAATTCGGCAGGAGTGGTGATCGACGCCGTGCGTTGCGCCAAATTGGCGCTCGAGCGGGGGCTGGCCGGGGCGATACAGGCTCCGTCCAGTTATTTTATGAAGTCGCCTCCGGCACAGGTTACGGACCAGCAGGCGCGCGAAGATCTCGACCGGTTTATTGACGGGGAGTGAAACCCCTGAACCTGACCGCTCCTGAACTCCGATATTCGTCCAGCCCCTATCGCGCCCTTCGGCGCGATATACGTCGTGCATTGCTGCGTTACCGTCACACCACGCCAATTTCGGTTGCCCATGACGTAATGCGCAGCATTCGTCTGCATCGTCAGGATCCGGCGGTTCGGACATTGACGCCGCGCCCGGAGCGGTTTGTGGTCTCGATGACCACGATTCCCGAAAGAGTGGATAAGATCGTGCCCGCGCTGCGGAGCGTCCTCGATCAGTCTTGCCCTGCCGACCGTGTCGTGCTTGCTTGGCCTTGGGCCATGAACGCCAGGGGCTGCCCGAAACTGCCGCGCTTACCGCCCGGCGTTGATGTCCTTCCCTGCGAAGATCAGGGACCTTCCACCAAATTCCTCGCGGTGCATGCTGTGGAGCCGCGCGCTGCAATCGTGGTCGTGGATGACGATGTCATCTACCCCGTAGACTTTCTCGGAACGCTTATGGAAGCGCATCGGCGCGAGCCAATGACTGCGTTTGGCTGGCGCGGCTGGCGACTGCAGCCGGCCGTCAATCCTCGCGACTTCGACCACGTGTTTGCAACGGCCATTCGTGAACCCGTGCAAGTTGACGTGCTTCTCGGCACTTGGGGCTACCTGATCCCGCCGGGGGCCCTCGATCGGACGGTTCACGATTTCCAGGGCTGGCCAGCGGAGTTGCGCTTTGTCGACGATGTCTGGATTTCGGGACATCTCGCGCGGCTGGGCATATCTCGATGTGTCCTCGCCGCGCGAGGGCTACCAATCAAAACAGCTGCATCATCCATCGGTGCATTGACAAATGGTCCGAACCGCTCAGGACACAATGACGATGTCGGGATCCAGGCGTTCTCTGCCTGGTGGTGAGAATCCAAGTCTTGCAAGGATCATCGGCGACACAAATACGGCAACGGCGGCAACGCACCAACCGGCAATTCCGTCGACGATCCAATGATGATCGAGGTAGATGCTCCCGCCGAACATCGCGAGCGCGTAAAAGACATGGATCGGACGTGTCACCCACGTGGCGCCGCGCCACCCGACAATCAGCCCGATGACCGGAAAGGCGCAGTGCAGTGACGGGAATGCAGCGAAAACTGCGGGGCTGTGGCCGTAGAATTCCTGAAAATAGGTAATCCCCAGAAGCTGGTCGACACGCGCAAGACCAGCGGCGCTTCCCGGCACCAGGACATCGACCCCGCAGCCATAAGCCTGGACGTACCACGGTGGCGATGTCGGGATCACCATCCAAAGCGCGATTGCCAGCAGATAGGAGACGGCCACTGCCCAGACGAATTGCCGCGAGCGCAACTCGTCGATGAACAACAGATAAATCGCGTATCCGGCCAGAATGTAAATGAAGCCCGCATAGGGAATGGCAAAAAACAAATCCAGAGCCGGGGTATGGTGAATGGTCCAATAATCCTGCCAGGTCGTGTTTGGACCCGCGGAAATAAATGCGACGTCAAGATTCCGCGCCCAGCAGGTGTGTCGGGCTTTTGCCAGAACAGCCGATTGCGCGTAACCATAGACATCATATGCGATGCCCACGAAAAGCAGCGGATATCCAATGGAAACCAACCGCTTGGTCGCGGCAGTAGCAAACCCGAGCGCAGCGAAGGCGAATGCGATGCTCAAGTGAATTGGACCTGATCCGCCGATAACTCCAGTCGCCGCGGCATAAAGCGACGGAAGCAACGGCAATAGCCAATATCGGCCCCAAAGTTGCCGCACATGCGCAATCGGGGCACTCCGATGCAACTTGGCGAATAAAGCCATGTTTGCTCAGCCGCCGGTGGCGTTCATGGCGTTTGTTGCGGTCCCCGGCCAAGGTCATCCCTTGCGGCAATCAGAGCCGAAATGAATGCCCAAAAGTTCAAGATGCCGGCCATTGCGAGGCAAAGGATTGTCAGCGGCGCACGAACGTCAACGCCGGGAAGATGGATTGGACCGATCAGCAGAGCCACAGTGACGAGAATAAGGCGGTCGCTTCGCCGCATCCACAGCCGGGGCAATTTGCTGCCGAGTGACTCGGCGCGGGCCCGGACGTAGGAAATCATGAAGGCCCCGACCAGTGTGATCGCGGGAATCACAGCGGGCCAGCCGATTGGAGCAATAAAGAACATTAACCCGAGCAGAGGTGCTGCGTCGGAAATCCGGTCGAGAGATGAATCCAGCAGCGCCCCATATGCCGTCATCCTGTTTGTCGCCCGTGCCAACGAACCGTCAAGCAGGTCAAAACTGCCACTGGTGATCAACAATGCCGATGCGATCAGAAATGCACCTGAAGCGGCCGCAGCACCGCTGGCAAGAGCAAACACCAGAGAGACCAGGGTTAGCGCGTTTGGTGTAGCGCCGAAACGGGCCAAAAATAACGCGACCCGTCCCAGGGCGGCTTCATACGACAGTCTGGATATCGGTACGTGTCCGGCCGCGGTCCCGGCCTTTTCGCGATGATGTTCGCCCATTTGATTTACCGCCCCCCGGCAGACTGAACTCGCGATCCATGGAACGACACTGGCACAGTTTGGCAAAATGGATATGACGGGTCAAAGCGAAGCAAATTATAGGCGCTGGTTCACGCCCGGGGCAGTGCTCGAAGCACGCTCCGCCTCAGGGGGCCCGGAAGACAGCGAAAGGCCGCCGTCAGGATTCCGTACTGCCACGGTATGACAATGCGGGCGCCGCGCTTTGCCAGCCGGCGTTTGATGGTTGCCGCCGCAACTTCGGCGCTGATCATGAACGGCTTGGGTGCATGAACCTGCCGGCTCATGGCCGTATCGACGAATCCGGGCGCGACAAGACTTACTCTGATTCCGGAATGTTCGAGCCTGATGGCAAGCGATTCGGCGAACATCTTCAGGCCGGCTTTGCTGCCGGAATAGGCCGGCGCCATGGGTAAAGGAATGGAGTCGGCGACCGATGACATCAGAACAATATGCCCGCGTCCGCGCGAGACCATGCATTCCGCAGCGGCATTTGCTCCAACCACCGCCGCGGTAAAATTGACTGTCGCCACATCCAAAGCATATTGGGCAGATTCGGCTTCATGTTCGCCGGACACTCCGCCAAGCCCGGCATTGAGGATCGCAATGTCGATCGGGGTGACAGCATCGAAGTTCCGAATGTGCCCGGCAATTTCTCCGATGTTGCGCAGGTCGAACTCGAGCACGCGGACTGTGCTTCCGAGATTTCTACATTCGCGCGCGGTTTGCGCCAGACGTTCCGCATTGCGCCCCCAAAGAATGAGAATCGTGACAGGTGACGCATAGGCCTTCGCGAGAGCGGCGCCGATCCCGCTCGACGCGCCCGTGACAAGAATGGTGGCGCTTGCCATTATCTCCCGCGACCCGTTGAAATCAGGAAGGACTCTGCCAAAGTGGGGGAGACCAGCTGAACATTAATAGCCCCATCCCGCCGGTCGAAATACATCGCGTCGAGTCGCGGGCCGACTGGCGGCAATTTCATATTCTTCCGTATGATATCTATCGCGATGATCCACACTGGATAGCGCCCCTGCTGTTGGAGCGAAAGCTGCATTTCGCCCCCAAACATAATCCTTTCTTTCAGCATGCCGAGGCCCAATTCTTTCTGGCTTGCCGGGACGGGAAACCGGTCGGACGCGTCAGCGCGCAAATCGATCGGCTTCATCTTGCGCGATATGGTGATCATACCGGCCATTTCGGTTTCATCGAAGCCATCGACGACAGAAGTGTTTTCGCCTTGCTGCTTGCAGCCGCCGAGGGTTGGCTTCGCAGCCGGGGTATGAAGCGGGCCTTTGGCCCTGTCAGTTTCTCGATGTGGGACCAGCCGGGACTGCTCGTTCATGGTTTCGATACGCCGCCCTATGTCATGATGGGGCACGCCCGGCCCTATTATGCCGGCCACATCGAAGCTCTTGGTTACCAAAAAGAAGAGGACCTGCTCGCCTATCGTGTCGGGCGCGAAACTCCTGTTCCGGATGCAATGTACCGCGTCATACAGCACGCGCTTCGAAGCGGTGACATTGTCGTCCGTCCGGGACGCAGGGAAAAGAAATATTTCGACATTGAGGTCGCACTGCTGCTCGACATCATCAACGATGCATGGTCCGGCAATTGGGGGTTTGTCGAGATGACCAAGGCAGAAGTTGACGACTTCGCCGGGCTTTTGCGTTTTCTATTGCGGCCTGGTGACATCGCAATCGCAGAATATCGTGGAGAGGCCGCTGCCTTCGCAGCGATTTTTCCCAATGTGAACGAAGCCATACGCGAACTGCACGGACGCCTCTTGCCATTCGGTTGGGCAAAACTTCTTTGGCGGCTGAAAGTGCGCCGCCCGGGCACCGCGCGTATGCCATTGATGGGCGTGCGAAAATCGTTCCAGAATTCCGCCCTCGGAGCAGCGCTGGCATTCGCCGTAATCGACGCCGCATGCAAGTTTGGTATGGCCTGCGGAGCAGTCGAGGGGGAACTCTCCTGGATTTTGGAGCGCAACAGGCGGGTTCGCCAGGTTATCGAAGCATTCGGCGCTGTGCCGTACAAGCGCTACAGAATATACGAAAAAATGCTCTGATTTTGTGACAGGTGGCGGCCGGCCCCACCCACCCTTGTCGAAACGGGATTGGCGGTTCGTGCACCATTTGCGAGCGCCCCAAAATTTGGCAGCAACAGTTTCCAAGTTCAGCATTTCCGGCTAATTTTTTGCGAGGGGGCCCGAATGGGCCAGCGGGGGGGGGGCCGCAGGTGGACACACCTGACAAGGTTGAGATTCCCAAAGGGTTTCGCCGTACCGGTGATCGCCGGACCACCATGCGCGCATTTGTCGAGACCCTGCCGGCCTACCGCTATTTGCAGCGCCGCATCGCAGATGCGATCAGGAATGGTGTCACTGCGAGTCCATTTTTTCAGCCCCGGGACGGGATCAGCGGAAGTATCATCCGTTGGAATGGCCAGGAGCTGATAAATTACTCCGGATACAATTATCTCGGGCTATCAGGTCACCCCGCCGTATCCGAGGCTGCAAAAAAAGCGATTGACAAGTACGGCACATCCGCGTCCGCCAGCCGCATCGTATCGGGCCAGATCGACTTGCATGTCGAGTTGGAAAGGCGTCTTGCCAGGTTTCTGGGCACTGACGATGCCCTGATATTCATCAGCGGGTACCTGACGAATGTGAGCGTCATTGCGCAGCTGGTTGGCCGACCGGACGCCGTCATTACCGATTCGGCCGCACATAACAGCATCGTCACGGGAGCGCGACTATCCGGGGCGCGCAATATCACCTTCAGGAACGGTGAATGGGACGAACTCGACAACTTGATGGGTTCGCACCGAGGGACGTTCAACCGAGGTCTGCTGATTGCTGAAGGTCTTTACAGCATGGATGGCACCAAGCTCGACCTGGCGCGCGCCGTGCAACTCGCCCGACAGCACGAACTTCTGCTCATGGTCGACGAGGCGCATTCGCTGGGAGTTCTGGGCCCGGCCGGCCGGGGGATCTGCGAGGACAGAAATCTCCCTCCCGGTACGATCGATGTGCACATGGGCACGTTGAGTAAAGCACTCGCCAGCAGCGGAGGTTACATTGCAGGCGACGGAGCGCTGATCGAATTTCTGCGATATTCCTGCCCGGGCCTCATCTTCAGCGTCGGACTGGCCCCGGCCGAAACGGCTGCCGCGATTACTGCATTGGATGTTTTGGAGCGCGAACCAAACCGGCCACAGGAACTGAAGCAGCGCGCCCGGTTGTTTCGTCAGTTGGCAGGGGAATGGGGACTCGACATGAGTGGCAGCGACGACGCACCGATCAGCTCTCTGATTGTCGGTGACGAGCATGTCGCGATTGCTTTATCGCGGTCACTTCTGCAGCACGGGATTCATGTCCAGCCGATTATGTGGCCCGCCGTATCGGCCCAATCTGCGCGATTGCGATTCTTCATCACGCTGGATCACAGCGAGGAGCAGATGCGGTTGACGATCCCGGTGGTGGCGCGCGAATTGGAGCAATTGCGGCGCCGCGTTGGTTGATAAGTGCTGACTTATCGAACTCATCTGCCGTGAGCTCTGCGGCCGATGGGCTGGCTATCCGTGTTCGATTGACCGCGGGCGTGCTGATTAGAATCGATTCGGCGTGCAACAACTTGCGCCGCCAGAGGAGCATCTGATTTGATCGTTCCGGTGATCTATCACAGCCTGCCGCTCGCATTCTGGGTGTGGGCCGTGCACATGCTGGTATTCCACGTCCTCGGCCTCATTTTCGAGTGGTGCGACGAAACCGCCGCCCTGAAAAGATTCAAGGTGCGCAATATGGACCGGCTGAGTTACGCGCACCTGATGCGCCGGGCCGTAGTCAATCAGACCTTTATCCTGCTGCCAGCGATGCTGGTGTGCCAGTCTCTCCGGCTCGCCTTTGTCGGTCCGGCCCATCTGCCGCCGGTGCTGTTTTTCGGCGGCCTGGTGCTCATGGGCCTTGGTCACGATGTAGTACAATATGTCACGCACCGGTTTCTGCTGCATCACAGAAAGCTCGGCTGGCTGGGCCATGGGCTGCACCATGTCACCGGCGCGAGCAAGGCTATCAGCGCCCTGTACATGAGTTCGGCGGATTTCTTCCTGAATATTGTCTGCCCCTATCTTGTCCCGCTGATCCTGATTGGCGGCGGCGGATCGGATGTGCTGTTCCATGTGCTGATTATGGGACTTGGCGTGGTAGGGGGATTATACGAACATTCGGGTTACGACTTTTCCGCGCGTACCGACTCCAATCGATCGATTCAGCGGCTTCTGCCTCCGGCACTGATCAGCAGCCATGCGCATGGCCAGCATCACCGAAGATCGTCCGTGAGCTTCAGCGACGGCTTCGGCAGCCCCGGTCTTTGCGATCGGCTCTTCGGCACGAGCTGGTATCAGCACTGAAACATCTGCCGCCGCACTGCCGATTTGCGCGATCATGGTTTACGCCGCGTCGGAGTGGCATTGGATTTCGCTCTCCATTCCGCGCCGGGTTTTCGGCCACCGGCTCGCTGTTGGGCGGATCACGGTGCCACCCGCGCACAGCGCGGGCAGACGCAAGAACGGGACTGGCGCAGACGCCTTTCAGATCAGAATGTATTGATCACCGGCCGGTCCCGGAGCTGCAACACGCGGGAAAACTCGTACAAGTGGTAATGTGTCGCGCATTTGAGAGCATATGCCCGAACGACAAGAGGTGAACGCCGGCTGCGGAATACATTGCGGAAGCGATTCCAGTATTCCTTCCGTAGGCTCTTGTCAGACACTTGCCACAGCACGATGGCAATGAGCCCGAATGCCTCCAACCACACGCGAAAGTGCCGTAAGCGACGTAACCACGGGTGATTCTCTGCGAAGTCTTGCCAGCCCCGGTCAAATCTCGCGAGCCCGCGGATGTAGAAGTCATCTGCCCGGTCGAAAAATGCCTTGGGATGATAAAGCTCGGCCATGAGATGCACGTAACCGTCGCGCAACATCTCCCGGCTCATTTGCAGCGGTTCGACGTTGGTGCCATACATCGGGTGGTCCGTCTGATCGAGCCGATTCTCCGCGGCCAGCCTCTTGAACAGCGGTGTTTTCGGGATCGCCGAAAGCATGCTGACCATCGCCACAGAGACGCGAGCCTCAGCCAAGAACCTCGCGTGCGCGGAGAACACGCTTTCATCATCGTTGTCGAAGCCGACGATCATTCCGGCAAAAACCTCCATGCCCGCATCCTCGATGCGCCTGACTTTCTCCACCAGCGTGCCGCCTCTCCTGATGTTTTGCAGCTTTCGTGTCTCGCGCAACGCATCCTCGCTGGTGCTCTCAATGCCGACGAATACGCCGCAGATATTTGCTTCGGCCATGAGCTGCATCAATTCGGGATCGTCTGCGAGATCAATGGACGCTTCCGTGAGGAAGGCAAACGGATACTGGTTCTCCTTCTGCCAATCGATGACGGATTTAAGCAGAGGTTTTATCTCCTTCTTGTTCCCAATAAGATTGTCATCAACGATAAAAACGATTGGCACCTTGAAGCGGCGCAGTTGGTCGAGTTCCGCGGCAATTTGTCCGGAAGTTTTCAGGCGGGGACGGCGGCCAAACACCACAATGATGTCGCAGAACTCGCATTGAAAGGGACAACCCCGCGAGAACTGGAGACTCCCGAAGGCGTAGCGCTTCATTTTCAGGAGGTCGAGCCGCGGTACGGGAACCGTCGTCATGTCACTCTTTTCCGCCTGCTCGTAGCGGCGTCCGGCGCAACCTTTGGTCCATTCCGCGAGGAACCGTGGCCACGTATCTTCGGCCTCGCCGATAAAAACGACATCGGCAAGCCCGTTGAAATAATCTTCGCTGACCGTGATCCAGGGTCCGCCTACGACGGTGTAGCTTCGACGCTTTTTGAGCTCCGTCAGGATTTCTTTCATGCGATGGCGCTGCACAATCATTCCTGTCACGCCTACAATGTCGGCGCGCGCGCACAATTCAAAATCTATTGGCTCGACATTTTCGTCGATGATCGTCACTTGATGCCCGGCGGGTGTCAGCGCCGCGAGAAGTGGAAGCGCCGCGACGGGAATATTTGCGCGCTTGCCGAGGAATGAGAGGGCTTTTTCCATGCCCCAAAACGACATCTCGAATCTGGGATTGATCAAAACTATGTTCGCCATAGCCCGCCCCCGGCTTCGGTCGCTTGGTTAACACGCCAACCGGCATGGTCAGGATATGCTATCGGCGAACCCTCGGCGAGCCGTTCCAGTCAGTTCGCTCACCTCGCCAAGGTTAGGGTCGCGCGTTCGATTCCGTTTGGGAGGACGGTCGGGGCCGATCGGTCTTACACTTGAATGGCGATTTCCCCGATGTTGTAGCTTGACGCGCCAAGGCCGGTTTCGATTGCTTTGCGGGCTGCATTGAGTTGCTGGGCCGTGATGGTAACCGTCTCGGGGGGAGGGTTGAACCAGAGCAGTTGAGCGAGGCGGGCATAGTCACAACTCTCGTTCGGTGCGCTCGGCCATGAGGCGCCAACCTTCGGCCACTCTCAGGAAGCGGGCACGGGCATCCGGATTCCTTGTTCTTTCAGCGGATTCTTCGGCTTCGAGCGCCTTGGTCCAATAATATCTCGCTCGCTCGCGGCGCTTGTAGTGGTCTTGCTCGTTGATCATCGATATGGCGGGATTCATGGTGCCGCCATGTTCGACCGGCGTGGTTGATACTCCGTTACCCCGGCCACCCGCCGGCACAGGATGTGCCGCAAACAAACATGAAATCGTTGTGGCTGATCGCACAAAACGAATGCGATGGATTTGATTAAAGCCAAACCGGAAGTTTGCGGATATTCAAATATCCGGCCGATCGGAATTGGATCCCGACGAGGGAAGCCACTCGTGTCGGGATCAGACTACTGGTGGAGTGCCGTCTGCAGTATTTTGGCGACCTCGTCTGACGGATGATTGTCGGCGCTGCCGGCCTTGCCCATAGCCGCATCAAGCGGCGACACGCGGAGGTCGTCCATGACCGCAACTTGGGCGCCGTGATCGATGAGATATTTTGCGACGCGGGGCCAGCCCCATTGCACGGCGCCGAATATTGCGCTTTGCCCGCCCCGCTCCGGCAGCGTGCCGCCACGTCCCATGCGCGCGGTCAGACTCTTGACGTCGGTGATCCGCGCATTTACGTCGGCGCCGGCCTTCGTCAGGAGTTCGAGAGTCGCGATCGACCGGTCCTGCGCATCTTTGGCGTTGGGATCGAAGCGCGGACCCGGTTTCATGCCGAGCCCCGCGGCGGCCATCAGCGGCGTCACGCCCATCACGTTCGGGACGTCGACTCGCCCGCCATTTTCCAGCAACAACTTCACAGCCTCGCTGTCCTGAGACGCTGCCGCACGCAACATTGGCGTGGCGCCCGTGGTGATGATTTCATCAGTGAAGCGGCCCGAATTGCCGCCACGCCCCGGCCGATGCATGTCCAACTGGGGATTGGGGTTGACGCCGGCGCGCAGAAACAGCCGCGCGAGCTCCAGCGCGGTGGTCTTCGTCGTCACGATGGGCGGCCCGGTGCGTTCCGCGTAAGCATCGAGACTGTAACTGTTCATGTCGATCGCGGTGTACAGCGCGGTGCGGCCCCACCAATCCCACAGATTCGGATTGGCGCCGCGCTCGAACAGGAGTTTTGCGGTGTCGAATGCGAAATTGTCGATGGCCACCATCAGCGGCGTCACGCCGTCAGGGTTCGGCCGGTTGGGATCTGCGCCGGCGTCCAGCAACGCCTGCACGCAATCGGTACATCCCGCGCGCGCGGCATAAAGCAACGGTGTCAGGCCGCCGGTGGGACGATACTGGTTGCGCGGCTCGCCAGTCATCTGGGTCGGCCAGTCATTGGCCAGTGCACGGGCATTGACGTCCGCTTTATGGCCGATGAGAAACCGCGTCATCTGGGCAGAGCCTGTGGCGGCGGCCCACATCAGCGCGGTCTGGCCGCGCCATTTTTCTTTCGCATTGACATTGGCGCCGTGACTCACCAGCAGATCGGCAACGTCCACTGATCCCGCGCGTGCGGCCAGCATCAGGGCGGTCTGCCCTTCCTGATTCGGCACCTCGACATTGCTGCCCGCATCGAGCAGCATTTTCACGAGAGTCGCATTGCCAGTCTTTGCCGCCTCCGCCAAAGGGCTCGAGCCGTAATTGTTCACGACATCCGGCTTGGCGCCGCGCGCAAGGAGCGCACGGACGAGATCCGCATCGATCTTGTAAACGGCCCAATGCAGCGGCGTTGTACCGTCGCCCTGGGCTGCGTTCACGTCCGTGCCCGCGGCAATCATTTTAAGCGCGGCGCCGCGATTCCCCGCCTCGATCAGACCGGCGAGACTGTTATCGGCGGCGGCGGCGGCCGTGCCGGCCGCTGCAAGCCAAAACACGGCTGAAAAAATCACGCGCTTCATCACGATGTTCATCACAGCACTTCCGGTCCGAGATTATTGTGATGCGCCCAATAGCCCTTATGGGCGGCGTAGGTGAACTTCATCGGGTCCACGAAGTTGCGCTTCAGACCCTTCATCAGTCCCGCATCGAGCATGTCCTGTGCGCTCATGCCCTGCTTGATGAACGCAAGCATGCGATCGAACAGCG
The DNA here is from genome assembly GCA_964446945.1 of uncultured Bordetella sp. Classification (GTDB taxonomy): domain Bacteria; phylum Pseudomonadota; class Alphaproteobacteria; order Micropepsales; family Micropepsaceae; genus CAIYRG01. The sequence goes on from CAYUQO010000015.1 coordinate 94,162, forward strand.
TGCGCGTCATGTCGAATTCGGCCTGCAGCTCGGCCCGGCCGACCACCGGACCATAGCTCGGCACGATCCGCGTCTTCGCGTCGGTGAGCTTCAGGAGTTTTTCCTGCGCGTCGACGCGCCCACCGAGCCATCCGCCACCGAACCAGTCGAGCACGGGATCCTTGACCGGCGCGATCGCATGGCCCGCGGCCAGCACATTCGCCTCCCGGAAGAATACATAGATGTCGCCGTCGGTGTGGGCCTCGAGCAGGTGGCCGTATGCGATCCCCTTGTCGGCGGCGAGGGTCTGATCGCCGGTAAAAAATGTCACGGTGGGACGCGCTTCCACCGGCAGCGCCTTCTCGTACCGATCCCCCTCTGTCACGTAATAATCCGTCGCCAGATGCGCCCGGGTTTTTTCATGAGCGATGATCGTCGCTCCTGCCCGCCCGAAAGCCAGGTTCCCGCCCACCTGCTGCCTGTGCCAGTGCGTGTTGAACAGGGTTGTGACACGGCCAGCGCCCGGCAGATCGCGCAGACGCGCAAGCACCGCATCGGTGGACCCGGCAGCGCCGCTGTCCACCAGCATCTGACCGGCGCTCGTCGTCCGTACCAGGACGTTACCCGGGCCGCCGGTGAGCATCACGAAACCGTCGGTCACCGGGACCACAGTGAGGCTTTCCTGGGAGAAAGCATCGCGAGCTAAGGGCGGCAGCGCCAGACTGGCGACGCCACCCAACGCAGCTTTCAGGATGGCCCTGCGATTCATCGTGTGTGACCGCTCAGACACCGGCGATCACGCCGGTGCTGTCCCCGAAGCTCTTCATCTCCAGGCCCGCTTTGTTGAGCAGCGTGAGGTGCAAATTGGAAATGGTTGTGCGTTCGGGCAGATCGACTTGCCGCCCGCCCTTGAGCCCGCCGGCGCCGCCGCCGACCAGGATGGTGGGCAAGGGATAATTGCTGTGCAGGTTGCTGTTGGCCATGTTGGAGCCGTAGAGCAACATGGAGTTATCGAGCAGCGTGCCTTCGCCGTCGGGTGTGGCGGCGAGTTTGTCGACGAACTCCGCGAACCGCTCCACGTGATAGCGCTGAATCTTGACCAGCTTTTCAAGCCGATCGACGTAATCGGCATGATGTGACAGCGGATGGAAGGAGTCCGGCACGCCGATGTGGTTATACGTCCGGTTCGTGCCTTCGCCGATCATGATGTAGGAGGCGACGCGGGTGAGATCGGCCTGATAGGCAACCGCGACCAGGTCGAACAACAGGCGCACCTCTTTGTCGATCGCGATATCCTGCTCGTCCTGGGGTATGTCAGGCGCCTTCACGCCCGACAAATCGCGGTTTTGCGCAAGCTGAACGCGCCGTTCGATTTCTCGCACCGTGTCGAGATAGCGATCGAGGACCACTTTGTCGTTCGGGGCCAGATCCTGTTGCAACTCGTGCGTACGCTCGGTGATGAAATCAAGGATGCTCCGTTTCTGCTTGACAATGGCCACGCGCTCTTCCGCTGTCGCGCCTTCACCGAACAATTGTGCGAAAACTTTGCGCGGGTTGGACTCCATCGGCAAAGGCGAGTTTGCATTGCGGAACGACAGAGTGGAGCTGTAGATGCAACCGAATCCGGCCTCGCAGGCGACCGCCTGGGTCTCACTCTCCGAGCAGACCTCGATCGACGGCAGCGCTGTCTCCTGACCGATGCGCCCGGCAATGATCTGGTCGATGGTCGCGGTCATGCTGGGACCGGGCGCCTTGAGATCGGGCTTGAAACCGCTGAGCCACGTCGCCGGGTTGTATTTGTGCACGGAAGCGACGCTGGCCTTGTTCTCGAGATTGGCGATCGAGATCACGGCCTGCTTGTGCTTCTCGAGCGGCTCGAGGATTTGGCTGAGTTTGAAATCCGCGCCGGCGCCGCTCGGGTGCCAGCGATCCATCTCCTTGCCATGCTTCGTGTTCCACATGACCGCTCCGTGGGGCATATAGAAGAAGCCTACCCGCAGCTTCCGCGCGGCGGCCGTCTGGGCGAGCGCCGTGCCGGCCGGGATCATGGCATCGAGCAACGGCAGTGCGACGGAGACTCCGGCGCCCTTAAGCACTGTCCTGCGAGAAAGATGCTTTCTGGTGAGATACATGGCTTTCACTCCTCCAGTGCCTGCATGCGGAATGCGTCGCTCGATACAATCCCGGTTACGAGCGAAGAGAACCGGTAATGATCCTTGGCCGCATTGCGCACAATCGCGCGGACCTGCGGCATGTCATAAGGCGAGACCTCTCTGCCCAACGCGTAGGTCATGAGCTTCACTGTCAGCGCCTGTGCGAAATTGCCGGGGCGGAGCAACAGGGAGCGGCGAAGGTCAGCCGGACCTTCGACTTCCGAGCCGTCCGGCATTGTCACCTTCGAATCGATGGGCGCATTGGCCTGCCAATCGACATCGCGCCACTGGCCGGTGACGGTGAAGCGCTCCAGCGGCAGTCCATTGGGTTCGATTACACCGTGGCACATGTTGCACATCGGAATCTTGCGATGCTCCTCGAGCATCTGACGTATGGTTTTCGGCGCCGCGCCCGGCGGTGTGCTCAGATCCGTCACCACATTCGGTGGCGGCGGCGCCGGCGGCGTTCCACGGAGTTTGTCGAGAACCCAGGCGCCGCGCACCACCGGCGAAGTCCGGTTGCCATAGGAGGTGTGCAACAGCACGGCGCCCTTGCCGAGCAGTCCAAAGCGGTTCTCGTCCTTGAGTGTCACACGCCGGAACTGCGCGCCGTGCACATCTGTGATGCCGTAGTGCTTCGCCAGCCTTTCATTGAGGAAGGTGTAGTTGGCGGTTAACAGCTCTTCGACGTTCTTGTCCTCAAGCAGGATGCTTCGCAGGAAGAGGTCGATTTCGGTCGTGAAATCGTGGCGCAGCTCGGCGTTGAATTCGGGGAAGAGTTGCTTGTCCCACTCGAATTTGTCGACCTCGAGGAGGTCGAGCCAGCGCATCGCGAAATCCGTCACCAGGTTTTCGGCCTGCGGAGCGGCCAGCATACGCTTGACTTGGGCCTCCAGCACGGCGGGTTTCCGCAGTTCGCCCTTGTTCGCGACTTTGAGCAGTTCTTCGTCGGGCCCGCGTTTCCACAGGAAGAAAGACAGACGCGATGCCAGCTCCCGATCACTCAGCGCATAGAATTTTTGGTCTTTCTGCGGCCGGGCAATTCCGCGATAGAGAAAATCCGGGCTGACCAGAACCGCAGTCACCATCTGTTCGATCCCGGCTTCGAAACCGCCGGAGCCTTCACGGCCTGCGTCATAGAACGCCATCAGCTTACTGACATCTTCTTTTGTCACGGGCCGGCGGTACGCACGTCCCGCGAGATCTGTCGTGATGCGTTCGGCGCAGGCGCGCTCCTCATCGGCGCGTTCGGGTTTGCAGATGAATAACTTCTCCCGGCTGGCTATGCGGGTAGGCCCAGCGGCTGCGTACGGCCCCACGACCTGGATCGGCCCATTCAGGCGCGGGAGACGCAGATAGCCCTTGAAAGAAAAGCCATCATACTGGGTGCCGCCCGCGATCAGGTCGTCGGTTGCCGCCCGCGAGCGCTCGACGAAGGTGACGACGACTTCGTGCACACCGGCTTTCACCTGCACGGGAATATTGGCGAACCGCTGCATCAGCTTGGCTCCCGCCGGCGCCCCGCCGCCGCGATCCACAAACTCCCGATCCTTCTCGCCACCGACCTTTCCGCGGAAGACTTCCTTGCGGTCGATCAGCATGACGACCGTGGTCTCGTTCTCGACCCCGCGCGGGTAGAGGCCGAAATCGAGGTCCGTGATGGTGACGCGGTACTCGCCGTCCGCCGGGAAGGTGTAGTCGAACTTCGTGCCGCCGCGGGTCCCGAGCGGCATGCCGTCCACATAGCCATCCTGATCGCCGATCGCAGGCGCAGGGAAAGACGCTTTGACCAGTTCTGGCTGCGGCTTGCCGACTGCCATATGCGAGACGACGCGCGCGACATTGACATACTGATCCAGGAAGGCGGGTGAGACAGTCAAGGCCGCAGCGATGTTGCTGAAGCCTTCGACGGCGATGTCTTCCGGCAGGTACTGGGCGGGATCGATCTCCACAGCCAGGAGATCCTTCACCGCGTTGGCATATTCGGTGCGGTTCATACGCTGGACGGGAACGTGGCCCGCAACATGCGTCTTGCTGCTTTTGTCGAGGGTGTTCTCGAGCCAGGTGATCAGCGCGTCGACTTCCTGCTGGGTGGGCTGGAGATTGCCGGGCGGCGGCATCTGGCGCCCGCGCAATTTGCGGATCGCTTTCTCGAAGATTTCCGGGTGTGCGGGGACGGAGTCCGCATTGAGCTCACTGAGGAACAGGTTGCCTGCCTTAACGCCGGGATTGTGGCAACCAAAGCAGTAGGTCTCGATCGTCGACCACTGCGATTCCGGCTGCTGCGCGACCTGTTTTGCGGGTTGGGAAAAGACTTTCGAGTCAGCCGAAACGATGGCGACAGCACAAGCAACACCGATAAGCCATCCAGCGATTTTCATGGCAGCGATCACCCAGCGAGTTCATACCAGCCCGCCAATTTATAGTTGATTTGGGCCGGGCAAAACAGGGCCAAGGCAACGGTCTGGTAGCAAATCGACAGTCCCGCCGCTCAGAAATCCGGCCTGTCAGCTTTCGGGATCCCCGTGTCGCGATTGTTGTAAAATTCGAAGGTGTTCTCCGCGCACACGTTCTCGACCCAGTTCTCGTCGGCCTTGCTATAGGTCGCCGTGCCAAACCAGGGCGTGTTGAAGACGTTGGGATCCTCCACGGCGAACTCAACCTGCAGACCCTTGCCGTGATAATTCTCGTCAATGCCGGCGGCCTGGGGCGTGGCCAACCCTTCGAGCCTCGTGACATTGCGCTCGCGCGCTGCTTTCGTGTCCTCGAAGCTGATCAGCCGATAACGCTCCACCACATGCAGATCCTTGCTGTAGGGGCTTCCGGCGCGATCGATGACATTGATTGCGCCGACCTTCATCCCGATCGTATCGACGACCAGCGTATCGCCTTCGTAGTGGCCGATGGAATCGCCGTGCCAGGTGGGCATCAGGTTTGCGGGATGCGTCCCTCCAATCCGAACCCGGCGGACCTCATGGTCCTGCATATAGATCAGCAAGACTTCGTCCCTGTTCTGGACAAGCTGCATCTCGCGAACGCGGAAGATCAAGGGCGGCACCATCGGCCAGCAGGTGCTGGAGGGCGTCGGATAGGGTTTGCCTGCCTGCACGCTTTCATAGCGCTGTTTCACGATCGCCGCAGCCGCAGGTTTGAGAATCGGGCTGGTATAGGCTGGCGGCGCATTTCCTCCGCGGGGCGCATCGCGCAAAGGTCCCGGCCCCGACACAGGCGGCTCCAGTTCAAACGTCGTGCGCGCCCATGCGCCTGACAGATCGGGGGCAGATGCCGCGGCGGCAGCGCTCGCCGCCGAAGCGAGCATCGAGCAGCAAAGCAAACTTGCAAGCAAGCCACCATGCTTCATGAACGCCTCCAGTGATCAGAAACGTGACATATGTTTTCTTCAATCCTGTTCAGCGCCCGTCTTTCGACGCGATTTGCACGAAGAAGCCGTCGGGGTCCCTGAGATTGACCGTCGAGCCGCCGGTATTGGCCTGGTACGAATCTCGCGCTTTGGCGTCCGGAAGCTCGCGGTTGATTTTGTCAGCGAGACGTTTGGCGGCATCCCGATCCATATGGTCGACCGCCACTGCGAAATGTGTGATCACACCCTTCTGTGCCGCCACTGAATCGATGCTGATATAGCCGTCCGGCAAGTCCATATGGATACCGGTACCCGCGTCCGTGGCCGGCCAGCCTCGTGTGACCCCGAAAAGCCGTTCATAAAACGCGAAGGAACGTGGAACATCGCTGACCGTCAGCTGCACGTGGTTGACGGACAAGCCGCGAACAATCGGAGTGGGAGCCGGGGCGGCATTCTGCGCCAGCGCCGTCTGTGGCAAGACCATTACGGCGAGCGCTTCGACAAGATGCCGTCGTGTCATACCGCCGCGTTCATACTGATCGAATAATGAATCAATCACGGAATCCATTGGCGTTTTCTCCTTCGCATCGAATTAAAACAAAAAGGGCAGCCCTGCGCGTTTGGCTCTGCGGGTGATCTGCTCGATACCGAAGATCGAGGTTCACTTTATCGAATTACGTCGGCAACGACGATGGTGCGCGTGATCTGCGGGCGATGCGGCATTGCGGAGAGGGCTGCCAAGGAGCAAGCTGCCCGTCCGTTCAAGACGCGGTCAAGATCCGTCCATGCGCATGAATCTGACAAGGCGCGGGTTCTTGCAGGCCACGCTCGGGGCCTCGACAGCTGCCATCGCCCCGCACATCGCACGTGCTCAATCCGGACAGCGCGCCATCATCGTCATGTGCGATGGGTTGGGCATCGAATATTATGACCAAAGCGCTATGCCCAGATTGAAGGCCTGGGCAGCGGCCGGCGTGCATGTACGCGCCCAGGGAGTCATGCCGTCGGTCACGAATTGCAACAATGCTTCGATCTGCTGCGGAGCATGGCCATCCGAGCATGGCGTCATCGGCAATTCATATTTCAATGAGGCGACCGGCCGCGAAGACTATATGGAGGACGCAAGTCTTGTCGTTGCGCCGACAATTTTCGAGCGGGCACGGGCGCACGGGATCCGTTCTGCCCTGCTGAGCGCCAAGAAGAAAACCGTCACCCTGCTCAACCGCGGCGCCGACATCGTGCTGACCGCCGAGGCTCCCGACGGCTCCTGGGAGGCCCGCCTCGGACCGGCGCCGAACATCTATTCGCGCGAAATCAATTACTGGGTTTTTGCGGCGGCACTCGACATTCTGCGCAACCGGCCGGAGATCGGCCTCATCTACATTCACACCACCGATTACCCGATGCACATGTGGCCACCAGAGGCGCGCGAGTCGCAGGAACATCTGGCGCGGCTGGATGATCTGCTCGGTGAGGTCGCGGCAGCGGCGCCCGATGCGGCCATTCTCCTCACCGCCGATCATGGGATGAATTTCAAATCCCGGTGCTGGGATTTGGCGAAGGCGCTGGAAAAGCGTGGTGCTCCGGTCCGCATCGCGATTTCCGCCGAGCGCGATCGCTACCTGGTCCATCATCAGGGCATGGGCGGGACCGCCTGGGTTCATCTGCGTTCGCGCGCAGACGAGGTGCGCGTCGGCGCGCTCCTCAGCGGGCTGGAGGGTGTCGAACGCGTCCTTACCCGCGCTCAGGCCGCCGATGAATTAAAACTGATGCCGAGCCGCATTGGCGATTTCGTGGTGATCGGAAACCGTGACACGGTGTTTGGCGACCTGGATAGCGAGACGGAAGTGTTGCCTGCGGAATTCCGTAGCCACGGTTCATTTCACGAACTCAACATACCCGTGATCCTCCACAACGCGCCGGCAGCTCCGCCGATTGAATATTTCCGGCACAATCTCGATCTCGCGCGCTGGATGTACCCCGTCTGAAGTCTGTGCACGCGCGCCCGTGCATTCTCGCGCGCCCGGCAGAATTTTATTCCAGGCGGGAATAACCCTGTCCCGAATCTCGTCTAACGGTCATGCGGGAAATGCGGCCCGGGCCATCGGTGGCCGCGGTTCGATTCGGGGGCATAGCAACACGATGAGAACGGCTTGCGAGGTTATTTACAGGAGGAGGACGCTCATGTTCCGGCAAATCTGCTTCGCTTGCATCCTCGCTATGACATTCGGTGCATCGGCTCGCGCGCAGGACCAATGCGTTGCGCCCGCCGCACCGGCTTTACCCGACGGGACAAAAGCAACACGCGACCAGATTCTGTCGGCGCAAAACGACATCCGGAAATTTGCCGCAGCAGCGGATGATTTCCAGCGCTGCCTGGCGATTGAGATCATTCGGCAAAAGGAATTGGCGAAACAAAATAACGTGGAGTTTGATGCCAATATCGAGGGAGCACTGCAGGCAAGATCCGTAACCCAAAGGAAGGATACGGAACGCCTTGCGAGTGCCTGGGGCGCCGCAGTGCAGGCTTTCAACGATGCTCAACAGAAGAAACAGCAGCGAACGCCGTCGCAGCCACCCGCCGCGGGCGGTTACGGAGGCGGGTACGGCGGCGGATACGGCGGCGGGAAATATTGATCCGCATTCGGTCATTTCGAAGCGCGGCACCGGGTCTGCCTGCGCGAAAAAGATATTTCACGCGGAGACGCGGAGACAGCGGACATATGCTGTCTATTGCGCTGGCCGTATCGGCTCCGATTGCATTTCGTCCGCAGGAGCCCGGTGTCTCATCGATTTTGATGAAATTTGGCTGGATACCTTAAGCCGTTCGAAGGCTTTCGATGCGATGTTGAAGCGCAACGCCAGGTGACCGTCTGGCACGCGAAATACCGGCTGAGGGGATACCGATGCACAGCTCGAGAAGAAAATTTGCGCCATTTGGATTTGCGGCTGTCATGATTTTTGCCGCGCTGATCGGTGGTGATGCGCGGGCCGAGTCGACTGCGAGTGATCTGAACTTTGACTCTGATCACGCCCTCCAGGCACTTTTCAGGACGAATCCCGTCGCAGCAGAAATCGCCAAACAATCGCGCGCGGTATTGATCTTCCCCAGCATCGTCAAAGGCGGTTTCGTTTTCGGCGGAGCCTATGGCGAGGGGGAACTGAAGGAGGGTGGACGAGTCGTCAACTACTTCAATTCGTTCTCGGCGTCGTGGGGACTGCAAGCAGGAGCGCAGACTTACGGTTATGCCGTGTTCCTGATGAATCAGAAGGCCGTCGATTACCTCGATCAATCCGATGGCTGGGAAATCGGAGTTGGGCCGACCGTGGTTCTTGTGAACGAAGGCGTTGCCAAAAATCTTTCGACGACAACACTGAAAGACGATGCCTACGCATTCATCTTCGACCAGAAGGGCCTTATGGCCGGTGTGACCATCGAGGGGTCGAAGGTTTCCAAAATCAAGCGTTAAGCAACTGCACCCCAGACAGGGAACGCTCTGGGTCCGCTTATCCAATCCCGTTACGGTTAGACACGTTCGGCTGCTGGCGGCACAGGTCGTGATTGTGCCGTTATTGACCGCCGTGGAGCCCCGGCTTGCGCGCAACGCCTCGGGAACTCCGGCGTTTGCTTACCAGTGACATCGCGACCACCGTCGCGGTGACAGCAGCCTGAATAACAAAAACGGGAGACGAGCCAATGAAACGGATCGCGTTAATCGTTGCTGCGGCGGCTTTGGCTACTGCGCCGGCGCTGGCGAAAAACGTAGAGCATGCCGCAAAAACAGCAGAGCACGCCGCAAAAACCACCGCGGCGCCAAGTCTACACTACATCGCCAAGGACACGCCTGATCTGTGGCGTACCAGCGAGATCAAGGGCGTGGACGTTTACAACGATCAAAATCAGAAGATCGGCAACATCGACGACGTGCTGATGGATCAGCACGGCAACGTGAAGGCCGTGGTGATTGGAGTCGGCGGATTTCTCGGCGTCGGCGAACGCAACGTCGCGGTGCCGTTCGGCCAGCTTCACTGGCAAATGAACACGACCCGTCCGGCAAACGGCCAGCAGGTTGCGCAGAGCAACAACGTTCAGCCCGCGCGGGCCACTCTCCCCGGCGTGACCAAGGAGCAATTACAGCAAGCCCCTGAATTCAAATACGCCGGTTAACATCGAAGCAAATCGCTGACGGAGGCCCTGCTCACGTGAGCAGGGCCTCCGCTGCGATATCTCACTTCCTCAACCGGGGCCGTTCAGTCGGTGCGGCGACAATGCCGGTTTCGTCTGCCAGCAGAACACTACGGGGATTCGAACAGCATTGCGGTGGCTGACGCGCTCTTCAACCCTCCCCTTGGGGATATTATCGATGACAAACCCAGCACAGGGGGCGGAACTCCTCATTAAATACCGCTCATAAACGGCGGCTCCTAAAAGTGTCGGTTTCATATTAACCCGGAGGCAAAAACCCGCTTCTAGCGTCCGCATGTGTCCAGCCCCTCGGAGAAGATCATGCGTAAGCTGATGAACCGCTTTGTTAAGGACCGTTCCGGTGCAACCGCCATTGAATATGGCCTGATCGCCGGTCTCATTTCAGTGGTGATTATCGGTGCTGTCACGACCGTCGGCACAAACCTGTCGGCCAAGTTCACTGCCATCGCGACGGCGTTGGGATGACGTGAAGGTGCCTAAACAAACGCGCCCCGCAGGTCTTTAGCCTGAGGGAGTGCGGTACAAAAAGCCACGGCGGCAGTCCCCCTGCCCCGTGGCTTTATCGTTTATTGGCGAAGGCGCGATGGACGACGACTCTCTCTTCCGGCATGGCACGCGCTTGGGTCCGATAGAGCTAAGCGTTCCATGATTGCCGCACTCGTGAAAAACATGAGCCGCATAAAACGCAAGGCCAACCCATGGCTCAACCCGATATCGAATGGCTTTTGTGCGAGCTAAATCGACTTGAGGACCTGCGTAATGACGCAATCCAGGCACCGCTCATGTCGCACAACCCCAGGGGGAGGGTTGCAATGGGCCGGGTTGCTGAGTGTTTTCCCGCAGCGGCTTGGCCGCACCGGCTGGATCGGGTTAAGCTGGAATCCTCATGACGCCATTCCGTACAAAGACCAAACCTGCCGATGCCGACGCGGTGGAACGCCTGGTGCGCAAAACCGGCGTGTTCAGTGCGACCGAAATCGCGATAGCGCGTGAACTGGTCGAAGAGAACCTTGCCAAAGGTGACAAAGCCTCAGGCTACCATTTCCTGATCGATGATAATGGTCGTGGCGGGATTGCCGGCTATACCTGCTTTGGGCCGATTTCCGGCACCGAAGCCCGTTACGAATTGTACTGGATCGCAGTGGGCCCGGAGGCGCGCGGCTCCGGTCTCGCACAACGCCTGCTCCGCGCCACCGAAGACGCGGTGAAGGAACTCGGCGGTCCGTGGCTGTTCGCGGAAACTTCAACCCGCGCCGATTACGCGCCGGCGCGCAAATTCTACGCCACCAACGGCTACCGGTTGCTGGCTGAGATTCCGGACTGGCACGCCGACGGCGACGGGCTCGCCGTGTTCGGGAAAAAGCTCGGCTAGTTTTCTGCCTCGCGGCCAAGCGTCTTCATTGCCAGAGTCAGGAATTTCTCCGCTGAGTCGATCAGAAGCTTGCGGTGTGCCTCGGATTTGATCCTGGCCGCGAGTTCAAGCAGGTCCCTCGCCCGCTCCAGAAAATGCTCCGCTTCTTTGCCGTCCAAAACCCCACTCCGGTCCCTTTGTCGGAAAACGGACCGAAGCTGATCTCAGTACAGTCAATTCGGCTTGTTTTGGTTGCGCCCCAGTACGTGATCGCGTGCGGCTGCAAGACGACTCCACTGGTGAGCCAGTTCCACAAATTGCTCGCGCAAAATCCGGTTGCGCGCCTTCTTCGCCATCGTCAGGCACTCGTCGGCATTTTGGAGATATTCCAGGATATGTTCCATGGGCCGCCCTCCCCTGGCACGGAGAGAATAGCACAGCCAAGCTCTGCCACACGAAGCCGTGGCATCTATTTTGCGCTCATATGTGAATGACGTTCCCCTCACCCGGCGCGCCAATGCGCGCTTGCAAAGGCGCAAGCGCGGGCGCGCCGCCCTCTCCCACAAGGGGAGAGGTGAATACCAGCGTTACGGGGCGGCGGGTGGATCCCGATCGGTCGGGACATTGCTGAAATAGCGATACATCGCCACCGCACGGTTGACATAGGACGCGTCGGGGATGATGCGTTGAAACAGGCCCCCGGCATAGAGCACGCGGGTGAAGCTGTAAAAGCGCCAGGAATCGCCGGCCTCGTGGGTGAAAAAATACCAGGTCTGGACATCTCCCGGCGCCGCGAAAGTCAGCAGGAACCAACGCAGCGGCGTGACATTTGCCGTTTCCACCACGAGCGCTGAATTCGGATCGCCGGTGACGCGCAGAGTGGAGACGGCGTCGCGCCGGGAGCGGTTATCGGCGGCGAGGAAATAGAACTCCCGGCCGCTCAGCAGATCATCGGCGGAAAAATCCGCCCGGGGCTTGCCGGGATCGGGCCCTCCGAGCGCGAATGCCCGCGTGAACATTGCGTTCCAGCGTTTGTCGGTGACCGACCAGTAGCGCACATCACGCAGCGACGAGATGGCGCCGATTCGCGCGAGCAGGGCAGCAGAATTGGCGCTGTGCAAATGGCCCGCGAGGCCCACCACCAGCGTTGCCGAATGTTCCCGCCAACGAGTGCAGGCGGGAACATTCCAATGCCCGGCGCTGTCGCCTGCCGTCCACAGCGCGATATTGGGCGGCGAGTCCAGCGGAGCATAGTCTGGCACTGGTTCAACACCGCAGGGCGGGCGCGGTTCTACAGAGAGTGCCGCGGTGGCCGCCACACCGGCATGGTCATAGGACAGCGCTGCGATCAATGCGATCCACGCGATCGAACGACCGAGCGTTGGCTTCAAAGCCAGTCCTGCCAGATGGTGGCAAACACCTCCAGCGCCTTCTCACCAAGGGAGCGGCGCTGCCAGGTTGCGATGTCGACCGGTTGGGCCTGTGCGATATCGGCGGCAAACATGCGTTGGAATTCTTCCCCGGTCGCGCTGCCGAGCACCAAGCCGTCAACCTCATCGTTGAACAATATGCTGCGCCGGTCGAAATTCGAGGACCCGATGAGTGTCCAGACGCCGTCGATCACGACGGTCTTGGAGTGCAGGACGAGATCGTTTTTGGTTTCGTAGATTTTCACGCCCGCATTGAGCAGATCGCCGTAATGCGAATGCGCAACGGCCGCGGCCATCGCCGAATCGCTTTTGCCCGGCAGCAGCAGCCGGACATCGACGCCGCGCCGCGCCGCCGCCATCAGATCGTCATCCTCCTGGTCGGCAGGTACAAAATATGCTGCGCTCACCCAGACATTCTTCTCGGCATTGCGAATCGAGGAGAGCAGCGTGACGTAATATTCCGGGACAGCTTTATCGGGCGTGCTGCCGATGATGCGGACGACTTCTGTGCCCTGGGGCGGGACCATCGGAAAAAAGCCTGAGGTGTCGAGCGCCGGCCCCATCTGTTTGGTCCATTGCGCGACAAACAGCGCCTGCAGTTGCGCCACGACCGGTCCGTCGATCTCGATATCGGTATCGCGCCAATGCTGGTTGTCGTTGTTGGTGCCGCTTTCCGACGTGCTGAAAGCGGAGCTCTGATAGGTCGTACTGAGATTGATCCCGCCGATGATCGCCTTGTCGCCATCGACCACCAGAATCTTGCGATGGTCGCGATTGTTCGGCTTATATCCGTTGCGCGCCTTCAATATGTTGGTCGGATTGAATTCGAGGAGATTGATGCCCGCGTCTTTCAGGCGCTTGAAAAAATCCAGCTTGGTCTGATCCGAACCATAGCTGTCGTAAATAATATTGACGGCAACTCCCGCCTGCCGTTTGGCAATCAACAGATCGCCGAGATGCTCGCCGCCGGATTCGACATCCTCGAAAATATAATATTCGAGGTTGATGTGTTGTCTGGCGGATTTGATCGCGGCGAACATCGCCGGGAAGGTCTCGTCGCCATCCTTGAGCAGCCGGGTGCGGTTGCCCGGCACCAGCGGAGTATCGGCGACGGCCTCATCGATCGCGACATGGCGTTTGAGTATTCCGGCGTCGCCGGGCTCAGTCGAGAGCCGGTTCAGGATGGCCTGGCTCTGCATCGCGCTGAGAGGTCCTCTGGAACCGACCAGCACTGGCGCTTTGCCGGTCGGGTAAATGTCGCCGATTTTCGGCAGACTTGCACAACCCCCCAGAAGCAGGACAAGGGCGAGAGAAAAAACGGCGCGCATCTAATCCTAGGTAGGACCCGCGCCATCGGAGGGCCGGGCAAATTGCAGCTAAAGACTACGTGCGCGATGGGCGTTGGTTCATAAACGATCAGAAAAATTGCCACCGGAGCGGAATTCGGCGATGTCTTCCGGGGTGAGTTTGAACCACTCGCCGCGGACCCGTTTGTCCTTGAAGCGGTGGTGCCATTTGGCTTCGGTGGCGAGTGGATCCTGCGCCGGAATTGCGTGGATCAATTCCAGCGTTTCCGGACAACAGGACTGGATATCACTGATCCGCCGCTCCAGTATTTTGGCCCAGCCGATCTTGAAATATTCGCCGACGCGCAGAAGGTAGACCACCGGGCCGGACGCGGGCGACCGCAGCGGCGCCTCCAATGCCTCCTGACAAATCTTCACGATATCGGTCATTTCGGGCTTGTCCGCGGCCCAGCGGCGAAGCCGCTCGAACATCGTCCTGTGACCGTCGAAGCGCGTGCTGAAAGTCGAATAACTGGGGACGCCCGGATGTCTCCGGCCGTAAAAATATATTTCCTGAGAGGTCGGGATTTTGCCGAACTGGCGGACAAGCTCGGCCAGACGGGTCAACAAGGTCTCATCGTCGCGGACCGCGGATCGTCCAAGGCCGGCAAATCCGGCTTCCCGGACCAGATCGCCCCAGCGGATCCAGTGCTTGCCGTGCCAGGCCGCGCCTGAAATCCCGGCATTGGCCCTGAACTGCTTTTCACCCGGCGGCCAGCCGCCATTCTCCGCTGCGGCCTTGCGCAATGCGTCGAGAATGACCGCCCGCTCCCTGTCGTCGGCAGAAAGTGAAATTCCGTGTTCTTCCATATCGGCTCCTTTTTGAGACTGCCGATATAGGACTATACCTATATCTCTGTCAAGCCGGCGCGACGCAGCTCCAGTGCTCGGGGTTGTTTAAGAGTCGCATTTCCCCCCTCCGTCGCTTCGCGACCACCCTCCCCCGTAAACGGGGGAGGAAAATGCCAAGGCGGCCCGCGTTGCATGTCCCGTCCTTTTAACCGGCTTCCCGTACCGTCCTCTGGGTTAGCCCGGAGGCCTGTCGGTTGCGCCGTATCGCCGCGAGCCGGTAACGTGAGACACACCGATGCCTACCAGCGGCAGCGGAATGATTCTGAAAGTGACGGGATTACAGTTGAAGCCAAAACCGCACATAGGCCGCATCGTCACTGCAGCCGTCGTGGCGCCGCTGCCGATCTTTGTCATTGTGCCTATCGGCCTGTTTTATCGTTGGACGGCCGATGGTGCGCTGTTTGATTTCATGAATTCGCTGTACTGGATCGGCGGTCTTGCAGCGGCTCTGGCGCTTCCGGCGCTGGTCATGACTTTGGCGGTGGGTGTCCCCGTGTATCTCGTCGCGCTGCGCCGCAACATCGCGTCTATCTGGTTGGCGTGTGCCATCGGATTTATCTGCCCATGGATTTACCTCCTGGGGCGATACGCCCTGATTGAGGCTGCAAGCCCGCCATATCAGTCTGTGATATCCGCCAGGTATTGGCTGGAAGTGAGCGAAACTGTGTTGGATGCGAAATTCCTGGTCATCCCGTTGTCCCTCGTTGGCATGATTGTCGGGCTTCTATTTTGGTGGATTGCGCCGCGGCCACGACGAATCCATAGAAATCTCGCCAACAGATAAATGCCGTCTTTACACCGATTTCGTACATCACCCCTGCATGGCGCGAGGGGAATCATGAGCGGCACAGAGATGTACAGCGAAGCCGACTATATGGATCGAGCCAAAGCGCTGCGCGATACCGCCGAATTGGTGCCGGACGCGCGAGCACAGGAATACCTCATCAGGGCAGCAGAATCCTGCGAGCGGATGGCCGAGCAACTGGCCTTCCAGCAATAGCTTCGTGCTGCCGGCTGCTGCGCCACACCAGAGCTTTCCTGCCGCGGTGCTGCGGAAGTCACCAGCCGATGATTTGTGAAGCTATTGGTACTTAGCTTCTCTGGCGCACCGCAGCGTCCACCTCGCCAGCCGCCCAACCATTCAGCAACGTAAACCCGACATTCTCTGAGCCGCGAGCTTTCGGAGTTTGGACCAAAGCGGTCCTCCACTGCCCTTCCGACACAGTGCATTGATACTGCATTGATGGGCGCCACACCGGCCGAAAAGGTTAACCCTGTCGGCGCGAGATTCGACCAACCTATTGATACGAAACGCATGGTTGCGCGCAATCGACCGCGCACTTGAATTGCGTCAAAAAGGACACACTTCCGCAAATTTCGACACTTCTGAGCGGAATTTGAGGACAAAGGGGTGCAATCCGGCGGTGAACACTTTTAGCGTGTTCAACGTCGAGAAGAGTGCTGAGCCCATCGCCCCTGCTCTTGCGGGCTTGCTCAGAGCTCTGCCCGGTTCAATCGCGCAGACAGGCGCGCAAAAGTCAGGGGGAGAGAATGAATCCGACTGCTTCGCGGTTTGCCATCTTCATGGGTTCCGCTTCGTTGCTGACGCTGGGTGGTGCACTGAGCGCGCAAGCGCAGATGATGGCGCAGGCGGCGCCCGAAGCCGTGCCCGAACAGGTGCTGGTCACCGGTTCGCTGATTCACGGTACGGCGGCGGTTGGCGTGCCGGTCACCAATCTTGGCACGCAGGACTTCACCCAGACGGGCGCCGTGACCATCGGCGATCTGTTCCGTACCGTTCCGGTGGCAAACGTTGCCCCGGGGCCATCGGCGACGAATTCCGGCGGTCACCAGGAGCGCGAAACCCGCGTCAACATCCGCGGCCTCGACCAGACGGGTCCGCGCTCATTGCTCATGGTCGACGGCGTGAGATTTCCTCCGCAGGCGGACGGTCTCTGCGCGATTGACCCCTCGATCATTCCCTCGCTGGCCCTGGACCGCGTGGACATTCTCGCGGACGGAGCGTCGGCGACTTACGGCTCGGACGCAGTGGCGGGCGTGATCAATGTCATCCTGAAGCGAGGTTTCGACGGCGCCGTGACGCTGGGGCATGTGCAAGTGCCGACAGACGGTGGAGGTGTGCAATATCAGGCCTCGCAGCTGTGGGGCCGCACCTGGGATGGTGGCGACATCACCCTGACCTATGAATGGACCGACGAAAAAGCGGTCACGGGCACCACACATTCCAAATTCACCACCAATTTCCTGCCCTGGGGCCTTGAGGACCCCTTCGTTTCGATCGCCTCGTCAAACCCTGGGACGGTATGGACCGCAAGCAAGCCAACAGTCAGCTCGCTCGGTACCGGCACTCAGGCTCCGGTGCTCGTAAATGGCACTTGCCCCACTTGCTTTTCCATTCCGAAGGGCACGGGCGCCAATTGGAGCGCGGCGAATGATGCGAAAGGCCCATCCGGCGCAGCGCCCATCAGTTGGGCGTCACTGCAGGGCCATGCCGGAGCGAATAACTTCGTCGATCCGCTATCTGGCTATGGGGGTTGGGAACAGGGCGCACAGCAGAAGAACTCCTTCGTTATGACCATTGATCAAAGGCTGTTCCCGGGCGTTACGTTTTTCGGCGAAGGATTTTACACCAATCGGCGGGTTCAGGATCATCTGGCCTCCTTCGGCGGCCAGGGTCTCTCGAATTATCTCCAGGTCTGGAGCGTGCCGACGACCAACCCGTACTATCCGTCAGGCGCGCCTGCCGGTTTGCACGTCGCGTATGATCTCGCAGACGAGGTGCCACCCAGCATTCCGGCGTGGGAAATCTCGGAACGCTACCAGTTCGGACTCAATCTTGATCTTCCCTTCACGTGGTCCGGACAGATCTATGAATCGCGCAGCTTTGAAGATGTTGGATATATTCGGCACTATGTCAGCACGGCCGGCGTGAAGGCAGCGCTCGCAGGGGCGACCGATCCGGTCACCGGTGCAGCCATTCCCTTCCTGAACATGTTCTGTGATCCGTTGGCGTTCCAGTGCAACTCGCCGACGACGCTCAACTTTATCGGCGCTACACGCACGCAAAACGCCCGCTGGGCCATGGAAGAAAAAGGCGCGAAATTCGACGGGCCGCTGTTCGACCTTCCGGCCGGTCAGGTGAAGGCGGCCATTGGCGCGACTTATGAATCCGATAGTGTCAATGGTTGCGATGGCAGCAACGCCGGAACACCCGGAAACCTGGCCCTCGGCCAGTTCATCACCTGCGATCCCGAACCCTACCATGTCTGGGCATATTTTGGGCAGGTGGACATTCCCGTTTTTGGCGACAACCTGAACTTGCCGCTGATGCGCAAATTCGATCTCGAAGGATCGTGGCGCTATGATCAGTACGGCGGCAATCCGGTGCTCACCGGCATCACCCGCAATCCGAAAGTGTCATTCACCTGGGTTGTCGATGAATTGGTCGGCGCCACGGTGCGTGGAAGCTGGGGAACGTCCTTCCGCTTCGCGAATGAAGGCGAGTTCTCAAATGTGCTCAGTCCGGTCGACAATTCGATCGGTTTTCCCAATTCGGGCACAGCCGCCACTCTCGAATGCACCGCCGGGGCCGCGGCAGCAGGCAGCACGGCGCAGGCACTCGTTGCGGCGGGCCTCCCCTGCGGCACCAACCCGGGCGGCTTCTCCTATGGCGGCGGACCGGAGCCGGCGTTGCGCATCTTCACCAATGCCCAGGGCCAGACGGTGACGCGCGAAGGTGGACTCGCGCTCGCGCCGGAAAAGGCCACGAACTACAGCGTCGGGCTCGAACTTGCCCCGACGATTGATTTCCTCAGGGGCCTTGATCTGCAGGCCACCTATTACAGCGTCAAAGTCAATGGCGTGCTCTCCGGACAGCTTGCCGCCGGAGCTACACCGGGCCTCAACGATCCGAACCAGCGTTTCCACTTTATCGTGCCGAGCGACACCGGCTGTCCGGTGGCGGACAACGCCAACCCGGCGCTCTGTGCTCCGTTCGAAAAAATGGTTCTGGCCGCGATCAACGATCCCGCCCAGACCGATGGAATTACTGCCTCTCAAGCGGGGCAGGTCTTTTTCATCAACGATTCCGCAACCACCAACGCGGGCTTCCTTCACGTCCAGGGAATCGATTACAACGCCAGCTATGACTACGATGCCGGGGATCTCGGCGCCTTTAATATCGGCGTCACCGGTACCTACTATATGCATCGCTGGGATCAGAAGTCGGCCGGCGGCGCGATCATCGACGACTTCCATCAAAACCTCTCGTCGGTTGGTGGGCTTGCCCAGAGCGGCGTAGAGACACTCCCGCGCTCAATCTACCGTGCCCGCGTCGGCTGGAGCGACGGCCCGCTGACTGCAACATTGTTCTGGAATCACCAGAGCCACTATTACGAATTCCGGACGAGCACCCCCCCGAATGTGAATTTCCAGTGCACGACTGCGGGTGGCACGCTGGGCGGTGGCAGTATGCCGTGCGCGATCAGCAACTTCTCCTATATCCAGCCGGCCTGGGACACGTTCGATCTCTCGCTCGGCTACAATACCGGCGACATGCCGGCGAATGATTACCTGAAGCGAATCACGCTTCAGCTCACCGTGAACAACCTCATGGGCAAGCATTCTCCGTTTGAGTACGGACCCAATGCGTCGACCCGCAATCCTTCAGGCTTCAGCATCCTGGCGCCGGATTACGGCCGCGTCATCGGCCTGACGGTGGTCAAGAACTGGTAGCGCAAGCAGGGAACCCGCCCGGCACCATCACGCCAAGCGAAGCAGATGTGAGGCGGCATCAAATCCGGCGGGCTTGGGTTCCCCCTTGGCCCGGCCGGCACTCCAGAGGGCCTTCGCGTTGCGGAAGGCCCTTTTTTTCAGTGAGCGCCAGTCCTGAAGAGATTTTCGGCCGACAGCGATACGATTCTCGTGCGACCCGGCCGAACCGGCCATCGCGTGTGTACAGCCATCAGTTGCGCATGACGAATGGCGCACTCTAATTGCGTCAAAAATGACACACCACGCAAAATCCGACACCATTCGGGGGAATCTTGCGACAATTCGGTACAATCCGGCGGGGAACTCGCTTAGCGTGTTCAACGTCGAGGAGAGTGCCGAGTTGTCCGCCCCTCCTCTCCCGTGGGGGCCTTCTCAGGACTCTGCCCGACTCAATCGCGCAGCTAAGCGCGCAAATTGAGGGGAAGAGAATGAATCCGACTACTTCGCGGTTTGCCGTATTGATGGGTTCAGCTTCGCTGCTGACGCTCGGTAGCGCGTTGGGGGCACAGGCGCAGATGATGGCGCAGGCTGCGCCCGAAGCCGTGCCCGAGCAGGTTCTCGTCACCGGTTCATTGATTCATGGTACCGCCGCGGTCGGCGTGCCGGTCACCAATCTCGGCGTGCAGGACTTTTCCCAGACCGGCGCCGTGACCATCGGCGACCTGTTCCGCACGGTTCCGGTTGCCAACGTTGCGCCGGGGCCATCGGCCGTAAATTCCGGCGGCCACCAGGAACGCGAAACCCGCGTCAATATCCGCGGCCTCGACCAGACAGGTCCACGCTCATTGCTGATGGTTGACGGCGTGCGCTTTCCTCCGCAGGCGGACGGTCTCTGCGCCATTGACCCTTCGATCATTCCCGCGCTGGCTCTGGATCGCGTCGATATTCTCGCGGACGGCGCCTCGGCAACTTACGGCTCGGACGCGATCGCCGGCGTGATCAATATCGTGCTGAAGCGCGGCTTCGACGGCGCGGTGACGCTCGCCCATGTGCAGGCGCCGACGGACGGCGGCGGCGTGCAGTATCAGGCGTCCCAATTGTGGGGCCGCACCTGGGACAGTGGCGATATCACCCTGACTTATGAATGGACCGACGAAAAACCGGTCAAAGGAAATATCCATTCCAAATACACCACCAATTTCCTGCCCTGGGGTCTCCAGGACCCGTTCGTTGCAATCGGCGCGTCGATTCCCGGCACGGTATCCACAGGAGCGCCGAACGTCGTCAGCTCACTCGGTACCGGCAGTCAGGCTCCGGCGCTGGTGAACGGTACTTGCACCAATTGCTTTTCCGTTCCCGCGGGCACGGGCGCCAATTGGAGCGCAGCCGCCGATGCCAAGGGGCCGGGAGGCGCATCGACCATCAGTTGGGCGAGCCTGTTGGGTCATGCCGGCGCCAATAATTTCGTCGATCCGCTGTCCGGCACGAGTGGTTGGGAGCAGGGCGCGCAGCAGAAGAACTCCTTCGTCGCGACGATCGACCAGAGGCTGTTCCCGGGCGTGACGTTTTTCGGCACAGGGTTTTACACCAACCGCCGCGCGCAAGAGCATTTGCCGTCTTTCGGCGGCCAGGGATTGGGATCCTATCTCCGTACGTGGAAAGTGCCGACGATCAACCCGTATTACCCGGCAGGTGCGCCCGCCGGCCTGCGGGTCTCATACGACCTCGCGCTCGACGTGCCGCCGATCATTCCGGCGTGGGAAATTTCGGAACGCTATCAGTTCGGGGTCAATCTTGATCTGCCATTCGCCTGGAACGGTCAGATCTATGATTCGCGCAGCTTTGAAGATGTCGGCTATATCCGGCACTACATCAACTCGGACGGTGTGAATGCGGCGCTGGGCAATAACGGGGCGCAGGCAGTCGATCCCGTCACCGGTGCGGCGATTCCCTTCCTGAACCTGTTCTGTGACCCGCGGGCGTTCCAGTGCAATTCACCCGCGACAATCAACTTTATCGGTAACCGGCGCACCCAACAGGCGCGCTGGTCGATGGATGAAAAAAGCGCCAAGTTCGATGGGCCGCTGTTCGATTTGCCGGCCGGTCAGGTCAAAGCGGCGGTTGGCGGGATTTATGAATCCGATGAACCCATTGGCGGGGACGGCAACAACAATACGCTCGGCCCGGGAAACCTGCCGCTCAATCAGGCCACCAGATTCGATCCGTCGCCTTATCACGTCTGGGCATTCTTCACCCAGGTGGACATTCCGATCCTTGGGGACAATCTGAACATCCCGCTGGTGCGCAAGCTCGATATCGAAGGTTCGTGGCGCTACGACAATTACGGCGGCAATTTGAATCTGACCGGCATCACGCGAAATCCGAAAATCGCATTCACCTGGCTGATCGACGAATTGGTGGGCGCCACGGTGCGGGGAAGCTGGGGCACTTCCTTCCGCTTCGCGAATGAAGGTGAGTACTCGAATATTCTCAGTCCCGTCGATGCATCGCTCAATTTCCCCGGACAATCGGGCAATTTCGCCACCATCACATGCAGCGCGGCGTCGGCAGGCAGTGCGGCGGACGCTCTGCATCAGGCCGGACTTGCCTGTGGCAGCTCACCCGGCGGCTTTGGCTGGGGCGGCGGGCCGGAGCCGGCGCTGCGTATCTTCCAGAACTTCCAGGGCCAGACCCAGGTGCGCGAAGGCGGGCTTGCGCTGGCGCCGGAACGAGCGACCAATTACGGCATCGGCCTCGAACTCGCGCCGCAGATCGATTTCCTGAGAGGCCTCGATCTGCAGGTCACCTACTACAGCGTCAAAATCAACGGCTTGCTGGCGCCACAGAATGGCGCCTCGGGTCAGGGCGGCTTCAACGATCCGAACCAGCGTTTCACCATGATCTTGCCCAGCGACACGGGCTGCCCGGTGGCGGACAACGCCAATCCGGGGCTCTGTGCGCCGTTCGAGAAAATGGTTCTGGCGGCGATCAACGATCCCGCCCAGACCGACGGAATCACTCCTGCCCAGGCGACGAGTGTTTACTGGATCAATGATTCCGCGACCACGAATTCGGGCTTCCTTCACGTTCAAGGATTCGATTTCAACGGCAGTTATGATTACGACGCGGGCGATCTCGGCGCCTGGAATATCGGCATCACCGGCACCTATTATCTGCACCGCTGGAGTCAGAAGGTGTCGGGCGGCACGATCTTCGACGAGTTCCACCAAACGATTTCCGGCATTGGTGGAGTCAACAACATGGTTGGCGTTGAGACAGCGCCAAGGATGCAGTACCGGGCCCGCCTCGGCTGGAGCGATGGTCCGATCAGCGCGACCGTGTTCTGGAATCACCAGGACCACTACTACGAATTCCGGACAAGCGCCCCGCCGAACGTGAATTTCCAGTGCACGACAGCGGGCGGCACGCTGGGTGGCGGGACGCTGCCCTGCGCCATCAGCAATTTCTCCTTCGCGCAGCCGGCCTGGGACACGGTCGATTTGTCGCTCGGCTACAGCACGGGCGACATGCCAGCCAATGATTACCTGAAACGCGTCACGCTCCAGCTCACCATCAACGACCTGATGGGAAAGCATGCCCCGTTTGAGTACGGACCAAATTCGCAGACCCGTAATCCCTCGGGATTCAGCATTCTTGCGCCGGATTACGGCCGCGTCATTGGCCTGACCGTGATCAAGAACTGGTAGCAGAAGCAGGCAATCCGTCCGGCATCAGCAAACCGGGCGAAGCGCAGACGACATCACATCCGGCGGGCTTGGGTTCCCCCTTGGCCCGACCGGAACTCCAGGGGCCTTCCGAGTTGCAGAAGGCCCTTTTTTTCTTCATCGTGGCGTGGTGGACGCAGTTCAGGAAAAGCACGCATGCCTGGATTCAAATTCACTGCAATTTCTGCCGCCGTCCTTTCCGTGACGTTGATTGCGGGGGCCGCGGCACAATCCAATTCTGCGCCACCCGATTTCTCGTCGCATGAGACCGCCTGGTACCACTTTGGTCCCGAAATCGGCCCCCTGCCCGGCTTTGCCGGGCCCGGACCGGTACACGACGATCCAGCCTATCACCACGTCAACAATACCGACGATGGCCAGGCGAGTTACCGCATTGCCGATCTGTCCGACCCGAATCTCACGCCATGGGCCAGGGACATCATGAAGAAGGACAATGACGAGGTGCTGCACGGCAAACCCGCCTATCTGGCGCACCAGTCCTGCACGCCCGCAGGTGTCCCCGATTTCGACATGGTGCGCGGAGCGCGCCCGATCTACTTCGTGCAGACGCCGAAAGAAGTATTGATGATCTGGGCGGGCGACATGCAGGTCCGGCACATCTATCTCAATGTGCCGCATTCCCGGAATCCGAAACCATCCTGGTACGGAGAATCCGTGGGCCATTACGAAGGCAATTCGCTGGTCATCGACACCATCGGCGGAAATACCAGAACCTTTGTCGACGAATACCGCACTCCGCACAGCGACAAGCTACATGTCCAGGAGCGGTGGACGATTTCCGGCGACGGCAAGACGCTGAATATGTCGATGGTGGTTGACGATCCGGCGGCATTCAAACAACCCTGGGCCGGCACGACGGATTTCCGGCGCCGGCAACAGCCCATGATCGAAATCTCCTGCGCCGAGAATCCGACGCATTTCGAGCATTACGACTTTCATATCCCGGTCGCGAAGACAGCAGACTTTTGAGCAAAGCAGCCGCGCCGAAGGTACCGCCGCTCGCGCGCGAGGGCGGGCCGTGGCATGATGCTGTCCATGAAAATCGCCCCAGATTTATCCACGCGGGCTTTGGCTTTGGTGGCTGGCGCGATTCCGCTGTTGTTCAACTGCTGTTCACCGGCAACAGCTGCTGAAGCGGTCGATCTGAAACTGGTGCTGGCCACCGATGTCTCGGGCAGCATTGACAATAACGAGCTTTACCTGGAGCGCGCCGGCACCGCGCAGGCGTTTCTCGATCCCGACGTCATCAAGGCCATTCAAAACGGGGCGTTGGGAAGAATCGCGGTTTCAATGCTGGAGTTCTCGAGTCCGGGTTTTGGAAAGACTGTCATCGGTTGGCGCATCATCCATGATCGCACCAGTGCAGCAGCATTTGCGCGGAGTATTCTCGCGCTGCCGCGCCCGTTTGGAGACCGCACCTCGATCAGCAATGCGCTCGAGCTTGGCGCCGCGCTGATCCGTTCGAGCGACAGGAATATTTTTGCAACCCGCAAAGTCATCGACGTGATGGGCGATGGAGCGAACAACATCGGAAAGCCGATGGAGCAAATGCGTGACCTCGTCACAAAACAGGGCGTTGTCGTCAACGGCCTTCCCGTGATGGACGAAAGCGCAAACGGGTACTTTCCCAATCTCGACAGATATTACCAGGCCTGCGTCGCCGGCGGCCGCGGCGCCTTTATCATCATTGTGCACAGCTACAGGGATTTCGCGCCGGCAATGCGGCGCAAGCTCATTCTCGAAATTGCGCAAAACGAAAGCCCCACGCGTCAGGCCCGGGAGGATTTCGCGAAAGACAATCTGCTGCGGCGCGTCGCGACAAGGAGGCCCGCGCCGGTGCCGGCTCCGGTTCTGCTGCGCCCGGCGCATAACGAATTCTCGAACCATTGTGATGTGGTGGACGCCCCCGTCGCCAGCCGCAAACGGTGACAGCGCCGGTAACATTCAGGGAGGAAGAAATGA